>NZ_BOMI01000097.1 GCF_016862115.1 Paractinoplanes deccanensis
CCGTCACGGTGCCGCTCTGGAGCCACAGGCTGCTCCGGAGCCACAGGGCTGCTCCGGAGCCACAGGGCTGCTCCGGAGCCACAGGCTGCTCCGGAGAGCCACAGGGCTGCTCCGGAGCCACAGGGCTGCTCTGGAGCCACAGGGCTCAGCTCTGCCGCCACAGAGCGATGATCGGGATGCCCATTTCAGCGAGGAGCGTCCGCAGCAGCGGAAGCGAAAGCCCGATGACGTTGCCTGGGTCGCCTTCGATCCGGTCGACGAAGGCCCCGCCGCGCCCGTCGAGCGTGAACGACCCCGCCACGTGCAGCGGTTCGCCACTGGCCACGTACGCGTCGATCTCGGCGTCGCTGATGTCGGCGAAGTGCACGGTGGTCACGCCCACGGCTTCCGCCTGCTTGCCGCTGACCAGGCTGGTCACGTGGTGCCCCGTGTGCAGCACGCCCGACTTGCCCCGCATCCGATGCCACCGTTTGACGGCCTCGTCGGCGTTGGCCGGCTTGCCGAAAACCTCACCCTCGAACGCGAGCACAGAGTCACATCCGAGCACCACAACCCCCGGGTCGGCGTTGAGCTGAGCCGCGATGGTCCGCGCTTTCATCCGCGCCAGAGCCAGACACAGCGTGTACGCGTCCTCAGCCTCGACAACCGACTCGTCAACCCCGCTGACCATCACTTCAGCGTCGATCCCCGCAGCACCGAGAAGCTGCCGCCGAGCCGGGCTGGCCGAGGCCAGAATCAGCCGGTACGCGATGTCCTGATCCTTCTGCACGCCCCGAGGCTACAAGTCAAGAAGCCCCAAAAGGAGCACACAACCCGGCGTTTCCCACCCGACCTACCGAACCCGCCGCCGCCGAAGCACAAAGAAGAGCAGCCCACCCCCGACGACGGCAGCGGCCGCAATCCCCCCGAAGACAAGCCCGGCCCCACTCCCACCGGGCGAAGCCTCCTGCCCGGAGCCCTCCACCGAACTGGCAGAGGACACACTCCCCGCCGCCGGCGTAGAAACAACAGCACTGGGCGACGCCGACACGCCTCCCTCGAGCGGCGGCACATCGGCGGTGAGAGCTTTGACGATATTCAGCCGCCCATACCCACACTCATCATCCCGCCCCGGCGGCCCAATATCGTCAGCCGTAGCAGTAAGCCGATGAACAACTTCCTCTGCCGAGAGCTGAGGAAATTTCGCTCGCACAAGCGCCGCCGCCCCCGACACGATTGCTGTGGAGTCCGAAGTTCCTGTGGCGGTTCCGTAATTGCTCTTGGGCTGAGTCGATATTATGTCAACGCCTGGTGCACAAATCTGAGTTCTCTTACTTTTAACGGATGCTGAAGAATATTTCCCATTGCGGCCGGTTGCTCCGACGGCCAGCACGCCATCGAAGGCGGCGGGGTAATTTACTACAGCATCGGAGGCTGCATTGCCGACCGGAGCGACGACTACAATGTCGCTTTCAATGGCACCTCCTACCGCGTCGTTGAGATCGAAGCTGGGGCCGGTGCTGAGTGAGATGTTGATGACCTTTGCGCCATTCTCGGTGGCCCATTGAACGCCTGAGGTGACCATCTCCGGGTCGATCTCTTTGCCCGTCCTTGATATACGAACGGGAATAATATTCGCCGACGGTGCTACGCCTTCGATACCCGAGTCTGAGCCATGACCGTGCCCCGCTACAAGTCCTGCCATGCGCGTTCCGTGACCGTTAGCGTCGGACTTCCCGTTGCCGGAAGCTCCTCCTGTTAGGTCCGTTCCTTCGCGGAGGTTATTGCGAATATCCGGATGCGGGTAAGTGCCGGTGTCGACCACGGCCACGACGACTCCTGAGCCGGTCGAGATCGTATGGGCCTGCGAAATCTTAAGGCTTTGAAGGTACCATTGCCTGTCACGAACTGAATCGGCGAAGGCGGGTGTCGCAGGTATCGTTGCCACCGCCAGGATACTTACTCCAGCAGCGGCGATAGCTCTGGAAAGCGCCCTCAATTCAGTCCGATCGCGGGTCCGGGATCGACACGCTGCGCTCGCGGTGGAAGAACTACCGGATCCACGCCCGAGGCGGTTTCCCATGGGTTGTCGGGATCCCAACGGTTAGTCTCGGCGCCCTCTCCGCGCTTTGGCCCCCGCCCAGTCGTTTGGCCGTAGGGACCTCCGACTTGCGAGGCGCGCTGGCTTGCTATTCCACTGGCGTTTGCCGCATTTGAACCAACGCCGCCGCCGATGACTCCACCGACCGGGTTTACGCGGCTAACACCCGGGCGAGCAGCCCCGGGCTGACCAATGCTGACGCCTGGAGTGCCGCCGATCATTCCTCCAGGCGGCATGACATGCGGGGCGCCTGTGGGAGTGCCCGGCCGAAGCGCGCCCTCACGTGGGAGGCCAGCACCGGCGCGTCCTGAACCGTTCGCTACAGGAGGGAGCGGAGTGGTTCCGCCTGATGGCAGGAAGCCGGGGCCCGTGGTGGGTAGAAGGCCCGGACCTGTAATGGGTCCAGGCGTGCCACTCGGCAGCGTCGGTTGTGGAGGCGCGATGCTCGGCGGAGGTGTGGTTACGGGGCTTGTCGGAGTTCCCCCGAGAATCAAGCCAGGTTGCGGAGTTCCACTTCCGGGCTGAACAGTGATGGGACTTCCGACGACAGGTTGCGTGCCAGCGCCGGCAGGAAGTGTGGGAAAGACGGCGGAGGGGCTGGAAGACGAAGTAGGGCCGCTCGGCGCTGATCCGCCGGTGGAACCAAAGGCGGGCGTTATGGGCGGTAGTGGGGGAGCGATGTAGGTGTTCTCATCGCTCCCACCGGTGGTGGCGTCTCGGGTTGTCAACGGCCTATACGGAGTTGGCGTGCGGATGTTGACCTGGGCCAGGGCCAAATCGCTGCTTACGCTGCTCAGCAGGGAGGCGGCCTTCTGGCGTAGCTCCTCCTGGCGGCCGTCCGCGACGGGGGGCTTTTCGGTGCTGGTGATGCCGGGGTCGGCCTTCTCCGCCTGCTGCTGTTTGGCGTTGAAGTCGTTCATGAGCTGGGCGTTCGCCATGTACTCGTCGTAGATCTTCTGGACGTCGTTCTGGGCCAGGCTGATCGACAAGGTGGCTGAGGCGAAGGCGTCGTGGTTGGCGATCGCGGCTTCGTACGTCTCGTCGAGGTTCTTGATGAGGTCGTCGAGGCGGGTCAGGTAGGCGTAGGCGGCCTCGTTCTTTTCCGGGGGCCAGACCGCGGCCAGGTTGTCCCGGTAGTTCTGGACCTGCCAACGGTGCTCGTTGATGAGGTCGGCGGACTGCTTCCAGCCGGTGAGCAACTCGTAGTGCTTGTCCGTGTCGGGCTTCTGGATGATGTCCTGCATCTCCAGCACGGTCATCGCGAACCAGTTGGTGCCGCTGCCGCCGCCACCGGGTGCGACCAGCATCAGAGATCTCCCTCGGTGGCCGGGGTGGCGGGGTATGCGGGCGTGCCGGACTCGGGGACGCCGTATTTGTCGAAGGCCTTGTCGACGTCGCTCACCTTGGCGTGGGAGAAGGCGTCGGAACCCGCGTATTTCTTGCTGATGTCGGCGGCCGCGGAGGCGAAGCCCTGGGTGCCGTTCGCGTAGTTGTAGACGTTCTGGTGGGTCACGTCTTGGGCGTCGTGGTGGGCCGTGAGGAACGACGCCAGCTCGGCGAAGCGCGGGTCGAGAGGCGACAGTCTGGTCCCCATGGACTCGGTGACGCTCTCGAGGTGGGGGGCGTAGCTGTCCTTGACGTTGGCTGCCAGTTTGGCGGCGAACTGCTCCATGGCGCGGATGTCGGCCTCGATCTGGCCGAAATCTGTGGTGCCGTAGTCGCGCAGCCACGCGGGACCGAGATCCTCCTGAGGAATCATCGCCACCCTCCCCCGAAGTTGGGAACGAAACCAGCGAAGGTGAGCGTAGTCGGTCGCCGCCAGGGCCGGGGGACCCTGTGGACAGTGACGGGTGATGATCTAGCTTGGCAGGGCCGAGGCGCGCCAAGAGGCGGGGCGCATCGATGGTCTTGCCGAGCGTGCCCAGGCTGACGGGGGTGTGCCGGCGGGTTGCTCATCCACCGCGCTGGATGCCGCCGTGAGTACCGTGACCAGCGCGGCCAGCTCGAGATCGGTTGGTTCGCCGCGCACGACGCTGACCAGCGGTTCCTTATCCATCGACCGAGCGTACGACGCGACCATGGAGATCCGGTGACACGCATCCCACACTCGGCTGATCGATTCGCTGTGGCTCGACAGGACCGGGTATTTTCTCCGTGATGTCTTCCTCGCCCCCGCTCATCGTCGCAGACCGTTACCGGCTCGTCGCGCCGCTCGGTCAGGGCGGCATGGGCCGCGTCTGGCGGGCGACAGACGTCGTCCTGCACCGGGACGTGGCCATCAAGGAGCTCGTCCCGCCGCCCGGTCTCACGCCCGCGGAGAGGCAGGAGATGCGCGAGCGCTCGCTGCGTGAGGCGCGCGCGATCGCCCGGCTCAACAACATCAATGTCGTACGCGTCTTCGACGTGCTGCGCACCGACGCCGACCCGTGGATCGTCATGGAGTACGTGCCGTCGCGCTCGCTGCAGGACACGCTCGCCGCCGAGGGGCCTTTCAATCCCGTACGCGCAGCCGAGATGGGCCTTGGTGTCCTCAATGCCCTGCGCGCCGCGCACCGTGCCGGCGTCGTGCACCGTGATGTCAAGCCCGGCAACGTGCTGATCGGCGCGGACGGCCGGGTCGTGCTCACCGACTTCGGGCTCGCGACCGTGCCCGGCGACCCCAATGTCACGCGCACCGGCCTGGTGCTCGGCTCCCCGGCCTACATCGCGCCCGAGCGCGCCCGGGACGGTTCGGCCGGTCCGGCCGCCGATCTGTGGTCGCTCGGCGCCACCCTCTTCGCCGCGGTGGAGGGCGCGTCGCCGTTCGCCCGCCCGTCCGCGATCGCCACGCTGGCCGCGCTCGCCACCGAGAACCCTCCGCCGGCCCGCAACGCCGGCCCGCTCAAGCCGGTGCTCAACGGCCTGCTGCGCAAGGACCCGGCGCACCGCATCAACGCCGAGGAGGCGGAGCGCCTGCTGCTGCGGGCGGCCGGTCGCCGCGGCAAGCTGACCTTCCCGATGAGCCCGACGATGCGGCGCCCGGGCGTCGGCCGCGACCGCACCGGCCTGCCGCACACGGGTGCCACGCCGGTCGTGCCGGGCCCGCGTCCGCCGGTCCGCCCGACGAACCCGCCCGCGCAGCCGCCGGTCGTGGGCGGGCGTCCGTCCGGTCAGCCCGCGCAGCCGCCGGTGGTGGGTGGGCGTCCGCCGGTCTTCACGCCGGGCAAGGCGACCGTCGGCCGTCCCGCCGCCGAGACGCCGACACGTGTCGACGCTTCCGCGGCCAAGCCGCCCCGCACCGACAAGCCCAAGACCGACAAGCCTCGGCTCGACGCCACGCGCGTCGACACCCCGCCGGTCCGCGACGACAAGACCGCATTCATCAGTACGCGTGGCAGCCGCCCCGCCGAGCCGGAACAGCCCAAGGGCGCCCGCCCGCAGCCGCCGCGAGCCGGTCACGCCGGGTTCACGGCCGCCGACGTCGCCGCAGCGCGCCGGGGCAAGAACGCTCCCGAGCAGCCGGCCAACGACGCCACCACGGTGGTGCCTTCTCCGCAGCGGCCGAACCCTCAGAAGCCCCATCCACAGAGGCCGCTGCCGGCCGACGCCACCGCGCTGATGCCGCGCATCGTCGACCGCCCCAACACCGACGCGACGACGGTGGTCCCTCCCGCCAAGCCGCGCCCTCCGGCCAAGACCACCCCGCAGTCGTACGCGGGAAGTCCGCCGCCCGTGGACCCGGCCAAGACCACCCCGCAGTCGTACGCGGGAAGTCCGCCGCCCGTGGACCCGGCCAAGGCCGTGCCGCAGTCGTACGCCGGGAGTCCGCCGCCCGTGGACCCGGCCAGGAGCGCCCCGCAGTCGTATGCGGGAAGGCCGGCGCCCGCGGAGCCGGCCAAGGCCGCGTCGCCGGAGCCGGCGGCCGACGAAGTCCAGGCCACGACGCGGATCGAGATGCCGCTTCCGCCTCGCGGTGGTGCTCCGGCCAAATCCGAAAAATCCGATATGTCGGCACCTGGAGTGGCGACTAAGGATGTGCAGGAGGCGCGGGAGGCTACGAAGCCGAGCGCCATCGACAAGGGCGAGTCGAGCACCGCCGGTGAGTCGGGCGCCGCTGGTGGGCTGGCTGCTGCTGGCGGGTCTACCGCCGCCGGTGGGCTGGCTGCCGCTGGTGGGCCCGCTGCCACGGGTGGGCTGGATCCCGCTGGCGGGTCTAGTGCTAGTGGTGGGTCGACCGCTGCCGCTGGGGCCGCTGCCGCCGCTGGGTCCACCACTGCCGGTGGGTCCGCTACCGCCGGCGGGTCCGCTGCTGCCGATAGGTTGGATGCCGCGAATGGGTCGACTGCTGCAGCAGGTGGGTCGACCGCAGCAGGTGGGTCGACTGCGGGTCAGTCAACCGTTCCCGGCGGGTCCGCTCTTGCCGGTGGGTCCGCCGCCGCCGGTGGGTTGCCTGCTGGTGGTGGGTCGGCTGCGGGTGCGTCGACCGCCGCGGGTGCGTCGACCGCCGCGGGTGCGTCGACCGCCGCGGGTGCGTCGACCGCCGCGGGTGCGTCGACCGCC
>NZ_BOMI01000098.1 GCF_016862115.1 Paractinoplanes deccanensis
GGGTGCGTCGACCGCCGCGGGTGCGTCGACCGCCGCGGGTGCGTCGACCGCCGCGGGTGCGTCGACCGCCGCGGGTGCGTCGACCGCTGCGGGAGGGCCGATAACCACGGCCGGGCCAGACTCTGTCGCCGCGGGCGAGTCTAGTGCCGCGGGCGAGTCGAGCACCGTCGACAAGGGCGAGTCGAGCGTCGCCGGTGGGTCGGAGGCTGCGGAGCAGTCGAGCACTGTGACCGAGGGCGGGCCGAGCGGCCGCGGTAAGAAAGCCGGGCAGAACGCCGCCGAGAAGGCAGCGGACACCGCGGCGGCCTCGAGCGATGCGTCGACGGTGAGCGCCGCGTCGAATGCGAACGGTGCTTCGACGGAGAGTGGGTCGCAGGCGGCGGCGAAGTCCGGCGCTGCCGACAAGGGCAAGACCAACGTCGCCGAGAACGCCGCGCCGGCGGTGAGCGGATCGCCGCAGGCCGCGAGGCCCAGCACAGCCGACGGGGACGAGTCGAGCGCCTCGGACGTCGCGCCTATGGCGGGCGGGCCGCAAGAGAGCGCGGAGTCCGGTGCAGCCGGCGAGGCCGCGCTCGCGGCGGGCGGTTCGCTGGCTGCGGAGTCCGACGCGGCCGACAAGGCCGCGCCCACACAGGGCGCGAAGTCTGGCGCGGCCGACAAGGCTGAGGTGAAGGCCGCAAGTGGGTCACAGCAGGCCGCTGAATCCGAAGCCAATGGCAAGGCGGCGAGTCCCGAGGCCGTCGACAAGGCGGGGAGTGGGTCGCAGCGGGGCGCGCAGCCCGAGGCCGCCGGCAAGGCGCTGAGTGGGTCACAGCGGGGCGCGCAGCCCGAGGCCGCCGGCAAGGCGGATGGCGGATCGCAGCCGAGTGCGAAGTCCGGCGCCGTCGACAAGGCGGAAGGTGCTGTGGCGAGTGGGCGGCAGCAGAAGCCGGGCGCCGCCGACAAGGCCGGGACCAAGGCCGCTGACGCGCAGGCGAAGCCGGCTGCGGAGACCAAGCCCGCGGCTGCCCAGGCGAAGGCCGAGAAGGTCGAGCAGCCTCAGGACCAGAACGCCACCCGGGTCGTTCCGCGGCAGGTGGACGCCGACAAGACGGCGATTGCCGCCGTTCTGCCCCAGGGTGGGGCCGAGCCTCAGGAGCTTCCGCCCATTGCGGGCATCAATCGCTCGAACCGTCCGGCGTGGACGCCCATGCCGGTCGTGCCGACCTATTCGAGCAGCCCGGGCATCACCGTCTTCGGCACCCGTCTCACCTATCGCCAGGCCGCGATCGGGTTCGGCGTGGTGCTGCTCATCGTCGTGCTGGTGGCCGTTCTTGTGGCGCAGGCGTTCGGCAACGACGACGACAACGCGCAGGCCGGCCCCGGCGCGTCCGCCGCCGCCACGCAGCAGGGTGCCGCCGGGCAGGGCTCCGCCAAGCCGTCCACTCCTGCTACCGGCGCGGCGACGCCGAGCAAGGCGCCCAGCACCGCCGCGCTGCCCGCCGGTTGGGCGATGCGCACCGACGCCACCGGGTTCAAGATCCCGTTGCCGGCGAACGCCAAGCGCAGCGAGAGCAGCAGCGGCATCGAGTACAAGTGGAACAACCGGCTGCTGCTCGTCTCGCAGACCACGAGCCCGGCCCCCGACGCGTACCAGGACTGGGTCGACCAGGAGAAGGACCGCTCCGGCACGATCCGGGGCTACCAGAAGGTCCGCGTCGACCGCGTGAACGGCTACTTCAAGAACGCCGCCGACTGGGAGTACTTCTACACCACCAGCACCGGCAACGCGCAGCACGTGATCAGGCGCAACTTCGTCGTCAACGACCACCAGGCGTACTCGCTGAACTGGTATGTCAGCCCGGAGGACTGGACCGCCTCGCAGGCCGACATCAAGGCGATCATCGCGGGGTTCCAGCCGAAGTAGCACTCGGACGAGTGAGTCGCCGGATGAATGGGTAGTTCACGTCGTATCACCGAGGAGGTGCGACATGAACTGCCGACGGTACGGCAGTAAGCCCACGATCGGGTTCTGGGTCATCATCGCGTTCGCCGATCTCGTCGTGCTCACCGCGACCATCGGGCCACTCGCCATGTTCGCCATCATCGCCCTGCTGGCCGTGTTCGCCGGCGGCGTGATCGCCGCCCGTATGCTCAGGAAGCCCGCCGAAGCGCCCGCGAAGGCCGTGGTACGGCGCCGCGCCTGAGAGCGCGCATAGCGTGATCGGCTACAGTTCGGCGCTGTGTCGATCGAAGGCGTGACTGATCTCTGGGACAAGCTGCTCGGCGCTCAGCCGGACCCGCCCGGCCTGCTGGTGCTGCTCACCGCGCTGGCCGGATTCCTGGCCGTGGCGTTCCGCCCGGTGTGGCGGATCGCCCGCAACGCCGTCACGATCGCGCACGAGGGCGGTCACGCGCTGTTCGCGCTGCTGACCGGCCGCCGGCTGCGCGGCATCCGGCTGGAGTTCGACACGTCCGGCCTGACGCTGTCGTCGGGGCGCCCGACCGGGCCGGGCATGATGCTCACGCTGCTCGGCGGCTACATCGCGCCGTCGCTGGTGGGCCTGCTCGGCGCGTGGCTGCTCGGCGGCAACCGGATCACGCTGCTGCTCTGGCTCGCCGTCGTCCTGCTGCTGCTCATGCTGATCAACATCAGGAACCTGTTCGGCGTGGTGTCGCTGGTCGTCACCGGCGCGATCGTCTTCGTCGTGTCCTGGTACGCCTCGCCGCAGGTCCAGGCCGCTTTCGCGTACGCGGGTGTGTGGTTCCTGCTGTTCGGCGGGGTGCGGCCGGTCTTCGAGCTGCAGAGCCTGCGCAGCCGCGGCCGCATGCCCGAGTCGGACGCCGACCAACTGGCGCGCGTCTCGCACGTGCCCGCCCTGTTCTGGGTCGGCGTCTTCCTCATCGTGAACGTGGCGGCCCTGGTCATCGGCGCCTTCATGCTCGCCGGCCAGTGGCTGCCCGCATCGGCCTGAGCGCCTAGGAGCACTCCGGCGGCGCGGTCGGCTCCCCGCCGGTGGCGAGGTTCGTGTTGAGCTCGGTGGTGGTGGCGAGCCGGGTGAACGCCGGCCCGAGGCTCAGGTCGATGACGTCGTCACCGCGCCGAGGGTCGAACCGCATGGTCACCTCGCCGTGCAGCGACGCGCGCGCGACGGTCGCCGTGCCGATCGCCGCGGGGCCGTAGACCAGCATCGCCGCGCCCGAGGAAGCGGGCTCGGTGGGCCCCTGCAGCACGGTGAAGCGGCGTGCCCGCAGCTGAGCGGCCGTTTCCGCGGCGCCGGAGATCCGGATCTTGATCTGGCTCGGGTCGCTCGGCAGCGTGAGAACGCACCGCACGGTGGGGGCGGCGGCCGGAAGCGGTGGGGCGTCGCGCTTCTGCTCGGGCCAGGCGAACGCGACACCTGCCGTGGCCGCCACCACGGCTGCCGCCGTCGTCGTCACGGCCAGCTGCCGCCGGCGCCGGCTCCGGCCGCGGGCACGGATCGCCGCGGCGGGGAGGACGTCGAGGTCGCGCACCTCGGCTTCGAGCTCGCGCAGGCGTTCAGGCACGGTACGGGGCATCGCTGATCTCCTCATCAGGGTTGTCGACGAGCCGGTCGTCGAGCAGCCGGCCCAGGGTCGCCCGCGCCCGGGAGAGCCGCGCCTTGACCGTCCCCTCGGGGACGCCGGTGCTCGCGGCGATCTCGTAGACCGGCATGTCCAGCAAGTAGTGCAGCGCGACGGCCTGCCGCTGCGGCGCGGGCAGCCGCTGCAGCGCGCCGACGATGGCCACCCGGTCCGGTGACGGGCCACCGACCGCTTCGGCCTGCGGCCCGAGGCGCGCCCGGGCGGCGAGCCAGCGCCGGAGACCCCGCCACCTGTTGATCATCAGGCGCCAGGCGACAGCGCGTACCCAGCCCTCGGGATCGTCGTATCGGGACACCTTGGGCCAGTGCTGCCAGGCGCGCGCGAACGCCTCCTGCGCGATGTCCTGGGCGTCGGAGCGATCACCGCAGGCGGCATAGAGGTAGAGCACGACGCGCCGGACCGTCGCTGTGTAGAAGGCGTCGAAGTCGGCTTGCACATGGGAAGACACACCGCACCCGGCGATCCGGTTGCCCCGTTACAGCGGAATGTTGCCGTGCTTCTTGGGCGGCAGGGTCTCCCGCTTGCTGCGCAGCATCCGCAGGGCCTGCGTGACCTGCGCGCGCGTCTCGGAGGGCTGGATCACGGCGTCGACGTAGCCGCGCTCCGCCGCGATGTACGGGTTCGCGAGCGTGTCCTCGTACTCCTGGATGAGCTCGGCACGGCGCACCGCGGGGTCCTCGGCGGTGGCGAGCTCGCCGCGGTAGAGGATGTTGACCGCGCCCTGTGCGCCCATGACGGCGATCTGCGCGGTGGGCCAGGCGAAGTTCATGTCGGCGCCGAGGTGCTTGGAGCCCATCACGTCGTACGCGCCGCCGTACGCCTTGCGCGTGATGACGGTGATCTTGGGGACGGTGGCCTCGGCGTACGCGTAGATGAGCTTTGCCCCGCGCCGGATGATGCCGTCCCACTCCTGTGCGGTGCCGGGCAGGAAGCCGGGCACGTCGACCAGGGTCAGCACCGGGATGTTGAAGGCGTCGCAGGTGCGCACGAAGCGGGCGGCCTTCTCGCTGGCGGCGATGTCGAGCGTGCCGGCGAAGTGCATCGGCTGGTTGGCCACGACACCGACCGGGCGGCCCTCGACGCGGCCGAAGCCGACCACGATGTTCTGAGCGTAGAGCGGCTGCACCTCGAGGAAGTCGTCGACGACGGTCTCGACTACTTTCTTGATGTCGTACGGCTGGTTCGCCGAGTCCGGGATCAGCGTGTCCAGCGCGAGGTCGTCCTCGTCGGCGGCGAGCGAGGCCGGCTCCTCGAAGACGACGGGCTCGTCGAGGTTGTTCGACGGCAGGTACGACAGCAGCGCGCGCACGTAGTCGATCGCGTCGTCCTCGTCGGAGGCCAGGTAGTGGGCGTTGCCGCTGCGGGTGTTGTGGGTGCGGGCGCCGCCGAGCTCCTCGAAGCCGACCTCCTCGCCGGTCACCGTCTTGATCACGTCGGGGCCGGTGATGAACATGTGCGACGTCTGGTCGACCATCACGGTGAAGTCGGTGATCGCGGGGGAGTAGACCGCGCCGCCCGCGCAGGGCCCCATGATCAGCGAGATCTGCGGGATGACGCCGCTGGCCCGGACGTTGCGGAAGAAGATGTCGGCGTAGAGGCCGAGCGCGACGACGCCCTCCTGGATGCGCGCGCCGCCGGAGTCGTTGATGCCGATGATCGGGCAGCCGGTCTTCATGGCGAGGTCGAGCACCTTGACGATCTTTTCGCCGAAGACCTCGCCGAGCGATCCGCCGAAGACGGTGAAGTCCTGGGAGAAGACGCAGACCTGCCGGCCGTCGACGGTGCCGTAGCCGGTGACCACGCCGTCGCCGTAGGGGCGGTTCTTGTCGAGGCCGAAGTTGGTGGAGCGGTGCCGCGCGAGCGCGTCGAGCTCCACGAAGGACCCCTCGTCGAGCAGCATCGCGATCCGCTCGCGCGCCGTCTTCTTGCCGCGGGCGTGCTGCTTCTCGACGGCGCGTTCGCTGCCGGCGTGCACTGCCTCCTCGGTACGGCGGGTGAGGTCGCCGATCTTGCCGGCCGTCGTGTGGATGTCGGCCTGGATCGCGTCGGGCTGCGTCGTCACAGTGGTTCCTCACGTGGTTCCGGCGGAGGATGAAAAGACAGACTTGATCGTAGTGCGACGGGAGTCCACGCGCCGCTACGGGTGCGTTTCGCACTCAATGCCCCATTCGTTACGTCTCTCGTGACGAACTGGATGACCGCGGCCGGCATCGCCCTCATCGCCGGGGGGCTCGCCACATTGATCTGCTTCCGCAGCGTGCTCTTCCGGACCGGCGGGCGCCGGGCCGGGCGCAAGGCGGTTCGCGAGGCCACCCGCAACGCCGTGCTGGCGGCCGAGGCCGATCTGCCGCCCCGCCGCGCGCGGGGGAGCCGTCGCCGTGGCCGGCAGTCGCCGGAGGAGCGCACCGGCGCGATCGCCCTGGCCGGGGAGCGCGGCGGGCTTGCGATGATCGGCCTGGCGGACGAGGAGGACGACGAGGTCCCGCACGGTCGCCGTCGCCGGGACCACGCGGCGTACGGCGGTGAGCGCTTCCCCGAGTTCGGCGAGCCCGAGGATTCGGCCTCCGAGGGGCCAACGGACTTCGAGCACGACGGGGACGTCACGGAGCCGGAGTTCGTCGCGGAGCCGGAGTTCGTCGCGGAGCCGGAGTTCGTCGCGGAGGCGGATTTCGCTGCGGAGGCGGATTTCGCCGCGGAGGCGGAGGAAGTCGCGGCGGAGGAGCCCACGCCGGAGCCTGTCGCCCGCTTGGGCCACCGCGTCGAGGGATGGGTGCGCCCGGAGTACCGGCAGACCCGCGAGGAGCCGCCGTCCGGCGAATACTGGACGCCGATCCCGGTCGAGCTGGACGAGGATCCCGAGCCCTCGGCCAAGGGCTACGGCTGGCCGGTCCCGGTCGAGCGCCTCCCGCCCGTGCCCGACTACGAGCCCGCCACCGGCTTCGACCTCACGCCCGTGCAGCACGAGCCCACCGAGGTCGTGCCGGTCTGGCCGCCGTCCGCCGCCCTGGACGAGGGCGAGGCCGGCGAGCGCCCCGGCCGCATCCGCCTCCCGCGCAGCTGGCAGTCTCGCAACGACAAGCGGCGCGCCGCCCGCGAGCAGCAGCCGCCGGCCCGGGAGTGGCGGGCGGACAACTTCGAGACCGTGGCCGAGGAGCCGCGCCCGGAGCGCCGCCGCCCCCGCCCGCGCCCCCGGCCGGCGGAGGCGCCGCACCATCCCAGCCGCGTCTACGTGAGCCGCCACGCCGCCGACCCGCCGCAATGAACGGGCGGACTACGCTGCACTGATGTCCTCGCCGTACACCGACCTCGACCGTCCGCCGCTGTCGGCCCGCGCGCTCGGCCGGGCCCTGGTGGCGCCCGGCGGCTTCTGGTCGCGGCTCGACCTGCGCGCCGAGACCGCGTCGACGAACGCCGACGCCGCCGCGGCGGCGCAGGGCGGCGAGGCCGAGGGACTCGTGGTGGTCGCCGAGAGCCAGACGGCCGGGCGTGGCCGCCGCGACCGGCAGTGGACGTCGCCGCCGCGTGCCGGGCTGACCCTGAGCGTGCTGTTGCGCCCCCTCGAGCGCAACGACGAGCGGGACTGGCCGGCCGTGCCGCCCGGCGCGCTCGGCTGGCTGCCGCTGCTGGCCGGGGTGGCGCTCTGCGAGGCGGTGACCCGGGTGGCCGAGGTCGAGGCCGCCCTGAAGTGGCCGAACGACCTGCTCGTCGCGGGCGGCAAGTGCGCCGGCATCCTCGCCGAGGCGTCCGGCGGCGCGGTCGTGGTCGGCATCGGCCTCAACGTGAGCACCCGCGCCGACGAGCTGCCCGAGACCAACGGCCTGCCCGCCACCTCGCTCCGGGTCGCCGGTGCGCCGGTCACCGACCGTGACCCGCTCCTGCGGGCGTCACTGCGCGGCATCGCTTCCTGGTACACGGGGTGGCGGGAGGCCGGCGGGGACGCGGAGATGTCGGGGCTGCTCGCCGCGTACCGGAGGAACTGCTCGACGATCGGCCGGCAGGTCCGCGTGCTGCTGCCGGCCGGTGACCCGCTCGAGGGCGAGGCGACCTCGGTGGACGGTGACGGCCGCCTGGTCGTCCGTACGGCGGACGGCGCCGACCATCGCGTCTCGGCGGGTGACGTGCTGCACGTACGCTGACGGCGTGGCGTTCCCCGAGGATGTGCTGGCCGAGGAGGAGGAGCTCGTCCTCCACCTCCATCCGCATTGGAAGGCGGCGATCCGCCCGGCGCTGGTCGCGCTGCTCGCGGTGGTCGTCACCGCCGTGGCCTGGGTGATGCTGCCGACCACCGACGGCGGCCGCATCGCCTTCGCGGTGGTCGCGCTGATCATGCTTTATCAGGGGATCCGGTACGGCGCCGCGCCGCTGGTGCAGTGGCGGTGCACCCACTACGTGCTGACCGACGAGCGGATCCTGCTCCAGGACGGCGTGATCGCCCGGGAACGGCGCGACCTGCCGCTCAACCGCGTCAACGACCACGTCGTGACCCAGTCGGTCCTCGACCGGCTCTTCGGGTCGGGCACGCTCAAGGTCGACTCGATCGGTGAGCAGGCCGCCCTCCTCGCCTCGGTGCCGCGCGCCCAGAGCGTGCAGACGCTCCTCTACGAGCTGATCGAGCAGGATCGTCAGCGGCACCCGGAGGACGACGAGGAGGAAGCGGCGGAGGAGCCGGAGCTGCCGGCCCAGCGGCGGGGTCTCTTCCGGCGCCAGGCCAGGCGCGGCGACTAGCGTGTCGTCGCGGTGACCTGAGGCTCTTCCTCGGTGCTCAGTTCGGCGAGGCCCGCGGCGGCGTCGAGCTCGGCCAGCTCGGTCTCGTGGCCGTCGACCGGCGGCTTGAGGAAGACGAAGGTGCGGTAGGCCCAGAAGCGGAAGATCGTCGCGATCACGATGCCGAGCAGCGTGACGGCCATGAACTCGTACTTGTTGGTCTCTTCGGTGAGACCGAAGCCGTACTTGCCGATGGCGATGGCGCCGGACTGGATGACCATGCCGATCAGGTTGAACCCGAAGAACAGCGTGTACTCACGGCGCAGCGCCGTGCGCGTGTGGTGACGGTATGTCCAGTAGCGGTTGGCGAAATATGCCAGGGTGGTCGTGATGACCGTGCCGACGACGCTGGCCTTGACCGCGCCGATCGGCAGCAGGGCCCAGGTGATGGCCATGTAGAGCAGCGTGTTACCGGCGCCGATGACACCGAAGGCGATGGCTTCGGGGGCTACACGGCGCAGGCGTGTCGTCAGCGAGCTGACTGAGGGCATTGGGCAACCTTAGCGGGAGAGTGGGCTTTACGCCGTGTCACGGAGGGGGGAAGGTGGCGGCGTCACAGTAGCCGCACGTGGGTCCTGACGTTGTGGCGTGCCCGGCGGAGCCGCGGCCGGCGGTGCCGCTGAGGGGAACACGAACCGGCGGTACGACCAGAAGCGGAACAGCGTGCCGACGGCGGTGCCGACCAGCTGTCCCGAGATGTTGTCCGCGAGCTTGGTCTGGAAGATCGGCCACACACTGCCGAGACCGTAATGGCTGATCGCCAGGCAGGCGAGCCCGATGCCCAGGCCGATGGCGTTGAGCACGAAGAACATCGTGTACTGCCGGGTGATGTTGCTGTGGGC
The DNA here is from genome assembly GCF_016862115.1 of Paractinoplanes deccanensis. Classification (GTDB taxonomy): domain Bacteria; phylum Actinomycetota; class Actinomycetes; order Mycobacteriales; family Micromonosporaceae; genus Actinoplanes; species Actinoplanes deccanensis. The sequence continues at coordinate 9,213 of NZ_BOMI01000098.1, forward strand.
CGCGTGCCGCCAGGTCCAGAAGCGGTTGCCGGTGAACGCGACGGTGGTCGCCAGCACAGTCGAGATGGTCTTGGCGAACAGCGTTTCGACGCCGGCCTGGAGCAGCACGTTGAAGATGGCCAGGTCGATGGCGAACGCGATGGTCCCCACCGTGCCGAACTTGCTCACCTCGCGGACGAGTGCCCGGATCTTGGCGCGCAGGCCGGAGGGCTGCGTCGGCGAGATGTCGGGCACGATCCGAGAGTACCGGGGGCCGTCACCTGCCGCTGTTTTCGTTTGCGAGTCTTAACCGCCGGACCCGGCGTGGTGACGCTGCCGGTACGGAGGGTGCATGTCGCTGACCTCGGCGATCTCCGCCACCCGTCCGCGGCACTCGGCGCACCAGCCCAGGTGCAGGCGCATCCGGTTGCTGTCCCGCGGCGCGAGCCGCCCGCGCAGGTGCACGCCGAGGCGGTCGCCGGCCCAGCGGCACTCCGGGTGCTTGACCACGCCGACGTGCTGCTGCAGGTAGAGGCTGCGCAGGCCCTCGCGGGCGCGGTGGGCCAGCACGGCCACGGCGTTCGGTGTCATGCCGAGCATGCCGGCCACCTCGGCGGGGCTGTTGCCCTCGACGGCGGTCTGCCAGAGCACGTCGCGCCAGCGCTCCGGGAGTTGCCGGAACGCCGCCGCGGCGTACGCGCGCTCCAGCCGGTCCAGCGCCGGGTCGGTGTACGGCTGACCCTCGTCGTACCTGGTCAGGTCGTCGGTGAACTCGAGCCGGCGGTCGCGGCGTGCCCGGTGGTAGCAGACGTGCCGCATGGTGGTGGCGAGGTAGGCGCGGAAGGCGACCAGCGGCCCGCGGCCGGCGCGCAGGGCGGCGAAGACCTTGGCGAACGTCTCGGCGACCAGGTCGTCGGCGTCGGCGGGGTCTCGAGTGAGGCCGTACGCCAGGTGCCGCGCCGCGGCATGGTGCCGCTCGTAGAGCGTGCCGTACGCCGCGGTGTCACCTGCGCGGACCGCCGACAGCAGTTCGGTGTCCGTGTCCGTGGCCCTGCCCGGGATGGTCATTCCTGCCTCCTGCGGCGGGAGTAAGAGGAAAGCCCGATTACCCAAGCTTAGGGTGTTAAGTCCGTTTTGCGAAAGTCGCCGATCGGCCGGGCGTGCCCCTGGCCGTTCCGGCAATGCTGCGCGGAACTGCGCTGTGCGGCGAAGAATCGATCGTCTGCAAGCAAAGTTGCCGAGGATTGTGCAGTTGTCCACAGCATCTTCCGATGAACAGAACGTCCATCGGCTTTAGGCTCTGGTAACTCCCCATGACCCGGCCGCTACCGGTCGAACTATCAGTGGTCCTGGTCAACGAAGACCGAAGGAGATCACCGTGCCCCCGACTTCTCATCCCCGGCTCCTCGCCTGGATCGACGAAGTGACCGCCCTGACCACCCCGGATCGCGTCGTCTGGTGCGACGGCTCCGAGGAGGAGTGGCGAGAACTCACCGACGCCCTGGTCGAATCGGGCTCGCTCGTCCGCCTCGACCCCCAGAAGAAGCCCAACTCGTTCTGGGCGCGCACCGACCCCGGCGACGTCGCCCGCGTCGAGGAACGCACCTTCATCTGCTCGGCCGACGAGGCCGACGCCGGCCCCACCAACAACTGGATGGCGCCGGCCGAGATGAAGGCGACCATGACCGAGCTCTACCGGGGCTGCATGCGCGGCCGGACGATGTACGTCGTCCCGTTCTGCATGGGCTCGCTGGACGCCCCGCGGCCCATGTTCGGCGTCGAGCTCACCGACAGCCCGTACGTCGTCGCGAGCATGCGCATCATGACCCGGATGGGGGCCGCGGTCCTGACGGCGATGGGCGACGACGCCGACTTCGTGCCCGCGCTGCACTCGGTCGGCGCCCCGCTGGAGCCGGGACAGGCCGACGTGCCGTGGCCGTGCAACGAGACCAAGTACATCTCGCACTTCCCGGAGACCCGCGAGATCTGGTCGTTCGGCTCCGGCTACGGCGGCAACTCGCTGCTCGGCAAGAAGTGCTACGCGCTGCGCATCGCCAGCGTGGCCGCGCGCGACGAGGGCTGGCTCGCCGAGCACATGCTGATCATGAAGCTGACCTCGCCGGAGGGGCAGGTCCGCTACGTCGCGGGCGCCTTCCCGTCGGCCTGCGGCAAGACCAACCTCGCCATGCTCGAGCCCACGCTGCCGGGCTGGAAGGTCGAGACCATCGGCGACGACATCGCCTGGATGCGGTTCGGCGAGGACGGCCGGCTCTGGGCCACCAACCCGGAGTTCGGGCTCTTCGGCGTCGCGCCCGGCACCGACTTCCACACCAACCCCAACGCGATGCGCACCCTGGCGCGGGGCAACTCGGTCTTCACCAACGTCGCCCTCACCGACGACGGCGACATCTGGTGGGAGGGCATGGGCGAGCCGCCCGCCCACCTGACCGACTGGAAGAACCAGGACTGGACGCCCGGGTCGCCAACCCCGTCGAGCCACCCCAACAGCAGATTCTGTACGCCGATCGAGCAGTGCCCGATCCTCGCCGAGGAGTACCACGACCCGCGCGGCGTGCCGATCGACGCGATCCTGTTCGGCGGGCGCCGCCGCACCACCGTCCCGCTGGTCACCGAGGCCCGCGACTGGGTGCACGGCGTCTACCTGGGCGCGACGCTCTCCTCGGAGACCACCGCGGCCGCTGTCGGCCAGGTCGGCGTGGTGCGCCGCGACCCGATGGCGATGCTGCCGTTCATCGGCTACCACGCCGGCGACTACTTCCAGCACTGGATCGACATGGCCAAGGGCGCGTCCGGCGACGCCGCCAAGCTGCCCAAGGTGTTCTACGTCAACTGGTTCCGCCGCGGTGACGACGGCCGGTTCCTCTGGCCGGGCTTCGGCGAGAACAGCCGGGTCCTCAAGTGGATCGTCGACCGGCTCGACGGCAAGGGCGACGGCGTCGAGACCCCGATCGGCCACGTGCCCACCCCCGAGGCCCTCGACCTGACCGGCCTCGACCTCGACGAGGCCGACGTGGCAGCCGTCCTGCGCGTCGACCGCGACGAGTGGCTGGCCGAGATTCCCCAGGTCACCGAGTGGTTCACCAAGTTCGGCGACAAGCTCCCCGCCGTCCTCTGGGCCGAGCTCGACGCCCTGCGAGCCCGCCTGGCCGACGCCTGAGGTCCATAGTGGCCGAGTGAGAACCTACGACCTCGTGGTGGCCGGCGCCGGTCCGGCCGGCGCCGCCGCCGCGATCGCCGCCCGCCGGGCGGGCGCCGACGTGCTCCTGCTCGACCGGGCCGGCTTCCCGCGGGACAAGCCGTGCGGCGACGGCATCGCTGCCGAGGCCGTCGCCGTGCTCGAATCCCTGGGCGTGACCGGCGTGACCGATGGTTACCCGGCTATCGATCGTTTGCGCCTGGTGGGACCGGACGGCGCGGCGGTGGCCCGGCAGCTGCCCAGACCGGCGCACACCGTGCCCCGGCTGGTCTTCGACGAGCGGCTGGTCCGGGCGGCGGTCGCGGCCGGTGCCGAGTTGCGGCGTCATGCCGTGCGCCGGGTGAGCGATCGCGGCGACGGGGTGGTGATCGACGATGTCGCGCGGGCACGCGTGCTGATCGGGGCCGACGGTGCGGGCTCGGTGGTGCGGCGGCAGCTCGGTCATCCGGTCAACCCGCCGGGACATCTCGCCGTGGCGATCCGGGGCTACGCGCCGACCGGCAACACGAGCGAGCAGGTCATCGTCACCACTCGGCAGCGCTGGCCCGCGTACGCCTGGGAGTTCCCGATCGGCGACGGCACCGCCAACGTCGGCTACGGGGAGGTGCTGCGCGGCGAGGCGCTCACGAAGGCGTACCTCCTGGAAAGGATGCGGGATCTCCTGGCCGGCGCCGAACCGGCCGGCGTGCGCGGGCACCACCTGCCGCTGTCGACCCGGCGGCCGCGGCCGGGACGCGGGCGCGTGCTGCTCGCCGGCGACGCCCTCTCGCTGATCAACCCGTTCACCGGGGAGGGGATCTTCTACGCGGTGCTCTCCGGCTCGCTCGCGGGCGCCGCGGCCGCGGCCGGACCGGAGGGGGTGGCCGAGCGCTATCGCGACGCGCTGCGCGGGCGACTCGGGCGGCATCTGCGGCACTCGGGCTTCGCGGCGTGGCTCAGCCGCCGGCCGCGCGTGGTCGACGCCGCGGTGGACGCCGCTGCCCGAGATGGTGATGTTTTCGACCGGATGGTGGAGTTGGGCCTGGGTGACGGCGTTTTCGACCTTCGCACGATCGGGCGCATCTCCCTGCGGTTGGGTCACCGGCGCCCGGCCCACCCTTGAGTCGCTACCGGGGCGGGCTAGGGTTTGATGCGATGAGTCTGCGGTCCCTGATCTCCACTCCGTTCTACCGTGTGTACGAGCGGCGGCTGGCCGGCAAGCTGGCCGGCAAACCCGTGCCCCAGCACGTCGGCGTCATGTGCGACGGCAACCGCCGGTGGGCCCGTGAGATGGGGTTCGTCGACCCCAACGACGGCCACCGGGTCGGCGCGGCCCGCGTCAAGGAGCTGCTGACCTGGTGCGACCAGGCCGGCATCAAGCACGTCACGCTCTACCTGCTGGCCACCGACAACCTGCGCCGCCCGGCCGCCGAGCTCGACCCGCTGCTCCAGATCATCGAGGACCTCGCGACCGAGCTGGCCGAGGACGGTAACCCGTGGCGGCTGCGCATCGTGGGCGCGCTCGACGTGCTGCCGGCGTCGACGGCCGCCACGCTCAAGGCCGCTCAGGAGAAGACCCGCGACCGCACGGTCGGCGTCGAGGTCAACATGGCGGTCGGATACGGCGGCCGGCGCGAGATCGCCGACGCGGTGCGCTCGCTGCTGCACGAGCAGGCCGCCGCCGGTCGCACGATCGAGGAGATGGCCGAGATCCTCGACGTCGAGCACATCGCGGAGCACCTCTACACCCGCGGCCAGCCCGATCCCGACCTGGTCATCCGCACCAGCGGCGAGCAGCGGCTCTCCGGCTTCCTGCTGTGGCAGTCGGCGCACTCGGAGTTCTACTTCCACGACGCCAACTGGCCCGACTTCCGCCGGATCGACTTCCTCCGGGCGCTGCGGTCGTACGGCAACCGGCAGCGCCGCTTCGGCGCCTGACCCGCCCTCAGAAGCGGCGAAGGCCCTCGGTCAGGAACTCGGCGACCGCGTCGGGCGACTCGAGCGTGAGGTCGGCGGCGCTGGAGACCTCGGCGCCGGTCTCGGGGTTGGCCACGGCCACCGCGACGCCGACGAAGGACGGGTCGACCGCCTCGCGGGCGCGCAGCGCGTCGAACGCCTTGATGTCGGACATGTCGTCGCCGAAATACCACGCGCAGCCGGCGTTGCGGACGCCCTCGGTGATGACCATGCCCTTGTCCTGGTCGACCGGCGGCTTGAGCTCGACGACCATGCGGCCGCCCTGCACCCGCAGGCCCTGGCGCTCGGCCTGCTCGTGGCCCCAGCGCTCGACGGCCGCCGCGTGCTGCGGGGCCGTGCGGTAGTGCAGGGCGACGGAGAGGCGCTTGTATTCGACCAGAACGTCGCCGGGCAGCTCGGTCCTGGCCCGCTCGGCCAGCTCGGCCATGGCGGGCACCCAGGGCAGCGCGGCCGGCTCGGTGACGACCTCGCCCTCGTGCCACACCTCGAGCCCGTAGAGACCGTAGAGGTCGACCCGCTCGAGCGCCGAGAACCGGGACCGCAGGAAGCTGACCGGCCGGGCCGAGACGATGGCGACCCGCTGCACGACCGTCGCGAGCTTCTCGAGGACGCCCGGCACGGACGGCGCCGGCTGTGAGGCGTCCGGATCGTCGGTGACCGGCGAGAGAACGCCGTCGAAGTCGAAGAAGAACGTTGTCTGCGGGCCGTGCTCTGCGGTGAAAGCCCAGGCGTCGGCGATGCTCAGCGGATGGTTCGGACGCGGAGTCTGTGCCACGAGGTCAGATTACCCGCAGCCGGTGGGGATTCATGCGTGGTCGATCGGGCGAGAGTTGAGCGTCACCCGTTTTCGCCTACTACCGCGTACGGCTGATGACCGCTAGCGTTTGAGTCATGGCACGGGGTCATCCCGAGCCAGCCGGCCGGCCCGGACCTGCGACAAGTGCGCCACGGGGCCCGCAATCCGTCCCCGTGCATGAGATCGGGCGCCGGAGGTGGCGGACCGCGGGCGTACCGGGTTGCACGCCCGCTGGAGCAGGCCTGTGACATCACGCCGATCTGACGCCGACGTCGCTACTACATCCCCGCGCGACGCGGCCGCCAAAGTCTCCGGAACCATGCAACCGGCCCGTCAGGGCCGTGTTTTCGTTCTGGACACCTCGGTCCTGCTGTCCGACCCGGCGGCGTTCCGCCGGTTCTCCGATCACGAGGTGGTCATCCCCCTCGTCGTCATCTCCGAGTTGGAGGGAAAACGCCACCATCCCGAGCTGGGCTGGTTCGCGCGGCAGTCCCTGCGCCTGCTGGACGAGCTGCGCATCAAGTTCGGCCGGCTCGACGAGCCGGTGCTCTGCAACGACGAGGGCGGCACGCTGCGGGTCGAGCTCAACCACGCCGACCAGAGCGTCCTGCCGCACGGCTTCCGCAACGACTCCAACGACACCCGGATCCTCTCCGTGGCGCTGGGGCTGGCCGCCGAGGGCCGCGAGGTCACCCTCGTCAGCAAGGACATGCCGCTGCGGGTCAAGGCCGCCTCGGTCGGCCTGACCGCCGACGAGTACAGGCACGGCCAGGCCAGCGACCCCACGTGGACGGGCATGGCCGACCTGAAGCTCGGCGAGGAGGAGGTGAACGCGCTCTACAGCGGCGAGGAGCTGGAGCTCGAGGAGACCGAGCACCTTCCCTGCCACACCGGCTTGGTGATCCACTCGCCCCGGGGGTCGGCCCTGGGCAGGGTCAACCCCGACAAGACGGTACGGCTGGTGCGCGGCGACCGGGAGGCGTTCGGCATCCGTGGCCGCTCGGCCGAGCAGCGGGTGGCGCTCGACCTGCTGCTCGACGAGTCGATCGGCATCGTGTCGCTGGGCGGCCGGGCCGGCACCGGCAAGTCGGCGCTGGCGCTCTGCGCGGGCCTCGAGGCCACGATGGAGCGCAACCGCCACAAGAAGGTCATCGTGTTCCGCCCGCTCTACGCGGTCGGCGGCCAGGAGCTCGGCTACCTGCCGGGCACCGAGAACGAGAAGATGTCGCCCTGGGCGCAGGCCGTCTTCGACACACTCGGCGCCGTCGCGCACGCCAACGTGGTCGAGGAGGTCATGGCCCGCGGCATGCTCGAGGTGCTGCCGCTGACCCACATCCGCGGCCGGAGTCTGCACGACGCCTTCGTGATCGTGGACGAGGCCCAGTCGCTCGAGCGCAACGTGCTGCTGACCGTGCTCTCCCGCATCGGGCAGGGCTCGCGGGTGGTGCTGACCCACGACGTGGCTCAGCGCGACAACCTGCGGGTGGGCCGGCACGACGGCGTCACGGCCGTGATCGAGGCGCTGAAGGGTCACCCGATCTTCGCCCACGTGACGCTGACCCGTTCGGAGCGCTCGCCCATCGCGGAGGTCGTCACCGACCTGCTGGAGGAGATTCCACTTTGAGTGATCGCTACACTCCGTAAGGTGACAATGGTGTCCCCTTCGGAGTGACGCGATTTCTGCGCTCTTTCACCCGATTTGAGCGTGAAATTGGAGTGAGCAAAGTCACATCAGCGCTCTGATGTTTCACATCCACTTCACGTTGCGCCATGGTGTCTGGCGAGCGCCATGCGTGGTCATCGTCGTCGGAGATCGACTTCGGCCACCCTCTCGATCGACCCGGATCGAGTTGCCGGCCCGAGTGGTCGCGGTGCTCGCGGCACGCCCAACCGCCGTTTCCCCCGGTGGAGGACGTGCCGCGTCATTGCCCCCGACGAAGGGAAACTTCGTGAATCGGCTCTGGAGCCGGGTCGGAGTACGGGTTACCTCGGTCAGTCTGCTCGTGGCGGGCGCGGCCGGCGGTGTCTATCTCGGACAGGACCGGGAAGTCCAGCAGGCGAGCGCCGAAGCGCAACTGGTCGTGCAGGCCGACGTCGACGACACGCTGCTGCTGAAGCAACGTCAGGCCGAGCATGCCGCCGCGCGAGCGTGGCAGCGCAAGGCCGAGGGCGACGCCGCCGAGAAGGCGGCCGCGGCCGCCAAGGCCTCCGCGGCCCAGGCGCACCAGCTCGAGCTCAAGGTGATCGCCCAGAAGAAGGCGGCCGAGGAGAAGAAGAAGGCGGAGGAGGCGGCCAAGAAGGCCGAGGAAGCCGCCAAGAAGGCCGAGGAGAGCGGCGGCCCGGTCGAGTACACCGGCGACATCCCCGCTTCCTGCGACGAATACTCGGGCGCCCGGGCGACCGGCTGCGCGCTGATGCTCAGCGCCGGCTTCGGCATCGACCAGTTCCCGTGCCTGGACAAGCTGTGGACCAAGGAGAGTGGCTGGAACTACAAGGCCACCAACCCCAGCTCCGGCGCGTACGGCATCCCGCAGGCGCTGCCCGGCGACAAGATGGGCTCCGTTGCCGACGACTGGAAGACCAACCCGGCCACCCAGATCAAGTGGGGCCTCAACTACATCGAGGGCCGGTACGACACTCCCTGCGGCGCCTGGGCGCACTCGCAGGACGTCGGTTGGTACTAAGTAGACAAGCTTCATGAACGGGCCGCGCGGCTAACCGCGCGGCCCGTTTCATTGTGATCAAATGTCTTTATGGTCCGAAATGCCGCATCGTGGGTCGTGCTGGGTCTCCTCGCGGCCGTGCTGGGCGCCGGCGACCGGCCGGCCCTCGCGGGCGGTGAGGACCGCCCGGTCCGGGAAGTGGTCGGGGGCACGGTCGCGCCGCAGGGCAAGTTCCCCTGGGCGGTGCGGCTCTCGATGGGCTGCGGCGGCACGCTGATCGCGTCCCGGGTCGTGCTCACCGCGGGCCACTGCGTCGACGGCACCGGCGACACCGACAAGATCGAGGTCACCGCGGGGGTCGCCGACCTCAAGTCCCGTCGCGCGCTGACCGCCCGCAGCGTCTCGGTCATCCGGGCGGCCGGCTTCAAGGACGAGACCAAGGGTGACGACTGGGCGGTGGTGCAGATCGACCGCTCGCTGCACCTCCCGGTGCTGCCGCTCGCCACGGAACCGGTCCGGAAAGGCCGGTACACGGTGATGGGCTGGGGGCAGACCCGCGAGGACTCGATGAAGCAGGAGCGGCGGCTGCACTACGCGTCCGTGCCGATGGTGTCCGACGCGAGCTGCGCGAAGGCGTACAAGAAGGCGGGGGTGAAGCTCGTCGACGACGAGCAGATGTGCGCCGGGGACCAGCGCGTGGACACCTGCCAGGGTGACAGCGGCGGGCCGATGGTCGGGCAGAACCGGCGCGGGCAGTGGGAGCAGGTGGGCATCGTGAGCTGGGGGCTCGGGTGCGCGCGCGACGGGTATCCGGGCGTCTACACCCAGATCTCCACCTTTCGGCCCGCCATCGTGGCGGCGGTGCAGAAGCTGCAGTAGCGGCTTCAGTGGGCGATCGGCTTGGGGCGCTTGCGGCGGAACAGGATCGCGGCGATCACGCCGCCGAGCAGGCCCAGCAGGTGGCCCTGCCAGGAGACCGGCTGGTCGGTCGGCAGGATGTTGTAGAGCTGGTACCAGTACAGCAGGCCGATGAACGCGGCCACGCCGAGGTTCCACCAGCTGCGCTCGACCAGGCCGCGGGCGAGCAGCAGGCCGAGGTAGCCGAAGATGACGCCGCTCGCGCCCACCACGACGCTGTTGGGGTCGCCGACGAACCAGACGCCCAGCCCGCTCACCAGCATGATCACGAAGGTCGACCAGATGAACCGCCGGACGCCGCCGGCCAGCGCGAACGTGCCGACCAGGATGAGCGGAACCGCGTTGCCGTAGAGGTGGTCCCAGCCGGCGTGCAGGAACGGGCTGAACAGCACGCCGTCGAGCCCGGCGATGCGGTGCGGGATGATGCCGCCGGCCACGTCGAGCTGGCCGGAGCCGATGCCGACGTCGATCGCCTCGATGAGGAAGAGAACGGGCACAACGGCACACATGGTGAGAAAAGCGCGCCCGAGCGACGCGTAGAACGCGTCCGTGCCGAACTTGGCCTCGGCTTCGATGCGGGTTGTGTCTGCCCCGTAACTCATCCGTCAATGGTTCCAGGGCCGGGCAAGGCCCGCCAACAGATGGCGGGCCTCGCCTTCCTGAGAGTTAGATGACCGGCTCGCCGTCACCGAGGGGCACGGTCGGCAGGTGGCCGTCGAAGTCGACAGCCGAGTAGAGGGCGAGCTTCTCCAGCCGGTGGTACGAGTCGATCACGCGGATCGTGCCGCTCTTGGACCGCATGACGATCGACTGGGTGTGCGCGCCGCCGGAGCGGTACCGCACGCCCTTGAGCAGGTCGCCGCTGGTCACGCCGGTGGCCACGAAGAAGCAGTTGTCACCGGTGACCAGATCGTCGGTGGTGAGCACCCGGTCGAGGTCGTGGCCGCCGGCCAGCGCCTTCTCGCGCTCGGCGTCGTCGCGCGGCCACAGCTTCGCCTGGATCATGCCGCCCAGGCATTTGATGGCGCAGGCGGCGGTGATGCCCTCCGGGGTGCCGCCGATGCCCATCAGCACGTCCACGTCGGACTCGGCGCGCGCCGCGGAGATCGCGCCGGCGATGTCGCCGTCCGAGATGAACTTGATGTTCGCGCCGGCCTGGCGCACCTCCTCGACCAGCTTTGTGTGGCGAGGACGGTCGAGGATGCAGACGGTGACGTCCGAGACGCTGGACCGCTTGGCCTTGGCGATACGGCGCAGATTTTCGGCAGTGCCGGCGTTGATGTCGATGACGTCGGCGCAGTCCGGCCCGACGGCGATCTTGTCCATGTAGAAGACGGCGCTGGGGTCGAACATGGCGCCGCGCTCGGCAACGGCGAGAACCGACACCGAGCCGGGCATGCCCTTGCTCATCAGAGTCGTGCCGTCGATCGGGTCCACCGCCACGTCCACCTCGGGACCGGTGCCGTCGCCGACCCGCTCGCCGTTGTAGAGCATGGGCGCCTCGTCCTTCTCGCCCTCGCCGATCACCACCGTGCCGCTCATCTGAATCGAATTGATCAGCTTGCGCATGGCGTCGACGGCGGCACCGTCACCACCGTTCTTGTCACCGCGGCCGACCCACCGGCCGGCTGCCATCGCGGCGGCCTCGGTGACACGGACCAGGTCGAGGGCGATGTTGCGGTCGAGATCCTGCGGGACCCGGGCTGGCATATGGGCGCCTCCTCGCGACTCTGCGGGGTCGGTGAATTACCCGATCCTCACATGTACGGATGTGCAAAGTCCCGCCTCAGCGACATGGTTAACAATGGGTGAGTGGAACCAGCCTCGCCCGCACCCGTCTCCGGCCCGCCCGCCCCTCAGGCCGAGCCTTCCGGCACCGCCGCCGCGGCTCCCGCGCCCACCGGCTCCACCTCCGCCGCGGGCGCCACCTCTGTCGCCGCGGCCGCGTCTGGTTCCGCCTCCGACGGTGCCCCCGTTCGGCTGGCGCGCGGGCAGGAGCGGTCGCCGAAGGACATGGCGATGTCGCTGCTGGTCCTGCTCGTCCCGATCGCCCTCCTGCTGATCTTCTACCGCACCGTCCTCAACGGCGACGCCCCGATCACGGTCGATCCCGCCCCGTCGCTCCAGGAGGCTCGCCGGGCGAACGTCTTCACGGTGGTTGAGCCCCGCGGCCTCGGCGACGACTGGCACGTGTCGAGCGCGACCTTCCGCCGCGACACCGAGGGCGCCACCCTGCGCATCGGCTACGTCGACCCCGACAAGGACGCCCTCCAGCTCGTCGAGAGCAACGTGCCCTCCGCGACCCTGCTCCCCACCGAGCTGACCAAGGCCGCGAAGCCCGCCGGCGAGTTCCGCTCGGACGCCGGCGTCTGGCGTCTCTACGACACCCGCCCCGGCGAGAAGGCCCTGGTGCTGGCCGACCAGACCCGCACGGTCATCGTCATCGGCAAGAGCGACGTCGAGAGACTGGAAACCCTCGCCGGCTCCCTCAGCTGAGCCACCCTCGGCCAGCTGAGCCCTCGCGGCGGTCGTCAGTCGTCGGCGCGGGCGGCGCGGGCCGCCTCGATGCGCTCGCGGGCGCCGTCGAGCCAACGCTGGCAGACGTCGGCCAGCTTCTCGCCGCGCTCCCACAGCGCCAGCGACTCCTCCAGGGAGCTGCCACCCTGCTCGAGCCGCTCCACCACGGTGGCCAGCTCGGTGCGCGCCTGCTCGTAGCTCAGCTTGTCGTCGCTCACTCGTCCTCCTTGTCGTCACTCATCGCCTGGTCACTCGCCCCCGGGGGTGGGCTCTCGCCGCAGTTCGCTCGTCCCCAGGGCTCTCGCCGCAGTTCGCTCGCTTCCGGGGTGTCGCCGCAGTGCGCTCGCCTCCGGGGCTCTCGCCGCACGTTCGCTCGCTCCCGGGGCACTCGCCGCACGTTCGCTCGCTCTCGGGGCACTCGCCGCAGCCCATTCGCGCTCCGGCGGTGGCTCGCCGAAGTCCGCTCGGTGCTCATTCGGTCTCTTTGACGGCGGCCCGGAGCTCGCCCTCGGCCAGCCGCACCCGGAGGAGGTCGTCGGGCTTGACCTCGTCGGCCGCCCGCACCACGTGGCCGTCGGAGCGCTGGACGATCGCGTAGCCCCGTTGGAGAGTCGCCGCCGGTGACAGCGCGCGCAGGCGGGCCACCGTGTGCCGCAGCTCGTCGTCGGCGCGGCGCAGGCGGTGGTCGAGGCTGCGCGTCGCCCGGTCGCGCAGCGCCGTCACGTCGGCGGCCCGCTGGTCGACCAGCAGCTCGGGGCGGGCCAGCGACGGGCGGGAGCGCCACGACTCGATGCGGTGGGTCTCGCGGTCGATCAGGGTGAGCACCGCTCGTTCGAGCCGCCGGCGGGCCACGTCGATCAGCTGCCGCTCCTCGCCCAGGTCGGGCACGATCCGCTTGGCCGCGTCGGTCGGGGTCGAGGCGCGCAGGTCGGCCACGTAGTCGAGCAGCGGCGTGTCGGTCTCGTGCCCGATCGCGCTGACCACCGGCGTACGGCATGCGAAAACCGCACGGCAGAGCGCCTCGTCGCTGAAGGGCAGCAGGTCCTCGACGCTGCCGCCGCCGCGGGCGATCACGATGACGTCGATCGTGTCGTCGTTGTCGAGGACCTTGAGCGCCTCGATGATCTGGGGCACCGCGGTCGGGCCCTGCACCGGCACGTTGAGCACCTTGATGTCGACAGCGGGCCAGCGACGGCGCGTGTTCATCAGCACGTCGCGCTCGGCCGCGCTGGCCCGGCCCGTGATCAGGCCGACCCGCCCGGGCAGGAACGGCAGGCGGCGCTTGCGCTCGCGGGAGAAGAGCCCCTCGGCGGCGAGCAGCTTTTTGAGCCTCTCGAGCCGGGCGAGCAGCTCGCCGAGGCCGACCTGGCGGATCTCGTCGGCGCGCAGGCTCAGCGTGCCCCGGGCGGGATAGAACTCCGGCTTGGCGTGCAGCGTGACCCGGGCGCCCTCGGCCAGCTCGGGAGCGCCGGCGTCGAGCACGTCGCGGTGAGCAGTGACGGTGAGGCTCAGGTCGGCGGACGGGTCGCGCAGGGTCAGGAACACCACGCTGGACCCCGGTCGCCGGCTGATCTGGGCGACCTGGCCGTCCACCCAGACCCAGCCCAGCTTGGAGATCCAGGCGCCGATCTTTTGGGTGACGACGCGCACCGGCCACGGCTCGTCGGCGGTGCTCTTGCCTCCTGCTGGCTCACTCACCCGGCCAGATTACGGAAGCCCTCTGACATTCTCGTCGTCCGCGGTGCGCGTCCCGCGTTCCTCGGCGTGCTCGGCCCGCCTCGGCGGCGCGGCTAGCCGGGCCGGCGCGGGCCCGGCCGGAGCGGGGGTGAGGCGGGCGACCGCGATCAGCACGAGCATCCCGGCGAGCGCCCAGAAGAGCACGTCGATGAGGATCCGGGCGCCGTCGGCGTGCCAGCCGCCCGGGTTGCGGGCGATCATCGTGAACGGGAATCCGTGCCGCACGGAGTATTCGCGGGAGCAGCAGTCGACGGCGGCCTCGGGCAGCGCCGAGACGACCAGGCCCAGCGCGGCGACCGCCCCGCCGGTCAGCCAGGCGGCGCGGCGCGGGCGACGGCCCACGCGCTGGAGCCCGAGCATCGCCAGCCCGGCGAGCAGCAGCACCAGGTGGAAGGCCACGTACGGGAACGAGTCCAGGCCCATGGCCAGGTTGAGCAGGGCGAGCCCCACGAAGGCCCACCCGGCGATGAGCCGGAGCGTCGTCACGGCCGACGCCGAGATTCCGGGGTCGTCCGCCGGGGCCTCAGGCATGAAACCGATTATCCCGGCAAATAGGACGCTTTACCCGCGGTTTCTCCGCATCACCAGGGCGATCACGAGGAGCAGCAAGCCGGCGTACGAGAAAAGCAGCAGGTCAGCGAGGAGCGGGAGAACGTTGACGGTCCAGCTCGAGCTCCGCGCGAGGCGTACGGCGGTCTCGGGATCGTCGGCCACCGCGCCCCGGCTCGCCCAGGAGGACGGCCAGCCACGGTCCACGACATAGCCGAACATGCAGCACAGCTGTGCCTTGCCGGCGGCGAGCCCGGCAGCCGTCCCGGCCGGCGCCGAGCCGGCCATGACGATCCCGTACGACCACCGCACGAGTATGTCCTGTGGTGCGGATCGCAGAAAGGCGGGCGCGGGTGCGATCCACGTACCATGGCCGGGTGACTGAGCCTCGGAAGCGTGTATTGCTGGCCAAGCCGCGCGGATACTGCGCGGGCGTCGACCGTGCCGTGCAGACCGTCGAGGAGGCGCTGAAGCTCTACGGCGCCCCGGTCTACGTCCGCAAGCAGATCGTGCACAACAAACACGTGGTCAGCACGCTCGAGGCGGCCGGCGCGATCTTCGTGGAGGAGAACGAGGAGGTGCCCGAGGGCTCCACCGTCGTCTTCTCGGCGCACGGCGTCGCCCCCGAGGTGCACGAGCAGGCCAAGGCCCGCAACCTCAAGGCGATCGACGCGACCTGCCCGCTGGTCACCAAGGTGCACCACGAGGCCAAGCGGTTCGCCGCCGAGGACTACGACATCCTGCTCATCGGTCACGAGGGCCACGAGGAGGTCATCGGCACCTCCGGCGAGGCCCCGCAGCACATCCAGCTCGTCGACGGCCCCGACTCGGTCGACAAGGTCGTCGTCCGCGACCCGTCCAAGGTCGTGTGGCTGTCGCAGACCACGCTCTCGGTCGACGAGACGATGGAGACGGTGGCCCGGCTCAAGACCCGGCTGCCGCTGCTCCAGTCGCCGCCCAGCGACGACATCTGCTACGCCACCCAGAACAGGCAGCACGTCGTCAAGGAGATCGCCCCCGAGTGCGACGTGGTGATCGTCGTCGGCTCGACGAACAGCTCCAACTCCGTGCGCCTCGTCGAGGTCGCCCTCGACGCCGGTGCCCGCGCTGGCCACCTGGTCGACTACGCCTCCGAGATCAAGGACGAGTGGCTCGAGGGCGCGATTACGGTCGGCGTCTCCTCCGGCGCCAGCGTCCCCGACGACCTGGTCATGGACGTCCTGTCCCACCTGGCCGCCCGCGGCTTCGGCGAGGTCACCGAGTTCACCACCGCCGAGGAGCGCCTGACCTTCTCGCTGCCCCAGGAGCTCCGCCGCGACATGAAGGCGGCCGCCGCCCAGGCCTAGTCGACCATCTCGGGCGACTGCGGCTGGCGGGGCGCCACCTCGATCTGCGGCGGCGTCACGAGCTCGTCGTCCGAGACGCCCATCTCGGCCAGTTTCCGGGCGCTCACCAGCACCCGCGCCTCCAGCGACCCCACCGCCCGGTTGTACGCGGTGACGGCGCCACCGAGCGCCGTGCCCACCTTGCCCACGTGGTCGCCGAGCGTCGCCAGCCGGCCGTACAGCTCCCGGGCCAGGCTGTGCACCGCCACCGCGTTGCGGGCCAGCGCCTCCTGCCGCCACGAGTAGGCGACCGTGCGCAGCATCGCGATCAGCGTGGCCGGCGTGGCCAGCACGACGTTGCGCCGGAACGCGTGCTCCATCAGCGTCGGGTCGTGCCGCAGCGCCACGTCGAGGAACGGGTCGGCCGGCAGGAAGAGGACCACGAAGTCGGGCGCCTGGTCGAAGGCCGTCCAGTACTCCTTCGCGGCGAGCGCGTCGACGTGGGCCCGCAGGTGGCGGGCGTGCTGGGTCAGGTGGGTGTCGCGGGTCCGCTCGTCGCGGGCCTCCAGCGCCGACAGGTACGCCTCCAGCGGCGCCTTCGCGTCGACGACCACGGTGCGGCCGCCGTGCATCCGGACGACGAGGTCGGGGCGTACCCCCGCATTGTCGGTGGCGGCGGTGACCTGCTCGGCGAAGTCGCAGTGCTCCAGCAGGCCGGCGGCCTCGACGATGCGGCGCAGCTGATGTTCGCCCCAGCGGCCCCGCACCTGGGGGGTGCGCAGCGCCGCGACCAGCTGCTTCGTCTCGGTGCGCAGCTCGCCCGAGACCTCGCTCATGGAGCGGACCTGTTCGCGCAGTTCGGCGTACGCGTCGACGCGCTCGCGTTCGAGCTCGGCGACCCGCTGCTCGTAGCGGCGCAGCGTCTCGTGCAGCGGGGCCACCGCACGGGCAACGGCCTCCTGGGACTGGGCGGTCGCCTCGTACGACAGCGCTCGCATCGACTGCTCCAGGCGCTCCTCGCCGTCGGCGCGCGCCTGCACGGTCGCCTCCAGCCGGGCGATGTCGGCGGCCGCCCGCAGCCGCGCGGCGAACCAGCCGATCGCGGCCCCGGCGGCCAGACAGAGGAGCACCACGGCCAGCGTCGAGACAGTCACATAACGGAGATTGCCAGACAGCTCCGACGTGATTCACGAGGGTACCGTTGGAACATGAGCGTGTTGCTTGTTCTGGCCATCATCGTCGTGGTCGTCCTGGTGGTCGCCCTCGTGCGGCGGAACGGGGCGGCGTCTCAGCAGACCCGGCTGGAGGACGCGCGTGCCGAGGCCCAGCGCTGGTACGAACGGCTCGGCGGTCAGCTCATGAACCTGCACGGCAGCGACGCCGCCGCGCAACAGGCCCTGGCGGACGCCGGCGAGCGCTACAACGCGGCCGGTGGCCAGCTCCAGCAGGCCAACACCATCCGGCAGTACGAGCTCGCCCGCGAGTCGGCGCTGGAGGGCCTGCAATACGTGCGGGCCGCCCGTGTGGCCATGGGCATCGACCCGGGACCCGACCTGCCGCCGCTGGCGAGCGCGCAGGGCGCGGGCCAGCTGACCAAGGAGCGCGAGGTCAGCGTGCAGGGCCAGCACTACAAGGCGGGCCCGCAGCCCGGCCCTGACACGCCTTACTACTACCCCGGCGGCCGTGTGCAGGGCCGCCCGGTCCCCGCCGGCTGGTATTCGACGCCGGTCTGGAAGACGGCGCTCGGCGCGGGCGCCGGTGTCCTCGGCGGCATGCTGATCTTCGATGCCCTGCTCTCCCCGGGCTTCGGCGACATGGGTTACGCCGACGGCTTCCAGGACGGCTACACGGACGCGGCCGGCGACTTCGGCGGCGGCGACATGGGTGGCGGCGACATGGGTGGCGGCGACTGGGGCGGCGACTTCGGTGGCGATTTCGGCGGCGACTTCTAGCCTTCGGTCTGGCGCAGGTGTTTGGCGAGCTCGCGGCGTAGCCGTCGCGGGCCCGGCCAGATCTCGCTGAGGTCGGCGGTGAAGCCCGGCCCGTCGGGCGTCTCGGTCATCGTCGGCCAGCCCACCCGTTCGCCCTGCACGGGGTGCACAGAGTCGAGGTCGACCGGCGTGACGTCCAGGACGTTGCGCAGCCGGGCCCGCCGCACCCGCACCGAGGCGATGTCGGTCCAGGCCAGCAGGATCGGGTCGCTGTCCTGGGCGGCCAGTTCGAGGCCGCCCGACGAGACCCGCACCCACGTGTTCAGGGAGCCGCGCGCGGACCAGGCGAAGCAGCCCGCTCCGAGCACCGCGACGGCGGCCGCCTGGAGCGCGGTGTGCCACCACGGGTTCCCCGTCCCGCCCACGATCAAGGCCATGATCGGCGAGACGAGCCCGAACGAGAGCATCAACAGCACGAAGACGGTGACGAACGTCCGCACCGGCGACGACCGGAACAGCACGGCGTCGCGCGCGGGCGCCACCACCTGGTCAGGCGCGATCATGCCCTTCATGCTGCCCTGCCGCGCGGCCCCGGCTCCGGCTTTTCGCCAGAGCCGGGACCGCTCCGGCCCCCGATGTGGGGTCAGAAGGCGCAGGCGATGACCAGCTCCGGGGTGCGGTCGGGCAGGGTGTCGAGCTTGGCGATGCGCCCGGCGGACTTCAGGTCGCCCTCGATCAACGCCAGCTTGTCGAGCAGGTCCGCGGGCCCGAGCGCCTCGGCGAGCGGCACGTCGGCCTTCATCGACAGCTTGCGGTCGCTCTTGGCCCGGCGCACCTGGCGCAGCGCGTCGCCGGCCAGGTCGAGCAGGCTCGCGTCACCCTCGGGGGCGACCCGGGTCAGCTCGTACGTCGTCGGCCAGGTCGCCTTGTGCACCGACCCGTACCGCCACCACGACCAAACTTCCTCCGTCACGTACGGGAGGAACGGCGCGAACAGCCGCAACAGCACCGAAAGACCGGCCGCCAGAGCCGCCCGTGCCGAGTCGGCGCCCGGCCCCGACGCGTACGCCCGTTCCTTGACCAGCTCGATGTAGTCGTCGCAGAACGTCCAGAAGAACGCCTCGGTCGCCTGGAGCGCGTCGGTGTGGTCGTAGCGGTCGAACGCCTCGGTGGCCGCGCCGACCACGGTGGCGAGCCGGGTCAGCATCGCCCGGTCGAGCGGTTCGGTGACCGGCTGCCGCAGCGCCTCGGCCGCGCCCAGGCCGAGCGCGAACTTCGACGCGTTGAGCAGCTTGGTGGCGAGCCGCCGGCCGACCTTGATCTGCGCCGGGTCGAACGCCAGGTCGGCGCCGGGCCGCCCGTTCGCCGCCCAGTAGCGGACCGCGTCGGAGCCGTTCTGCACGAGCAGGTCCATCGGCGTGACGACGTTGCCCTTGGACTTGGACATCTTCTTGCGGTCGGGGTCGAGGATCCACCCGGAGAGCACGGCCGTCTTCCAGGGCAGGACGTCGCTCTCCAGGTCGGCCCGCAGGACCGAGGAGAAGAGCCACGTACGGATGATCTCCTGACCCTGCGGCCGCAGGTCCATCGGGAAGACCCGCTTGTGCAGGTCGTCGTCGTGGTGCCAGCCGGTGACGATCTGCGGGGTGAGCGACGAGGTGGCCCACGTGTCCATCACGTCGGGGTCGGCCGTGAACCCGCCCGGGACGTCGCGCTGGGACTCGTCGAAACCCGGCGGACACTCCGAGGAGGGGTCGACGGGCAGCGCCGATTCGTCCGGTATGAGAAGCTGGTCGTAGTCCGGTTCGCCAGCGTTGTCGAGCCGGTACCAAACCGGGATCGGCACGCCGAAGAAGCGCTGCCGGCTGATCAGCCAGTCGCCGGTCAGCCCGTTGACCCAGTGCTCGTAGCGGTGCCGCATGTGCTCGGGAAACCACTGGAGCTCACGCCCCCGCTCGATCAGCCGGGCGCGCAGCTCCGGCTCGCGCCCACCGTTGCGGATGAACCACTGCCGGCTGGTGACGATCTCGAGCGGCGAGTCGCCCCGCTCGTAGAACTTGACCGGATGCGTGATGGGCCGCGGCTCGCCGAGCAGGTCACCCGACTCGGTGAGCAGCCGGACGATCTCGCGACGCGCCGCGTTGACGGTGAGCCCCGCGAACTCCCGGTAGGCGGCCTCGGGAACGCCGTCCGGCCGGTCGGCGAGGAAGCGCCCGTCGCGCCCGAGGACCACCCGCGTCTCGAGCTGGAGGTCACGCCACCAGGTGACGTCGGTGATGTCGCCGAAGGTGCAGACCATCGCGATGCCGGTGCCCTTGTCGACAGCCGCCATCGGATGCGCCTTGACCGGCACCTCGACATCGAAGAACGGGGTACGGACGCTGGTCAGCCCCTCGTACCGCTCGTCGCCCGGGTGGTGGACGAGCGCGACGCAGGCCGGCAACAGCTCGGGCCGGGTGGTGTCGACCTCGACGGGCCCGTCCGGCCCGTGGAACCGCAGCCGATGATAGGCACCGGGCCGGTCCCGGTCCTCGAGCTCGGCCTGCGCGACCGCCGTGCGGAAGCCGACGTCCCACAGGGTCGGTGCTTCCGAGGTGTACGCCTCGCCGCGCGCGAGATTGTTGAGGAAGGCGCGCTGCGAGACGGCCTGGGAATGACGCCCGATCGTCGTGTACGTCATGCCCCAGTCGACGGACAGCCCGAGCCGGCGCCACAGCGCCTCGAACGCCTTCTCGTCCTCGGCGGTCAGCCGCCCGCACAGCTCGACGAAGTTGCGCCGCGAGATGGCGACGGCCTGCTTGGGCGGCGTCGACGGCGGTTGCCAGTCAGGGTCGTACGGCAGCGCCGGGTCGCACCGGACGCCGTAGACGTTCTGCACCCGCCGCTCGGTGGGCAGCCCGTTGTCGTCCCAGCCCATCGGATAGAAGACGGCCTTGCCGCGCATGCGCTGGAACCGGGCGACCGTGTCGGTGTGCGTGAACGAGAAGACGTGCCCCATGTGCAGCTCGCCCGATACGGTCGGCGGAGGCGTGTCGATCGCGTATACATCCGCCCGCTCCTTCGAGCGGTCGAACGCATACGTGCCCTCCTCCTGCCAGGTGCGCGCCCACTTGTCCTCGAGGCCCTCCAGCGAGGGCCGCTCGGGGAGACCGGCGCGCCCGGTCGTTCCCGTATCAGTCATGTGCGGAATGCTACGGCGAAACGGCCGCTCCAGCCCCCGATAAAACAGCGACCCGGCCCACAGCCGTGCGGAGGCAGCCGGGACGGCGGCCCCCGCACGGCGCCCGCGTTTCAGGCGGCGAGGCGGCCCCGCACGGCGCCCGCGTTTCAGGCGCCGAACCGGCCCCGCACGGCGCCCGCGTTTCAGACGGCGAGGCGGCCGCCGTCGACCGGCAGGACGGCTCCGTGCACGAAGGACGCCCGCTCGCTGACCAGGTAGGCGACGGCGTCCGCGATCTCGCGAGGCTCGGCCACGCGACCGGCCGGCGCCGCCCCCGCGAGCGAGTCGCCGAAGCCTGCGGTGCCCTCGGTCGCGGTCGGCCCCGGGCTCACGGCGTTGACCCGCACGCCGGCGCGCCCGTACTCGGCGGCCCACGCCTTGGTGAGCAGGACGATCGCGGCCTTGCTCGACCCGTAGAGCGCGGCACCCGGCATGCCGAAATCGGCCACCATCGTGCTCAGGTTGACGATGGCGCCACGCCCCCGCTCGGCCATGGCCGGAGCCAGCTCGGCGACGAGGAAGAACGGCACCCGCACATTGATGTCGTAGACCGCGTCGAACTGCTCCCCGATCACCTCCTGGGTAGCCGCGAACGGATAGACCCCGGCGTTGTTCACCAAGATGTCGACCTGCCCGCCGACCCGCACGGCAGCCCGCGCCAGCTCCCGCGCCCCGGCTTCCCCACGAAGCTCAGCGGCGATGAAGTCCGCCTTGCCACCCGCACCCCGGATGTGCGCCACGGCGGCCTCCCCGCGCGCCAGATCACGCCCGGTGAGAATGACGTGGCTGCCCAACTCCGCCAGCCGATAGGCGGTAGCCCGCCCGATCCCACTGGTGGCCCCGGTGACAAGGGCGGTGGTCCCGCCCAGTTCCTGCTCCACGCTACGCACCTGTCTCTCGCGGCCGGGCACCTCGCGCACCCGATCCACCCGGTGCAACCGCCGTCCCAGATGCCCACTTCCATCCGAGTTGTCGGTGTTTCCTTATGGCCCCCATCAGTCCTGCTTAGACCGCCCCGCCCGGCCGCTCTCGGCATCCGCCTCCGCTCACCGCCTGCCGCCGGCTGATGCCGCCCAGTGCCCGCCGCCTGAAGCTGCTGCTCACCGCCTGCCGCCCGCTGGTGCCGCCCAGTGCCCGCCGCCTGAAGCTGTTGCTCACCGCCTGCCGCCCGCTGGTGCCGCCCAGTGCCCGCCGCCTGAAGCTGCTGCTCACCGCCTGCCGCCGGCTGGTGCTGGGTGGTGGCGAGGCTGCTGATGTGGTGCGGCGACGCGGCTGGAGGTCCGGGTGCCACGAGGCTGTTGCCCTCGGTGGGCGCGCTGGGATGTGGGTCGCTGGGCTGGGGTGGCGGTGATGGGCGCCGGCGAGAGGCGGGACGCGTGGTCGGTGGATGTTGCGGCGGCCGTGTGGCGGACGCCTTGTGGCGGATGTCGGCCGCGGTGTCTCTTTCGGCCGCTTGGACATGGGTCTTGGGGACCTGTGGGTGGTGATGCGGGCCGGGCCGGAGCGTTGGCTTCGCGCGGCGGGGTGGAGGAGGGGAGGGGCGCTAGGTCGTTGGGGTGGTGAGGCGGGGCTGGTCGAGGGCGGCGATCAGGCGGCCCAGGTCGCGGCGGCGTGAGGTGGACTGCCAGGTGGCCCAGGTGCGGCGGACCAGAGGGGCGCCGGCGAGGGGGAGCCAGGCGACGCCTTCGGGGAGGGGCTGGGGCCAGTCGGCTGGGGCCAGCGAGAAGACGTTGCCGGACAGGACCGAGGTCAGCTTCACCTCGGGGATGAGTGCCTGGCCGGCCGCCGTGGTTGTGGTGGGGCGTAGGCCGTGGCTGCGCAGGACGGCGACGATCTCGTCGAACCAGGCTGGGCTGTCCGTGCGGGCGAAGCTGAGCCAGCGCAGGCCGGCCAGCTTGTCGAGGCGGACTCCCTCGGAGGTGGCCACCTCGTCGGCGAACCGGCTGGCCAGCAGGACGCCCAGCGGCTCCGCGGCGACCTGGATGGCGTCGAGGTCGTCGCCGTCGGGGCGTTCGCGGAGCAGGCCCAGGTCGAGCTCGCCGGCTCGCAGCGCGGCCAGCTGGGCGCTGGTCGAGAGGTGGCGCGCCTCGACGCGGGTGTGCGGGGACAGCTCGGCGAGCGGGGCGGCCAGCAGGTCGATGCCGGCCTCGAGCGGTATGCCCAGCCGGAGCGGGCGCTGGTCGGCCGCCGGATCGCGGGTGACCGCGGCGATCGCCTGCTCGTAGCGGGCGAGCACCGCCCGTGCCTCCTCGGCCAGAACCGTGCCGGCCGGGGTGGGCCGGACCCCCGTGGCGCCGCGGACCAGCAGCGCGGTGCCCAGCTCCCGCTCGAGAGCGGCGGCGATCTGGGACACCGCGGGCTGGCTCAGCCGGAGCCGCCGGGCGGCCGCGGAGAGGCTGCCCTCCTCGACGACGGCGACGAACACCCGCATCTCGCGCAAGTCCACGAGCTCATCGCACCACACCGGCCTCGACCGCGGCGGTGCTGTGGCCGGCCTCGTGTGCCAGCAGCCACGTCTTCACCGGCAGGCCCCAGCGGTAGCCGCCGAGCGTGCCGTCGAGCCGCAGCACCCGGTGGCACGGCGTGAAGAGCGCCACGGGGTTGCGGGCGCAGGCGGCAGCGGCGCCCCGGACCGCGGCCGGGCGGCCGGAGAGGCGGGCGAACTCCGAATAGGTCACCGGGGAGCCCGGTTTGATGTCGCGCATGACCTGCCACGCGTGGCTTATGAAGCTGCCGCCGATGACCTGCTCGACGTGCACGGCGTCGATCGCGGTGTGGTCGCCGTCGAGATAGGAGCGAACGTGGCGGGCGACGGGCCCCACGTCGTCCGCCGGCTCGGCGGGGGCGAGCAGGCTCGGATGGACCAGGCTGAGCAGGTCGGCGACGTCGGTCGTGAAGCCGGCCGCGCGCACGGCGCCGGTCGGGGACACCACGACGGTCAGCGGGCCGGTGGGGGTGTCGAGCGTGCGGTATTTCAACATCGGGTCCTCCTGGGGTTGCGGTCCAGCCTGACGAAGTCGGGCCGGCCGTGGGAAAAATCTTGGGAGGCTGTGGACAACGTCAGGCGGCTCTCCACAGCCGGACAAGTGCGTATGAGCGCCAGGGGCGCCACCGCTCGGCGTGCGCGGCCAGCGCCTTCGGAGCGCTCGGCAGCCCGAGGGCCGCTGCTCCGCGGCGTACGGCCAGATCGGTCGGGAGAAAGACGTCCGGATCGCCGATCGCCCTCATCGCGACATATCCGGCGGTCCACGCGCCGATCCCGGGCAGTTCCTCCAGCCGGGCCACCGTCTCGGCCCGGTCCGCTCCCGGCTCCAGATCGATCTTGCCGTCCGCGACCGCCGCCGCAAGCCGCCGGATCGTGTCGCGCCGCGCCGCCGGCATCCCGAACGCCTCATCAGGCAGGTCGGCCACTACGGCCGCGGAGGGAAAGGCGCCGAGGCTGGAAAGGCCGGCCGCCGCCAACGAGCCGGACGCCCGCGAGGTGGATGGGGGCAGGTCAGGCGACGAGCCGGACGGCGACCGTGGATCGGCCGGCGGCATCGTTCCCGCGGCGCGGATCAGCCTGGTCAGGGTCGTTCGCGCGCCCGCAACGGAGACCTGCTGCCCCACGATCGCCCGGACCGCCATCTCGAAGCCGTCGACCGAGCGTGGCACACGTACACCCGGCTCCTGGGCGACGGCCGCGGCGAGCGCGACGTCGGCACCCAGCGTGGCGTCGACGGCGTCGGGGTCCGCGTCGAGGTCGAAGAGCCGTCGGCAGCGGGCCACGGCCGGCGCCAGGTCACGCACGTCGCCGAGCCGCAGCGTCGCCGAGATGAAGCGGTCGGCCGGGGTCAGCGCGACGGTCGCGCTTCCATGGGGCAGGGTCAGGCCCCGGCGGTACGTGTTCCCGGTGCGTTCCTCGACGCCCGGCAACGCCCGCGTCTCCAGGAACCCGAGCAGCGACGGCACATGCAGCGGCGACCGATAGGCCAGCCGTACGGTGATCGTGCCCGGCTCGTCGTGCCCGCCCGCCGAGCCGCGGGCGCGCAACTGGCCGGGCGCTTGCGCGTACACCTCTTGGATCGTGCCGTTGAACTGCCGCACGCTGCCGAAACCCGACGCGAACGCGATCTCGGCCAGGCCGAGGCTCGTGGTCTCGATGAGGATCCGCGCCGTCTGCGCCCGCTGCGCGCGGGCCAGCGCCAGTGGCCCGGCGCCCAGCTCCGCGGTGAGCAGCCTGTTGAGGTGACGCTCGGTGTAGCCGAGGCGGCTCGCCAGCCCCGGCACGCCCTCGCGGTCGACCACGCCGTCGCCGATCAGGCGCATCGCGCGCCCGACCAGGTCGGCGCGCACGTCCCACTCGGGCGAGCCGGGTGCGGCGTCCGGCCGGCAGCGCTTGCAGGCGCGGAAGCCGGAACGCTGGGCGGCCGCCGCGCTCGGGTAGAAGCGCACGTTCTCGCGCTTCGGCGTGATCGCGGGGCAGGACGGGCGGCAGTAGATGCCCGTGCTGGTCACGGCGGTGAAGAACCAGCCGTCGAAGCGCTGGTCCCGGCTGTCCACGGCTCGGTAGCACCGTTCGAAGTCCAGTTCCATGCCGTTGAGTCTGCTCCGCCGGGGTACCCGTTGGCTGGCGGGATTCGGACATGGCCATGGACCCCGTAGACTGACGCTCCGTGAGCCTCACCATCGGAATCGTCGGCCTGCCCAACGTCGGCAAGAGCACCCTGTTCAACGCCCTGACCAAGAACGACGTGCTCGCCGCGAACTACCCGTTCGCGACGATCGAGCCGAACGTCGGGGTCGTCGGGCTGCCCGACGAGCGCCTGGAGAAGCTCGCCGAGCTCTTCAAGAGCGAAAAGGTCATCCCGGCGCCGGTCAGCTTCGTCGACATCGCCGGCCTGGTGCGCGGCGCCTCCAAGGGCCAGGGCCGGGGCAACGCGTTCCTCGCGAACATCCGCGACGCCTCGGCGATCTGCCAGGTCGTGCGCGCGTTCTCCGACCCGAACGTGCTGCACGTCGACGGCAAGGTCTCGCCCGCCGACGACATCGAGACGATCAACACCGAGCTCATCCTCGCCGACCTCCAGACGGTGGAGAAGGCCCTGCCGCGGCTGCAGAAGGAGGCGAAGCTCAAGAAGGACCGCGCTCCCGTGGTCGCCGCCGCGGAGGCCGCGTTCAAGCTGCTCAACGACGGTGTCACGCTGCACGCGGGCGCCGCCGCGGCCGGCATCGACGTGGATCTGCTGGGTGAGCTGCACCTGCTGACGACCAAGCCGTTCCTGTACGTCTTCAACGTCGACGAGGACGAGCTCGGCAACGCCGCGTTCCTCGACGAGCTGCGCGCCCTCGTCGCGCCCGCCGAGGCCGTCTTCATGGACGCCAAGATCGAGTCCGAGCTGATCGACCTGTCCCCCGAGGACGCGCAGGAGCTGCTGGAGTCGACCGGCCAGGCCGAGCCGGGCCTCAACCAGCTCATCCGGGTCGGCTTCAACACGCTGGGCCTGCAGACCTACCTGACCGCCGGCCCCAAGGAGGCCCGCGCCTGGGTGATCCCGGTCGGCGCCACCGCCCCCGAGGCCGCCGGCGTCATCCACAGCGACTTCCAGCGCGGCTTCATCAAGGCCGAGATCGTCAGCTACGACGACCTGATGGCCGCGGGCTCGATGGTGGCCGCCAAGGCCGCCGGCAAGGTCCGCATGGAGGGCAAGGACTACATCATGAAGGACGGCGACGTGGTGGAGTTCCGTTTCAACGTGTGACTTCGCCCAGCGCTCATTCGTCAGCGCCGAAGTCGGGGAGGGGTGCGTACTGGCGGACCCCTCCGTCGCGGATCATCCAGAGCCGGAAGGCGCCCTGTTCCTGGTCCTGCACGAGGAGCTGAGCCAGCCGCGGAACGCGCCAGCGGGTGGCGCCGAACCGCTGGACGACGGCGGAGACGTCGGCCTTGTTCAGCACTCCGGCCCACACCAATGCCTCCGGATACTTCGCGCCACCCCACGCTTCGGGGGTGTCGTTCAGGGCCCGAAGTGACCCGACGCCCGTGACCTCGGGTTGCTCCCGCCGCGGGGCGAGGGTCCGAAGCCAGCGGTCGAAGTCGT
Source organism: Paractinoplanes deccanensis (assembly GCF_016862115.1). Lineage (GTDB taxonomy): Bacteria > Actinomycetota > Actinomycetes > Mycobacteriales > Micromonosporaceae > Actinoplanes > Actinoplanes deccanensis. The sequence goes on from NZ_BOMI01000098.1 coordinate 36,101, forward strand.
GGATCAGTGCGCTGTCCTCGGTGAAGTCCACCGACAGCAGAATGGTGGTAACCCAGCTCACAACGCCATCATGTCAGCGGACGGCATCGCAGATCGTGGCGGGTTTCCTACTCGTTTGACACACTTGGGGCATGGGCGAGACGACGTACAGCATCGGGGAAGGGCCGGCGACGCGGGTCAGCCTGTCGCTGCCCGAGGGGACCGCCGAGGCAATCCGCGCACGCGTGGGCAAGCGAGAGTTCTCCTCGTTCATCGCCGAGGCCGTCGAGCGGGAGCTGCGCGGGCAGATTCTCGACGAGTATCTCGCGGACTATGAGAGCCGCAAGGGGCCGGTCTCCGAGCAGGCACGCAAGCGGGCGCGTCAAGTCTTCGACGAGGTGTTCGCCGAGGAGGACGAGTGGCCCGCCGCAGGCTGAGTCACGAGGGAACGCTGGTCCTCGACAGCGAGGGGCTCTCGAAGCTGCTCGCCGATGACGAGCAGGTGGTGGCCCTGGTGGCCGAGGCGCGATCGCGCGGCATGGAGGTCGTGATCAGCGCACTCACGATCATCGAGGCAGTCCACGCCCGTACGAACAAGTCTCGGTTGAATTGGGTGCTGTCGGGCCTGCGCGTGGTCCCGGTGGGCGAGGAGGAGGCGAGGGCGGCGTCAAGGCTGCTCATGGACGCCGGCCCGCATGGGCACAAGTACGCGATCGACGCGGCGGTCGCCGAGGCCGCGCTGCGTCAGCACCGCCCCGTGGTCATGCTGACCTCCGACATCGATGACTTAGCCAAGCTCTGTGGCGACCGCATCCGCCTCGTGGCGGTGTGAGGCTGCCAGTCTCACCTCCTGCCGCGGGGCACCAACCTGTCCAAGTCCAGCGTGATCGCGAACGGCTTTGTGGTGTGCAGCTCGTGGCGATGGATGGCGGTCGGCACGTAGGAGCGGGTCGGCTCGTCGAGCTCGTAGGCGTGGACCGCGGGTGAGGTGTCCTCGTCCTCGACGCGCCAATAGTTTGCGATGCCGGCTTCCGCGTATTTGCGCAGCTTGACGTTGCGGTCGCGGTGGGCGGACTCCGGCGAGACCACCTCGACAACCAGTGACACCGTGTCGGCTGTGAAGAACGTGGTGTCGGGATCGTACGGCGCCGTTGTGGCGAGGACGTCGGGCTCGGGGCGGTTCCAGTCGTCGAGGCGGATGGTGATCTCTCGCTCGATCTCTGTGCCGGGCGGCGCCTGTTCGGCCAGTGCCCGTTGCAGCGCTGTGACGAGCCGGGAATGCCACGCCCGTTGGGGAAGTGACCTGAAGACGAGCGTTCCGTCGATCACCTCCGTGTGACGCGGCATTTCCCGAAGGTGGTCGAGGTCGTCGGCGTGCACCCCCGGTGTGCTTCTAGACAAAGATCCACCTCCGCGAGATGAAGTAGTTGATGGTGGCCAGGGTGGCTGTGGTCAGCAGCTTCGCGGCCAGGTACAGCATGCCGAGTGCGGTCAGTGCCTTGACCAGCAGGACGGTGACCAGCAGGTTCGCGGCGACCAGGGCGAGGTATCTGGCGAACTGGTGTCGCAGGTGGCCGTCGGTCGCGGCGAAGGCCCACTGGCGGTTGAGGGCGAAGTTGACCACGAAGCCGGTCAGGAAGGCCAGGGCGGTGGCGGGGGAGAGCCACATGCCGAGCACGCCGTGCAGGAGCCAGAGCAGGCCCGCGTCGACGAGGACGCTGGTGCCGCCGGCGATCACGAAGCGGAAGCCGCTGCTGCGGGTCACCCGGCCCGGGTCGAGGCCGGCCGTCACCGGCGGACCAGCGCGAGGAGCAGCGCGAGGACGGAGCGGAGCAGGTAGATCATCGACTTGGCGGGGGAGGCGCTCGGCCGGCCGCCCTGGCGGGGGCGCATCGAGACGGGGACCTGTCTGATCCGGAAGCCGGACCGTTTGGCCTGGACGAGGGTGTCGATCGTGTCGCCGAGGTATTCGACCGGGAAGTTGCGGGCGTAGAACGCGATCAGCTCGCCCCGGCACTCCCGGAAGCCCGATGTGGTGTCGGTCAGCCTCGTCCTGGTGATGACCGACAGCGCCCCCGACAGCAGCCTCATCGCCCACTGTCGCGGGCCGCGGACCCGGTAGCCGCCCTCGCCGGCGAACCGGGCGCCGATCACCAGGTCGGCGCCGGACAGGGCGTCGACCATGCGGGGAATGTAGCGGGGGTCGTGCTGCCCGTCGGCGTCCATCTGCACGGTGATGTCGTAGTCGTGCTCCGCCGCGTACCGGTAGCCGAGCCGGCGCGCGCCGCCGACGCCGAGCTTGTACGGCAGCCGCAGCACCTTCGCCCCTTCGGCCCGCGCCACCTCGGCGGTCGCGTCGCGCGAGCAGTCGTCGACGACGAGGACGTCCATGCCGGGAGCTTCCCGCCGGAGCTCCTTGATCACGGCGGCGATGGAGTCCGCCTCGTTCCAGGCGGGCATGATGGCGAGCGCGCGCGTCACGGCGCTTTTACTTTCTCCTGGAATTCCTGCAATTCGGCCACATCGGCCCGCAGCAGGGCAATTTCCTCGGCGAGGCTGCGGGTCTCCTCCTCGAGCCGGCTGCTCTCCCAGGACAGGTGCATGGACACCAGCAGCAGGAAGACGACGCTCAGGAAGAGGAACAGGCTCAGCCCGGACGCGATGCCGAGGAGCGAGGAGAAGCCGTCGAGCAGCGTCGGCACGACGGCCAGTGGCAGGATGGCAATGGCCACGAGCAGCCACAACGCGCCGTACTTCTCCCGGAGTTGTCGCCGGCGCAACAACTCCACCATCACGGCCAGCATGACAAGTCCTGTCGTGGCCGTCACGAAGATAAGCCTCATCGTCCGCCCCCGCGGTGCCGGGTACCGAGGAGCGGACACTACCGCAAGATCTGCCCCCGTTTAGGATCGAGCAGTGCCGATCTCTATCTCCAGCGCGGCGCGCGGAAGGGTCGCCGTAGCCGCTGTACTGGTGCTCGGCTGGCTGGCCGGCGTCCTGTGGCGGCTCTGGCTCGGTCAGCCGCTGACCCACCCCATCGCCCACACCGACGAGGACAGCTACCTGAACGTGGCGCGGGCCCTCGCCGGCGGGCCGGGCGGCTTCAGCTCCGAGACGCCGCTGTTCCGCCGCGCCGGCTATCCGTTGCTCATCGCGCCGGCCTACCTGCTCGGCTCGGACTTCGCCGCCACGTACAAGATCATCCAGATCGTGAACGCCGCCGTCAGCGCGCTGAGCCTGCCGCTCGCCTATCTGCTGGCACGCCGCATGTTCGGCCTGGGGAGGTGGGCCGGGCTGGCCGCCGCGTTCGCCGCCGCCACCGTTCCGGCCGGGGTCTTCTGGTCGCTGGTGGGCATGACCGACGCGATCATGGCACCGCTCCTGCTCGGCTGGTTCCTCGCGATGCATTGGTGGCTGCGGGACGCCGGCCGCAAGCGCGCCGCGGTCACCGTGGGACTGCTCACCGGCATCCTGTACGCGGTGCACATCCGCGGCACGATCCTGCTCGCCGTCTACCTCGGGTTCCTCGCGCTGGCGCTCTGGCGGCGCCGGGTGCCCGTACGCCTCGCGGGACTGTCCCTTGTGCCCGTGGCGCTGTCGGCCGCGCTCAACCAGGCGATCATTCTGTGGCTCGGCGACAAGGTGCACCTTCGCGGCGACATCGTCGGCGCCGGCACGCTGGAGGTGTTCACGGACGCCGACCGGCTTCGCGTCTTCGCCGGCTCGTTCGGCACCAACGTCTGGTACATGTGCGTGGTGACTGCCGGCCTGGCCGGTCTCGCGTGGACGGTCAGCGCCGTCGAGATGTTGCGGCCGGCGCGTGACGCGGCGTTCCGGTGGACCGCCGGCCTCGCCCTCGCCGGCACCTTCGCCGTCACCGCGGGGGCGGCGCTGATCCTGGCCGGCCTGCCGGGCGACGGGGACGCGCTCTACTCGCGCTACGTGCAGGCGTTCGTGCCGTTCTGGCTTCTCTTCGGAGTCGCGGCGCTGATCAATGAAGCGGCGCTGCTTCGCAAGCCGGTGCTGAGATACACCGTCGTGCCTGTGCTGCTTCTCGTGGCCGGCGGTCTGTTCGTCGCCTACCGGCTGCGCTATGCCGCCGAGCACGGCCAACGGCTCGGCTACGGCACCTTCGGCGGCCCCGACCTCATCACCGTCACCGCCGGCTGGGCGAGGCTGCGCCCGTACGCGGGCACCGTCATCGCCCTGGCCGGCCTGGCCGTGCTCGTGCTGCTCACCCGGCTGCGCGCGCTGGTGATCCCGGCGCTGGCGCTGATCGTCGCGGCGAACGCCGTCACCATGTCGGTGATGCGTGATCGTCTCGTCGAGCCGCTCGGCGAGCGCTTCAGCACCCCGATCGATCTGGCGGCGCTCGGCGTCGGGCCGGGCGACCGGGTCGCGCTCGGCGGCGGGATGACCCGCGAGGGCTATTTCGTCATGTACCACGAGGTGTACTGGCAAGACCTCGCCCACGTCCCCGCCGGCGAGCCGCCCGCCGACGTCGACGTCGTGATCGGCCGCTACGCCCCCGGCGTCACCTGGGACGGTGCCGCGTACGGCTTCGTGCTGCTCCAGGCGAGCCCGAAGAAGGGCCAGATCGCCGTGTGGCGACGCCAGTAGAACGACGCGATGCCCGGAGAGGTTTCAGGCGAGGGCGCGCTCGTAGCAGACCGAGAGGTCGGAGCCGACGTACGGGCCGTAGAGCGGGATCTCGCGGTAGCCCTCGCGCTCGTAGAAGCGCATGGCGTCGGGCTGGGCGGGCCCGGTCTCGAGGCGCAGGGTGGTCCAGCCGCGGGCGCGGGCCGCGTCCTCCAGGGCGCGCAGCAGGGCGGTGGACACGCCGGTGCCGCGGCTCGACGGCACCACGTACATGCGCTTGACCTCGGCGCTGGTCCGGTCGAGCCGGCGGAGGGCGCCGCAGCCCAGGGCGCGGCCGTCGCCGTCGACGGCCACCAGGAAGACGTCGATGTCGGCTGCCGAGGGCGGCGTGCCGGGCTCGTGGTCGTCGCTGCCGTAGCGCTCGTCGAGCTCGGCGCGTTGCGCCGCGCGCAGGCCGGCGCCGGCGGGGTCGTCCCAGGGCCGTTCCTCGATCGTGATCATGGCGTCCTCCGTCTCGTAACAAGCGTTACGATAACATCCGTTACGGTTATGGGGGAGGTGCGAGTCATGTCACGCACGGCGGATCGGGCGGCTCAGGAGGCGGCGCTGTCCCGCGCGGTCTGGGACGTGCTCGGCGAGCAGGGTCTCGAGCGATTGACCGTACGGGCGGTGGCCGCGGCCGCGGGGTGCACGACCGGCCTGGTGATGCATCGCTTCCCCAACCGGCAGGCCCTGTTGCGGCACGCCCGGCACCTGCTGCACGAAAAGACGCGGGCGCGCGTGGAGGCCCTGGAGAGCGAGGCGCCGTCGCCGAGGGCCGCGCTGCGCAGCGTGCTCCGCCAGGGGCTCGCCACCGACGCCGAGACGCGCCACGAGAGCGTCGTCTGGATGGGCTTCCTCGCGGCCGCCGTTGCCGACGACGAGCTCGTCGAGATGCACCGGGCCAACAACCGGGCCTGGCGGCGGCGGGTGGAGCGCCTGGTCGGCGCCGCCGCGCCCGAGTGGCCGGCCGAGCGCGTGTCCACTGTGGCGCTCGGCCTGATCGCGATGGCCGAGGGCGCCGCCGCCTTCGCCGCGGCCGACCCGGAGGCCTATCCGCCGCGAGCCCAGGAGCGCATGCTCGACGAGGCCCTCACCTCGTACGGCCTAGGGGTCTAGCGAGGCGCGTCCCCGGCGATCTCGTTGAGGGCGACGGCCAGCTTGTCGAGGTCGATGTCGCCGAGGTGGTCGAAGATGTGCCGGCGCACGCTGGCCAGGTGGGTGGGCCACGCCTCACGCAGCCGGGCCAGGCCGCGCTCGGTGAGCACCGCGTTCCAGCCGCGCAGGTCGTCCTCGCACTTCACCCGGGTCAGATAGCCGAGCGACTCGAGCTTGGCCGCGAGCCGCGTCATGCCACTCAGCGACATGTCGCACGCCTGCGCCAGCTCGCTCATCCGCATGTGCCCCTCGGCCGACTCGGAGAGGTGCCGCAGCACGTTGTACTCGCTCGCGGACATGCGCTGCTCGCGTTCGAGGTCGGCGTTGAGCTGGCGGGGGAGCAGCTGCAACATCCGGCCGATGCCCCGCATGACCGCCTCCTCCGAGGGCGTCAGTGCGGTGAGGCCCGGCGGCAGTGCGGGGTCGGGTGTTGTGGCGGACATGACATTGATCGTACGGCCGAACCGCAGGAATACTTCTTTGACGTAGCAAGTTTAGTGAGCGTCACAGGAACTTGAGAAACAGAGATCGGAGCCTCCGATGACCACCAAGATCGGCATCATTCTGGGCAGCACCCGTCCCGGCCGTAACGGCGAGGCCGTCGCCAAGTGGGTCCTGGACATCGCGTCCAAGCGCACCGACGCCGAGTTCGAGCTGGTGGACCTCCTCGACTACAACCTGCCCCACCTCGACGAGGCGATCCCGCCGTCGATGGGCCAGTACACCAAGCCGCACACCCTCGAGTGGGCCAAGAAGATCGCCTCCTTCGACGGCTTCATCTTCGTCACCCCCGAGTACAACCACTCCACCTCCGGCGCGCTGAAGAACGCGATCGACTTCCTCTTCGCCGAGTGGAACAACAAGGCCGTCGGCTTCGTCGGCTACGGCTCGGTCGGTGGCGCCCGCGCCGTCGAGCACCTGCGCCTCATCGCCGGCGAGCTCATGCTGGCCGACGTCCGGGCCCAGGTCCTGCTGTCGCTCGCGACCGACTTCGAGAACTACAGCAAGTTCCTCCCGGGCGCCCACCAGGAGGCGGCTCTCACCACCGTCCTCGACCAGACGGTGGCCTGGAGCGCGGCCCTCAAGCCGCTCCGCAACGCCTGATCAAAAAGGACACAGGGCGGGGGATGCTTGCATCCCCCGCTCCGGGCAGCACAATGCCTAGGGTGCAAAACCAGACAACTAGTGACTCTTTGCAGCAACTGCTTGAAATGCCACGAAAGTCTTGGTGGGCCCGGCTGCCGTTCGGGGTACGGATGGCGGCCGGTGGCAGTGCTCTGGTCATCACCATCGGCAGCGCGGTGGCCGGCGCCGCCGCGCTGACGAAGGAGCGTCCCGGCGCCCCGCGGATCGTCACCGCCGTCGGGCAGGCCGCCGCGTCACCGGCGGAACAGCAGCAGCAACCCGGGCCGAGCGTCCCGGCGGCAGCGCCCCCGCATCGCGCGAAGCCGCAGTACGACGCCGCGGCGAGCCTGCCGCGGATCAGCAACGAGGCGGACCGCACCGCCACCCGCGAGCCCCAGCCCGCGACATCGGCCCAGGCCACGACCCCGCAGGCGCAGAGCCGGCAGCAGCAACAACAGCAGCAGCAGACCTCGCTTCCCGTGCCGCCGCCCGTGGCCGCCGGCGACCCGCGCCCCGTGCTGACCACCCGCACGGAGATCGAGACGCGCGAGATCCCGTTCCAGACGCGCCTCGTGCGCGACCCGTCGCTGCCCCGTGGCGCCAAGAAGATCCAGACCGCCGGCGTCCCCGGCGAGGAGACCCTGCGCTACCTGGTCACCTTCGCCGACGGCAAGCAGACCGAGCGCCGCCTGCTCGACTCCACGATCACCAAGCAGCCGCAGCACCGCGTGGTCGCCTTCGGATCGCGCCGGGGCCCGGCCAAGGGCGGCAACCAGCGGCCGCCCAAGGGCTGCGACGACTTCTGCATCCCGCTCGGCCGGTCGGCGGACTGCCGGCGCGAGGAGAGCGCCGTCCACCTCGGCGGCTCCGTCACGATCCTCGACCAGGACCTCGAGCTGCTCGACGCGAATTCGCTGGGAGAGTTGGCCTGCGGCCCGCGATAATCCCGCGCATGGCGGACTTCGACACCCTGCTCGAGGAGGCCGCGGCCGTGCCCCTGGAGGGGTGGGACTTCTCCTGGTTCGACGGCCGCGCCACCGAGGAGCGCCCGTCCTGGCACTACGCCGACCGGGTCGCGCGGCGCCTGCGCGACGCCGGGTCCGCGCTCGACCTCCAGACCGGCGGGGGCGAGGTCTTCGCGTACGCCATCGGCCGGGCCCCCGGCGAGCGCATGCTGGTCGCCACCGAGGCGTGGCAGCCCGAGGTCGCCGCCCGCCGCCTCGACGGCGTGCGGGTGGTCGAGGCGGACGACAACCTGCCGTTGCGCGATGCCACGTTCGACCTCGTCGTGAGCCGCCATCCGGTGAGCACGCCGTGGGCCGAGATCGCCCGCGTGCTGCGCCCCGGCGGGACCTTCCTGTCCCAGCAGATCGGCGCCGGCTCCAACCGGGAGCTGTCGGAGGCGATGCTCGGGCCGCTTCCGCCTCCGGCGCGCAACCACCCCGAGCAGATCGCGGCGGCCGCCGAGGCCGCGGGCCTCGAGATCCTGGAGGTACGAGGTGAGCGTCTGCGCGCCGAGTTCTTCGACATCGGGGCCGTCGCGTACTTCCTGCGCAAGGTGATCTGGACCGTGCCGGGCTTCACGATCGAGAAGTACCGCGACCGGTTGCGCGCGGTGCACGAGGAGATCACCGTGAAGGGCATGTTCGTCTCGCACGCGACGCGGGTGCTCGTCGAGGCGCGCCGGTGGCCCTGACCGACGGCCGGCTGGCCGAGATCGCCGCCGAGCTGATGCTCGTGCCCGGCATCACCGGGGTGGTGCTGGGCGGCAGCCGTGCCCGCGGCACGCACGGGCCCGGCTCCGACACCGATCTCGGGCTCTACTACCGCAAGCCGCTCGACGTGGACCGGCTCACGCGCGCCGCCCGGGCGATCGCCGGGCCGTCCGCGCAGGTCACCGACCCGGGCGGCTGGGGGCCGTGGGTGGACGGCGGCGGCTGGCTCGACGTCGACGGCGACGCCGTCGACCTGATCTACCGCGATCTCGACCGGGTCACCGCCGTCTGCGCGGCGGTCGAGCAGGGCCGGTACGCGTTCCACGTGCAGGCCGGGCATCCGCTCGGGTTCGCCGACCACGCCTACGCCGGGGAGATCGCCCTGGCCCGGGTGCTCGCCGACCCGACCGGCGAGCTGGCCGCGCTGCGCGACCGGCTGAAGGTCTACCCGCCCGCCCTGGCACGGGAGCTCGTCGCCGGGCTGTGGGAGGCCGACTTCCTCGTCATGCTCGCCCGCAAGGGCATCCCGCGCAGCGACAGCGCGTACGTGTCCGGTTGCCTCTTCCGCCTGGTCGGGGTCTGCGCGCACGCGCTGCACGGCGCCGCCGGCCGCTGGCTGATCAACGAGAAGGGCGCTGTCGCCGCCGCGGCCGCCCTGCCCGGCGCGCCCGCGCACTTCGGCGAGCGCGTCGACAAGGCGTTCGCCGCGGTGGACGGCGATCCGCTGCGGCTGCGGGTGGCCATCGACATCGCCGCGGACCTCGTGCTCGACACGGCGGACGCCTGCATGATGATGGTGCGATGACCGCCGACGAGCCCACCATCCTCGCGACGAGCGCCTTCTTCGAGGTTGGCGGCTTCGGCGACTTCGCCTGGCGCCCCGGCAAGATCCATCGCTTCGCCGCCGAGCTGGCCGGGGTCTCGCGGCCGCGGATCTGCTTCCTGACCCAGGCGAGCGGCGACTTCCCGCACGTGATCGGCGCGCACTACGCCGCGTTCGCGGGCACCGAGTTCGTCGCGTCCCACCTTCAGCTCTTCCCGATGCCGAACGTCGCGGACATCCGGTCGCACCTGCTCGCGCAGGACATCATCTGGGTGCACGGCGGCAGCGTCGCCAACCTGTGCGCGCTGTGGCGGGTGCACGGCGTCGACCGGGTCCTGCACGAGGCGTGGCAGGCCGGGGTGGTGCTCGGCGGGGTCTCGGCCGGCTCGATCTGCTGGCACCAGGGCGGCACCACCGACAGCTTCGGGCCGCGGCTGCGCGGGTTCACCGACGGGCTGGGCTGGCTGCCGTACAGCAACGGGGTGCACTACGACGCCGAGGAGCAGCGCCGGCCGAAGATGCACGAGCTGATCGCCGACGGCACGCTGGGCGACGGCTACGCCACCGACGACGGCGCAGGCCTCGTCTATCGCGGCACGACCCTGGCCGAGGTCGTGGCCGACCGGCCGGGGCCGCGCGGATATCAGCTGACGCGGGCGGCGGACGGTGCGGTCGTCGAGACCGCGCTGCCCACGAGGGTGCTCTAGCTGGCGTAGTGCAGGATCACGTTGTGCACGTGATGGGCCTTGTCGGACCCGCGGAACTCCACCTCGTACGTATGTGTGCCGACCGTGACGGCGATCGTGCCGCTGGAGAAGAACTGACCGGCCCAGCTCTTGTTGCTCACCACGCTGACGCTGCTGACCTTGGAGTAGGGGATGCTGGTGATCGCGAAGCGCTTCCCGACGAAGGACTTGTCCTGGATGATGATCCGGCGGTTGGTCAGCCCGATGAAGCCGGTGCCGGCGCCGATCGCGTCGTAGACGGCGATGATCATCTCGCCCTCGAGCAGCCCGCTCCGCACCTGCTCGAACTGGCCCTTGCTGTCGTAAATCACGTCGCTCATGGCGCGAGCGTAGCGACGCACGGCTATTGCGGGTTGGTCACCTGCGTGTCGGTGACCGTGCGGTAGAAGTCCTCGATCCGGGCCGCCAGCGTCACCTCACCGTCGGTGAGGGCCTCGCCGTCGCGGGCGCCCAGGCAGATCTGTGTGTGACCGTTGGTGCGCCTGATGTCGGGGCGTATGCGAAGTGTGTCCGCCGCCACCTTGATTCGTTCCGTCAATGCGGCATGCTGACTGTCGTCGCACGCGAGCTCCCGCCGGAGCTGTACGCCGTCACGCCTCCATTCACTCAGCACCGTCAGAGCGTCGCTCAGGTAGTCGGAGCGGTTCACTCGCTGTCTTCTGGCCCGCATCGCCCATCCCCCTAGGCGTCGTTGCCGGCTTGTGGCCAAACTGTCGCCGTGTCGTCATGGTCGGTGCCTCACAGTCTTGCTCTCCGAGACAGGCATGTCCACGCCCACATATATGTGTTTGCGTGACGATCGGGACGGCTCGGGCACCCGGAACGGTAAACTTTTGTGGGAAGCTCTGATCTCATGCGGCCGGAACAGCAGGTTAAGTCGTCTAAGTCACGCAGAGTCATCGTGGCGGCGGTGATCATCAGCGATGGCCGTGTTCTCGCCTGCGAGCGGTCGGCTCCGCCCGAGGTGGCGGGCCGCTGGGAGTTCCCCGGGGGCAAGGTCGAGCCGGGTGAGACCGAGGAGCAGGCGCTCGCCCGCGAGTGTGTCGAGGAGCTGGGCGTACGGGTCGAGGTCGGCGCCCGCGTCGGGCCGGACGTCTCGCTCGCGCACGGCCGGGCCGTCCTGCGGGTCTTCAACGCGCGGCTGCTCGACGGCGACATGCCGCGGGCGCTGGAGCACACGTCCATGCGCTGGCTCGGTGTTGACGAGCTGGACAGCGTGCACTGGCTGCCCGCGGACAAGCCGATCGTCGCGGAGCTACCCGCCTTACTGACTGTCTGACGCGTACGTCTTGCGCAGCTCCCGCTTGAGCACCTTGAAGCTCGGGCCGAGCGGGAGCGACTCCGCAAAGCGGATCTTGCGGGGGTACTTGTGCTTGCCGAGCTTCTCGCGGGACCACTCGATCAGCTCGTCGGCCGAGACACTGCCGGGCTCGGCAACCACCACGGCGCAGATCTCCTCGCCGTGCACCTGGTCGGGCACGCCGATCACGGCCACCTGTTGCACGGCCGGGTGCCGGGCCAGCGCCTCCTCCACCTCGCGCGGATAGACGTTGAAGCCGCCCCGGATCACCAGGTCCTTCTTGCGGTCGACGATCGCGATGAAGCCGTTCTCGTCCTTGGTGCCGAGATCGCCGGTGCGGAACCAGCCGTCGACCACGGCCTCCTTCGTGGCCTCCGGGTTGTTGAGGTATCCGGCGAAGACGTTGTGCCCGCGGATCACGATCTCGCCGAGCTCGCCGTCGGGCAGCAGCTCGATCCGCTCGTCGATCTCCGGCCGCGCGATCTCGACCTCCACGCCCCAGATCGGGTGGCCGACCGAGCCCGCCTTGACGCCGAACGCGGGCTGGTTGGTGGTGGCGGTCGGCGAGGTCTCCGAAAGGCCGTACCCCTCGAAGATCTCGGCGTGGAAGGTCTCGTTGAACTTCTCCAGCACGGCGACCGGCAGGGACGCGCCGCCCGAGACGCAGAGCCGCAGCTCGGGCAGCTTCTCGGCCTTGGCGGCGGCCTCCAGCAGGCCGATGTACATCGTCGGCACGCCGTGGAAGATGGTCACGTTCTCCTTGACCATCAGCTGGATGGCGGCCTCGCCGCTGAAGCGGGCGAGCAGCACGAGGGTCCCGCCGAGGCGGAACGTGCCGTTCATGCCGACCGTCTGGCCGAAGGTGTGGAACAGCGGCAGGCAGCCCATCGTCACGTCGTCGGGGTGCAGGTCGTGGATGTCGAAGACGTTCACGATCGTGTTCATGACGAGGTTGAGGTGGGTCAGCAGGGCGCCCTTGGGCTTCCCGGTGGTGCCGCTCGTGTAGAAGATGACAGCGACGTCCTCGGCCTCGCGGCTGACATACGTGCGCATCCTCTCGCCGCCGGCCTCCTCCAGCCTGGGCAGACCGGGCACGGCGGGACCCACCGAGACGATCGGGACGTCGGCGATCTTGGCGGCGGCCACCGCGTTCTCGAGCTGCGACGAGTGGGCGACGAGCAGCTTCGCGCCGCTGTCCTCGAGGACGTACGCGTTCTCCTCGGGGGTGAGGAGCAGGTGCATCGGTACGAGCGTCGCGCCGACCGCCAGCGTGGCGTAGTAGACGCGCGGGAAGTCGGCCAGGTTGGGGATCTGGATCGCGACCACGTCGCCGGGGCCGATGCCCAGCTCGCGCAGCGCGGAGGCGTACGACAGGGTCTGCTGCCAGAGATCGCGGTAGGTGATCCGCTCGGTGGTGACGCTGTCGATCACGGCGATCTTGTCGGGAAACTTGCGAGCCGACTCGGCCAGGACGGTGGCGAGCGACAGTTGGGTCATACTGAGCTCACCTCCGGCATGCCCTCCTGGCCCTCGCCCGCGAGGCCGTTACGAGGTGCGGCTGGGTGCCGCTCGGTGCAGTCGCTCATGCCAAATGACCTCCGATCTTGGTGTAACCGCGGAGCAGGTCCCTAGAGATGATGAGGCGCTGCATCTCGTCGGTTCCCTCATAGATACGCATCAGTCGCACCTGGCGGTACCACCGTTCGATCGGAAGCTCACGGGTGTATCCCATGCCGCCGTGGATCTGCATGACCCGGTCGACGACCCGGTTGACCATGCCGGCGCCGTACAGCTTCGCCATCGACGACGAGTGCCGCGGGTCCCAGCCCTGGTCGACCGTCCACGCCGCGCGCAGGATCAGCCAGCGGGCCGCCTCGAGCTCGACCTCCGAGTCGGCGATCATCCACTGGATCGCCTGGTTCTCGCCGATCGGCTTGCCGAAGGTCTCGCGGGTGTTCGCGTAGTCGATCGCCATGCCGAGGGCGCGCTCAGCGATGCCCAGGGCGGCCGACGGGATCAGGTAGCGGCCCTTGCCGATCCACTTCATGCCCAGCTCGAAGCCCTGGCCGATCTCACCCAGGATGTTGCGGGACGGCACCCGGACGTTGTCGAAGACCAGCGCCGCCGGCCCGCCCTCGCCCATGGTCTGGATGAACTCGGAGCGCCAGCCCATCTCGCGGTCGACCAGGAACGCCGTCGTGCCGCCGCCGCGGACGCCCTTCTCCCTGTCGGTGACCGCGACCACGATGACGAAGTCGGCGTCGTTGCCGTTGGTGATGAACGTCTTCTCGCCGTTCAGCACCCAGTCGTCGCCGTCCTGGCGGGCGCTGAGCTTGATGTTCGCCGCGTCCGAGCCGGCGCCGGGCTCGGTGATCGCGAAGCAGGAGATCCGGTCACCCTCGATGGTGGGGATCAAATACTCCCGCTTCTGGTCCTCGTTGGCGTAGTACAGGATGTTGTCCGCCTCGCCGCCGAACTTGAACTGGATGAAGGTGCGGCCCACCTCGGTCCAGATCAGGGACTGGAGTACGGCGGGCAGGTTCATCCCCCCGTACTCCTCGGGGGTCGACAGGCCCCAGAAGCCGAACTTCTTGGCCTTGAGCTGCAGCTCGCGCATTTCGCTGCGCTCCAGGCCGGGCTGATGCCGCCGCTCGCGGAGCAGCGCCTCCTGCTCCAGCGGCATGACCTCGCGGGTGATGAACTGGCGGGCGGTGTCGCGAATCGCGCGTTCCTCGTCGGTGAGCGAGAAGTCCATGTCCGTTAAACTAGCGGTGTAAGTTTTTACACGTCCAGTGCTTCTTTCTGCGGGAGATCAACTTTGGCGCGGCCACGGCAGACGCTTCTGACTCGTGAGCGGATCATCGGCGCGGCCTCCGCGCTGATCGACGCGGAGGGGCTGGACGCGCTCTCCATGCGGCGGCTCGCCACCGAGCTGGGCGTGCAGGGCCCGTCGCTCTACAACCACTTCGCGACCAAGGCCGAGATCGTGGACGCGGTCGCCGACGCCGTCGTCGCGCAGGTCGACGTGTCGTTCTTCGCGACCTGTGCCTGGCCGGACGCCCTGAAGAGATGGGCCATGTCCTACCGCGCGGTGCTGGCCGAGCACCCGAACATCGTTCCGGTGCTCGCGCAGGGCCCCGGCCGCCGCCCGGCCGCGCTCGCGATGGCCGAGGCCGTCTACGGCGCCCTGATCGAGGCCGGCTGGAGCTACGCGCGGGCCACGCACATCGGCGCGCTCATGCGCTACCTGGTCACCGGCTCGGCCCTCGGCTCCTTCGCGCTCGGCTTCGACGTCGATCCACAGCTCTACGAACGTTATCCACACCTGCACTACGCCCCGCTTCTGGCGGAGCATCATGAGGCCGTGGACGAGGGCGCCTTCGAACTCGGCCTGGACCTGCTGATCACCGGCCTCGCGGCCCGACAAGAGATGGGGACACGCTGATGACATCGCTCGATCGCCCACACCTCTACCTCGGCGGGGAGTGGGTGCAGCCCTCCTCGCCCGAGACCGTCGCGGTGGAAAATCCGGCGACCGAGGAGATCCTGGCCCACGTCCCGGCCGGCACGGCGCTCGACGTCGACCGCGCGGTGGCGGCCGCCAGGGGCGCGTTCGACGGCTGGGCGGCGACGCCGATGGCCGAGCGTGCCCGGGTCCTCGACCGGCTGCACGCCTCGCTCAGCGCGCGGGCGGGCGACATCGCCAAGACCGTCGGGCTCGAGCTGGGCACGCCGCTCAAGGTCGCCCAACGGGTGCAGGCGGGCCTTCCGCTCGCGGTCCTCCGGGGTTATGCGGACCTTGCCGCCCGCGAGGCGCGCGAGGAGACGATCGGCAACTCGCTGATCGTGCACGAGCCGGTCGGCGTGGTCGGCGCGATCACCCCGTGGAACTACCCGCTTCACCAGGTCGTGGCCAAGGTGGCGGCGGCCCTGGCGGCGGGGTGCACCGTGGTGCTCAAGCCGAGCGAGCTGACGCCCCTGGTGGCCTACCTGCTCTTCGACGCGGCCGACGAGGCGGGCGTGCCGGCCGGCGTGCTCAACCTGGTGACCGGCACCGGCCCGGTGGTGGGCGCGGCCATCGCGGGACACCCCGATGTGGATATGGTGTCGTTCACCGGCTCCACCGCCACCGGCAAGGCCATCTCGCACGCCGCCGCCGACCGCATCGCCAAGGTCGCGCTCGAGCTGGGCGGCAAGTCGGCCAACGTGATCCTCGCCGACGCCGACGTGACCCGGGCCGTCAAGGTGGGCGTCGGCAACGCGTTCCTCAACTCCGGCCAGACCTGCACGGCCTGGACGCGGATGCTGGTCCACCGGAGCCTCTACGACGAGGCGGTCGAGCTGGCGGCAAAGGCCGCGTCGGGCTACACCGTGGGCGACCCGTTCGACGAGGGCACGCGCCTCGGGCCGCTGGTCTCGGCCGCGCAGGCCGACCGCGTCCGCGGCTTCGTCGAGCGCGCCTCCGCGCGGCTGGTGGCCGGCGGGCTCGACGCGCCCGTTCCCGGCAAGGGGCATTTCGTCGCGCCGACGGTCTTCGCCGACGTCGACCCCGACAGCGAGCTGGCCCAGGAGGAGATCTTCGGTCCAGTGCTGTCGATCATCCCGTTCGCGTCGGACGACGAGGCGGTGTCCATCGCGAACAACTCGCGCTACGGCCTGGCCGGCGGCGTGTGGGGCTCCGACGAGCGGGCGCTCGCGGTGGCCCGGCGCATCCGCACGGGCGCGATCGACGTCAACGGCGGGGCGTTCAACCCGTTCGCGCCCTTCGGGGGCTACAAGCAGTCCGGTGTCGGCCGCGAGCTGGGCGAGTACGGTCTCGCCGAGTTCCAGCAGGTGAAGGCGATCCAGCGATGACGGCATACTTCAACGGTCTCGTCCTGCGCGAGGCGGGCGCCCGGCCCGCGGTGGCCGAGCTACGCCTGCCCGAGGTGGGGCCGGGCCAGGTCCGCATCAAGGTGCGCGCGGCCGGCGTGTGCCACTCCGACCTGTCGATGGTCAACGGGACGATCCGCCCGTCGTACCCCCTGGTCCTCGGTCATGAGGCGGCGGGCGAGGTGGTCGAGGTCGGCGAGCGGGTCAAGCGGGCGTCGGTGGGTGACCGCGTGGTGCTCAACTGGCAGCCGGCGTGCCGCAGCTGCTGGTTCTGCGAGGGCGGCGAGCCGTGGCTGTGCTCGACGTCGTCCGGCGTGGCCTCGCTCGAGAACGGCGTGACCCTCGACGGCGTGCCGGTGCACGTCGGGCTGGGCCTCGGCGCCTTCGCCGAACAGGTCGTGGCACCCGAAAACGCGGTCGTCCGGGTCCCGTCCGAGCTCGACTTCGAGCGCGCGGCGCTGCTCGGCTGCGGCGTCCTGACCGGTTTCGGCGCGGTGCGCAACACGGCCCAGGTCGCCGCGGGCGAGTCGGTCGTGGTGATCGGCCTCGGCGGTGTGGGCCTGTCGGTCGTCGCGGCCGCCCGGGCCTCGGGCGCCGCCCAGGTGATCGCGGTGGACGTCTCCGAGGCCAAGAAGGGCCTGGCCGAGTCCGCCGGCGCCACGGACTTCGTGGTCTCGTCCGACACCCTCTCCAAGGACATCCGCGGCCGCACGTCCGGCCGCGGGGCCGACCACGCCTTCGAGTGCGTGGGCCGCGCCGCCACCATCCGGGCCGCCTGGCGAGCCACCCGCCGGGGCGGCAAGGTCACGGTGGTCGGCATGGGCTCCAACGACGACCAGGTGACCCTCTCGGCCCTCGACATCTTCTCGTCGAACCGCACGCTGCGCTCCTCCGTCTACGGCCAGGCCGACCAGGACGTCGCCATCCCCGCCCTGGCCGACGACGTCCTCTCCGGCAAGCTCACCCTCGACCACCTGATTTCCGACCGCATCACCCTGGCCGACGTGCCGGCCGCCTTCGACCGCATGTCCCGAGGCGAGGGGGCCCGCTCAGTCGTCCTCATCTGACCCGCCCCAGCGGCCGCTCAACCCGGGCGGCCGCCCAACCCGGGCGCCCGCTCAACCCGGGCGGCCGCCCTCGCACCCTTCGGCGCGTCCCGCCGCTCTCGCCCTTCGGCGGTGCGCGTCACCCTGCCCTTCGGTGCGCGCTCACCCGGGGCCCCTGGGCGGCGGCCCTCACCTTCACCGTCACCCCTCGGCGGTGGGCCTTCACTCGGCCCTCGCTTCTCGCCCTTGCTTCCTCGCCCTCGTTCCCTCGCCCTTGCTTCCTCGCCCTCGTTCCCTCGCCCTTGCTCCCTCGCCCTTGCTCCCTCGCCCTTGCTCCCTCGGCCCTTGCTCCCACGGCGGCGCGCCTTCACTTGGCCCTCGGCTCTCGCCTTGCTCATTTGGCCCGTGGTTCTCTCCTTGCTCCCTCGGCGGCGCGGGATGCGGTAGGACGGAGGGATGCGACCCGAGGCCGGACAGGTGCTGCACTTCTCCGAGGACCCGACGATCGAGCTCTTCGTTCCTCATGTCGCGGCGACGGCGCGGGAGGAGGAGCCCTACGTGTGGGCCGTCGGCTATGACCGGGCGCCCGACTACTGGTTCCCGCGTCAGTGTCCGCGCGCCATGGCGTGGGTGCGCGAAGGCACGTCCGATGTGGACCGTGACCGCATCGTCGGCGCCGGCTGCGGCACGCGGGTCCACGCCATCGAATACGCCTGGTGGGATGCGCTGCGCACCACGAAGCTCTACGGCTATCGGCTGCCGGCCGGCCCGTTCCGCCCGATCGGCGCCGCCGGCGAGCCGCACGCCGAGGTGGCCACCGAGCCGGTGCGCCCGCTCGGGCCGCCCGAACCCGTCGGCGACCTGATCGCCTGCCACGCCGCCGCCGGCATCCAGCTGCGGCTGCTCGACAACCTGTGGCCCTTCTGGGACCAGGTCATCACCAGCACCGTCGGCTTCAGCGGCATCCGCCTGGCGAACGCACGCCCGCGCCCCTGAGCGCGCATGCCGCCCTGAGCGCCATGGCCGCCTCTGAGCGCATGCTCGCCTCTGAGCGCATGCTCGCCTCTGAGGCATGCCTGTCTCTGAGCGCATGCCTGTCTCTGAGCGCGCGCCTGTCTCTGAGCGCGCGCCTGTCTCTGAGCGCGCGCCTGTCTCTGAGCGCGCGCCCACGCCCCTGAGCGCACGTCCGCGCCCCTCGGCGGGGCGAGGCCGTCGGAGTGCTGGGTCAGGCGGCGGTGGGCTGGGCGGTCAGCAGGGCCGTGATCGTGCGGGAGAGGGCGGCTCGGGCGGCGGGGACCGACAGGTTCATGGTCTCGCGCCAGGTGGACCAGGTGGGCCACATGCTGATGGCGGTCAGGGCGTTCAGGAGCTCGTCGTTGCCGTCGACCTCGGCGGCGAAGAGCGTGCCGAGCTCGTCGCGGACGCGTTCGACGTGGAGGCGGCGGTAGCGCTGGAGGGTCTCGGAGAACGGCTCCTTCAGCGCCGCCGCCTTGGCCGTGGGGCCGATCTGTTCGAGCAGGCGGGTGCGCTGGCGGCAGTAGGCGTCGATGCGCTCGGGCAGCGGCAGGTCCGGCGAGACCGGGCGGTGGGCCGCGTCGCGGATCTCCAGGACGCGGCGGCCGCTGGCGGTGAAGAGCGCCTCCATGTCCGCGAAGTGGCTCCACAGGGCGCGCAGCGATACGCCGGCCTGTTTGGCGATGCGGTCGGCGGTGGGCCGCAGGTCGCCCTCGCGGATGAGCTGGAGGTGGGCGTCGACGATCGCGTTGCGGGTGCGCTCGGAGCGCGCCGTGCGCCCGTCGACGCGTTGCTGTGCCGAGCTCACGCGTCCCTCCAGCTCGGTCGTGATGAAACGGTGCGGCTCGGGTGGGTCTTGGTCACGTGGTGCTCCGGTAGCGGTTCAACTCCCGTCGGGCCAGGGAGCGCTTGTGGACCTCGTCGGGGCCGTCGGCCAGGCGCAGCGTACGCGCGGCCACCCACAAGGCCGCGAGCGGCGTGTCCTGGCTCGTGCCGGCGGCGCCGTGGGCCTGGATGGCCTTGTCGACGATCCACTCGACGGTCGACGGCACGATGATCTTGATGGCCTGGATCTCGGTGTGCGCGCCCTTGTTGCCGACCGTGTCCATCAGCCATGCGGCCTTGAGCACCAGCAGGCGGGCCTGCTCGATGCGCACCCGCGACTCCGCGATCCAGTCCTGCACCACGCCCTGCTCGGCCAGCGGCTTGCCGAACGGCGTGCGGCTCAGCGCGCGCTTGCACATCAGCTCGAGGGCGCGCTCCGCCATGCCGATCAGGCGCATGCAGTGGTGGATGCGGCCCGGGCCGAGGCGCGCTTGCGAGATCGCGAAGCCGCCGCCCTCCTCGCCGATCAGGTTGCTCGCCGGCACCCGTACGTTCTCCAGAACGAGCTCCGCGTGCCCGCCGTGGTCGCCGTCGGTGTAGCCGAAGACCGTCATGCCGCGCTTGACCGTCAGGCCGGGCGTGTCGCGGGGGACCAGCACCATGCTCTGCTGCACGTGCCGGGCCGCCCCCGGATCGGTCTTGCCCATCACGATGAAGACGCGGCAGTTCGGGTTCATCGCGCCGGTGATGTAGAACTTGTGGCCGTTGATGACGTAGTCGTCGCCGTCCCGCTCGATGCGGGTGCCGATGTTCGTCGCGTCGGAGGAGGCGACCTGCGGCTCGGTCATCGCGAAGGCCGAGCGGATCGTGCCCGCCAGCAGCGGCTCGAGCCACTGCTTCTGCTGCTCGTCGCTGCCGAACTCGGCGAGCACCTCCATGTTGCCCGTGTCGGGCGCCGCGCAGTTGAGCGCGGCCGGCGCGATCGCCGGGCTCCGGCCGGTGATCTCGGCGAGCGGAGCGTACTGGAGGTTGCTCAGGCCGGCGCCGTGCTCGCCGGGGAGGAACAGGTTCCACAGGCCCGCGCTCTTCGCCGCGGCCTTCAGGTCCTCCAGGATCGGCGGAGGCTCCCAGCCGTCGCTGTGGAAGCCCGCCTCGGCGGGATAGATGTGCTCGTCCATGAAGGCGAGCAGCTTCTTGCGGTAGTCCTCGGTCCGAGCGTCGAAGCCGAAGTCCATCAGTGTCCCTCCAGCGCCTCGTGGCCCCGCATGACCAGCGGGCCGACGAGGTTGCCGATCGTCTCGAAGCCCTCACCCACCGTCTGGCCCTGAACGTAGCGGTAGTGCACCCCTTCGAGAATCACCGCGAGCTTGAAAGCGGCGAATCCCACATACCAGTGAAGATCACTCACGTCGCGCCGGCTGCGCTCCGCGTAGCGCGCGCTCAGCTCGGCGATCGTCGGGTGCCCGGGCACGCTCAGCGGCGCGGTCGGCTTGCCGTCGCCGCCGACGTTCAGGGGCAGGCCCGCGTAGATGACCATGAGCGCCACGTCGCTGAGCGGGTCGCCCAGCGTGGACATCTCCCAGTCGAGCACCGCGTTGATGCCGAGGTCGTCGCCGATCAGCACGTTGTCGAGCCGGAAGTCGCCGTGCACGACCGTGCCGGGCCCGCCGGCCGGGATGTCCACCGCGAGCCGGGCGTGCAGCTCGTCGATGCCGGCCACCTCGCGGCTGCGCGACGCGTCGAGCTGCTTCTTCCACCGGCTCACCTGGCGCGCGTTGAACCCTTCGGGCCGGCCGAAATCTCCCAGGCCGATCGCGTACGGGTCGAGCGCGTGCAGATCGGCGAGCGTGTCCACGAGCGACAGCACGAGCCGGCGCATCGCCTCCGGCCCGAGCCCTCGCAGGTCGGCGACGTCGCGGTAGATGCGCCCGTCGACGTGCTCCATCAGGTAGAACGGCGCGCCGATGACCTCCGTGTCGGTGCAGAGCAGCACCGGCCGTGGCGCCGGGAAGCCGGCCTTGGACAGCGCCTCCAGCACGCGGTGCTCGCGCGCCATGTCGTGCGCTGTCGGCAGGACGTGACCCAGCGGCGGCCGGCGCAGCACCCAGCGGTTGGTGCCGTCGGTGACCGCGTACGTCAGGTTGGATCGTCCGCCCGCGAACATCCGGCCGGTGAGCTCGGCGTCCGAGCCCAGATAGGCGCGCAGTCGTTCGAGGTCGAGTCCCTTCACCGGCTGCTCCCTTCGAAGGCCCTCTGCATCTTGTTCATGCCGCCGAGCCAGCGATCGGTGTCACTGGCCCGCAGACGATAGAACTCGGCCACCTCGGGATGCGGGAGGATCAGGAAGCTGTCGCCCTTCAGGGCCTCGGCGACGATCGACGCGACCTCGCCGGGCTCCATGGCGCTCTCGGCGAGCAGTGCGGCGCTCGCGCTGCCCCGCTCGCTGCCGCGGGTGAGCATGTCGGTGCGCACGCCCTGCGGGCAGAGCGCCTGCACGGTCACGCCGCGGTGGGCGTACGTGGCACGCAACCACTCCGCGTACGCGAGGGCGGCGTGCTTGGTCACCGCGTACGGCGCGCTGCCCAGCAAGGACAGCAGGCCGGCGGCGCTGACGGTCATCAGCAACCGCTTGGGCTCGCCCTGGTCGAGCCAGCGCGGCAGCAGCGCGCGCGTGACGTACACGTGGGACATCACGTTGACGCCGAAGTCGCGCAACCAGATCTCGTCGGCCGCGTTCTCGTCGCCCGCGGTGAGCACGCCGGCGTTGGCGCAGAACAGGTCGACGCCGCCCAGCTCGGCCCACGCCGTGTCGATCAGGTGGCGGGTGTGCTCCTCGTTCGCGGCGTCGCCCGGCACGGCCAGGCCGCCGATCTCGCTCGCGACCGCCTGCGCGGCGACCGGATCGAGATCGTTGACGATCACCTCGGCGCCGTCGGCGGCGAACCGGCGGGCCAGCGCCGCGCCGATGCCGCCGCCGGCGCCGGTGACGACGACCCTTTTCACTGCACGCTCCCGGTCAGCGTCACCCCGCCGTCGATGACGACCGTCTGCCCCGTGATCCAGGCGGCGTCGGGCGAGCAGAGGAAGGAGACCGCCCCGGCCACGTCCTCGGGCACGCCGAGCCGGGCCAGGGGATAGGCGGCGGCGACCTTTTCCTCGCGGCCGTCGTAGAGCGCGGTCGCGAAGCGGGTCTTGACCACCGCCGGGGCGACCGCGTTGACCCGGACCTTCGGCGCGAGCTCGACGGCGAGCTCCTCGGTCAGGTGGATCAGCGCGGCCTTGGTGACCCCGTAGAAGGCGATGCCGGGCGACGGGCGCACGCCGGACACCGAGGAGATGTTGACGATGGCGCCGCCCTCGCCCAGGCCGCCGCGCAGGGCCTCCTGCACCCAGCCGAGCGTGCCGATGACGTTCACCTCGAAGATCTTGCGGGCGGCGTTGAGGTCGATCGAGCCGAGCGGGCCGTACACCGGGTTGATCCCGATGTTGTTGACCAGGGTGGTGACCGGCCCGAACTGCCCGAGCACGGTGTCGATCACGGCGGCCCGGTGATCGGGATCGTCGCCCTTGCCGGCCACCCCGATCGCCACCTTGTCGCCGCCCAGGTCCTTGGCCGCGGTGTCGAGCGCCTCGGCGTCGCGACCGGTGATGCACACCTTGTATCCATCGGCCACGAAGCGTTGCGCGATGGCGAACCCGATCCCTCTGCTGGCTCCGGTCACGATCGCCACTTGGTCCGCCATCGCCGCTCCTCAGTTCTCTTTTTGCACTGTATGTGCAGACATTAATGAGCAGTTGCCGCCGCAGCCAACCTTAGGCAGCGGGGATGCCGTTCTGCGGCGGGGTCACCGCGGGTGCCTCATAGACCTCCACCGCTCCGTCGCCGTCGTCGGTGCGGTACGGCTTGCCGAAGTACTCCGCCTTGCCGCCCGCGATCCTGGTCAGCTGCTGGCCGGCGTACCCGGAATGATCCTCGGCCGAATAGCGCACCGGCACCAGGCCCGGCCCCGTGTAACCGCCCTTCTCGACGGCCGAGATGATGCCCTCGCGGGTCAGGTCCTTGCCCGCGGCCTGCAGCGACTGCACGAAGAGGTACGCCACGGACATGCCGTACACGACGTTGTTGTCGAGCTCGGCGTTGCCGTTGTACTCCTTGTTGACCTTGCTGTAGAGCTGGATCCACGGGTTCGCGGCGTCGTTGGCCAGCGGCAGGTAGTTGGCCGCCACGACGCCTTCCAGCAGCGGCGCCGCGTCACCGAGCGTCTTGGCCAGCGTGGTCGGGTCCGAGCCGACGTTGCTCACCACGTACTGCGGCTTGAAGCCGAGCTTGGCGCCGGTGCCGATGGTCAGCGCGGTGAAGCCGGGCACGGTGGCGAGCATGACGACCTGGCAGCCCGCGGCCTTGAGGGCGCCGACCTGCGGGCCGACGTTCGGGTTGGTCGTGACGTACGACTGCTTCGCCGCGACCGCGCCGAGAACCTTCTCGATGCCGGCGAGGCTGTCGCGGCCGAAGTCGTCGTCCTGGCCGAGGAAGCAGACCTTCTTGCCGGCGTGCTCCTCCTTCACGTACGTGGCCAGGATCTTGCCCTCGACGGTGTAGTCGGGGTTGAAGCCGAAGGTGCCCGGATATTTGTCCGGCTGGTTCCAGCTGCGGCTGCCGCTGGCCACGAAGAGGTCGGGCACCCGGTTGGTCTTGAGGAAGTCGAGCACGCCGGTGTGCGTCGGGGTGCCCAGGCCGTTGAGGATCGCGAAGACCTTGTCCTGGAGCACCAGCTGGCGCACGACCTGCTGGGTGTTCGCCGGGTTGTACCCGTCATCCATGATCTTGTAAGTGATCTTGCGGCCGTGCACGCCGCCGTTCGCGTTGACGTAGTCGAAGTAGGCCTTGGTGGCCGGCGCGATCTTGGAGTATCCGGCGGCCGCCGGGCCGGTGAGCGGCATGTGCGTGCCCACCACGATCTCCGAGTCGGTCACTCCCGGCGTGTTTGCGCCGCTGCTGCTGCCATTACTGTCGTCCGAGTTGCTGCAGCCGGCCGCGGCCAGCAGCACGGCGGCGAGGACGAGCGCGGTGGTGCGTTTCATCATCGGCCTTTCTGCGCGGGGATCTCGGGAAGATGTCGATCAGTGCTTCTTCTTGCGGGTTGTGTGGGACGGCCGCCACGAGCGCGGCACTCTCAGGGAGGCGAGACCGCCCGGGGCCGCGAGCATGACCACGACCAGGACGACACCGAAGAACGTGAGCGCGAGGTTGCCCTCGAGCCGCTGCGATCCGGAGGCCTCGCCGATCTCGTGCGCGAGCGCGGGCAGCGCCACCAGCAGGAAGGCGCCGATCAGCGCGCCGGACAACCGGCCCAGCCCGCCGATCACGATCGCCATCAGCAGGAAGAGCGAGAGGGTCAGCGGGAACGCGCCGGGCGACACGCTCTGGGCCAGCACGGCGAAGAGGGCACCGCCGAGCCCGGCACAGGCAGCCGAGATCACGAAGGTCCAGACCTGCGTCCGCGCGATGCTGATGCCGGCGAGCTTCGCGGCCGTCTCGTCGTCGCGCACGGCGCGCATGTCCCGCCCGAACCGGCCGCGCGTGATCAGCGCGAGCGCCAGCACGGTCACGAGGGCGCCGGCCCAGCAGAGCCAGGCCTGCCACTGCTCGACGGTCATCGACTCGGGCGGCGGGTTGAGCACCACGGACAGGCCCTGGTCGCTGTTGAACGTCTCGTCGAACGTGCTGGTGATCGACGGTACGACCACGGCGACGGCCAGCGTGAGGCCAGCCAGGTACGGGCCGCGCAGCCGGGCCGCCGCGAGCCCGATGATCAGCCCGGCGGCGGTGGTCACCAGCATCGCCACGACGATGCCGACGGCCAGCAGGTTGAACTTGTTCTGCCAGAGCGCCAGCGTGTAGGCCCCGGTCGCCATGAGCGCGCCGTGCCCCAGCGAGAGCTGCCCGTTCAGTCCGGTGAGGACGGTCAGGCCCGCCGTGACGCACAGATAGGCCCCGATGGTGGCGAGCTGATAGGTGCGGAAAGGCGGCAACGTGTACGTGAGAGCGACGACCAGGGCGGCGCCCACCGCGACGACGAGGTAGGGATTGAGACGCCTCCGGCTGGCCGGCGCCACCATCCGGGCGGTCACCCGGTCTTTCAGCGCGGTCATGCCGAGCCCTCCTCGGGCGTGCCGTGCCGCTCGCTGCAGGCGGTCATGCCGTCCTCGCTTTCGATCGGGCGAACAGGCCGTCCGGGCGTCCGAGGAGGACGACCACGAGCAGGGCCAGGACCGCCATGGGCGCGACCGTGGCGCCGAGGTAGCCGCTGATGTACGAGAGGACCAGGCCGACGATCAGGCCGCCGATGACCGCGCCGATCGGGCTGTCCAGGCCGCCCAGCACCGCCGCGGTGAAGGCCGAGATGAACAGCACGTCCATCGCCGTCGGGTGCAGGCCCAGCTCGGTGGGGATGACGAGCATGCCGGCGAGCGAGCCGACCGCGGCGGCCAGCGCCCAGCCGAGCGTCAGCATGCCGCCGACCGGCACACCGAGCAGGCGCGACACGTCCGGCGCGAACGCCGCGGCACGCATGCGCAGACCTGTCGGCGTACGGGTGAAAAGAAGCGTGAGCAGCACGACCACCGCGCCCACCGCGGCGAACACGAAGACGTCGTAGCGCGACAACAGGGCGACGCCGCCGATGTTGAAGGCGTCCCTGCTGAACGGCGCCTCGGCCGGCCGGAACTCGTTGCCGTAGATCATGCCCAGCACGCCCTGGATGATCAGCACCAGCCCGAGCGCCACCACCACGCCGTTGAGCGGTGACGAATGGTCGACGAAGCGCATCACCACCCGCTCGACGCCCGCGCCCAGCAGCAGCCCGGCGAGGACCGCGACGGCGAAACCGAGCCAGTAGGAGCCGGTCGCGTCGGCCACCGAATAGCCGACGTACGCGGTCGCGACGGCCATCGCACCCTGCGCGAAGTTGACGATGCGGGTGGCGCGCCAGATCAGCACCAGGGCCAGCGCGAACGCCGCGTACACAGCGCCGCGGCTGAGCCCGTCGAAGGTGAGGAAGAGGAAACGGTCCATGTCAGAACCCCAGGTAGGCATGCCGGAGATCGGCGTCGTCGGCGAGCGCCGCGGCGTCGTCGCGGGCGGCTATGCGGCCCAGCGACAGCACGATGCCCTGGTCGGCGATGGAGAGCGCGCTGCGCACGTTCTGCTCGACCAGCAGGACGGCGAGCCCCGTGCGGTCGCGCAGGTCGCGCAGCAGCGCCATGATCTGGGCGGTGACCCGCGGCGCCAGCCCCAGCGAGGGCTCGTCGAGCAGCAGCAGCCGGGGTTGCGCGGCGAGCGCCCGGCCGAGCGCCAGCATCTGCCGCTCGCCGCCGGAGAGCTGATGACCGAGATGCCCGCGCCGCTCGGCGAGCCGCGGGAACAGCTCGTAGATCGGCGCAAGGGACGGCTGCGGCTTGCGCCAGAGCCCGCCGAGGCGAAGATTTTCGTCGACGGTGAGCTCGGTGACCACGCCCCGGCCCTCGGGGACGTGCGCGATGCCGTGCCGCACCATGCGCTCGACCCTGATCCCGCGAAGGTCGGCGCCGTCGAAGACCACGCGGCCGCGGGTGGGCGGCAGCAGCCCGGAGAGCGCGCGAAGCAGCGTCGTCTTGCCGGCGCCGTTCGCGCCGAGCACCGCGACGATCTGCCCCGGCTCGACGGTGAGGCTGACATCGTGCAGTACCGGCGCGGCCCCGTAGCCGACGGTGAGGCCGTCGACCTCGAGCAGCGCGCTCATGCGGCCGCCCCCAGATAGGCCTCGGCGACCTTTGGGTCGGTGCGGATCTCGGCGGGCGGGCCGAGGGCGATCGGCTTGCCGAAGTCGAGCACGAGGATCTCGTCGCAGACCGACATGACGAGATCCATGTGGTGCTCGACCAGGAGGACCGTGCAGTCGGCCTCCTGGATCAGCGTGGCCAGCCAGCGGATCTCGTCGGCGTCGAGGCCGCCCGCCGGCTCGTCGAGCATGAGGATGCGCGGCTTGGCGGCGAGGGCGCGGGCCAGCTCGACCCGCTTGCGTTTCGCGTACGGCAACGAGGCGGGCAGCGCGGCGGCGTGCTCGGCGACGCCGCAGCGTTCGAGCGCGGCCCACGCCTCCTCCTCGGCCTTGCGCGACCGGGCGCCGACCAGCACGTTCTCGAGGACGGTCATGCCGTTGAACTGGCCGACGCCCTGAAGCGTGCGCGCGATGCCCCGCCCCGTGAGCTGGTGGGGCCGTGGCCGGAACGGCCGCCCGTCGAGCGCGATGGTCCCCGACTGCGGCACCACGAAACCGCAGATGACGTTGAAGAGCGTGGTCTTGCCGGCGCCGTTGGGCCCGATGATGCCGACGGTCCGCCCGGGAGGCACCCGAAGAGACACGTCGTCGAGGGCGAGCAGGCCGCCGAAGCGGACAGTTATGTGATGGAGCGTGAGCCCCCGATCCGCGGCAGATAAGGAATCCGCGGTCGAAGGCGCTGACGAATCCGTTGCCATGGTCACCTCGGCTCGAACCGGAAGAGTGGCCTGCGCAGACGGGCACCCAGCGAGCGGCAACCGTCCTGTGTGGAAAGTGAAGGTCAACTATTTACACTAGGAGTGTAACTTTCTGGCCGGGCACGTCAACCGGCTGTTTCCATGTTGTTTCAAACGGCTTTTCCGGGCAGGATGCGCCGCCCGCAAAGAGCCGTTTCCCGAGTCGCCCGATCCGCGAGCCGCCGGCGCCTTGGCGCAGTGGTCGCGCACCGGCCGCCGGGCCGGTCGATTCGAGGCTCGGCCGGTGGTCGAACCGCGGGGCGGCGGGTGGTCGTGCTCGGGGCCGGCGGGAGGTCGTGCCTCGGGGCGGCGGCTGGTCAGGCCGGGCTTTGGCGCGTCGGTCGCGCAGGACTCAACGCGATGAGGTGGGCTCGCGTGAAGGTCGAAGTGGCGGTATGGGCGCGGGCGCCAGCTGCAAACGGCCGACGTGCGAGCTTGCGGAGAGGTCGGCAGCCGGGCGGGGCGAACCCGTGTGTGAGGGGCGGCGGGTTGGGGCCGAAGGGCGGGTGAGGTGGCCGTGGGCCAGGTGGTGGGTGGACGGGGCGGCCGGGCGAAGGATTCCGTCAGGCGACGTTGATGGGGCGGAACTGGACGCTGATGCGGGGGCCGACGGCCTTCGCTGTCTTGAGGATGGCGTGCTCCCAGGTGCGCTGGCAGGAGCCGCCCATGACGATCAGGTCGCCGTGGCCCAGGGGGAACCGCAGGGTCTCGTGGCCGCCCGCGCGGGGCCTCAGGGAGAGGTTGCGCGGTGAGCCGAACGAGACGATCGCGACCATGGTGTCGTGGCGGGCGGAGCGGCCGATCGTGTCGCCGTGCCAGGCGACGCTGTCACGGCCGTCGCGGTAGAGGCACATGCCGGCGGTCACGAACTCCTCGCCCAGCTCGGCGGCGTAGTGGTCGTTGAGCCGGGCTTTCGCCTCGGTCAGGACCGCGTGGGGCAGCTCTTCGTCGCCGCCGTACCACCGCAGGAGGCGCGGGACGTCGACGACGGAGTCATACATCTGGCGGCGGTCGGCGCGCCAGTCGATGCCGAGCAGGGTCTCGAAGACCTCGTCGGAGCCCTGAAGCCAGCCCGGCAGCACGTCGACCCACGCGCCGGCGGTGAGCCGATGGCGTTTGAGGCGCCCCGCGAGCGGCCCGGCCTCGGTGGCCGGGCCGCCGCTCTCGTCGGCTAGGTCGAACATCGACGGCTGATAGGTGCTGGTCATGCGGCAATCTTAGTACGGATGTTCGATGATCGTTTCAAGCCTGTGGATAACGAGAGCCTGCCCGATTTATCCGGTCCGAAGGGGTAGGGGTGAAAGGCTGGGCGCGCGGAGGGGCGGGCGAGCGCGGCTGAGGTGCCTGCCAGGGGAAAGAGGAGGCCGCCGGATTCCGCCCCTCGGCGCGTCGGCTAAGGCGCAGGAGTAGAGGTCGAGGGCGCCTTGGTGGAGGAAGTCGTGGTCGAGGAAGGGATAGGCCCGGCGGAAGTGGGCCCGGCGGGAGTGAGCCGGGCTGAAGCGGGCTCGGCAGGCGCGGGCTCGGCGGCAGCGGGCTCGGCAGGTGCGGACCCGGCAAGAGTGGCCTCACCCTGAGCGCCGTCAGCCGGCGAAAGGGCCGCCTTCGGGCGCAACACGGCCGCCGCGACGATCGCGGCCAGGATGCCGCCGATGACGCCGACGAGGGCGGTTGCCGCGATGGCGTCCACGAAGGAGTTCTGGGCCAGGCGGGCCAGGCCCGCGTCGCCCGTCGAGGCCGCGACGCGCAGGGCGTCGCCGATCGAGCGGCGGGCCTCCTCGGTCGCGTCGGGCGGCATCGCGGAGCGGTAGGCCGCCGTCAGGACGCTGCCCAGCACCGCCACGCTCAGGGCCGTGCCGACCTGCTGCACCGTGTCGTTGACCGCCGATCCGACGCCGACTCGGTCCGGTGGCAGGGCGCCCAGCAGCGTTCCGTAGGCCGCCGGTCCCGCCGTGCCGCTGCCCGCGCCGATCAGCACGAGGGCCAGGGCCAGGTGCCCGTATCCGTCGCCGGGGGACAGTGCGGCGAGCGCCCCGAACCCGCACGCCATCAGCAGCAGGCCCGCCGACAGGGCCACCCGCGTGCCGAGGCGCTTGTCGACCGCGACGCCGATGCCGTTGAAGACCACCGCCGTGACCAGCAGCGGGATGAAGGCCAGGCCGGCCTTCATCGGCCCGTACCCGAGGACGAACTGGAGGTATTGGGTCAGCGCCAGCAACACCCCGCCGGCCGAGAACGACAGCAGGACGATCGACAGGCTCGCGCCGCCGAAGTTGCGGTCGCGGAACAGCGACAACGGCAGCATCGGCTCGCTGACCCGCCGCTCCCACAGGGCGAAGGCACCGACGCCGATGGCCGCGACGACGAAACCGCCGATCGTGGTCGTCGCTGACCAGCCGTCCTGTGCCGCCCGGATGATGCCCCAGACCAGGGCCGTCATGCCGATCGTGGAGAACAGCGCGCCGAGCAGGTCGGGGCGTGCGGCGCGGCCGCGTGACTCCGGGATGATCGCCAGGGCGGCCACGATGCCCAGGATCGCGATCGGCACGTTCATCAGGAAGACCGAGCCCCACCAGAAGTGCTCGAGCAGCAGGCCGCCGAGCGTCGGGGCGCCCAGCGAGCCCAGCATCAGCACGGAGCTCCAGATGGCGATGGCCTTCTTGCGCTCGGTCTCGTCGAAGACCGTGGTCAGGATCGACAGCGTGCCCGGCATGAGGAACGCCGCGCCGACGCCCATCAGGCCGCGCACCGCGATCAGCTGACCGGGCGTCTGGCAGATGGTGGCCAGCACGGACGCGCCGCCGAAGATGACCAGGCCGCGGCGGCGGCCGTGCCGGTCGGAGAGGCTGCCCGCGGTGAGCAGCAGGCCGGCGAAGACCAGGATGTACGCGTCGATGATCCACTGGATGTCGGCGGAGCTCGCGCCCAGGTCGCGGATCAGCGATGGGATGGCGATGTTGAGCACCATGTTGTCGATCACGACGACGAGCAGGCTCAGGCAGAGCACGCCGAGGATCAGCCAGCGGCGCGGATTGCGGTCCCCCATGACACCCCATTTTTCGAACACTGTGCGATCTGCTCGAACACCGTACCATCGATCTCGAACAGTGTGCGAGAGTCGTTAGGATGGGGGCATGCCGAAGCCCGACGCGTTCACCAATTCGGTCTGGCTGCGGCCGTCACGCGCCAAGACCGGGCAGCCGGCGCTGAGCCGTGACCAGATCCTTCGTACGGCTATCGAGATCTTGGATGCCGAGGGGGCGGCCGGGCTGAGCATGCGGCGGCTCGGCACCAAGCTGAACGCCGGCGCGACATCGCTCTACTGGCACGTCGCGAACAAGGACGAGCTGCTCGAGCTCGCCCTCGACGAGGTGCTCGGCGAGGTCTACGTGCCGGAGCCCGGCGACACGAGCTGGCGCGTCGGCGTGTCGGTGTGGGCGAACGGCATGCGCGCCGCGCTGGTGCGCCACTCCTGGGTGATCGGCCTGCTCGGCACCCACCCGACCCTGGGGCCCAACGCGATGCGGTTCGGCGAGCGGATCGTGCTGCTGCTGACGAACGCCGGCTTCACGGGCATGGCCGTGTCACACGCCAGCGCCATGATCAACGCGCACGCGATCGGATCGGCGACCACCGAGGCGGCGGCCCACGCGGCGATCAAGCGCAGCGGCCTGGAGATGGCCGACCTGGCCGAGCAGATGAAACCGTGGGTCGACAAGATGGTCGCCGAGCATCCGGCCTACGACCAGTGGCGCAAGGAAGCCAACGTGTTCGGCCGGGACCAGCAGCAGCTCCTGGACGAAGGGTTCGCCTTCGGCCTGGAGCGGCTGCTGGACGGCCTGGAGCTGTGGCTGGAGAAGAACTGATCGCCGGTCAGTGCGCGTAAGGGTCCGACCCCGAGTCCGCCTTGTCGGCGGGGCGGTGGTAGGTCACCTCGCCCGGTGTCAGCGGGAAGGACAGGTCGTCGCCGAACGGAGACGGGCCACCCTGCGTGGGCAGCGACACCTCGCTGACGTCCATCTTGCCGTCCTCGCGGACCGGCGGGCCCTCGGGCATGCGAGCCGTGGAGAACTGGGTGGTGCCCGAGGCCACGTCGGTCACCCCGGTCGAGGTGCTCGGGGCCATCGAGGTGGCGGGTTCCAGCTCGTCGCGGCGGAAGATCTTGCGGCCGAGCCAGACCAGGGGGTCGTATCGACGGTCCACCACGCGCTCCTTCATCGGGATGATCGCGTTGTCGGTGATCTTGATGTGCTCGGGGCAGACCTCGGTGCAGCACTTGGTGATGTTGCAGTAGCCGAGGCCCTGGTGTGCCTGCGCGTATTGCTTGCGGTCGCCGCGGTCGTCGAGCGGGTGCATGTCGAGCTCGGCGGCGCGGATGAAGTAGCGCGGGCCGGAGAACGCGGCCTTGTTCTCCTCGTGATCACGCACCACGTGGCACGTGTTCTGGCAGAGGTAGCACTCGATGCACTTGCGGAACTCCTGGCTCCGCTCGACGTCGACCTGCTGCATCCGGTAGTCGCCCGGTGCCACGCCGGGCGGGGGCGCGAAGGCGGGGGTCTCGCGGGCCTTCTCGTAGTTGAAGGACACGTCGGTGACCAGGTCGCGGATGATCGGGAAGGTGCGCAGCGGGGTGATGGTGACCGTCTCGTCCTCCTCGAAGGTGGACATGCGGGTCATGCACCCCAGCCGCGGCTTGCCGTTGATCTCCATCGAGCAGGAGCCGCACTTGCCGGCCTTGCAGTTCCACCGGCAGGCCAGGTCGGGCGTCTGGGTGGCCTGGAGCCGGTGGATGATGTCGAGCACGACCTCGCCGTCGTTCACCTCGACGTCGAAGTCCTGGATCTCCCCGCCGGACGAGTCGCCGCGCCAGACGCGGAAGTGGCGCTTGGTGCCCATTACTTCGCCTCCGTCTTGCTCTGAGCGTCGGTGCGCGCGCCCGGTATGCGGGCCTCGCCGGAAGCCGCGTCGAACTGGCTCAGCTCGTCGTCGGTCAGGTATTTCGCCAGCTCACTGCGGTCGAAGAGCCGGATGAGCTCGTCGCGCATCGTGGGCAGGGCCTTGCGTTCGAGGTGCACGTCGCCGGTCTTGTCGAGCGAGCAGACCAGGTTGACCTGGCGCCACTGCGGGTTCATGCCGGGGAAGTCCTCGCGGGTGTGCCCGCCGCGCGACTCCTCGCGTTCGAGGGCGGCCTTGGCCGTGCACTCCGAGACGACCAGCATGTTGCGCAGGTCGAGCGCCAGGTGCCAGCCGGGGTTGTAGCGCCGGCCGCCGGTCGCGCCCACGTTGGCCACCCGCTGCTTGAGGTCCTGGAGCCGCTTGAGCGCGTCGGTCAGCTCGCCCGCGCGCCTGATGATGCCGACAAGGTCACCCATCACCGCCTGGAGATCCTGTTGCAGGGTGTACGGGTTCTCGCCGCTCTGCCGCTCGAGCGGCGCGAGGGCTGTCGTCACCGCGGCCTCGACGTCGGGAGTGTGCACCCGGGGCTTCTGGGTCAGCGAGTCCGCGTACGCCGCGGCGTGCTCGCCGGCCCGCTTGCCGAAGACCAGCAGGTCGGACAGCGAGTTGCCGCCCAGCCGGTTGGACCCGTGCATGCCGCCCGACACCTCGCCCGCGGCGAACAGGCCCGCGACCGTGCCGAGCGCCGCGCCGGAGTCGGGGTCGACCTCGACGCCACCCATCACGTAGTGGCAGGTCGGCCCGACCTCCATCGGCTCCTTGGTGATGTCGACGTCGGCCAGCTCCTTGAACTGGTGGTACATCGACGGGAGCCGCCGGGTGATCACCTCGGCCGGCATGCGGGTGGAGACGTCGAGGTAGACGCCGCCCGCGGGCGTGCCCCGGCCCGCCTTGACCTCCGAGTTGATCGCGCGCGCGACCTCGTCACGGGGAAGCAGCTCGGGCGGCCTGCGGTTGTTGTCCGGGTCCTCGTACCAGCGGTCGGCCTCCTCCTCGGTCTCGGCGTATTGCTTGCGGAACACGTCGGGCACGTAGTCGAACATGAACCGCTTGCCCTCGGAGTTGCGCAGCACCCCGCCGTCACCGCGGACCGACTCGGTGACCAGGATGCCCTTGACGCTGGGCGGCCAGACCATGCCGGTCGGGTGGAACTGGAGGAACTCCATGTTGATCAGCGTCGCGCCGGCGCGCAGCGCGAGCGCGTGACCGTCGCCCGTGTACTCCCACGAGTTTGACGTGACCTTGTAGCTGCGGCCGACGCCGCCGGTCGCGAGCACCACCGCCGGGGCCTCGAGCAGGATGAACTCGCCGGACTCGCGGTAGTAGCCGAAGGCGCCGGCGACGCGGTCACCGTCGAGCAGCAGCTCGGTGATGGTCGTCTCGGCGAAGACGCGGATCCGCGAGTCGTAGTTGCCGGTCTCGGCGAAGTCCTCCTGCTGCAGGGACACGATCTTTTGCTGGAGCGTACGGATGAGCTCCAGCCCCGTGCGGTCGCCGACGTGCGCCAGGCGTGGGTACTCGTGGCCGCCGAAGTTGCGCTGGGATATCTTGCCGTCCTTCGTACGGTCGAAGAGCGCGCCGTAGGTCTCCAGCTCCCAGATGCGTTCCGGGGCCTCCTTGGCGTGCAGCTCGGCCATGCGGAAGTTGTTGAGGAACTTGCCGCCGCGCATGGTGTCGCGGAAGTGCACCATCCAGTTGTCGCGGCTGTTGACGTTGCCCATCGCCGCGGCGGCGCCACCCTCGGCCATCACCGTGTGGGCCTTGCCGAACAACGACTTGGAGATGATCGCCGTGCGCTTGCCGGCCAGCCGCGCCTCGATCGCCGCGCGCAGGCCCGCGCCACCGGCGCCGATCACGACGACGTCGTAGTGGTGTCGCTCGATGCGAGTGCTCATGTGTGTGCCGCCCCCTAGCCGACGAACCGCAGGTCGGAGAACCACTCGGCCGACACCGCCATGACGTAGAAGTCGGTGACCGCGAGCGTGCCCAGGGTGATCCATGCCAGTTGCATGTGGCGCGTGTTCAGCTTGGACACGAAGGTCCAGAAGCGATAGCGCACCGGGTGCTTGGAGAAGTGCTTGAGCCGGCCGCCGGCGATGTGCCGGCAGGAGTGGCAGGACAACGTGTAGGCCCAGAGCATCACGACGTTGCCGACGAGGATGACGTTGCCGAGCCCGAACCCGAAGCCGCCGCCGGGGCTGTGGAACGCGATGATCGCGTCCCAGGTGTTGATCACCGAGATGATGACGGCGGCGTAGAACGCGTATCGGTGGGCGTTCTGGAAGATCAGCGGGAACCGCGTCTCACCTGTGTATCTGGCGTGTCCGTCGGGCACGGCGCAGGCCGGCGGGGAGAGCCAGAAGGCGCGGTAGTAGGCCTTGCGGTAGTAGTAGCAGGTCAGGCGGAACAGCAGCAGGAACGGCAGGGTGAACGCGGCCTCGGGGATCAGCCAGAAGCTCGGCAGCGGCGTGCCGAACAGGGCCGCCTCGGGAACGCACCGGTCGGTGATGCACGGTGAGTAGAACGGCGTGAGGTAGTGGTATGCCTCGACGAAGTACCACTTGTGCATGAAGACGCGAACGGTCGCGTAGGTGACCCACGCGGCCAGGCCGACGAAGGTGACGAGCGGTGGGAACCACCATCGGTCGGTACGCAA
This sequence comes from Paractinoplanes deccanensis, assembly GCF_016862115.1. Classification (GTDB taxonomy): domain Bacteria; phylum Actinomycetota; class Actinomycetes; order Mycobacteriales; family Micromonosporaceae; genus Actinoplanes; species Actinoplanes deccanensis. The sequence continues at coordinate 71,508 of NZ_BOMI01000098.1, forward strand.
CGTCTTCGCCGTGATGGCCGCGCGTGATCGGCCCGCGCCCGGCCTCGTTGCCGTCGTCGTCATTCGATCTCCTGATCAAGCCTGTCCTTGTGACCCGGCTGTCAACGAGCGAGGAGCCTCGGCAGCCGCTGTGCTTCCGTGATGTGTGGCACACGTTACGCCTGGGGTCAGACAGTTTCGCGCTCAGGGATGCGGTATGGATCACAAATGTCGACCCCGATCACATCGATACGCTCGAAAGCGTTAATGGATCTTGAGTTTGCGGGTCCTGATGGGACAATTCGGGCGTGGTCAGAGTTCCGGCGTGGCCAGCCGCCGGATCGAGCCCGCGCAGGTGGCCGGGGACGCGTCCACGAGATCGTCGGTGACGGCCTCGCCCGCCTCGGTGCGCGGGGCGACGTAGAAGGCCGGCACGTTGGTCTTGGCCTGCCGGTCGAGCGCCTCGGCGTAGACGCCGCGGGCGTCGAGCAGCTGCCGCCAGTCGTCCTGGTCGCCGCCGGGCAACTCGCCTAGATAGATCCGCGCGGCGGCGTTCTCGTTGCGGATGGCGGCGGCCCGGGCGGCGGGCGTGGTGGTCGAGCCGGGCGGCACCAGCTTGTTGAGGCGCCGTTCCAGTTCGAGGCAGCGTTCGTCGCGCACCTGCCGCGCCTCACGGGCGTCCGAGGCCTGATCCCGTACGCCGTCGATCGCGTCGACGACAGCGAGCGCCCCGGCACAGATCGCGATCACGATGATCGCCGCCCCGGCCGAGATCGCGGCCACGAACCACTGCCGCCGCCGGCGCTGCCGCGCGTCCGCGGGGCCGCCCTTCACCGGGCCGAGCCCGAACATCCGCCGCCGATCACGCCCCGAACCCGGCCCACCGGGCGCAGCCGCCGCGCCCCCAGCCGCAGGACCGCCAGGCGCAGGACCGCCAGGCGCAGGACCGCCAGGCGCAGGACCGCCTGACGCGGGACTGCCAGAGGGCGAGCCGGCAGAGGGTGATCCGGTGGAGGGTGATCCGGTGGAGGGTGATCCGGCAGTGGCCGGGTCGCCGCCGATGGACGAGGCATCAGCAGATGAGGTGCTGGAGGAGCCGGGCCACGACCCGCCAGGGGAAGGGCTGGGCGAGGAGCCGCCGGTCGAGGACTCGGAGGTCGACGCCGGGCCGGTCAAGGAGGGGTTGGCCGGGGATTCGCCGGTCGAGGAGGAGCTTCCGGCCGGCGAGACAGGGAAGGACGATGAGCTCGTGGTGGCCGGCGACCAGGAGGTGTCCGGCTCGGACACGGGGACGGCCGCGATGGAAGGGTCGCCCGCCCCCGGCGGGCCGTCGCCGCCGTCGGGCCGGCGCGCGCCGAAGGCGTCGTCTCGATCCGGGTCGCGCGACGAGTCGCTCACCGGCTCAGTGAAACACGCCGGTCAATGTGCCGCCCTCCGGTGAAAGCCCCGATATGCAGCCGCCAGGCCCGGACCCGGCAGGGAGCCGGCGCGCGGTGACCTCGCCGGGTCCGCCCGGACGAAGACCGGCGTGGCAGGCGGCGCTGCGCGACTGCCCTGGCGGCTCGACCAAGGCCGGCCGGGTAGCACGGCGATCGAGTCGAGCGGGTCGGGGTGGGGCAGCGCGGCGGGCCGGTGGAGTCC
>NZ_BOMI01000099.1 GCF_016862115.1 Paractinoplanes deccanensis
CGCGGCGGGCCGGTCGAGCCCGAGCGGGTCGGGGTGGGGCAGTGTGGCGGCCCGCCGCGCCGAGTGGGTCGAGGTCAGGCAGTGCGGCGGCTCGGCCGAGGCGGGCTCGGCCGGGCCGATGGGGTGGGGGTCAGCCGGAGGCGTTGCCGGTGAGGTTCCAGCTGGCCAGGTGGAGGGCGGGGGCCGCGTAGCGGGTGCCGGACCAGCGGTCGGGCAGGAGGACCGACTCGCTGCCGATGCCCAGGACGGCGCCGCGGGACAGGGCCTGTGGGTAGGACTGGGTGAAGCGCATGTTGCTCACCGGGCGGGTGATCTCGCCGTCCTCGATCAGCCAGACGCCGTTGCGGGTCAGGCCGGTGATGATCAGGGCCTTTTGGTCGAGGACCCTCGTGTACCACAAATCGGTGATCAGCAGGCCGCGCCGCATGCGGGCGACGAGTGGGCGGGCCGACTCGGCGATCGGGCTTGCGGCGGCGGCCGGCGGCAGGGGCGACTCGGTGGACGAGGGCGCCGCCTCGAGCCGCATGTGGCTGGCCATCGGGCCCCAGGAGCGCGACGCCGGGGAGGCGTGGCCCGTGGAGGTCGTGCCCGCGTCGGCCGCCGAGGCGCGGTCGTGGGCCACGGCCTTGGTCACGCCGTCGCGGACCAGCACCAGGGACTCGCGCGGCGTGCCCTCGCTGTCGAACGGCAGGCCCGGCGCCGGCTCCTCGCGGCTGCCCAGCGGCTCGTCCACAATGGTCACCGCCGGGTCGAACTGGTCGGCCTCGAGCTCGGCGAAGGACTGCTTCTGCGCGAACGCCCGGCCGTTGAAGCCGAACGTCGCGAAGTTGTCGAGCAGGTCGGCGACCGCCTCCGGCTCGAGCACCACCTCGTATTTGCCCGGGGGCAGCTCGACCGGGTCCTGCGCCGCCCGCGCCTTGGCGGCCGCCCGCGCGCCCAGGACGGCGCCGTCGAGGTCGGCGATGCGCCCGCCGGCCAGCCGGGCCACGCCGTCGGCGCCGGCGAGACGCGCGATGCCGTCCATCGCCGCCTCGGCCGTGCGGCCCTCGACCGCCTGCCCGGCGCTGTTGGCGAACGCGGCGGACGTGTACGCCGTGCGGCAATAGCCCGCCGTCTCGAGCCCCTCGGCGGCGCGGACGAAGTCGCGCACCCGCTCGGCCCGCTCGGCCGGGGTGGCCCGCGCGGTCGCCTCGTCGAAGCCGAAGTCGAGCCCGGATCGCGGGCCCGAGCCGTGGTAGCCCGCGTGCCCGTGCAGCGGCGTCGGCGGCGTGAGGCCCGGCCAGGTCGTGTCGGGCGGGCTGAGCCGCACCGCGGTCACCGTGCGCTCGACCAGGCCCCGCAGGCCCGCCGGCTCGATCACCGTGGTGGAGCTGCTCGCCGTCCGGCCGTCGAGGTGAAGGCGAAGCCGGATGGTCGTGGTCGCCTCGGCGACGTTTTGGTGGATGGCCGAGTTGGCGAAGCGGGTCAGCGCCTCGGCGTCGTGGCGCACCATCACCTCGGCATCGGCGGCCGGGCCCGCGATCTCGCGGACCAGCTCGACGACGCGGGCCGCGAGCTCGAGCTCGACGCCGCTCCGGACGATGTCGGCGGTCATCCGCGCACCCCCACTCGCACGTTGGTGAACCGGGCCGGAGCCGCGGGATGGCCGGTGTGGCCGACCTGGCCGGGCTGGCCCTTGCCGCAGTTGGGCGTGCCCCAGGCGATCGTCTCGGAGGAGAGCATGTCCATCGACTGCCAGAACCGGGGGCCGATGCCGGTGTAGGTCGGGTTGCGCAGCATGCGGCCGAGCTTGCCGTTCTTGATCTCGTAGCCGATCTCGCAGCCGAACTGGAAGTTGAGCCGCTTGTCGTCGATCGACCAGGACCGGTTGATGTCCATGAAGACGCCGTCGCCGGTCGACGCGATGATCTCGTCGAGCGTGTGCGGGCCGGGCTCGAGGCCCACATTGGTCATGCGGACCATGGGCAGCCGGGCCCAGCCGTCGGAGCGGACGCTGCCCGCGTAGTCGAGCCCGGCGACCGCGGCCGAGTCGCGGCCGGCCAGCACCCCCACCCAGATGCCGTCGCGCACCGCGTCGCGCTTGGCCGCCGGGGTGCCCTCGTCGTCGAAGCCGAAGCTGCCGAGCGCGCCCGGGATGCTCGGGTCGATGGTGATGTTCATCAGCTCGGAGCCGTAGCGCAGCGAGCCGAGCTGGGCCAGGTCGAGCCAGCTGGTGCCGGCGAAGGCGGCCTCCCAGCCGAGGATGCGGTCGAGCTCGATGGCGTGCCCCACCGACTCGTGGATCTGCAGCGCCAGCTGCTCGCCGCCGAGCACCAGCGTGGTCTCGCCGGACGGGCACAGCGGCGCGGTGAGCAGGGCGCGCGCCTCCTCGGCCATGCGCGGCGCGTTGGCCACCAGGTCGAGGCCGTCGACCAGCTCCCAGCCACTCGTGCCGTATTGCCCCCGGTGGGACGGCCAGGAGCGGCGCTGGATCTCGCCGTCGCCGTAGGCGCTGGCGGTGACGCCCGCGCCGCACTCGCGGATGTGCTGGTCGATGCGGTGGCCGTCGCTGGAGACGAACCACTTGCTCGTGTCCCAGATCTGGTAGATGCCCTCGGCGAGGTCGGCGCCGGCCTCCTTGGCCGCGGCGGTCGCGCGCACCAGCAGGTCGCCCTTGGTGGACAGCGGCACGCCGAGCGGGTCGACCTCGCAGGCGCTGGCCCAGCTCGCCTCGACGGCGGCGCCGGGCACCAGGTCGATCGGCGGGCCGGGCACCGTGGCGCTGGCCGCGGCGATCTCGGCGGCCCGGCGGCCCGCCGCGCGAGCCGCGGACTCGGAGAGGTCGGGCACGGCGTAGAAGCCCCAGCTGGAGCCGACCAGCGCCCGCACGCCCAGGCCGGCGCTCTCACCGGACTCGAGGTCCTCCACCTCGCCGTCGCGGGAGGTCATCGACTCGGAGCGCCGCAGCATGACGCGGCAGTCGGCGTATCGCGCGCCGGCGTCCAGCGCGGCCTGCACCGCCGTGGACGCCTCATCGAAGTGGCTCATGAGGCGACCCTAGGGGAAGGGTGCGACAAAATCTCCGCGCAGGAACGCGAGCTCGTCTTCGAGGGTCGCGGACTCCACGGACGCGATGCCGGGGAGCGAGGCGCCCACGATCAACAGGGCGCCCGAGGGCTCGGCGCCGAGGAGGCTGTGGTGCTCGTACACCTCGGCCGCGTCGCGGCGGTCGCCCAGATAGCGCTCGGCGAGGACGGTGGGCAGGTCGTTCCAGTCGAGCGCCGGCGAGCGGGCCACCCCACGGTGGAAGACGTCGGGGCGCCGCAGCACGGCCATCGCGGCGAGCCATCCGCCGAGGCCGGCGCCGCGTACCGCCACTGTCGAAAGGTCGAGGTCGGGGTGCTTGCCGACGAGCGCGAGCAGGGCGTCCACCTGGTCGGCGAGCGCCACGTCGACCAGCCGGCGATGGACGACCTTCTCGAAGCTGGGCGCGATGCCCGGCGTACCCCTGCCGTCGATGCTCACCACGGCGAAGCCGTGATCGGCCCACCACTGCCGCTCCGGCCAGGTCAGCGGGTCGTGCACGACCTGCTGACGCCCCGGGCCGTCGCCGAGCGTGACCAGCACCGGGATGCGCGCGCCGCCGACGAAGCCCGCCGGATAGCGCACCGCCGCGGGAAGCCGCCGGTCGGTGACGCGTTCGAGGATCGGCGGACCGGTCACGGGCAGGGGCGCCGCCAGGTTGCGCAGCGTGGTGACGAGGGCCTCGCCGCGCCACACCTCGTCGTCGACGACGAGGACGTCGCCGCCGGTCTCGGCCCGGTGCCAGCCGGGGGTCGCGGTGATCCTCCTGGCTTCCGCTCCACCCCCGCCCAGAGAGGTACGCACGCGGAAGACGGCCTGGCTGCCCGGGTCGCCCTCGGTGCCCTCGATCACCAGGTCCGGTGCGCTCGACGGGCCGCCGGGCCGCGGCACCGACCCGACCACCCGCCGCACGTAGAGGCCCGGCGGGGTCAGCAGGCTCCCGTCCGCGAACAGGCAGCGCGCGTCGAAGCCGTCGTGGGCCAGCTCGCCGCCGACCAGCACCCGCCCGTCGGGCAGGTGGCGCGGGGTGCCGGCCACCGGCTCCACCCAGCGCGCGTCGGCCAGCTCGGCGTGCACCTGCGTCTCGCCGGTGCGCGGGTCGATGGCCAGCACGAGGCCGTGCTGCTGGAGCCGGCGCAACACGGTGACCAGCGGCGGCCCGCTGTCCGCCCAGCGCACGCTCACGACGTACGGATAAGTCTCCCGGTCCCAATGCACGTCGACCCAGCCGTAGTCGAGATCGAGCAGGTGCAGGCTGGTCGAGGCGGCCGTGCGAGCGGCGAGGATCTGGCTGCCGTCCGGCGCCCACCACCAGCCCCGGTCGCGGCCGAACCGCCGCGCCGTGTCGTCCGCGACCCCCCACGAGATCGAGCCGCCGTGCTCGCGCCAGGCGTTGCCGGACTCGCCGGCCAGCAGCCGGTCGCCCTCCGGGCCGGTGACCCGCAGCGAGGCCGCGCCGTTCTCCCACGTGACATATCCGATGGAGCGGCCCGCGGGATCGGGACGCGGATCCTCGGCCGGCCCCTCGGTCGGCACCGGCGTCACCTCCGCCGCGACCAGGTCGGCCCGGCAGAGCCGGCCCTCGTGGGCGAACGCCGCGATCCGGCAGTCACGATCGATGGCGTACGAGGTGACGGGCCCCGCGGCGACAAGGGTCTCGGTGGCGGTCGCCACATGCAGGACCCAGAGGCCGTCGTACGGGTCCTCCGGCCCCGAGGAGCGCAGGAACGCGACCCGCGCACCGTCCGCGCCGACCGTCACCGCGTGCGGAGCGCCGTAGCGGAAGTGACCGGTGCGCTGCGCGAGTCCGGGGTAGTCCACCTGGACAGCATCGCTGATCAAGCCGCCTCCGCGCGCCCCAAACCCGCAGCCCGGCGTCCCGGAAGCCGCCGGAGGTCCCGCGTAGAGTTGCGGCCGTGACTGACGCCCTGCCCGCACGCCGGCTGCTGCTGGTGCACGCCCATCCCGACGACGAGGTCACCGGCACCGGCGCCACCATGGCCCACTACGCCGCCTCCGGCGCCCACGTGACGCTCGTGACCTGCACCCTCGGCGAGGAGGGTGAGATCCACGTCCCCGCGCTCGCGCAGCTCGAGGCGGCACAGGCCGACCAGCTCGGCGGCTACCGCATCGTCGAGCTCGAGCGCGCCTGCGCCGCGCTGGGCGTGACCGACCACCGCTTCCTCGGCGGCGCCGGCCGATACCGCGACTCCGGCATGATGGGCCTGCCGACCAACGACAACCCGCGGGCGTTCTGGCAGGCCGACCTCGACGAGGCGGCCGCGCTGCTCCTCGAGGTCATCCGCGAGGTCCGCCCCCAGGTCATGATCACGTACGACCCGAACGGCTTCTACGGCCACCCCGACCACATCCAGGCCCACCGGGTCGCGATGCGCGCGGCCGAGCTGGCCGGCGACGAGGGCCCGCAGAAGATCTACTGGACGGCCATGCCGATCAGCGTCCTGCGCGACGGCATGGAGGCGTTCCGCGAGCTCTCCGACAACCCGTTCGCCGACGTCGAGCGCGTCGAGGACCTGCCGTTCGGCCACCCCGACGACGAGATCGCCGCCCGCATGGACGGCACCGACCACTACCAGCAAAAGGTCGCGGCGATGCGCGCGCACGCCACGCAGATCCCCGACAACTCCTGGCTGTACGGCATCGCCGGCGACTTCGGCGGCGAGTTCATGGGCGTCGAGTACTTCACGCTCGCCAAGGGCACCCGGGGCCCCGGCGAGGGCCCGCACAACTGGGAGAGCGACCTGTTCAGCGGCCTCGGCCTCGAAGAGCCGGCCACCGCGTCCGTCCCGGCGCCCGCCCAGCCGTCCGCCGCCGAGGCGACCGCCCGATGAGCCAGGCGGACACGGGCGCCCGCCGGCGCGTCCCGGCGGCCCGTGCCGCGGGGGAAGAGACCGGCGGATCGGCCGGTAGCAAGGAGATCGCGGTGAGCTCACCGCAGACGGGCGACGCCCTGCCCGGCGAGACCGCGGGTGGCGATGAGCGCCCCACCGTCGAGGTCACGCCGGGCCGCGAGCCGTGGGCCGGCGCCGAGCCGCTGATCCGCTGGGGCGGCCTGGTGGTCGCCGTCCTCGCCTCCTTCGTCAGCGGCGTCTTCGAGCTGCTGCTCACCACGCTGCGCGCCGGCGACGTCGTCTCCGTCTGGAGCGGCGACGCGATCGGCTCGGGCGGCGGCCCCCTGCTCGGCCTCTCGATCGTGCTGGCCGCGGTGCTCAACTACGGCATCGCGTGGTTCGCCGTCACCACCACCCGCCGCAAGTGGGCGCTCGGGCCGCCGTGGGCGCTCTGGACCCTGCTGATGCTGCTCGGCGCCGGCGTGCGCACGAGCGAGGGCGACTACCTGCTCGGCGGCGAGAACTGGATCGCCCTCGTGATGATCCTCGTCGGCAGCCTCACCTATGCGGTGTACTCCTATCGCTTGATCTTGAAGCGCACCCTTCCCTGAACCACCCGCCACGCGCGATCCTGACCGGGCCAGGGCCGAGCCGGTGAACCGGCAGTCGTCGCGGGGCGTATGCACGAATCGAAGCCGGCTGATACTGTGGCCGGCCGATTCGCGGGGCTTCCCGCGCCCGACGGTGAGGTGAGCGCGCGTGCAGTCCAGCCCCGACACGCCGTCCGCGATCGCGGACTCGGCGGCGCAGAAGAGCGCCCCCACGGAGCAGCCCGCGCAGGAAAGCGCGCCTACCGGGCCGGCCGCACCCGAGGGCGTCGCCGCCCACGAGACCGTGCCCTCAGATCGGGCGCCTGCTGATACCGGGGCAGGGCGGCGTTCCAAGCGGCCGTGGATCGTCGCGGCCGGTGTCGTTGTCGCGCTGGTGGGGGCCGCCGCCGGCGCCGGGGCCTATGCGACCGCCGGGGACATCCCGCGCGGGACCGAGGTGCTCGGCGTTCCGCTGGGGGCCAAGACGCGGGCGGAGGCCACCAAGCTGCTGGCCGCCGAGGCCGCCGCCTGGGACGAGCGGCCGCTGCGGGTTCGGGTCGACGGGAAGGATGTCGCGCTTCCCGCTGCTTCGGTGGGGCTGGCGGTCGATGTGCCGGCCACCGTGGACGCGGCGGCCCGGAGCGGCGTGCGGCTGGTGGGTGCCGAGGAGGTCGCGCCCGTCGTACGGCTTGACGAGAAGAAGCTCGAGGCGGCCCTGCGCGCGCAGCTCAGGAGCGGCCGCGTCACCGTGAAGCGGCCCGCGATCGGGTTCGCGGGGGTGGCGCCCGTGGTCTCGTACCCGAGCCCGGGTCTTGACCTTGATCGGGGGAGCGCGGCGGCCGGGGTGCGGGCCGCGTGGCCTCGTGGGGAGGTGGCGGTCGTGTCGCTGGTCGAGCGGGCGCCGGCGATGACGAAGGCGGAGGTGGACCGGCTGGTCGCGGAGGTGGCGAAGCCCGCGGTGGCGGCGCCGGTGACCGTGCGGGTGGGGGCGGGGACGTTCCAGCTGACGCCGGCGGCCATCGCCAAAGGGCTGGTCTTTCGCTCGGACAGCGACGGGCGGCTGAGCCCGGCGATCGACGGCGTGCGGTTGCGTGCGGCCGCCGCCAAGGAGCTCGCGAAGGTGGAGACGCCCGCTCAGCAGGCCAAGGTCACGTTGGCGAACGGGGCTCCGAAGATCGTGGCGAGCGTGCCGGGGAAGGTCGTCGACCTGGGCAAGCTCGGCGCCGACCTGCTCGGGGTGCTGCCGTTGGCCGCGCCGCGGGCGATCACCGGCACGCTGAGGGCGACGCCGGCCGGCACCACCGACGCGCAGGCCGCCGCGCTCGGGATCAAGGAGCGGGTGTCGACCTTCACCACCTACTTCACCGGGGGTGCCCGGTCGCCGCGCAGTCAGAACATCATCACGATCGCCAAGGCGGTGGACGGCGCGATCGTCAAGCCCGGCGAGACCTTCTCGCTGAACGGGCACACGGGCGAACGGAACTACGCGAACGGGTACAAGGACGCCCCGGTCATCGTCAACGGCGTGCTGGAGCCGGGGGTCGGCGGCGGCGCTTCCCAGTTCACGACGACGCTGTTCAACGCCGCCTACTACGCCGGCCTGAAGGACGTCGAGCACAAGCCGCACTCGTTCTACTTCTCGCGCTACCCGGCCGTCATCGAGTCGACGATCTTCTATCCGACGCTGGACCTCAAATTCCAGAACACGACGCCGTACGGGATCCTCATCGACACCGCGACCACCGGGCGCTCGGTGACCGTCTCGATGTGGAGCACAAAGGTCTACGACAGTGTCAAGACCGTGTACGGGCCGCGGCGCAACATCACCAGCCCGCCCACCGTGCACCGCGAGGACGGGCCCAAGTGCCTAACTAGCAGCGGACTCCCAGGTTTCACCCAGGATGCATGGCGCGTCATCCGCAAAGATGGCCGTGAGATCGCGCGCGAGAAGTTCACCTGGCGCTACGATCCCGAACCACGATTCGTGTGCGGGAGGCAAGAAGAATGAGGCAGCAGCGCTGGTTCCCGATCGCGGCGCTGGCGGTCGGGTTGTTCGCGATCAATGTGGTGGCCCGCCTGGTCACCCGCTTCGTGTTCGACGGTGACGACGCTGCCGAGGGGCACGCCTCGATCGCCATGTTCTCGATGATCGGGCTCGTCCTCGCCGTCTGCACGTTCCTCGTGTGCCAGCGGCGCCGGCCCTCCGAGTGGCTGCCCGACCTGGTCTTCGGCGCGCTCGCCGGCATGCTGCTGACCATCCTGGCCGGACCGTTCGTCAGCGGCACTCAGCCCTTCTCCGGCGGCGCCGGCAACTTCTTCTCCCAGGTCTGGCTGTACGGCGGGTTCGCGATCGGCGGCACGCTCGTCGGCTACTGGGTCGCCGTGGCGCTGGCCAAGGACTACCGGTCGCGCTCGCTCAAGGCGTACACGGAATCCCGGCAGGCCAAGCCCCGCAAGGTCGTCCGCCGCTAGCCCTCGGGGGCCGCACGCGTCAGATAGGTGTGGTGGGTGCCGAAACCCACCCGGCCGTAGAGGGTGACCGCAGGCGCGTTGCGCTCCTCCACCTGAAGGTAGGCGCGGGTCGCGTTGTGCTGCACGCCCCACTGGGCGAGGCCGCGCAACACGTGCTGCGCGATGCCCTGCCGGCGGGCGCCCGGCGCGGTCTGCAGCAGCGAGACGCCCAGCCAGCGGCCCGGGTCGGTGACCGCGCCCCGGGCCACCGCGAGCAGCCCGCCGTCGGCGTCGCGCACGTGGGCGAAGACGACCTCGTCGGGCCCGGTGAGGATGCGGACCGCGGTGGCCGGCAGGGTGCCCTTGTGGTCGGCCACCATGGCGTACCAGTCGTCGCCCGGGGTGTCGGCGAGCTCGACCGGCGGCAGGTCGGCGCGGGCGGGCAGGCGCGACAGCAACGGTGCGAGCAGGGCCGTCTGCACCAACGTGAGCGGCCGCGCGGTCCAGCCCCGCGCGTCGAGGGCCGCGTTGACCGGCGCGGCGAGCGGCATGGGCGCGTTGATCAGCGGGCGCTGGCCGTGCGCCTCGTACCACTCGATCACGCCGTCGATCGCCGCCTCGAGCGTCCGGTCGGGGTCGCCCACCGCGAGCGCGGAGTTGGCCCTGCCGGTCCAGTTCTCGGCGGCGCGCAGGATCCAGCCGCCGAGTCTCGCCTGCACCGGAGCGGGCCAGGCGGCGTTCGCGGCCAGCTCCAGGTCGATGACGTCGCGGGCCGGTGGGCGGCGAGCGGCCGGCACCCGCTTCGCGCGGTGCACCTCACGCAGCGGCACCTTGACGGTGCCCTTGTCGGTCGCGATGGTCAGCTCGGTCTCCGTGAGGTCGACCAGCTCACCGAGGGCGTCCGTGTAGAGCGTCCGGTCCCGGGTAACGCCTACAATGCGGCGTACCACCACCCGGTGTCCCACATCCTGCCGACGGAGCACGTGTCACCTCCTCCGGCGGAGATACTAGGCTCTGCAACTGTCGCCGGCGGTGAGCCGTGCGAGGCTTTGGAGGGAAAGACCCGTGACCTACATCATCGCTGAGCCATGCGTCGATGTACTCGACAAGGCGTGCATCGAGGAATGCCCCGTCGACTGCATCTACGAGGGCAACCGGATGCTCTACATCCACCCCGATGAGTGTGTCGACTGCGGGGCGTGTGAGCCGGTCTGCCCGGTCGAGGCGATCTTCTACGAGGACGACGTCCCGGAGCAGTGGAAGGACTACACGAACGCGAACTACGAGTTCTTCGAGGATCTCGGTTCGCCCGGTGGCGCCGCCAAGGTCGGCAAGATCGACAAGGACGCTCCGTTCGTGCTGGCGCAGCCGCCCCGGGGTGACGCGCACTGAGCACGCTCTCCGCGGCCCTGCCTGACTTCCCCTGGGATCTGCTCGAGCCGGCCAAGGCCAAGGCCGCCGCGCACCCCGGCGGGATCGTCGACCTCTCGGTCGGCACCCCGGTCGACCCGGTTCCCGAGCTGATCCGGCGCGCCCTCGCGGACGCGTCGGACGCTCCGGGATACCCGCTGACCGCCGGCACCCCGGCCCTGCGCACGGCGATCGCCGATTGGCTGGCCCGTGCCTGCAACGCCTCGGGCAAGCTCGGCGTGCTGCCGACGATCGGCTCCAAGGAGCTGGTGGCCTGGCTGCCCACCCTGCTCGGTGTCGGGCCCGGCGACGTCGTCGTGATCCCGTCGGTCTGCTACCCGACGTACGAGGTGGGCGTGCGCCTCGCCGGCGCCACCGTGATCCGCTCCGACTCGCTGACCGCCGTGGGCCCCACGCCGCGGGTCAAGCTGGTCTGGATCAACTCGCCGTCCAACCCGACCGGCAAGGTCCTGCCCGTCGACCACCTGCGCAAGGTCGTCGACTGGGGTCGCGAGCGCGGCGCGGTCGTGGTCAGCGACGAGTGTTACCTCTCGCTCGGCTGGGAGGCCCGGCCCGTCTCGGTGCTCGACGACGCGGTGACCGGCGGTGACTACACCGGCGTGCTCGCCGTGCACTCGCTCTCCAAGCGCTCCAACCTCGCGGGCTACCGCGCCGGTTTCGTCGGCGGCGACCCCGCGCTGGTCGGCGAGCTGCTCGCCATCCGCAAGCACGCCGGCATGATCGTCCCGGCCCCCGTCCAGGCCGCCATGATCGCCGCGCTCGGCGACGAGACGCACGTGGCGGCCCAGCGCGACCTGTACGCGGCGCGACGGGACAGCCTGCGTACCGCCCTGACCAAGGCCGGCTTCGAGATCAGCCACTCGGAGGCCGGGCTCTACCTCTGGTCGACCCGCGGCGAGGACAGCTGGCAGACCGTCGACTGGCTCGCCGAGCGCGGCATCCTCGCAGCTCCCGGCGCCTTCTACGGCCCCGCGGCCGACCGGCACGTGCGGATCGCGCTGACCGCCACGGACGAGCGCGTCGCCGCCGCCGTCACCCGCCTGACCTAGGGAATTCCGGCACCCTAAGTGATCATCCGGTAGCTCACGGGGTTCCTGAGTTCGACATCGGTCGCTACCCTCGGTGCGTTGCGAGACGACGTAGCTACGGGGGAGGCGGCCGTGGGTGACGGCATTCGCGTCGAGAGCGACGGTCTGACGGCATTTTCCGGCAAGGTTCACGACGACACGTCCCGGACCATCGAGCCGGGCTATTCCGACGCGAGGGTCTACCTCGACTCGGGCGTGCGCTTCGGCGCCGGCAACGCGAGCGGCGGGGTCCACGCCGCCAAGCAGAGGTACGCGGAGAGCCTGCGCGCCTCGACGAACAACATCGTGGAGTACATGTACGCGGCCCGCGTGCTCGCCGACGCGGCGACCTCGGTGGCGGCGATGTTCGACCGCGGCGACCTGACCGCCCAGCAGCGGGTCGACTACGTCAACGGCGCCCTGCACGCCGCCGCCGTCGAGATCCGCAAGCAGCGGGAAGGCGGGCCGGCGATATGAGCGAGCCCGTGCTGACCAGCAGCTTCTGCACCAACTGGGCGGCGTACAACACGCCCCGGTTGTGGTCGATGGTGATGAACGAGGACGACGCGCTGGCCCGCTCGCAGGTGGACGCCTGGCGACGGCTCGCCGGCTCGGTGCGCAGCCAGCGCGACGCCCTGGTGGCGGCCCGCGCCGACCTGGCGGCGGCCTGGCCGCCGGACGAGAACCAGTCGGCGAGCGCCTTCATCAACCAGCTCGACACCCTGATCACGCAGCTCGAGACGGCCTCCGCCGACGCGGACACCACGGGCAACGGGCTCGACAACATCCTGAACGCGCTCGCGGGCGCGAAGAAGCAGATCGAGCCGCTCTGGGAGAAGTACAAGGACAAGAGCAGCGACCTCGTGCCGCGCTGGTTCGACAGCGCCGAGGAAGAGATCGACGAGCAGGCCCGCCAACACATGATCAACGCGGAGCGCGCCGTGCAGGACGCGGTGGCGATGCTCAAGGTCCCGCCGGCCTACGAACTCAAGATCGAGGGGGTACGGGAGTGGCCGCCGCCCGGATCCGCGCGTCTCGGGCCTGGTGGGGTTGACGTTGCTGTGCCGCATGAGCCGGTGCCGCCGCTGCCGGGCCAGAGCGCGACGCTCCCGGACAATGCGGATCTCGGCAACGGCGGCGCTGTCGGAGCCGGTGGCGCTGTCGGGGCCGGTGGCGCTGTCGGGGCCGGCGGTGTGGGAGTCGGCGGTGTGGGCACGCTTCCCGGCGGCGGCCCCGATCTGGCGGGTGTGATCAACCCACCCGGTGGGCTCGGCGGCGAGGCTGGACCGCTTCCGGCCGGCGGTGGGCCGCTTCCGGCCGGCGGTGGGCCGCTTCCTGGCGGCGCTGGGCCGCTTCCGGGTGCCGGTGGGGCCGGTGCGGTGCCTCCGATCGTTCCTGGTCTCGCGCCCGGCGGCGGCGGCGGGGGACCGATCATCGGTGGCGGCGTGGGTTCCGTGCCGCCGGCGTCCGGCGGGAGGCGGCCGGGTGGCCGCGCGCCACTGCCGTCCGGCGCGGTGATCGGCGAGCGAGGCACTCCCGGCGGTCCGGGCGCGACGGGCCGTGGCGTGCCCGGCGCTGTCCCGCCCGGCGTGACCGGTCGCGGTGTGTCGGGTGCGGCC
>NZ_BOMI01000100.1 GCF_016862115.1 Paractinoplanes deccanensis
CGGTCGTGGTGTGCCTGGCGTGGGCTTGCCTGGCGCCGCCGGTCGCGGCGTGCCCGGCGTGGGCGCGCCTGGTGCGACCGGGCGCGGCGTGTCGGGCGTCCGAGCTGGATCCACGGGCCGCGTCTCCGGGCCGGCGGGCCGCGGGAGCGGGGAGATCGGTGGCGGATCGGGCCGGCCGAGCTCGACCGCACCCGGCGGACCGCAGCTCGCGGGAGCCGCCGGTCGCGGACTGCCCGGCATCGGCGGCGCACCCGGCGCGGGCGTCCGCGGGAGCCGCTCCGGCCGTCGGTCTTCCTCCGGCGTGGGCGAGCAGATGACCGGCGGCGCCCCGGATCCGGTCGGTGGTTCCGCGGCCGGTGCGCCCGGCCCCGGGAACGCCCCGATCGGCGCGCCGGCCGTCACCCGGCCCGGGCCGGCCGGCTCCGGTGCTGTCCGATCCCGGCCGGCGCGTGTCCCGCGCCCTTCGTGGCTGCCGGACGATCCGGTCGGCCCCGACCGTCACCAGGTCCCGCAGCCGGCGCAGACGCAGGGCGCCCCGCGTCGCGCGCGCGGTCCCGAGGCGCCCGTCGGATACGAACCGGACAACGCATGGCAGGTCGCCGAGGGCGTCGCTCCGGTCATCGTCCCCGATCGGAACGACGACCGGCACGACCCCGGTCCGCAGGTGATAGGCCGCCGCGGGTGATGTGGTCCGGGCGCCGTCCCCTCCGGTTCGTTGTGGACGGTGCCCGCGCTGATCGGCGTGCCATGAGCGGTCCGGCCTGGGCGGGACGGCTCGGCGCGGCATCCGCCGCCATCATTCTCCTCCTGCTGGTCACAGGCGTTCCCGCGCGGGCCGACGGCTGGCGCGAGCGGCAGTGGTACTTCGCGCCCATGAAGCTTGCTCAAGCTCAGCGCCTGGCCAACGGCGGCGCCGGCGTGACCGTCGCGGTTCTCGACACCGGGATCGACGGGCGGCATCAGGATCTGCGGGGTGCTGTGGTCGCCGGGCGGTACACGCCGCGGGACGAGCCGGCCGGCAACACGACCAGTGGGCCGCACGGCACGGCCATGGCGACGCTGATCGCGGGGCGCGGGCACGGCGACGGGGACGGGCTGCTGGGGGTGGCACCGCGGAGCAAGGTCATGCCGATACGGCCGGTCATGGATCACACGCTGGTGGTCGAGGGGATCGAGTGGGCGATCCAGCGCGGCGCCAAGGTGATCAACATGTCGTTCGAGCTGGATTCGGACGGGACCTTGGAGAAGGCGGTGGCCAAGGCTGCCGCGGCCGATGTCGTGCTGGTGGCGGCGGCCGGCAACGAGAACAGTGGGGTGTCCGCGCCGGCCCGCTATCCGGGGGTGATCGCGGTCGGGTCGGTGGGCCGTGACAACAAGGTCGCCGGCTTCTCCAACCATGGTCCGGAGCTCGACGTGGTCGCCTACGGCATGGGCATTCCCGTGGCGAGGCCGGGCAACTCGTACGCCGTCACGAACGGCACCAGCGTCTCGTCGGCGATCGTGGCGGGCGCTGTGGCGCTGGTGCGCGCGCGATATCCGGACATGTCCGCGGCCGAGGTCGTCGATCGGATCTTGGACACCGCGATCGACCGGGGGCCGGCGGGGCGCGACGACCGGTACGGGGCGGGGCAGCTCGACGTGCTGGCCGCGCTGACGGCGAAGCGTACCGCCGAGACCGCGAGCCCCGCCCCGGCCCGGGTGACGGATGTGCCGGTGGGAGCGCCTGCCGCGGCGGCGTCCACGAGCGACGGACGCCTCCCGCCGTTGCTGATCGTGGCCGTCGGGTCACTCATGTTGATCGTCGCGCTGGTCCTCCTGGTGATGCTCCGGGTGCGCCGAAACTCCTGATCAAGACCCGGATCGGATGATCGGAGGGGATTCGTGGGGTCGAATGGGTGCCGGGTTCTGCGCTACTCTCGGTGTCAGCCGGAGATCGGGGGAGCGCCGGTGAATCCATCCGCCCAAGCACAACGCAAAACGGACGTACCGCCTGATAGGGATGCGCGTCTCGCCGACGCGCGCAGGTTTGTGTCCGATGTCGAGTCGGCGCCGAGCCACGCGCACCGCATCACCGGCCCGGACCGGACGGGCACCGCCTTTGCGGTGGTCGACTCCGTGGGCCGCTTCGTCGACATCGGACTGTTGCCCGGCTGGTGGCTCGCGCTGGGTCCCGACCGGGTGGCGGCCGGCCTGATCGAGGCGCTGGAGTCGGCACGCATGAAGGCGGCGCTGGTGCCGCTGATCCTGCGCCGAAACGGCGGCCGCACAACAGCGATCGGCGGCGATCCCGAGGCCCGCGGCGGCGATTCCGAGGCCCGCGGCGGCGATTCCGAGGCGCGCGGCGGCGATTCCGAGGCGCGC
Source organism: Paractinoplanes deccanensis (assembly GCF_016862115.1). Lineage (GTDB taxonomy): Bacteria > Actinomycetota > Actinomycetes > Mycobacteriales > Micromonosporaceae > Actinoplanes > Actinoplanes deccanensis. Next base: position 2,362 of record NZ_BOMI01000100.1, read on the forward strand.
GGCGGCGAGCCCGAGGCGCGCGGCAGCGATCCCGAGACGCGCGGTGGCGAGCGCGAGGCGAGCGGCGGCCGCCACAGAGCGGAGCCCGAACCGACGCAGACGCCGACACCGACGCAGACGCCGACACCGACGCAGACGCCGACACCGACGCAGACGCAGACGCAGACGCAGACGCCGACGCCGACGCCGACGCAGACGCCGACGCCGACGCAGACGCAGACGCCGACGCCGAC
>NZ_BOMI01000101.1 GCF_016862115.1 Paractinoplanes deccanensis
GCCGACGCCGACGCAGACGCAGACGCCGACGCCGACGCAGACGCCGACGCCGACGCCGACGCCGACACAGACGCCGACGCCGACGCCGGTATCCGAGATGTCGCCCGGCGCCGCCGACTTCCTCGACGCGGCCCGGGGGCGCATAGCCGAGGCCTATCGGCTGATCGACGAGGCCGGCAAGCGGATGCGCGAGCACCAGTCCTCCCGCGTCATCGCCGGCCCGCGTGGCCTCTTCCGCCTGCATGTGCGGGGCGGGCGGATCGAGCGCGCCGAGGCCGGCCCGCGCCGGCCCACCGCCGGCGACACCGAGAGCCTGGTCGCCGACGCCCGCGACGCGCTGGCCGAGCTCGGGCGGAGCAGACTCGGCGAGCTGGACGCCTGGGCCCGCTGATGAACGACGACGCGCCGGACGAGATGGGCACGACGACGGCCGAGGACGCCGGCGCGGTCCTGGGAAGCGCCGAGGGCGCCGGCACGTTCCGCGAGGCCGCCGACCTCGTGCGTGAGACGGCCGGCCGCCTGGGCGACGCCTGGCAGCAGTTCGTCGCGTCCGTGCAGGACCTGCTTGCCCGTGCCCGGCTCTTCCTGCGCGACGACACCGTGTGGTCGTCCGTCGTTCGTGACCTGCCCGAGCAGGTCACCGCGGCCATCGCCACGATCGACGGCCTGCTGGGCCGCATCCGCCCCGGCGTCGACCGGATCATCGAGCTGCTGCGGGCCGTCTCCGGCCGGGCCGCCTCCGTGCTCGCGCTGGTGGAGACCGCTGTCGCGCACGGCGGCGACGTGGCCGGCCGGCTCGCCTCGCTCGCCGCCGACATGCGGCCCGGCCGCCGCGGTCTCGCCCGCAAGCCGGCCGCCGGCCGGGCCGGCACCGTGTCGCGCCGCATGGCCGTGGGCAGCGCGGCCGACCTGGGCCATCTCGGCGCCGAGCTGACCGGCCAGTTCGTCAGCGCGGCCGTCGACGCGGACGAGACCACGCCCGGCGGCCTCCCGGCGTACGCGGGCACCCTGCGCCGCCTCGCCGACCGCGTCGACCAGGCGGCGCGGCGTACCACCGAATGGACCGCCGATTTTCAGCGGCTGCTCGCCGACGCGCGCCTGGCCGACTCGCGACCGGGCCGATAGCGTCGGCCCATGAGCGAGCAACCGACGATCGTGGTTCGTGGCGAGGCGCTCCGCGAGGTGCCCCCCGAGCTTGCCGTTCTCTCCGTGACCGTGTCCGCGCGCGACCGCGACCGCGAAGCCGTGATCGACCGGCTGCTCCAGCGTTCCGCCGAGGTGCGCGACGTGCTCGACAGTGCCGGCGGCGACGACGGCGCCATCGAGCGCCGCGAGACCGGCGGCGTGCAGGTGTTCCCCGAGCTCAAGCGCGGCAGCGAGCGCGTGGTCGCCTATTCCGGCAGCGTCTCGGCGACGGTGTTCGTGACCGACTTCGAGGCCCTCGGTGCGCTTCTGCTGCGGCTGGCGGGGCTGGAGTTCGCCACTGTGGCCGGTCCGTGGTGGCAGTTGCGGCCGGGCAGCAAGGCCGGCGCGGACGTGCGGCGGGAGGCCATCGCGGACGCCCTGAACCGCGCCCGGGAATACGCGGCGGCCGTCGGCGCGCGCGTCGACCGGCTCGTCGAGATCGCCGACGAGGGCGTAGGCGGCAGCCCGGTGATGCTGCGGGCGGCCGCCGCCGGCTACGACATGGCGGCCCGGGAGTCGGCCGGGTTCGAGCTCGACCCGCAGCAGCAGACGGTGCAGGCCGCCGTGACCGTCCGCGTCACGATCACCGAACCCGATCTGTCGGCCTGAAGCCGAAAAGCCCAAAATCGCGGAAACCGTCCGCAGAAACCCCGTTTCGGCCAGACTCGGGCTCATGCCGAAGGGCCGCAGAGACGTCCTGCTGCGGGTGGCGAACGTCAACCCGGACAGCGTGACCACGCACACCGATCGGGTTCTCTACTCCGCGATCGGCGCTTTCATCCTTCTCTACTTCGTCTACGCCACGCTCGGCGGCGCCGCGTTCATCGACGCGGGCTCCAACTATCAGCACCCGTGGTATCGCTGGCTGGTCGGCCCGATGGTGGCGGCCGGGGTGGTGGCGTACGACCGCGCGGTCGTCGGCCGGGTCTCGATCAGCTACGAGCGGCTCGACTCGACCGACCCTCAGGAGTTCCTGAGACGGCCCACCATCGGGCTGTACGCGGGCCGCCTCGGCCTGGCGCTGCTGTTCGCCGTGCTCATCACCGAGCCGCTGATGCTCGCGCGCTACCAGGGCGAGATCGACGCCCGCCTCAACGAGGTGCACAACCAGCAGCTCAGCCAGATGGACCGGGACGGCGTCATCGGCACCTACACCGCCCGGCTGGGCGAGCTGAAACGCGAGACGGCCGCCGACGACGCCGCGGTCCGCGACCTCACCGACCGGGCGGCGCAGAAGCGGCACGACGCCCGCGCCCTCTACGACCAGGCCCTTGCCGACTCCGCCGGTGACGGGGTGTCGCGGGCGGCCGGCTGCCCGGACGGCGGCTACTGCGACACGCTCGTGAAACGGTCGCGCTCGCTCGACGTGGAGGCGGCCGCGCTCGACAAGCAGGCCGGGGAGCTGCTGAAGACCCAGCGCACAGCCCGCGAGGCGCGCAACGCCGAGCAGGTGGAGCTGACCCGCAGGATCGGCGAGCAACGGGCCCTGAACACCGAGACGGTCCGCGACAACGCCGGCTTCGGCGCACGCACCGCCGCCATGTGGCACCTGGTGACCACCGACTTCTGGGGCGTCGGCGTCTTCTACATCGGCATCATGCTGCTGCTCGTGGCCCTGGACTGCGCGGCCGTCGGCCTCAAGTTCGCGTCCAAGGGCAACGCGTACGAGCGCAACGAGGCGCGCATCGCCCGCCGCCGCGAGCACGAGGCGGCGCTGCTGCACGAGCGCGGCATCCAGGACGCCCGCACCTACGGCGAGGCGATGGCGCGGGTGGTGGCCGAGGGCATCGAGGCGGCGACCCACGACGAGGAGGTCGCCCGCACCTCGGCCGAGCGGGCCGGCGCGGTGCTGCGCAACTCCGTCGTGGTGCCGCCCGAGGTGCGCGAGCTGAGCGCGCACGACGGCCGGCACCACCGGTCGCTCCGCTCCGAGCTGCTCCGCACCGACGAGCGCGACGCCGAGCCGGAGCGCCGGGAAGCCGGCCAGGAGCGCGACGCCGAGCAGGAGCGTGGCCGGCACCGCCGCCCGATGGTCGTGCACGACAACGTGCGGGCGCTGCCGGGCAACGACCGGGCTATCTGACGCGCCCTGCGGCCCACGCCGCCGCGCCCGCGGCGACCGCCAGGCCGGAGAAGACGAGGCCGTGATGCTGCGACAGCCACAGTTGGATGCTGCGCGGCTTCGCCTGGTCGTCGAAGTCGCCGTGCGCCCCCGCGTCCGGCTCGCCGGGCCCGTCCGCCGGGTCCCACAGGTTCGCGGGCTCGTCGGCGGGGCGCTGCTCGCCGGTCTGCTGGCTGTCGAATCCCGTACGGGCCAGATAGCGGTCCAGGACGCCGGGCGCGACAGCGTTGGCGATCAGCGTGCCCACGGTCGAGCCGCCCACCCAGTATTCGCGGCGCTTCGGGTGGTCCGCCGCGTAGAGCACGGCCTTCGCGGCCACCTCCGGCTGATAGATCGGCGCGACCGGCTGGGCCTTGCGGGGCAGCCGGGACAGCACCCAGCCGAACTGCGGCGTGTTCACCGCGGGCATCAGCACCATGGTGGTGTGGATGTTGCTCTTGTCGTGCAGCAGCTCCACGCGCAGCGCCTCGTTGAAGCCCTGGATCGCGTGCTTCGCGCCGCAGTACGCGGTCTGCAGCGGGATGCCGCGGTACGCCAGCGCTGAGCCGACCTGCACGATCGTGCCCCGGTCGCGCGGCTGCATGCGGGTGAGCGCGGCCCTCGTGCCGTAGACGTAGCCGAGGTACGTGACTTCGGTGGTACGGGTGAACTCGTCCATGCCGATGTCGGTGAACCGGGCGAAGACCGAGCTGAACGCGTTGTTCACCCACAGGTCGATCGGCCCGAGCTCCTTCTCGGCACGGTCGGCGGCCTGGTCCACAGCGGTGAAGTCGGCCATGTCCACCTCGATCGGCAGCGGGGTGCCACCGGCGCGGCGCACGTCCTCGGCGGCCGCGGCCAGGCCGTCCGACCCGCGCGCCAGCAGAGCGACCGCGTCGCCGCGCTCGGCCAGCCGGCGGGCCACCGCCCGGCCGATGCCGCCGCTCGCGCCGGTCACTACGGAGATCCTTGTCATGAGGTGCAGGTTCCGCGATCCGGGGCGGGGGAAACCTCAGCTCGGGTTCCCGCGTACGCCGGACGCCTGCACCGGGACGGTGAAGGTCGCGCCCTCGCAGGCCCGGGCGGCGTCCGCGCGCATGCTGAGCGCCCCGTCGACGGCGAACGCGCCGACCGTGTGGCGCTGCACCTCCCATGCCACCTGGAACCGCGGCTGGGTGAAGACCACCGCGGCGCCCGTGCAGCCCGCGTCGCGGTGCTCGGGGTCGGCGACGATGGTTCCCTGGCCCGGCGCCACCGCCGTGATCCGGATCGGATAGCCGTTCTCGTTCGCGACGGTCACGGTCAGGTCGCCGTTCTGCCCGGGGCGCAGCGGCTCACTGAGGTCCGACTTGGCCCGCAGCGCGATCGCGACCGGCGGGCCCTCGGCGGCCTGCGCCGTCGCCGACCCGGTGATCCGCCAGTAGGCCCACGCCGCGCCCGCGTTGACCACGACCGCCGCGGTGGCGGCGATGCCCAGGATCGCCCGGGTGCGCCGGTCCAGCCGGTTCCTGCGCGCGTCGCCGGGGCTGCGCACCTCCCACGTCGGCTCCTCGTGGTCGGCGGTCTCGAGCTCGATGTGCATGTCGCTGGTCCTGTTGCCGTTCCTGCCACCGAAGTCACGGTCGCCGCGGAGGCCGCCTTCACGCAGTCGGGTGAGGACTTCGCGCCGCATCATGACGGGGCCTCCAAATTCGTGGCAGGCCGTCCGGATCGCGTACACATGCGGTGCGTTCCTCCTCGACGACCGGTGGGGACTGTTTTGTACAACGGTCGCCCACGACGCCGGGTCATGTGATCGGGATTCCGTCCGCGCTTGTGCGCGCATAAATCGCACAACGCCGACTGTCCGGCTTACCCCGGTCGGGGGAAAGGCGGCGACGAATCTGCTTAATGACGCTGACCAGCGGTTTCGTCGGCCGCGGACGCGTTCGGAGCGGGCGGTGCATCGGCATCGGGCGGGAGGAGGACACCACACGGGGCGTGTCGCCAAGACGTTCTTCCGCAATTCTCTCGTCGATCGGCTTAACCGGAAAGTGGCACAACCGATCGAGCCCCCGGCGTGGGACCCCGCCGGGGGCTCGATCATTTCCCCACCTTAGGAAAGTCCGCCGGCACCGAGCCGCTGGCGGACGGCTCGGACGCCCCGGTGCCCGCCGGCGAAGGCGCCGCCGTGGGCGCTTCGGGGGTGGTGAAGACCGTCGCCGGGGTGTCCCGGCGCTGCGACAAAGATGGCCGATCCCGGGCCGGGAAACGATAGAACTTTTGCCCGTCCTGTCCCGCCGTTCCGATGACCCCGTACGGCTGAGACGCACCCGCACCAGAACGACGCAGAGCCGGTCTGAGCAGGCCGGACGGTTGTCAGAAGCGGGTGCGGCACAGGGCGCGGAGAAGGGCCGGCAAAACCCGATAGTTGCCGCCCAGCAAGGACAGCGGACACTGCCGGGTGACGCTATTTTCCGGCCCTGTCACCTGAAAGAGGCTTCAGGCGGACGCCTCTGTTGCGGCGATGGCCTCGATCTCGACCTTGAAGGCCGGGTTCACGAGACCGGAAACCTGCACGAGCGAGCTCGCCGGCGGCCGCGTGAGGTCGATGAACTCGTCCCGCGCCGTACGGAAGGCGGCGAGGTCGGCGAGATCCGTGAGAAAGACGGTCAGCTTGACCACGTCGGACATCGAGGCCCCGGCGGCGGCCAGCGCCGCGGCGAGGTTGCGGAACACCTGCCGGGTCTGCTCCAGGGCGTCGCCGGCCCCCACCAGCCGCCCGTCCGCGTCGAGCGGCACCTGCCCCGAGACCAGCGTCAACGCGCCGGTGACCGTGACCGCGTGGCTGTACCCGTTGGTCGGCGGAGTGCCCTCCGGCCGCAGATGGTGCCGCACGAGATCAACTCTAACCGATACGGTTCCTCGCATGGCTTTGGTCTTCGGCGAGGTGGCCGCCCTCTACGACGATGTGCGCCCGGGCTATCGGGCCGAGTTGCGCCAGGCGATCGGGGAACGGGCGCCCGCGGGCCCCGCGGTCGACATCGGGGCCGGGACGGGCAAGGGCACCGAGGTGCTCCTGGCGATCCGGGACGAGGTCACCGCGATCGAGCCCGACCCGCGCATGGCCGCCGTGCTGCGGGCGAAGTTCCCGGCCGTCGACGTCCTGGAGAGCACCTTCGAGGAGTGGACGCCGCCGCCCGGCGGGGCCGGCCTGCTCGCCTGCGCGATGGCCTGGCACTGGATGGACGCCGCGACGCGTAACCAGCGTGCCGCGGCGGCGCTCGCCCCCGAGGGGGTGCTGGCGGTCTTCGGGCACCGGTTCGCCTACGCCGACGAGGCCCAGTCGGCGGCGATCGGTGAGGTCTTCGACCGGGCCCGCCGCGACGTGCCGATGCGGCCGGAGCACTGGATCGCCGACGACGTGCGCGGCTCCGGGGTCTGGGCGAGCGTCGACGAGCTCGAGTGGCGCGAGGACAGGCCGCTGAGCACCGAGGGCTATCTCGACCTCACGCGCACCTTCTCGCCGTTCCGCCGCCACTCGCCCGAGCTCCAGCGCCGGGTGCTCGACGACCTGCGGGCGACGATCGACGGGTTCGGCGGCACGATCGCGCTCGACCTCCGTACCAGTCTGGTCCTGGCGGTGAGACACCGATGAGTTCGCGCGTCGCCGTCGGTCCGACCGGGAGACGCCGCGAAGACGACGACAGACGGGAGTGAGCGATGCTGCTCGACGACAAGAACGCGATCATCTACGGCGGGGGCGGTTCGGTCGGTGGCGCCATGGCCAAGGCGTTCGCGGCGCAGGGGGCGCGGGTGCACCTCGCCGGGCGTACGGCGGCGAGTCTCGACAAGGTCGCGGGGGCCGTCCGCGAGGCGGGCGGACGGGCCGAGACCGCCGTGCTCGACGCGCTGGACGAGGCGGCGGTCGACGCGCACGCCGCCGAGGTCGGCCGGATCGACATCTCCGTCAACGTCACCTCGTCCTATGACGTGCAGGGCACGCCGCTGGTCGAGATGGCGGTCGACGACTACCTGTCGCCGGTCGCGAAGCCGCTGCGGTCGCAGTTCCTCACCACGCGCGCGGCGGCCCGGCACATGATCCCGCGGCGCGGGGGCGTCATCCTGTTCTTCGGCGGCGAGGGCGACAAGGCGGCGAACCGCATGCACCGCCTCGGCGGGCTGCTGGCCGGCTTCGCCGCCGTCGAGGCGCTGCGCCGCCAGCTCGCCGCCGAGCTGGGCGAGCACGGCATCCGGGTGGTCACGCTGGCCACCAGCGGCATCGTGGAGTCGCTGCCCGCCGGCATGCCCGAGGCCGCCGAGATCGGCGCGGGCATCACCGCGACCACCCTGCTGGGCCGGGCCGCCACGCTGGCGGACGTGGGCAACGCCGCCGTCTTCGCCGCGTCGGACTGGGCCCGCACCATGACGGGCGCCAGCCTCAACATCAGCTGCGGCGCGTTCCTCGACTAGAGAAGCGAGGGCTCAGACCCGGGCGAGCTGCTCGGCGAAGAGGGTCGCGCGGGCGATCTCGCCGGGGGCGCGGCCGGCGCGGGCCGCCACCATGCCGTTCGGCTGCCAGATGCCGGAGCGGCCGGCGGTGGCGGGGTATGCCGGGCCGGAAGGGCCGGCGCACGAGGCGACGGCGGTCCACACGCCGTACGTGGTGCTGATCCGCAGCGCCCGCTCGGCAAGCGTCACATCGTCCGCGGGCTGGTCGACGACGCCCGCCACGTACGCGTCGATGCCGAGCGCCGCCGTCTCGGCCGCGTGCTGCTCGACGCCCGTGTCGCGGCAGACGCCGAGGCCCAGCCGCCAGCCGTCGACCTCGATCACCTCGGGGCCCGGTCCGGGCAGGAAGCGCTGCTCGGTGTGGTGCGGGTACTGCTTGCGGTAGACCACCTGCACGCCGTCCGCGTCGACGCGCAGCATGCCGATGTACGGGCCCGGCACCGGCGCGCCGACCAGCGCGACGGTGTCGGTGGCGGTACACGACTCCACCAGCGGCATCAGGCGCGGATCATCGGGCGACAGCAGGGCCGCGTCGAGGTCGTAACCGGTGAGCGAGAGCTCGGGGAAGACCACGACGCGGGCCGCGGACGCGCGCACCGTGGCGGCGTGCCGCGTGACGTTCGCGGCGATGTCGAGCGGGTGTACGGGCGGCTGGGCGACAGCGATGACCAGAGAGCGCATGGGGCGATCTTTCTTTGGGGGGATGCGGTTCTAAGGACGGACGGCTTGGACGAGGAAGCGGTGAGCGGTCACGCTGAAGCCGCCGTGCAGGCGGATGAACGTGTCCAGGCGCTCGAGCGCCCCGGCGTAGCGGCTCGGGGTGAAGTCACGGATCTGCCAGGGCAGGTCGCGCAGCTGGCGGATCACGGCGCCCACGTCGTGGAAGGTGACCCGCGGGCGCTCCTCGCGCACGTCGGTGACCTCGAGGCCGGCGGCGCTCAGCGCGGCCGTCGCGACCTCGGCGTTCCACGGCTGGCGGTGGGCCGGCGGGGCCTCCAGCGCCTGGTTGAGCCCGGCCAGGTCGTCGCTGCCGACCTGCTGGGTGAGCAGGCGGCCGCCGGGCCGCAGCAGGCGGACGATGTCGGACGCGGGGAGCCGCCCATGCCGGCTCAGCACCACGTCGAACTCGTCCTCGCCGCCGGGCAGCTCGGTCAGCACCGGCACGTCGAACGGCGCCAGCCTGTCCCGGGCGACGGGGGTGTTGCGCGCCCAGCTCTCCACGGCGACCGTGTGCCGGGGCAGCGGCGCCAGCTCGGCGAGCAGCTCGCCGCTGCCGGTGTCGAGGTCGAGCAGCGAGCCGGCGTCGCGCAGGAGGGTGCGGGCCAGTGACGGGTACGACCAGGTGGGCTCGGAGCCGACGTGGCGACCGTCCAGCCAGGCGAACTCCCAGCCGGTCGCGCGCTCGCCGACGGCCGGGCCGGCCGTGTCCTCGTATCGCTGCCCGATGCGCACCCCACGACGGTAGCCACTGCCCGGCCGTGGGAAGCAGCCGGTGTGACATGGCTCAAAGCATGATCGGGGTTAACCAGTCGTTAAATACTCACTCCGCCACGGCCTCGACCCGGCGAAGAATTCCGGGCCAGCCGTTGCCCATACCGTGCAGGGGCGCCGAATCGGGCACGAACCCGTCGTGCACCAGGAAGAGCCGGGTCCCGGCCCCCTCGGGCTCCAGCCGCCAGGTGATCGTGGTGTCGAGGACGCCTTCGGCGAACGTGTATCGCAGCAGCTTCTCCGGCTCCACCTCGAGCACCTCGCACCACTGCTCGCCCCACGAGCCCATGTCGAGGGTGAAGCGGTGACCCACCTCCGGCCTGATGTCGCCGGCCGCCCACCACTTCGCCAGCAGCGCCGGTGAGGTCAGCGCCCGCCACACGGACGCGGGTGGACGGGCGATGAACTGGTCGCACTCGATGCTGCTCACAGGTCTTCCTCTCGCTCGACGAAGTCGCGCAGCGCGGTGAGGCGGTCGCGCCAATACCGCTCGAACGGGTGAAGCCAGTCGCTCACCTCGGCGAGCGGCCCGGCCGCGAGGTGGTAGTAGCGATGCCGGCCGCGCGGCTCCTCGGTCACCAGCCGCGCCTGCCGCAGCACCCCGAGGTGCTCGGAGACCGCCGGCCGGCTCAGCGAGAACCGGCCGGCCAGCTCACCCGCGGGCAGGGGGCCGTCGCGCAACGCCTGCAACAGCTCGCGGCGCACCGGGTTGGCCAGCGCGCCGAAGACATCCATCTCTGGCACGCCCGCCATAATGCGTCGGAAATCTCCGACACGTCAAGCGGTGTACCTGACGGGCATCAGCAGGGACATGCGGGACTCGTCGCCGGGAACCCGGACGGCGAGGGGCTTGATGGGACCGTCCAGTTCGAGGACCAGCTGCCCGGCGTTGCCGGCTTGCAGGGCCTGCAGGAGAAACTCCCGGTTGACCGCGACATGGGCCGCCGTGTCGCCGGCCCACTCGCTGCCGGGGACCGGCCGCACGCCTCCCGCCGGGTCGAGGCTCAGAACGGTCACCTCGTACGTCTTGCCGTCGTCCTCGTGAGCCGCCGCGGGGGTCGTCAGCACCTCGTCGCGCAGCGCGGCGGTGTCGATCGTGACGCGGCGGGCCGGGCCGGCGAGGCCGTCGAGCAGCCGCCGGTGGTCGGGATAGTCCATGTCGAGCGGTTTGCCGTCGATCACGCGCCCGCCCGGCAGCTCGGCGCGCGCCCGGTCGGTGGCCAGGTCGAGAACCACGGTGTCGCGGGTCAGGTGGGGGCGCAGGTCGTCGACGAACGCGACCGGCAGCACCGTGCGGGCCGGTGGGCCCTCGGCGGCGACGGCGACACCCGCCACTGCCAGGCGGAAGCGGTCGGTCGTCACCAGCGTGAGCTCGTCGCCGGTCACGTCGAACAGCACGGTGGACAGCTGCGGCAGCTCCGGGTCGTCGCCGACGGCGAAGCGCACGGCGTCGATCGCGGCGGCCAGCGCGGCGCCGGGCAGGGTCAGGCGGGTCATGAGGTGCTCCTCCAGGTCGAGCAGGGCGTGGATGCGCAGGAGCTCACGCTTCGCGTCGGCCAGCCCGTCCTCGAGCCGCCGGCGGTGGTCGTCCAGCCGCCGGCGTACGGACTCGGGGTCGTGCATCTCGCGGACCGCCCGGGCGATCTCGGCCACCGGCATGCCGACCCGGCGCAGGCCGGCGATCAGCCGCGCCGCCCGCACCTGCTCGCCGGTGTAGCGGCGGTATCCCGTCGCCTCGTCCACCTCGGCCGGGACGAGCACGCCCGCGCTGTCGTAGAACCGCAGCGCGCTGGCGCTGAGCCCGCTGGCCCGTGCCGTCTCGCCGATGCTCCGCATGTCTCCTCGCACGGACCGAACCTGCCGCCTGAACCTGCTCGAAGGTCAAGCACGTTAGCTCACCACCAGGGTCACGGCCACGCCGAGCATCACGACGGCGATGAGCCCGTCGAGGACCCGCCAGGCCGCGGGACGGGCGAGCAGCGGGGCCAGGCGGTGCGCGCCGGCGCCGAGGGCGGTGAACCAGACCAGGCTGGCCGCGGCCGCGCCGAGGCCGAAGAGCCAGCGGTGCGGATGCTGCTGGGCGACCGAGCCGAGCAGCAGCACGGTGTCGAGGTAGACGTGCGGGTTGAGATAGGTGAGGGCCAGGCAGGTGAGCAGGGTCGCGCCCAGCGTGGCGGGGGCGCGCTCGGCGGGGTTCAGGGCGGCGGGCCGCAGCGCCCGGCGGGCGGCCAGCACGGCGTACGCGACGAGGAAGGCCGCGCCCACCCAGCGGATCACCGTCACCGCGTCCGGCCGCGCGGTGACCACGGCGCCGAGCCCGCCGATGCCCGCGAGGATCAGCAGCAGGTCGGAGAGGGCGCAGACGGCGACGACGGCGAGCACGTGCTCGCGCCGCAGCCCCTGGCGCAGGACGAAGGCGTTCTGCGCGCCGATGGCGACGATCAGCACCGCGGAGGCGGCGAACCCGGCGAGGACGGAGGTGAGCACCTTCCGACCGTAGGCAGTGCTCACTCCGTACTCAAACTAAAGATTTTGACGTTGCATTAGAATTTCTAACCATGGACTTCGCGCAGCTGGCCACGTTCCAGGCGGTCGTCGACTCGGGCAGCTTCGAGGCGGCGGCCCGGCAGCTGCACGTGACGCCCTCGGCGGTCAGCCAGCGGATCAAGGCGCTGGAGCGCTCGGTGGGCCAGGTGCTGGTCCGCCGCGCGAAGCCGTGCGTGGCGACGCCGGCGGGCGAGGCCCTGGTGCGGTTCGCCGGGCAGGTGGCGCTGCTGGAGCGCGAGGCGCTGAGCCAGGCGCGCGACGGCACCCGGGTGTCGATCGTGGTGAACGCGGACTCGCTGCTGACCTGGTTCCTGCCTGCCCTGGCCGAGGTGCCGGGGCCGCAGTACGAGCTGCACACCGACGATCAGGACTACACGGCCGACCTGCTGCGATCGGGGACGGCGATGGCCGCGGTCACCGCCGATCACGTCGCCGTGCAGGGGTGCCGGATCGAGTCGCTGGGTGCCATGCGATATCTGGCGGTGGGACGGCCGGGAGCCGACGCGATGATCGTCTACAACCGCAAGGACCAGTTGCAGCACCGGTTCCTGGCGTCGATCGGGCTCTCCGCCGACGCGCCGATCCACTACGTGCCCGCCGCCTCGGCCTTCGTCGAGGCCATCCGGCTGGGCCTCGGCTGGGGGATGGTGCCGTCGACCATCGCCCTGCCCGGCATCGCCGCGGGTCACTATGTCCAGAAACATACGGACACATGGCTGGACGTCCCGCTGTACTGGCAGTACTGGCGGATCGGGTCGGTGGTGTTGGAAGAGCTGACGGCCGCCGTCAGAACGGCGGCCGTCTCGGCTCTGATCTAGTCGTTGGCGTGCAGGGCAGCGTTCAGCTCGATGCCTGTGCCCTTGCGCGGCCGCGCCTCCAGCGCGCCGGTCACCGAGTTGCGCCAGAAGAGCAGGTTGTCGACGCCGGAGAGCTCGCGCGCCTTGACCACCCGGCCGTCCGGCAGCGTGAGCTTGGAACCGGCGGTGATGTAGACGCCCGCCTCGACCACGCAGTCGTCGCCGAGCGAGATGCCGATGCCGGCGTTCGCGCCGATCAGGCTGCGCTCGCCGATGCGCACCTTGTCCTTGCCGCCGCCGGAGAGCGTGCCCATGATGGACGACCCGCCGCCGACGTCGGAGCCGTCGCCGACCACGACGCCCTGCACGATGCGGCCCTCGACCATCGAGGTGCCGAGCGTGCCGGCGTTGAAGTTGACGAAGCCCTCGTGCATGACCGTCGTGCCGGAGGCCAGGTGGGCGCCGAGCCGCACCCGGTCGGCGTCGGCGATGCGCACGCCGGTCGGCGTCACGTAGTCGGTCATGCGCGGGAACTTGTCGATGCCGTAGACGGCCAGGTGACGGCCGGCGGCGCGCTCCAGGAAGCGCAGCTCGTCGACCCGGTCGGGCGGGCACGGGCCGGCGGAGGTCCACGCCACGTTCGCCAGCGCGCCGAAGATCCCGTCCAGGTTGAGCGTGTTGGGCCGGGCCAGCCGGTGCGACAGCAGGTGCAGCCGCAGGTACGCGTCGGAGGCGTCCTTGATCGGGTCGGCCAGCGAGGAGATCGTGGTGCGCACCTCGACCGTCGACAGGCCGGGCAGCGCCTTGGGCCCGGTCAGGCCCGCCGGTAGCACCGCGGGCTCGGCCGGGAGCTCGCCCAGGCCGAGAAAGGGATACCAGGTGTCGAGGACCTGGCCATCCGCGGTGACGGTGGCGAGGCCGATGCCCCAGGCCGGGGAGGTCGAGATCGCGTTGTCCACGACCGGAACTCTACTGGGCGTGATGAGGATCGTAAGTCGACGGGTGATTCACTTCTGGCCGGTATCGTGCGGCCTATGGCCAACCCCCTGACCCCGGACGTGTTGGTCGACCCCGTGCAGCTCACCCGCGCCCTGGTCGACGTCGAGTCCGTCTCCCGCAACGAGCAGCAGATCGCCGGCTTCGTCGAAGAGGTCCTCCGCCAGGTCTCCCACCTCAGCGTGGACCGGCTCGGCAACACGGTGATGGCTCGCACGGATCTGGGTCGCGAACAGCGCGTGGTGCTCGCCGGCCACCTCGACACGGTGCCGCTCAACGACAACTTCCCGTCGACCGTCGTCGACGACCTCATCTACGGCTGCGGCACCTCGGACATGAAGAGCGGCGTCGCGCTCGCGCTGCACCTGGCCGCCACGCTGCCCGACCCCGCGTACGACGTCACCTACCTCTTCTACGAGGCCGAGGAGATCGACTCCAAGTTCAACGGGCTGCGCCTGGTCGCCGAGGAGCACCCCGAGTGGCTGCGGGCCGACTTCGCGGTGCTGCTGGAGCCGACGTACGGGGTGGTCGAGGCCGGCTGCCAAGGAACACTGCGGGTGCACGTGCGCACGGTGGGCCGCCGGGCGCACACGGCCCGGGCCTGGCGCGGGGTCAACGCCATCCACGCGGCCGGCGAGGTGCTGCGCCGGCTCGAGGACTACCGCCCCCGCACGGTCACGATCGACGGCTGCACGTTCCGGGAGGGGCTCAACGCCGTACGCATCTCGGGTGGTGTCGCCGGAAACGTCGTGCCGGACGAGTGCGTCGTCGAGGTCAACATGCGCTTCGCCCCGGACCGCACCGAGAAGCAGGCGCTGGAGCACGTGCACGAGGTCTTCGACGGCTTCGACGTGGAGCTGGTCGACTCGGCGCCGGGCGCACTGCCCGGGCTGGCGGCGGAGCCGGCGCGCGAGTTCCTGGCGGCGGTGGGCGCGGAGCCGGCGGCGAAGCTGGGCTGGACCGACGTGGCCCGCTTCGCGGCGCTGGGCATCCCGGCCCTCAACTACGGACCGGGCGACCCGCTGCTGGCGCACGCCCAGGACGAGCACGTCGAGATCGGCAAGATCCGCGACGGCGCGGCGACGCTGCACCGCTGGCTCGCCTCCGATCAGTCGTTCTAGGCGCTGGTGATCCTGACCCGGCCGATGGCGGGCGCCGGTTGCGGCAGCGCCATCGCCGGGATCTCGACGGTCTCCTCGGGGTCGGAGGCGGGCCGGGCGCCGAACGCCATCCGCCGCTCCTCGACCACCAGCCGGATGCGCCGCTGCATGCGGCGCTGCATCTTCAGGCGTTCGTATCGGGTCGTCACGGTGGCTCCTTAAGCCCGGGTGGCCGTGCGTGCCGCGAGAGATTTCGGTAACTGTACAGACGCATGAGAGCTACCGTCCGTTGCTTCAATCTGGCAAAAAGGTCGGCGGCCCGCAATCCTCTTACCGAAACCCACCCGGTTGTTCACCGGGTTACTGACCGTCCGCACTACCTTTTAGGCATGACGGACAGCACCAACGGGCGACGCCAGGGCGGCGCGGAGCGTCATCGCGGCGCCGTCACCCTGCGCCGCGAGTCGATTCCACCGAGTACGGCCGACGAGAAGCTCCTCGATTCGCACCACCGGCGCGAGTGGAAGACCAAGGACGCCTGGCGGGCGCTGCGCATCCTGTCCGAGTTCGTCGAGGGCTTCGACACGCTCGCCGACCTGCCGCCGGCCGTGAGCGTCTTCGGCTCGGCGCGCAGCACCCCCGAGAGCCCCGAGTGCGAGATGGCCGCCGACCTCGGCGCGGCCCTGGCCGAGGCGGGATACGCGGTGATCACCGGCGGCGGCCCGGGCGTGATGGAGGCCGCCAACCGGGGCGCCACCGAGGCCGGCGGCATGTCGATCGGGCTCGGCATCGAGCTCCCGTTCGAGCAGGGCATCAACGATTGGGTCGACATCGGCATCGACTTCCGCTACTTCTTCGTTCGCAAGACCATGTTCGTGAAGTACGCGCAGGCGTTCGTCGTGCTGCCCGGCGGCTTCGGCACGCTCGACGAGCTCTTCGAAGCGATCACGCTGGTGCAGACCAAGAAGGTGACCCGCTTCCCGGTGATCCTCATGGGTACGCAGTACTGGTCCGGGCTGTTCGACTGGCTCAAGGGGACGATGCTGGCCGACGGCAAGATCAGCGAGAGCGACCTGGAGCTGCTGCGGCTCACCGACGACGTGGACGAGGCCGTGCAGATCATCGTGGACGCCGACGCGGCGCTCGCCGAGGCGAACGGGAAGCGGTGACGTGGCAGCCATCTGTGTCTTCTGCGCCTCCTCCACCACTCTCGAACAGAAATGGCTCGACCTGGCCACCCGCACCGGCGAGGAACTGGCCGCCCGGGGCCACACGCTGGTCTCCGGCGGCGGCTGCGTCGGCATGATGGGCGCGGTGGCCGACGGCGCCCGGGCCGGCGGCGCGCACACGCTCGGCGTGATCCCGCAGTCGCTGGTCGACCTCGAGGTGGCCGACCTCGCCTCCGACGAGCTGATCGTCACCGGCGACATGGGCGCCCGCAAGAACCTCATGATCGAGCGGTCGGACGCGTTCATCACCCTGCCCGGCGGCCTCGGCACGCTCGACGAGCTCTTCGAGGTGTGGACGACGGCGACGCTCGACCTGCACGCCAAGCCGATCGTGCTGCTCGACCCGGACGGCTTCTACGACGGGCTGCTCGGCTGGCTCGGCCAGCTCGCCGACACGGCCTTCGTCCGTTCGGCCGCCCTCGAACGGGTGATCGTCGCGAAGTCGATCGGCGCGGCCCTGGACGCCGTCGAGGAACACCTGACATAGGGGG
>NZ_BOMI01000102.1 GCF_016862115.1 Paractinoplanes deccanensis
TGTCCCGCAGCACGGCCTCCTTCGTCCTGGCTGGACGCCATGTGGACATGAGGATCTCCGAAGACGCCCGGCAACGGGTGCTCCGGGCGGCCCAGGAGCTGGACTACCGGCCCAACCTCATGGCCCGGAGCCTGCGCACCAAGGTCACCAGGACCATCGCGCTGGTCTCCGACACGCTGGCCTCCGACCCGTACGCGGGCCGCGCCATCCAGGGCAGCCTCGCCGCCGCCGTCGCGCACGGGCACCTGCTGTTCATCGGCGAGACCGAGGGCAACCCGGTGATCGAGGAGAAGCTCATCTCCGACTTCCTGGACAGGCAGGTCGACGCCTTCGTCTACGCGAGCATGTTCACCCGCTACGTGCGCGTGCCCAAACAGCTCAAGGGCCGCCCCGTGGTGCTGCTCAACTGCCTCACCCGCGGCGCTCGCCCGGCACACCACCAGGTCGTCCCCGACGAGTCGGCGGCCGGGTCCGCGGCGGCCGACGCCCTGCTCGGCGCCGGGCATCGCCACCACATCCACCTGGTCGGCACGCCCGCGCCGAACGTCTTCGCCGCCCGGGAAAGGCTGTCCGGCATCCGGGCGGCGCTCGCCGAGGAGGGCGCGAAGCTGGCCGGCGTCGTCGAGTGCGACTGGTGGCCCGACTCGGCGTACGACGCGGTCTCCCGCGCCCTGGACGACGGCTTGGCGGCGAGCGCCCTGATCTGCCTGAACGACCGGATAGCCCTCGGCGCCTACCAGGCCCTGCGCGACGCGGGCCGCTCGGTGCCCGGCGACGTCTCGGTCGTCTCGTTCGACGACTCGGAGCTCGCCGCGTGGCTCCGGCCCCAGCTCACCAGCATCGCGCTGCCCCACTACGAGCTGGGCTGGCAGGCGGTCGAGAAGCTGCTCGGCCCGCCCAGCGACCCCGCGGTGACCCGGCTGCCGATGCCGGTGCGCGCGCGGGCCTCGGTCGGCCGGCCGCCCGGTGAATAAACGTCGTACCCCCGTGGTTTCCTTGATGCCGTGAGCACGCCGGCCCCTTCCGCCGCGGTGCGCCGGCCGGCGTACCGCCTGGTCCGGCGTCCCCCCGCGCCCCTCCCGCCGATCACCCAAGATCCCCTCCAGCGGTACGCGACGGAGCACGTCGACGGTCCGCTCCTCGTCGTCGGCGGCCCCGGCACCGGCAAGACGACGACCCTCGTGGAGTCCGTCGCGGCCCGTGTGTCCGAGGGCGTCGACCCCGAGCGCATCCTGGTGCTCACGTTCGGCCGCCGCGGCTCGGCGGCCCTGCGCGACCGCATCGAGGCCCGCATAGCCGGCGACCCCGGCCGCATAGTCCACGAGCCCCTGGTGCGCACCTTCCACGCCTACGCGTTCGGCCTGCTCCGCCGCGCGGCCGCCGAGCGCGGCGAGCCCTCGCCCCGCCTGCTCACCGGCCCCGAGCAAGACCTGATCATCCGTGAGCTGCTCGAGGTCGCCGGCGACCCCGAGGCGCCCGACGCGATCGGCTGGCCCGAGGCCCTGCGCCCCGCCCTGCCCACCCGCGCCTTCGCCCAGCAGCTCCGCGACCTGATGCAGCGCGCCGCCGAGCGCGGCATCGGCCCGGCCGACCTGGCCCGCCTCGGCGAGCGCCTGGGCCGCGCCGACTGGCCGGCCGCCGCCCGCTTCCTGCGCGAATACGTGGCCGTCCTGGCCCTGCGCGACGTCACCACCCGCGGCTCCGCCGCCTACGACCCCGCCGAGCTGGTCCGCGCCGCCGCCGGCCTCCTGCACGACAACCCCGACCTGCTCGAGGCCGAGCGCCGCCGCCTGCAACACGTCTACGTCGACGAGCTGGCCGACACCGACCCCGCCCAGATCGAGCTCCTCGCCCTGGTCGCCGGCGGCGGCAAGCCCCTGGTCGCCTTCGCCGACCCCGACGCCTCCATCTACGGCTTCCGGGGCGCCGACCCCAGCGTCGTCACCACCTTCCCGTCCCGCTTCCGCACGGCGTCGGGCGCCGTCGCCGAGACCCTCACCCTCCACACCAACTACCGAGCCGAAGCCCCCTTGCTCGGCGCCACCACCCGGGTCGCCCGCCGCATGCGCGGCCCGATCACCCACCGCCCCATGCACCCGCCCCCGGCCGATACCCCGGCCGAGCCCTCACCCGCCGGGTCGCCGGCCGAGCCCTCACCCGCCGGGTCGCCGGCCGAGCCCTCACCCGCCGGGTCGCCGGTCGAGCGCGCACGCGCCGGGTCGCCGGCCGAGCCGCCACCCGCTGGCTCGCCGGTCGAGCGCGCACGCGCCGGTGCCGGCGTCGAGCCGCCACCCGCTGGCTCGCCGGCCGAGCCCGCACGCGCCGGTGCCGGTGCCGGCGCCGAGCCGCCCTCCGCCGCGCCCCGCCCACCCGCCGAGCCCGGGTCGCCCGCTGTGCCGGGGTCCCGGCCCTCCGCCGCCGACGGGCTTCGGCCGGGGGCGGTGGTGCGCATCTTCCGGGCGGCCACCGCCGAGGCCGCCTATGTGGCGCACGCCCTTCGGGAGGCTCACCTGCTGCACGGCGTGCCGTGGTCGCGCATGGCCGTGCTGCTGCGGTCGACCTCGCTTCAGCTGCCTTCGCTCCAGCGAGCGCTGGCCGCCGCCGGGGTGCCGACCGTCACCCACGCCGAAGACCTTCCTCTTCACCTTCAGCCCGCCGTGGCCCCGTTCCTCTTGTTGCTGCGGTGCGCGCTCACGCCCGAGACGCTCAACGAAGAGGCGACCGTCGCCCTGTTGCACTCGCCGCTCGGTGGGGCCGATCCGCTGGCCGAGCGGCGGCTCCGGCAGGGGCTGCGGGCCCTCGCGCTGGCGGCGGGCGACCGGCGCCCCTCCGGGGAGTTGCTGGTCGACGCGGTGCGTGACCCGGCCGGCCTCGACATGGTGGAGCGGCGCTGGGCCGTGCCCGCGCAAAATGTGGCCCGGCTGCTCGCCACCGCGCGCGAGGCGGCCGCCGCGCCCGGTGCGACCGCCGAGCAGGTGCTGTGGACGGTCTGGAAGGCCAGCGGCCTGGCCGACCGGTGGTATGCGATGAGCACCCGCAACGGCCCCGCCCCGGAGAACGCGGACGCCGGCCGGGCGCGGCAGTGGCGTGCCGAGGCGGCCGACCGGGACCTCGACTCGATGGTGGTGCTCTTCGACGCGGCGGCGCGCTTCGTCGACCGGCTGCCGGGCGCGCGCACCGAGGTCTTCCTCGACCACGTGCTCGGCCAGGACCTGCCGGCCGACTCGATCGCGCCGAGCGCCGACCGGGGCGAGGCGGTGCGGCTGCTGACCGCCCACGCCGCCAAGGGCCTGGAGTGGGACGTCGTGGTGCTCGCCGGCGTGCAGGAGGGCATCTGGCCCGACCTGCGCCTGCGCGGCAGCCTGCTCGGCTCCGAGCGGCTCGTCGACTTCATCGCCGGCCGCGCCGCGTCGGGCGAGGCCGCGGTGGTCGGCCAGACGTCGGCGCTGCTCGACGAGGAGCGCCGCCTGTTCTACGTGGCCGCCACCCGGGCCCGCCGCAAGCTGATCGCCACCGCCGTGGCCTCCGCCGGCGTGGGCGGCTCCGAGGGCGAGGAACAGCCCAGCCGCTTCCTCAGCGAGCTCGCCGAGCCCGAGGCCGAGCAGGGCCCCTCGGCCCCGCCCACCGACCCCGACGACCCCGGCCCCACCGAGCCGGACCCGTCCGACCCCGGCCCGGGTCCGGCGGAGCCCAGCCCGCCCGACCTCGACCCGGGTCCCGTCGAACCCGGTCCCACCGACCCCGACGACCCCGGCCCCACCGAGCCTGACCCGTCCGACCCCGGCCCGGGCCCGACGGAGCCCAGCCCCTCCGACCTCGACCCCGGTCCCACCGACCCCGGTCCCACCGACCCCGGTCCCACCGACCCCGGTCCCACCGACCCCGGTCCAACCGAGCCCGGTCCCACCGACCCGGATCCATGGGATAGCGCGCCATTCGACCCCGCGGGGCCGCCGACGATCCGTCCCCGCCGAGAAGCGCCTGCCGCCGCGAGGCGCGGCTCTGTGGCGCCCGCCCCTGTTTCCCGCGCGGCCGGTGAGGGGCAGGCCGATCGGAGGGAGCCCGCCGAGAACGGCGCGCCCTCTCCGCGGAGGCCCGCCGGCGACGAGGCCACGTTGGAGGCCGCGGTTCTGTTCGGTCCTCGTCCCGACGTCGAGGCGGGCTTCGAGACCCCGGCCGAAGGCGAGGCGGGGGAGTCCGGCGCCGCCGGGGGCCGGCCGGCCGGGGAGCGGGACGGCGAGCTGACCATGGGCCGGCCGCCGCGGGCGCTCACGCTTTCGGCGCTCGTGGCGGAGCTGCGTACCGTCGTGGTGGGGAGCAACCAGACGCCCGGCCGGCGGCGGGCCGCGGCGGCCGAGCTCGCCAAGCTGGCCCGGGCCGGCGTGCCCGGAGCTCACCCCGACGACTGGTGGGGGCTGCGGCCGCTCTCCGACGACCGGCCTCTCGTCGACGAGGGGCAGCCCGTCAAGGTGACTCCCTCCTCGATGGAGAGCGCCCTGCGGTGCAGCCTGCGCTGGCTGCTCGAAAGGCACGGCGGCGCCGCACCGGCCGGGCCCGCGCAGGGTGTCGGCAACCTTGTGCACGCCGCCGCCATGCTGGCCGAGGACGCCAACGCCGATCGCGAGAAGCTGGTCGAATACGTCAGTGCCCGGTTCGACGCCATCGAGCTCGCCGCGCGGTGGCTGGCCGGGCCCGAGCAGGAGCGTGCCCAGACCATGGTGGACAAGCTGCTGCGCTGGCTCGCCGTCAACCCTCGGCGGCTGCTCGCCATCGAGCACGAGTTCACCGTGCGGCTCGAGGACGAGAAGCGGCCGATCGAGCTGACCGGGCGGGTCGACCGGCTCGAGATCGACGAGGAGGGGCGCCTCGTGGTGATCGACCTCAAGACCGGCAAGACCACCGCCGTCTCCTCGGCCGACCTGGAGGAGCACGCCCAGCTCGCCGGCTATCAGACCGCCGTGCAGGCCGGCGCCTTCGCCGACTACGGCGACGAGAGCGGGGGTGCCGCGCTCGTGCAGCTCGGGCCCGGCAAGGATGCTCGCGAGCAGATGCAGCTTCCGCTGGCCGACGCCGCCGACCCGCAATGGGCGTACGCGATGGTGAAGCGCACCGCCGAGACGATGGCCGCCGCCACCTTCTCGGCCGTGGCCAACAGCCGATGCCGGGTCTGTCCCGTCCGCACCAGTTGCCCGATCTCCGGGAAGGGCCGCCAAGTGGTGGAGCAGTGACCCAGCCGACCCTCTTCGCCGACGAGCCGCCGGCTCCCCGCAGACGAGCCGACGCCGGCCCCCGCTACACCCCGGAGGAGCTGGCCCGGCTGTTGCGCCTGCACCGGCCCACCCCCGAGCAGGCCGAGATCATCTCCGCGCCGGTGGAACCGCTGCTCGTCGTGGCCGGGGCCGGCTCCGGCAAGACCGAGACGATGGCGTCGCGGGTCGTCTGGCTGGTCGCGAACGGCTACGCGCACCCGGACGAGATCCTCGGCCTCACCTTCACCCGCAAGGCCGCCGGGGAGCTCGCCCACCGGGTCCGCACCCGCCTCGGCCAGCTGGTGCGCCGGCTGGGCCGCGACGACGCGCTCGCCGGCGAGGCGACCATCTCCACCTACCACTCGTACGCGGCCCGGGTCGTCACCGAGCACG
The DNA here is from genome assembly GCF_016862115.1 of Paractinoplanes deccanensis. Lineage (GTDB taxonomy): Bacteria > Actinomycetota > Actinomycetes > Mycobacteriales > Micromonosporaceae > Actinoplanes > Actinoplanes deccanensis. The sequence continues at coordinate 5,643 of NZ_BOMI01000102.1, forward strand.
GCCTGCGCGCCGGGTTCGAGCCGTCGGCGCGCCTGCTCACCGAGGCCGCCCGGTGGCAGATCGTCGATTCGCTCGTCCGGTCGTACACGGGGGAGATGACCGGGGTGAACCGGGCGCCCGGCACGGTCACCGACGACGTGCTCGCTCTCTCCGGCGAGCTCGCCGAGCATCTGGTCTCGCCCGACGAGCTGGCCGCCTGGACCGGCCGGTTCTTCGCCGAGGTGCAGGAGCTGCCCGGCCGGGTCTACAAGGACGTCGCCGACATGCTCGCCCGGCAGCGCCTGCGGCTGACCCTGCTGCCGCTGGTGCGCCTCTACGAGCGGCGCAAGCTCGACCTGGGGGCGATGGACTTCGGCGACCAGATGGCCCGGGCCGCGACCGTCGCCCGCGACCATCCCGAGGTCGGCGAGATCGAGCGTGGCCGCTACAAGATCGTTCTGCTGGACGAGTACCAGGACACCAGCCACGCGCAGGTGACCATGCTGAACAACCTGTTCGGCGGAGGCCATCCGGTCACCGCCGTCGGCGACCCCTGCCAGTCGATCTACGGCTGGCGCGGCGCCTCGGCCGGCACGCTCGAACGGTTCCCCACCGAGTTCCCCCGCCGCGACGGCACCCGTGCCCGTATCCGCGCCCTGACCCGCAGCTGGCGCAACCGGCCCGAGATCCTCCAGGTCGCCAACGTTCTCTCCGAGCCGCTGCGGGCGTTCGGCGCGCGGGTCGAGGAGCTGCGGTCCGCCGCCAAGGTTCCCCCGGTCGGCGGCCGCACGGTCGCGTGCGCGCTGCTGCCGACCTTCGCCGACGAGGCCGACTGGATCGCCGACTCGATGCTGCGCGCCTGGCAGATCGTCGCCGGCCTGCCGGACACCCCGCCCGACGAGATCCCGATCGAAAAGCGGCCGACCAGCGCCGTGCTGGTGCGGGTGCGCAGCCAGATCCCGGCGATCGAGGAGGCGCTGCGCGACCGCGGCCTGCCGGTCGAGGTGGTCGGCCTGGGCGGTCTGCTGGACACCCCCGAGGTACGCGACGTCGTCTGCACCCTGCGCGTGCTGGCCGACCCGACCGACGGCGCCTCGCTGTTACGCCTGCTCACCGGCGCGCGCTGGCGGATCGGGCCGCGTGATCTGGTGGCGCTGCACCGGCGCGCCCGGCATCTGGCCGCCGCCCGCGCCGCCGTGGTGGCCAAGGCGGAGCCCGAGGACGTGGTCGGCGACCGGCTCGACGACGCCACGCTGGTCGAGGCCATGGCCGACCTGGGCGCCCCGCAGCAGTACTCCGCCGAGGGCTACGCGCGCCTGCACGCGTACAGCCGGGAGCTCAGCGCCCTGCGGCAGCGCCTGGACCAGCCGCTGCCCGACCTGGTCGCCGACATCGAGCGGACCATCGGCCTGGACGTCGAGGTCGCCGTGCGCGGCTGGGCGGCGGGCGACGCCGGCCTGGCCCGCGGCCACCTGGACGCGCTCGGCGACACCGCCGCCCGCTACGCCGCCGAGACCGACGGGGGCACGCTCGCGGGCTTCCTCGCCTTCCTGGCCGCCGCCGAGGAGGAGGAGCGCGGCCTCGAGCCGGGACAGGTGGACGTGGTCGAGGGTGCGGTGCAGATCCTCACCGCGCACGCCGCGAAGGGCCTGGAGTGGGACGTCGTCTCGGTGGCCGGCCTGAGCCGGGGCGTGTGGCCGGGGCAGAGCCGCAGCACCGACCACTACCTGATGGGCGTCGGCGTGCTGCCGTTCCCGCTGCGCGGCGACAAGGAGGGCCTGCCCCGGTTCGACCTCTCCGACGCGCTGGAGCAGAAGGACGTGGTCGGCGCGGTCACCGAGTTCGGGCGGGCCTGGCGCGAGCACGACGAACGCGAGGAGCGCCGCCTGGCGTACGTCGCGGTCACCCGGCCGCGGCGCCTGCTGCTCTGCTCCGCCTATTGGTGGGGTGACGGGGTGAAGCGCCCGCGCGGCCCGTCGGTCTTCCTCGACGAGATCCGCACGGCGTGCGACGAGGGCGCCGGGGTGGTGGACGTGTGGACGCCCGAGCCGGCGCCCGGCGCCACCAACCCGGCCGACCAGCAGGAGCGGCGGGTGGAGTGGCCGTCCGACCCGCTCGGCCGGCGCCGCCCCGCGATGGCGGCCGCCGCCGACCTGATCCGCCGGATGATCGCCCAGCCGGACCCGTCGGCCGCCGAGGCCTTCGCCGAGCTGGCCGAGCACGACCCGGAGGTGCTGGCGCGCGCCGGCCTGGCCGCCGAGCTGGTCGGCATCCCCGGCGACGGCGATCCGGACGTCGACCGCTGGCGGCGCGAGGCCGACCTGCTGCTGGCCGAGCGCGAGGAGCGCGCTCGCCGCGACGGCCCGATCGAGGTGGCCCTGCCCGCGCACCTGTCGGTCTCGCAGCTCGTGGTGCTGCGCCGCGACCCGCAGGCGCTGGCCCGCTCGCTGCGCCGCCCGTTGCCGCCCCGGCCGATGCCGCACGCCCGCCGGGGCACGGCGTTCCACTCCTGGCTGGAGCAGCGGTTCGGCACCGAGCGCCTGATCGACATCGACGAGCTGCCGGGCGCGGCGGACGACGACGCGGCCGCCGACGAGGAGCTGGCGGCGCTGCAGGCGGCGTTCCTGGAGAGCGAGTGGGCGGGGCGCACGCCCGTCGAGGTGGAGGTTCCGTTCGCCACCACGATCGCCGGGGTGGTGGTGCGCGGCCGGATGGACGCGGTCTTCGCCGAGTCGGCCAACCGCTACGACGTCATCGACTGGAAGACGGGCCGCCGGCCGGAGGGTGCGGACGCCGAGGCCGCCGCGGTTCAGCTCGCCGCGTACCGGATCGCCTGGGCGTCGCTCGCCGGGGTGCCGGTCAACCGGGTCCGGGCCGGCTTCCACTACGTGCGCGAGCAGGTGACCGTGCGGCCGGTCGACCTGTTGAGCGCGGAGGAGCTGGCGGCCCTGGTCGAGCGGATCCCTACTCCAACGGGTGATTGAGCCCGGCCGCGGCCAAAAGGTGCAGCAGGGCCGCCGCGTAGGCGCCCTCGGCCGAGCCGGCGGTGAAGACGCGCCGCTCGCCGAGCAGGTCGATCAGCACCTCGTAGCCGTCCGCGCCCCGGCTGAGCTGCCGGAACGTGCCGCCGAGCAGCTCGCGCAGCTGGTCCTCACGGGGCAGCCAGACCGTCTCGTCCATCTCGACGTCGTCCAGCGCCCACTCGGTGGTGCCGTTGAAGCCGATGACCTGGCCCTCCGGCATCGAGTGCACCTCGATGGTCATGTTGCTCAGCACGAAGACCTCGTCGTCCAGGTCGCGGTCGGGGATGGCGAACCGGTCGCCGAGCGCCGGTTTCCAGGTCAGCCCGGCCTCCTTCAGTTGCCCCGCGAGTTGTACGCCGATCACCGGCAGTCCCCCTTCTTCGTGTTAGGCTTTCCGCGTTGTCAGTTTGGTTCCCAAGTACTCAGGAGCGCCTGTGGGGAAGTCTGCCCCAGGCGCTCTTTGTCGTAACCCGGGTTTCTCCGGTACGGGCGATCAGTACGGCGACACGAGACTCACGAAGTGTGGGTCTTACTACCTCGTTCCCGTCCATAATGGCCGGGAACGATCGACCGTCGAGGAGACGAGCATGGTTACCGGCGTTGTGAAGTGGTTCAACGCGGACAAGGGCTTCGGGTTCATCACCCCGGACGACGGCGGCGCCGACGTCTTCGCCCACTTCTCCGCGATCCAGACTTCCGGCTACCGCTCGCTGGACGAGAACCAGCGGGTTGAGTTCGAGGTCACGCAGGGCCAGAAGGGCCCGCAGGCCGCGAACATCCGCCCGCTCTGATCTCCGTACAGATCACGTAGCAGGTAGAAACACCGAACGGCGCCGCATCCCCCGGGGGTGCGGCGCCGTTTTCGCGTGTCAGACGGCGGCGGCTTCCGGCAGCGGCGCCGTCCCGCCCAGGTGGGCGGGGAGCCACCAGCGGTCGTCCGGGCCCGAGGGCTTCTCGGGGTAGGCGCGCTGGGCCGCGTCGAGCAGGCCGCTGAGCCGCTCCTTGAGGGTCGCCGTCAGCGCCTCGGGAGACACGCCCTTGGTCATCTCGAGCGCCTCACCGATCTTGATGATGACCGGTACGTGACGCTTGCCGAGCTCGCGCTTGTGCCCCTTGGTCCACAGCCGCTGCGGGCCCCAGACGACCATCGGGATCAGCGGCACCTTGGCCGTGCGGGCCAGCCGGACCGCACCGGACTTGAGCTCCTTGACGGTGAACGACTCGCTGATCGTCGCCTCGGGGAAGACGCCGACCACCTCGCCGTCCTTCAGCGCCTGGGTGGCCTCGCGGAACGAGGCCGCGCCGGCGTCACGGTCGACGGGGATGTGCCGCATGCCGCGCATCAGCGGGCCGCTGACCTTGTGGTCGAAGACCGACTTCTTGGCCATGAACCGGACGAGCCGCTTGGCCGGCTGGGCGCCGAGGCCGCAGAAGATGAAGTCGAGATAGCTCACGTGGTTGCTCGCCAGCACAGCTCCGCCCGTGCGCGGGATGTGCTCGGCCCCGTCCACCTGAATCTTCAGATCGAGCGCGCGGAACCAGGCCTTGGCAGCCGCGACGACCGGGGGATACACGAGTTCCATGGCAAGACGGTAGCGGAACTCCCTGAATTTCTCCTGGGCCGCGTGCAACGGATCTCCCCGATCGAGCGTCTAACAATTATCTGTTTCTTTTCGCCGGCCCGGGGCCGGCGAGTGTGAGCGGGAGGCGCCGACTATGCGGGGACCCTCGGCCCGCCGGGAGCTGGCGTTCGTTGTCGGGTTCGCCGCCTTCGGCGTCGCGCTGGTCCTCGTCGTGGCCTTCGCCCCGTGGTATCCGGCTCTGTCCGACCCGGCGGGCGCCGCTCCCGCCGTGCTCCATCAGATGCTGGGCTTGCTCGGGGGCGTTTAGGGTTCTTCACGATCGTGGTGTTCACTGGGATTCATGTCCGAGCAGACGTGGCAACGACCGGGTGGCCGGTTCGGCTCCGGGCTCGTCACGGGCGCAGCGCCGGCGGCACCGCCCCCGGATCCCGCGCCCGAGCCGCCACGCGATGACAAGGGCCGGCAGAAGCGGCAGATCCAGATCTTCGCGGCGATCGCCGGCGCCATCCTCGCCATCGGCCTGACGGTCGTGCTGGTCGTGGTGCTGTCGTCGGACACCAACCCGTTCCGCGACCAGGCCTCGGCCCCGGCCGACGTGCGGCCGCCGCTCGCGCAGGCCTGCCCGGCGCCGAGCGAGTCACCGAGCGCGGGGGCCACCCAGGCGCCCACCGCCCCGCCGCCGGAGAGCGGCCGGCGCACCACCGACACCGAGGCGGGCATCTCCTACAAGGCGTACGGCGCGCCGTGGGTGCCGTGGACCGACGTGTGGCGCGCGGGGACGCTCGAGGTGCCGTACAAGGTGGGCCAGCACTTCGTCACCGAGCAGTACAGCGGCGGCAGCTACCACGCGTCGATCCTGTCGGCCGCGGTGCCGGCGGCGGACAACGACGCGGTGACGCTCAACCTGGAGTGCGTGGGCCGTCAGGTCGCCGCCGACGTGCGCGCGGAGTACTACCCGCAGCCGAACACGATGGACGCGATCCGCGACGAGCTGACCACGCTGGGCGGCCGCCCGGCGTGGGTGAGCGAGTTCCGCCTGCACTTCTCGGCGCCGGGCCTGACCGCCACCGAGGAGCTGTCCGCGGTGGCGGTCATCGACGTCGGCAAGACCACGGCCGCCGTCCTCTACGTCTCGATCCCCGGCACCCACAAACAGTTCGACTACGTGGTGGACGACGTCCTCAAGAGCGTCAGGCCCCTGTAAGGCCCCACCGCTTGCGCAGCGCGTTGTCGGCGGCGTTGAAGAGGACGTCGATCAGGATGCCGATGATCAGGACGACGATGATGTAGCAGATGACCAGGCTCGAGTCGCTGAGGTCGCGGGCCTGCTGCATGCGTACGCCGATGGAGAGCGCCCCCGGCACGATGACCAGCAACTCGCCTGCCATGAGGCTGCGCCAGCTGAACGCCCATCCCTGCTTCAGGCCCGAGATGAACGACGGCAGCGACGCCGGCAGGATCAGGTGGCGGTACTTCGCTATGCCGCGCATGCCCAGCACCTGGCCCACGCGCAGCCACGTGCGCGGCACGTAGTCGATGCCGCTGATCAGGCCGTTCGCCACCGAGGGCGCCGCGCCGAGGACCACCACGAACAGGATGGCGCTCTCGCTGAGCTGGAAGAGCAGGATCGCCAGCGGGAACCACATGATCGACGGCATGGTCTGCAGGCCGGTGATCAGCGAGCCGATCGCCGCCCGCAGCGGGGCGAACTGGGAGACCAGCGCGCCCACCACGGTGCCGATGACCACCGCCAGCAGGAATCCGGTGACGGCCCGGGTCATCGTCACCCGCACACCGTCCCAGAAGTCGGCCGTCGCGATGACGCTGCCCAGGTCGCTGAAGACCGTCTCGGGCGACGGCAGCACGTAGATCGGCTTCCATTCCGCCCACACCACGATCTGCCAGGCGAGCAGCACGATCGCGATGGCGAGCAGCTTGGGCCACGTGCTGCGCCAGATCCGCTTGCCGAGGGCGCCCTTGTCACGCTGGGGCTGGAGTTCGAGCGCGTCGAGACCGCTGATCTCGGCGTCGACCGCCTTGTCCGGCGTGTGCGCGGTCGCGTCACCGGAGACACCTTCGAGGCCCGCGCGGGCGGACGGGTACTTAATGGGCATGGCGGGCGACCTCCGCTCGCAGCCGATCGGTGATCTCGCCCGCCTGGGCGGAGACCTCGGGGGAGTCGATGCGCCGGGGGCGCGGGTGGGTGATCGGGTAGTCCTCGATCACCCGGCCGGGCCGGCTGCTCAGCAGGATGACGCGGTCGCCGAGCCGCACCGCCTCGCGCACGTTGTGGGTGACGAAGAGGACGGTCAGTTCCTGTTCCCGCCAGATCCGTTCGAGCTCGTCGTGCAGGATGTCGCGGGTCATCGCGTCGAGCGCGCCGAACGGCTCGTCCATCAGCAGGATGTCGGCGTTCTGGGCGAGGGCACGCGCCAGCGCGACCCGCTGGCGCATGCCGCCGGAGAGCTCGTGCGGCCGCTTGTCACCGAAGCCGCGCAGCCGGACGATGTCGAGCAGTTCCTCGGCGCGCTTGCGGCGCTCGGGGCGGGACAGGCCTTGCAGCCGCAGCGGCAGCTCGACGTTGGCCCGCACCGACAGCCACGGGAAGAGCGCGGCCTCCTGGAACATCAGGGAGACGGTGCGCCCGCCGATGTCCAGGGTTCCCCCGGTGATCCGGTCGAGCCCGGCCACGAGCGAGAGCAGCGTGCTCTTGCCGCAGCCGGACGCGCCCAGGAGGCAGACGAACTCGCCTCGCCGGACCGTGAGCGAGACCCCGTCGAGGGCCAGCAGCGCGTTGGTGCCGGTGCCGTACGTCTTGGAGACGTTCTCCAGTCGCACGACCGCGTCGGTGCGTACGTCGCTTTGTTCCAGGAGACTCATCGCATGACGGCCTTTCAGGCGGCGGAGTCGCTGACCTCGGGCTTGCCCGCCGCCTTGAGCAGCTCGTTGAGCGGCCCGAGGTCGTAGATGCCCTTGAGGTCGACGGGCTTGAGCAGGCCGACGTCCTCGGCGTGCTTCGCGCTGGTGTAGAGCGACGAGGCGACCGGGTCGGCGGTGAAGGTCAGGTTCTTGAACGAGGACGCGAGCACCTCGTCCTTGAGCGGCTTGCCGCTGAGGGCCTCGAGCTGCGCGTTGGCGGCCTTCTGCGCGTCGGCGTTGTTCTTCTCGATGTAGTCGAGCGACTCGAGGTGGCCCTGCAGCAGCTTCTTGACCGTGGCCGGGTACTTCTTCAGGAAGTCCTGGGTGACGATCAGGTGGGTGGTGACGAAGAGCCCGCTGGGCCAGAGGTCCTTCTCGTTGACCAGCACCTTGCCCTTGCTCTCGAGCACCATGCGGCTCAGGTTGGGCTCGGGCACCCAGGCGCCGTCGATCGAGCCCTGCGCGAAGGCCTGCAGCGCTGTCGCGTTGTCCTGCGGCAGCACGGACACGTCACCGCCGCCCTGCGTGTCGGCGTTGAGGCCCTGCTCCTTGAGCCAGGCGCGCAGCGCGACGTCCTGGGTGTTGCCGAGCTGCGGGGTGGCGATCTTCTTGCCCTTGAGGTCGGCCGGGCTGTTGATGCCCTCCTTGACGACCAGGCCGGCGCCGCCGGAGGTGCTGCCCGCGATGATCTTGAGGCCGGTGCCCTTCGACTGCGCCCAGCCGTTGATCGCCGGGTTCGGGCCGATGTACGTGGCGTCGATCGCGCCCGAGAACAGCGCCTCGATGGCGGCGGGCCCCGCGTTGAACGTCTTGGTCTCGAGCTTGGTGCTGCCGAGCGCGCTCTGGAAGTAGCCCTTGTTCACGCCGATCAGCGCGGGCGTGTGGGTGATGTTCGGGAAGTATCCGAGCCGGAGGGCGCTCGCCTCGCCGGATCCGGACGCGGAGGTGCTGTCGTCGTCGCCGCCGCAGGCGGTCAGCAGAGAGACGGACAGCAGGGCGGTGGCGGCGAGGGCAAGCGCGCGTATGGGGCGGGAGCTCATGGCTCACTACTCCTAGATGGTGTTGAGTTCGGCCAGGGTTCGGTGGTCGACGACGCCCTCGATGGCTTCCTCGACGGCGACCCACACGTCACGCAGCCCGCGGGCCGCCCCGTGGTAGGTCGTGGTGCCGGTGGGCAGGCCCCGCACGGTGGTCAGCGCGCCGCCGACCGCGCGTACGACGTCGCCGACCGTGATGTCGGTGGCCGGGCGGGCCAGGGCGTAACCGCCGTCCACACCGCGGTGGCTGTGCAGCAGCCCGGCACGGCGCAGGTCGAGCAGGATGCCCTGGAGGAAGCTGAGCGGGATGTCCTGCGCGGCGGCGAGCGAGGCGGCTTTCACCAGGCTCGGGTGCTCCGCCGAGACGGCGAGCATCGCGCGGACGGCGTAGTCGGTTCGTGCCGAGACGTACACGGGTCCCCCTGACCGTCCGCACCAAAGTCTGCTTAATCTATCTAGCGGATAGGAATAATCTCCTAGGTAGGGATTGTCGTCAAGCCCCGCCCGTATCACGGGACCCGGATCACTCGGTGGCCGCGCGGTGACATGCAGTCGCGCCGGTGACCACGTAAGGCGCTAATGTCATTTCGTGGCGCGCAGAATCAAGATCCCCGCGACGAAGTATCCGGTCGAGCGATTCACCCTGGACAACGGTTTGCGGGTGGTGCTGACCCCCGACCGCAGCGCCCCGGTCGTCGGCGTCGCTGTCGTCTACGACGTCGGCATCCGCTCGGAGCCCGAGGGGCGCACGGGCTTCGCCCACCTATTCGAGCACCTGATGTTCCAGGGCTCGGAAAATCTCGAGAAGCTGGCTCACTTCCGGCACGTGCAGGGAGCCGGCGGCACCTTCAACGGCTCCACCCACCTCGACTTCACCGACTACTTCGAGGCGCTGCCCTCCGGCGCGCTCGAGCGGGCGCTCTTCCTCGAGGCCGACCGCATGCGCGGGCCCCGGCTCACCGAGGAGAACCTCCTCAACCAGATCGACGTGGTCAAGGAGGAGATCCGGGTCAACGTGATGAACCGGCCCTACGGCGGGTTCCCGTGGCTCAAGCTGCCCCCGGTGATGTTCCGGACCTTCGCCAACGCCCACGACGGGTACGGCTCGTTCGGCGACCTCGACAGCGCCACCGTCGAGGACGCGCAGGCCTTCTTCGACCGCTACTACGCGTGCGGCAACGCCACCCTCGCGGTCGCCGGCGACTTCGACGTGGCCACCGCGACCGAGATGATCCGCCGGCACTTCGGCGACGTCCCGGCCCGCCCGGCGCCCGACCGGCCCGACTTCGACGAGCCCGACCTCGACGCCGAGCGCCGCGAGACCTACACGGACAAGCTCGCCCCGCTGCCCGGCGTGGCCAGCGCGTGGCGGGTGCCCGATCCGATCGGCTCCTTCGCCGACTACTTGCCCTTCGTGGTGCTGGCCGAGGTGCTCACCGACGGCGACGCGTCCCGCCTGGTCGAGCGGCTGGTCCAGCGCGACCGCTCGGTGACCAGCATCGGCGGCTACATCGGCTTCATGGGCGACGAGTTCCAGGTGCGCAACCCCACCGCGCTGCTGCTCCAGGCCCACATGCCGCCCGGCGGCGACTCCGACAAGGTGCTGCGCACCGTCGACGAGGAGCTCGACAGGCTGGCCACCGACGGGCTGCGCCCCGGCGAGCTGGAGCGCACCCAGGCCCGCATCGCCACCCACCTGCTGCGGGACACCGATGCCGTGCTCGGCCGGGCGCTGCCGATGGCCGTGCTCGAGCTCCAGCGCGGCCGTCCCGAGATGCTCAACGAACTGCCCAAGCTGATCGGCGAGGTGACCGAGGCGCAGATCGTCGCCGCCGCGGCCACCCTGCGCCCCGAGCGGCGCGCCACCGTCGAGGTCCTCCCGGGAGCCACCGCATGACCGTCAAACCCCTTCCCGACCTGATCCCGGACGCCAAGCTCAAGCTCCCCAAGGAGGCGGAGCGCACGCTGGCCGGCGGGCTCACCGTGATCGCCATCCGGCGCCCGGCGGTGCCGCTGGTCGAGCTGCGGCTGCGGGTGCCGTTCGGCAAGACGCCGCTGCCCCGGGCCACCCTGCTGTCGCAGGCGCTGTTCACCGGCACCGGCACGATGACCAGCGTCGACATCGCCGCCGAGCTTCAGGCGGTCGGCGGCGGCCTCTCCGCCGGCCTCGACCCGGACAAGCTGCTGATCAGCGGCAACGCGCTCGCCTCCGGGCTCGACCGCATGCTGGAGATCCTCGCCGCGGTGCTGACCGATCCGGCGTACCCCAACGAGGAGGTCGCCACCGAGCGCGACCGCCTGATCGACCACATCCAGGTCGCGCTGACCCAGCCGGCCCACCTGGCGCGCACCGCGCTGCTCAAGAGGATCTACGGCAAGCATCCGTACGCGGTGCAGACCCCCGAGCCCGAGCAGGTGCGCGCGGTGCGCCCGGCCCAGCTGCGCGCGCTGCACGCCGATCGGGTGCGCCCCGAGGGCGCCGTGCTGGTGCTGGTCGGCGACATCAACCCGGAAAAGGCGATCGACGCCGCCGAGAAGGCGCTCGGCAGCTGGACCGGCCCGGCCAAGGACGGCACGATCCCGCCGACCCCGCCGCTGGAGGCCGGCCCGCTGCTGCTCGTCGACCGGCCCGGCGCGGTGCAGTCGTCGCTGCGCATGGCGCTGCCGGCCGTGGAGCGCACCGATCCCGACTACGCCGCCCTCCAGCTGGCCAACCTGATCTTCGGCGGCTACTTCTCGTCGCGCTGGGTCGAGAACATCCGCGAGGACAAGGGCTACACGTACGGCCCGCACACGTCGATCGAGCACTTCGCGGCCGGCTCCGCGCTGCTCGTTGCGGCCGAGGTGGCCACCGAGGTGACCGGCCCGTCGCTGCTCGAGACGCTCTACGAGCTGGGCCGCATCGCGAGCCTGCCGCCGGGCGACGACGAGCTCGAGCAGGCCCGGCGCTACGCCCTGGGCACGCTGCGGCTGGGCATGTCCACGCAGGCCGGCCTCGCGGGCCTGGCGAGCATGTACGCGGGCTTCGGCCTGCGCCTCGATTACCTGCGCGACTACTCGGCGGCGCTCGCCTCGGCGACCCGCGAGCAGGTGGCCGAGGCGGCGTCGCGCTTCCTGGCGCCGGCCAAGGCGGTCACCGTCGTGCTCGGCGACGCCGACAAGGTGGAGGGCCCGCTCGCCGCGCTCACCACCGTGGAACGCGGCGCCGAGTGAGCGCTCCGGATCAGCCCGACATCCACGAGCAGCCCGGTTCGCCGCCGCTGGCGCGCACCACCCTCGACCGGGCGGCGCACCGCCGTACCGATGAGGCCTGGCTCGCCGACGCCTGGCAGCGCGGCCTCGTGCTCGTGGTCGACCTGGCCAAGGGTGGCCGCGCGCTGGTCAAGGACAACGCCCTGGTGCTCGTCCCCTCGGCGGAGGCGCCCGAGGGCGAGCACTGGTTCCTCGGCGTCGACCGTGACGGCACCCCGCTCTGGACCATCGACACGGCGCTGCCCGAGGTCGAGGGCGCCCGCGCGGCGACGCTGCGCGAGGTCGGCCACCTGCTCGACGACCGCGACGCCGGCGTCTTCACCACGGCGGCCGCGCTCGGCAACTGGCACCTGAGCCACAAGTTCTCGCCGCGCACCGGCGAGCCCACCAAGGCGGTCGAGGCCGGCTGGGCGCGGGCGGACACCGACGGCAAGCTCATGTGGCCGCGCACCGACCCGGCCATGATCGTGCTGGTGCACGACGGCGAGCCGGGCCCGCGGGGGCGCTGCCTGCTCGGCCACAACGCCACCTGGGGGGCCGCGCCCGACGGCGGCCTGCGCTTCTCGTGCCTGGCCGGCTACGTCGAGCCGGGGGAGTCGGCCGAGGCGAGCGTCGTGCGTGAGGTCGGCGAGGAGGTCGGGCTGCGGTTGACCTCCTTGCGGTACGCGGGCAGCCAGTCCTGGCCCTACCCGGGCTCGCTGATGCTGGGCTACCACGCGACCGCCGACCCGGCGCAGCCGCTCACCCTCGATCCCGCCGAGATCGACGAGGCGCACTGGTTCACCCGCGACGACATCAAGCGCATGATCGCGGGCGACTATCGCCATCCCGAAACGGGTGTCCCGATGGGCCTGCCGATGCCTTCTTCGATTGCTTTCTATCTCATCGAGAGCTGGCTCGCGCTTTGAAATTCCTCTAATCAGAAAAGTTTTTCGCTTCCTCGGTAACCAGAACACGCGCCAGCCGCGTCTTCGATATACAAAGACCGAGAGGTGGAATTCGATGACGCAGGTGGAAGCGCCCGCTTGGACCCCGATGACGGCGGACGAGCGCGCCCGTTTCGACCGGGACGGCTTTCTCGTCGTGCCCGGGGTGTTGTCGCCCAGTGAGATCGACATCGCCCGCGGGGCCATTCTGGGCGCCTTCGAGCGGGCCGCCCAGCCGGGTGGCCACGGCCTCAGCGCGACCGGCTCGCTGCACCAGCTCTCCGCGGTGACCACCCTGCCCGAGCTGGCGTTCCTGCTCGACCATCCGGTGGCGTTCCGCTACATCTGGTCGCTGCTCGGCTGGAACGTGCACGTCTATCACTCGCACATCGATGTGCATCCGCAGATTCACGAGAAACAGAAGGACTGGTGGCACTGGCACCAGGACGGCGGCCGGCAGAATCGTGAGATCGAGACCGATCCGCGGCCGATGATGTCGGTCAAACTGGCCTATTGGCTGTCCGACGTGAGCGAGCCCGGCCGGGGCAATTTCACCGTGCTGCCGGGCAGCCACAAGACCAACTGGCTGCCCGGGCCGCCGACCCGCGGGGTCCCGTGGCCGCAGCCCGAGGGCGCCATCCAGATCACCGCGAATCCGGGCGACGTGGTGGTCTTCGACCGCCGGCTGTGGCACGCCCGCTCCGACAACTACTCGCCGATCACCCGCGTCGGCGCGTTCTTCGGCTACACGTACCGCTGGATCGCCGGCCGCGACGAGACGGCGGACCTGCCGAACCGCCCGGAGTGGGCCGGCTTCTCCGGCGTGCAGCGCCAGCTGCTCGGTCACGCCGGGGACGGCAGCGGCGACCACGCGTGGGGTCACTTCCCGCAGACCACGCCGCTCTACGGCGTGCTCCGCGAGCAGGGGCTGCTGGACTCCAGCATTCCGGCACTGATTCCGTAGATCCGCATTAACATCCGTATGTGGTACAAAACGGGACATTAGTTCAGACGGCGACGGCGGCGGGCCGGCACGTCCTCGATGCGCTCGGGGAGGAGCACCCGGCGCGGTCGCTGTCCCGGCTGAGCGACTCGCCGGGGGCGGTCCGGCTGCTGCGCGAGCTGTTCACCGTGGCAGTGCGCCGCAGCTTCGTCGGGCGCGACCCGCGAGACGTCACCGGCTACGTGCGTGACCTGCTCGAATACCAGTCGATGCCGACCGGCGGGGCGCTCGCCCGCGAGGCCGAGGCGGTGATCCGCTCCGCGGTCGGCGAGCCCGACCTGGCGTACCGCATCCCGGACCTGCGCCGCTTCGAGCTGATCTGTTACGTCGTGGGTGACCTGGTGCGCCCGCCGGGCATCCCGCCCGCCCACCTGATCGACCTCGTCGAGCAGGCCGAGCGCCGCGCGGAGCGTGCCCGGTGAGCGCCGTCTTCCCGCCCCCGCCGCGGCTCGGCCACCTGCTCCAGGCCGTCTCCCGCCAGGACGTGCCGGCCCGGCTGGGCGCCCCCCTGTCCGACACGGAACGGCGTGTCTGGGAGATCGCTTTCGGTCTCATGGTGCGCCGCCGCTTCCTGACGGACAGCCCGCTCGCCGAGATCGGCCGCAGCGTGGCGACCGCCGTGCACTTCCACGCCGCCGCGGCGCTGCCGGCCCTCGACGCCGAGATGCTGGTGCGCGAGGCGCTCGGCGAGAAGGTGCCGGTCGAGGACATCGACGCGACCGTGCGCTCGGGCGTGCACCTGCTGCTGTCGGCCTCGCTCGCCGACGAGCTGGCAATGACCGACGGCGAGCTCGACGACCTGGTCAAACAGGCCGAAGAACTCGCCGCCCCGATTCCCGAGCCTTCCGGCGAGGAAGACGTCAGCTCGCGCTCAGCGCCGCCAGATGCTCCTTGACCTGGACGATGGACGGGTTGGTCAGCGCCGACCCGTCGTCGAACTTGAGCGTGGGGACCGTCTGGTTGCCGCCGTTGACGCTCATCACGAACTCGGCCGCGGCCGGCTCGCGCTCGATGTCCACGACGTCGTAGGCGATGCCCTCGCGGTCGAGCTGCGACTTGAGGCGGTGGCAATACCCGCACCAGGACGTCGAGTACATGGTCAGCATCGGTCAGGATCCCTTCGGATGGGTCACATGGCACAGCGCCTTCAGCAACAACGTCCCGGGCAGGTGTCATGATTCCCTGTTGTGCTGACTGATGCGGTGCTGGCCGGGCTCGACCCTGAGCAGCGGACGGCGGTGACCGCTCCCGCGGGACCGGTCTGCATCCTCGCCGGCGCCGGCACGGGCAAGACCCGGGCGATCACCCACCGCATCGCGTACCGCACCCTCACCGGCGAGGTGAACCCGCGGCACGTTCTCGCCGTCACCTTCACCGCGCGGGCCGCCGCCGAGATGCGCTCGCGGCTCACCGAGCTCGGCGCGGGCGGCGTCCAGGCGCGCACGTTCCACGCGGCGGCGCTGCGGCAGGTGCGCTACTTCGCCCCGCGGCTGCTCGAGGGCCGGGCGATGCCGGAGCTGCTGGAGAGCAAGGCGCGCGTGGTCGGCCTCGCCGCCGCCCGGGTGGGCGTGCGCGCCGACCGCACCGGCGCCCGCGACCTGGCGAGCGAGATCGAGTGGGCCAAGTCGTCGCTGGTCGAGCCCGGCGAATACCCCGTCGCGGCCACCAAGGCGCTGCGCGAGCCGCCGTTCGAGCCGGCCAAGGTGGCCGAGGTCTTCGCCGCCTACGAGGAGCTCAAGCGGCGGCAGGGCGTGATCGACTTCGAGGACATGCTGCGCGCCGCGGTCTGGGGCATCGAGGAGCACCCGGACGTCGCCGAGCAGATCCGCGCGCAGTACAGGCACTTCGTCGTCGACGAGTACCAGGACGTCAACCCGCTGCAGCAGCGCCTGCTGGAGGCGTGGCTGGGCGGGCGCGACGACCTCACGGTGGTCGGCGACGCCAGCCAGACGATCTACTCTTTCACCGGCGCGACCTCGGCGTACCTCATCGACTTCCCCCGGCAGCGGCGCGACGCCGTCGTGGTCCGGCTGGTGCGTGACTACCGCTCCACGCCGCAGGTGGTCGGCCTCGCCAACGCGGTGATCCGGCAGGCCCGCGGCAGCGAGGCGCGGCTGCGGCTCGAGCTGGTCGGCCAGCGCCCGCCCGGCGCCGAGCCGGAGCTGAAGATCTTCCCGGACGAGACGGGCGAGGCGGCCGCGGTCGCCAAGAAGTGCCGCGACCTGATCGCGGCGGGCACCCCGGCGAGCGAGATCGCGGTGCTCTTCCGGACGAACGCGCAATCCGAGACGTACGAAAAGGCACTCGCCGAGGCCGAGGTGCCGTACGTGGTCCGCGGGGCCGAGCGGTTCTTCGAGCGCACCGAGATCCGGCAGGCGATGATCGCGCTGCGCGCCGCCGTGCGCTCGATCCCGGGGGAGACCCCGCTGGTGCAGGCGGTCGAGGAGGGGCTCGCGGCGACCGGCTGGCAGCGCGGCCATCCGCCGGCCGGTGGCGCCGCGCGCGAGCAGTGGGAGGCGCTGGCCGCCCTGGTCACCCTCGCCGAGGAGTACGCGAAGACGCCCACCCTGGAGCCGATCGGCCAGGCCGGCGCCGTGCAGCGCGACCTCACGCTGGCCGGCTTCAACGACGAGCTGGCCCGCCGCGCCGAGCAGCAGCACGCGCCGACCGTCGCGGGGGTCACGCTCGCCTCGCTGCACTCCGCCAAGGGCCTGGAGTGGGACGCGGTCTTCCTGGTCGGGCTCGCCGACGGCACGCTGCCGACGACGTACGCCAAGACCCCTGAGCAGCTCGAGGAGGAGCGGCGGCTGCTCTACGTGGGGGTCACCCGGGCAAGGCAATACCTCTGGCTCTCGTACGGGCAGACGCGCGCGTCGGGCGGCCGGGCGCGCCGCCCCTGCCGGTTCCTGCCGCAGCTCGAGCGCAACTCGACGACCGAGCGGGCCGGGGACCGGAGTCGGAAACCCGACCGCAGGCGGCCGCAGGTGTCGTCCTGCCGCATCTGCGGTGCCACGCTGCTGGCCGGCGCCGACCGCAAGCTGGGCCGCTGCCCGACCTGCCCGTCGGACCTCGACGAGGATCTCTACGAGCGACTGAAGACTTGGCGCGCGACTATGGCCGAGGAGCTCAGCGTCCCTGCGTACGTGGTGTTCACCGACGCCACGCTGGTGGCCATCGCGGAGCGCCGGCCGAGCACCCCGGCGGAGCTTCTCGCGATCGCCGGGATCGGGCCACGCAAGCTCGGCCAGTACGGGCCCGCGGTGTTCGCTCTGGTGGGCGGCGCGGACCCCGTCGCGGCGGCCTCGGAAAATCTTTGAGAATCAACCCGTTAATTCGTTTGCCCTCGCCGTAGGGGCAGGCATAGCCTCAGGACACAGCTCGCCGAGCAGCAATGTTCGGCGGGATTCACGACACGAGTGCAAGCACATGGAGGAGGTGGCAGACATGGAGATCTTCGAGATGACGATGACGCGACCGTCGATGCCGCTGACCCTTGCCTGCGCTCCGTCCGCTCTCCAGCTCGCTGCCCCGGTGGCTGTGCTGGCTGCCGAGCGGGCTCCGGTGTCGCGGGTGCACCAGGTCTCCGCTCAGGCCGAGCTGAGCGAGCGCGGTCGCATCGAAGGCACCACTGGCAACACCCCTGGGTTCAAGGGCAGCAATGTCTCCATCTCCAAGCGCTACACGGATGGTGGCAGCGGTGTCCCGCCTCGAGGAAGGCCGGTCTGACAGACTCAGACCTCCGGCTCACCTCGAGGCCGCGGAACCCGTAACCGGGATCCGCGGCCTTACTTTTTTGCCGGCTCACCGGCCGGTGCACGACCCGTACGGCGATCCAGAAGATCGATGAGAAGAGAGAGGTGACCGGGCTTTATGAGTCTGGCGCTGGCCCCACTCGACGTGAGCGTCGAGATCGAGGCAAACCTGCCCTGTCGGAAGTTCGACCCGGACCTGTGGTTCTCCGACTCCCCGGCCCAGCTGGAACTGGCCAAGTCGCTCTGCGGGGACTGCCCGCTGCGCGTCGAGTGCCTGGCCGGCGCGGTGGAGCGCAACGAGCCCTGGGGTGTCTGGGGTGGCGAGATCTTCGAGCGCGGTGCCGTGGTTCCGCGCAAGCGGCCGCGTGGCCGTCCCCGTAAGGCCGACGTGGCGCGCGACGCCGAGCTGGCCCACGAGGTCGAGGAGCGGCTCGCCGCGAACGGGCTCGACTCCCGCAACTCCGTCCGCCTGGCGGCATGACATGAACACGAACATCGACCTCCTTACCCGAAAGCCGAGCATCGAGATGCACACGAACGGAACGAAGATGAGACTCCTCCAAGAAGCGTTGTCCCGTGCCCGAATGCGTCGGCCTCAGCGTGACTACACACCTGAGGCACACCGTCCCGCTCGTCGAGTAGCCATGGAGGCCCAGCACCGAGCCTCCCGCGAACTCGGTGGTGGACGCTTCTGATCCGGCGCCACTGAAGAGCTCCACACACAGCAAGAGGCCCGGCCACACGGCCGGGCCTCTTCGTGTCCATCCGGCCGGGCGCCCCCGTCCAGTGAGGGCGCTCTCTTTCCGCTCCTCCTGCTTCGTGGGCCAGGGGCGCCCCTCGCCCCTTCCGTTGTGGGCGAGGCCTGCCCCTTGCCCTTGCCCCGCGCTTTGTGGGCGAGGGTCGCTCTTCCCCTTCCCTTGGCTTCGTGAGCCAGGGGTCACCCTTTCCCCTCACCGTTGGAGCCGTGTCGAGGGAGGGGGATGTGGTGGCGGAACGAGCGCGGATGCAGCAGGCGGCCCACTTCCGCCCTGCGCCGTCTCCCTGCGGACGCCTCCTGCCCTTTCCGGATCCCTTTTGTCGGGTTGTGCGTAGGGAGCGTTTCAAGGGGTGTGGTGGCGAAGCGGACCAAGGTGACGCGGGCGCCTCTTTCCTCCCATCTTTCCCTTCCTGTTCTGACGCACTCTCCGCGAGCAATGTCGAGGCGATGCGTCAGGCGCCCTTCCCGCGCGGAGGTCGTGTCGAGGGGAAGGGTGGGGTGGGATGGGTAGGCGTTCTCCCTTCCCTCTTTCGCGCGGAGGTGCGCGATGAAGACCGCATACTGCCGTTCCTCGTCGCGGAATGCGTTGACGACCGCGCTCGTGCCGCCCGCGCCGGCGGCGAGCGCGACGAGGACGCCGATCAGGACCGTGTCGAGGGAACGGTGGGGTGGGATGCGGTAGGCGCTCTCCCTTTCCTTCTTTCGCGCGGAGGTCGTGTCGAGCGAAGGGTGAGGTGGGATGTGTCAGGCGCCCTCCGGTCCCTCCTCCGCGCGGCGGAAAGGGGTGGGGCGGGATGCGTCAGGCGCCGGCGGAGAGGAAGACCGTGATCGCGGCGGCCAGGTAGGACGGGTCGTCGACGTGGGCCAGCTCGCGGGCCGAGTGCATCGACAGGAGCGGGATGCCGACGTCGAGGGTGGGGATGCCGAGGCGGGCGGCGGTCATCGGGCCGATCGTCGAGCCGCACGGGACGGCGTTGTTCGAGACGAACTCCTGCCACGGGACGCCCGCCTTGGCGCAGGTGCGGGCCCACAGGGCGGCGCCGGTCGCGTCGGTGGTGTAGCGCTGGTTCGCGTTGATCTTCAGGAGGGGGCCGCCGCCGGCGAGTGGGCGGTTGACCGGGTCGTGCTTCTCGGGGCGGTTCGGGTGGACGGCGTGGCCGGCGTCCGAGGAGAGGCACCAGGAGCCGGCGATCGCGCGCGCCAGGGACTCGCGGCTGCCGCCCAGGGCGTACGAGATGCGCTCGAGAAGGTCGGCGAGGAAGGGGCCCGCGGCGCCGGAGCGGCTCTCCGACCCGATCTCCTCGTGGTCGAACGCGGCGAGCACCGCGATGGCGTTGGCCGGCTCGGCGGCGAGCAGGGCGGTGAGGCCGGCGTGCACCGACGAGAGGTTGTCGAGCCGGGCCGAGGCGAAGAGCTTGCCGTCCTGGCCGAAGCGGGCGGGCGCGGCGCTGTCGACCGTGATGATGTCGTATCCGGCGACGGCCTCGCTGTCGATGCCGGCCAGCTCGGCCAGGTGCCCCACGACGTCGGCGTCCTGGGCGGTGCCCACCCCGAAGACCGGCTGGACCTCGCGCTGCCGGTCGGGGGAGAAGCCGTTGTTGAGCTCGCGGTCCAGGTGGATGGCGAGGTGCGGGATGCGGGCGTACGGTCCGGTCCGCACGAGGTGGCTGGTGCCGTCGCGGTGCACGACGCGCCCGGCCAGCTCCAGCTCGCGGTCGAACCACGAGGCGACGATCGGTCCCCCGTACACCTCGACGCCGGCCTGCAGCCAACCGTGGCTGGACAGGGAGGGTTTGGGCTTGAGCTTGAAGCCGGGCGAGTCGGTGTGCGCGCCGAGGATGCGGAACGGGGTGCCGGCGTGCGCGCCCTCGGGCACGGCGAACGCGATCACCGAGCCGTCCCGGACGACGAGCAGTCGGGCGCCCGGGTGTACGTCGTCGCGCCAGTCGGCGGTCTCGTCGAGCGTGCGGTACCCGGCCTCGCCGAGCCGGCGGGCCACCTCGGCGGCCGCATGGTACGAGCTCGGGGAGGCGGAGACGAATGCGGCCAGGTCGTCGATGTGGGCGTTCATGTGCCCATTCTGCTCACCGGGGAGCCGGGCCCGCTCAGCGCACCGGGGCGAACCCCGGAAGCCACTTCTCCAGGATCCCGCGGTAGGGCGCGCACGCCTCGAGCTGGCAGAGCACGCCGATCGAGCCGAGCGTGACCCGGTGGATGAGCAGGTAGGACGGCGGCAGGTTGAGCTTGCGGCTCAGCTGGTAGGCCGGGGAGCGCGGGCTGCTGAGCCGTGTCGCCTCGCCGCGCAGCCAGGCCCGGGTGAACCGGAACTCGTCGACCGCCACGGGCTCGATCATCGGCCGCAGGAAGTCGAGCACGGCCTGGGCGTCGAGCTCGTCGTCGGGCTTGATGAAGCCTTCCTCGCGCAGCCCGTCGGCGACCGCGTCGGCGTCGCCCTCGAGCGCGAGGCGCACCAGCCGCCCGATCGGCTCGGGATGCCCCTCGGGGAGCCGGGCGACCGCCCCGAAGTCGATCACACCGAGCCGGCCGTCGGCCAGGATGCGGAAGTTGCCCGGGTGGGGGTCGGCGTGCAGCAGACCGGCCCGCGCCGGCGCCGAGAAGTGCAGCAGCGCCATCAGCCGGCCCGCCTCGTCCCGCTCCGCCTCGCTGCCGTCGGTGATCACCTTGGCCAGCGGCGTGCCCTCGACCCACTCGGTGACCAGCACCTTGGGCGCCGAGGCGATCACCCGGGGAACGAAGATCTCCGGATCGCCGGCGTACGCGGTGGCGAAGGCGCTCTGCGTCTCGGCCTCCATCGCGTAGTCGAGCTCCTCGGTGATCCGATCGCGGAGCTCGGCCAGCAGCGGCTTGATGTCCATGCCCGGCTGGATGATCTTGAACATGCCGGCGAGGCGGGACAGCTGCTTGAGGTCGGCCAGCAGCGCCTCGCCCGCGCCCGGATATTGCACCTTCACCGCGACGGGCAGGGTCTTGGGCTTGGCGTTCTTGCGCGCCGGCGGCAGCTTCCACACCGCGCGGTGCACCTGCCCGATGCTGGCGGCCGCGGCCGGGCTGTCGTCGAACTCGGCGAACAGCTCCCGCCAGTCCGGCCCGAGCTGCTCGGCGAGCGCCTTGTGCAGGCTGGCCACCGGCATCGGCGGCGCGGCCTCCTGCAGCTTGGTCAGCGCCTGCCTGTACGGGCCGGCCATCTCCTCGGGCATCGCCGCCTCGAAGACCGACAGCGCCTGGCCGAACTTCATGGCGCCGCCCTTGAGCTGCCCCAGCACGCTGAAGAGCTGCTCGGCGGTGCGCTGCTGAATGTCGGCCGAGATGACGTCGGTGGCGATCCCGACGGCCCGCTTGCCCAGCCCCAGAGCCGTCCGCCCCGCGAACCCCAGAGGAAGCGAGGCCAGCTTGGCCGTCCGGGCCGCCGCCCGCCGCGGTATGTCGCTCACCAGATCATTGTGACCGACGCCGCGCCGTTCCTCGGCCCGGCTGGGGACCCTTCGGGCGGCTTGCCCCAAAAGTCCGCTCCGAGTTTCCCGCCGTTGCACAGCTCCTCCGCCAATCGATCACACCTTTCCCCTTGTTTCCCTCGGTCGCGTCGCTGTGCGGCCGCATCTTCCGTCTGGCTCGCCTTCCGCGCTGCCTATCGCTTCACGGCCTCGCCCCCTTGTGGCCCTGCCTTCTTCGGGGCCGCGCCCTTGCCGGGCCGCTTCGCGGGCGGCGCTGTTGGGCGCGTCGCTGCTGCGGGGCTACGAGGAAGCGGGTCGGCGCTCCCCGGCCTGGATCGCCTTCCTGGTGGGCTGCTTCGAGGCCGCGGGGCGGGGGCGTCGCCGGGTGCAGTCGCAGTGGGGGTGCGGAGGCCACGTACGGCGGCGGAAGCTCCCGGCGGAGGTGATCTCGACGGAGGCGCCGAGCGTCTCGGGGATGTCGCCGTCGAGGTAGGCGAGGGCCTGCGCCGTCGCGTAGCCGGTCGCGGCCAGCAGCGTCGTGACCGTGCACGGCTCCGGGACGTCCGTGCGCGGCGGACCGGGCCAGCGCGCGTCGCGATCGAGCCGGTGCAGGTGGAGGCACCCGAGACAGGGTCCGCCCGTCGGCGGGACCAGGGGTCCGATCACCGCGGTGCCCTCGCGGATGGTCACGGCGAGGTGCGCCTGGCGGCGGCCACCGTGCACGGCCGCGAGCAGCGGCGCGGGCTTGTCGTTATCGAGCTGGACCACCAGGGTCGGCCGCATTGTGCGCAGCCGGCGCCGGATGACGCCGGGAGCGACGGCGGCGATGGCGGCGTCGATCGCGTCGTTCCTCGGCAGGCCCTCCGCCCCGGCGCGGAGCGGCCCTCCGACGAGTTCGTCCTTGGTGACGGTGCCGGGCATCTCGGGCGCCACGTGACCGACGCCCGCCTCGGCCAGTGCGACGGCGATGGAGGCGCCGAGGCGGCCGTGCCCGGCGACCACCACGCAGGCCGTCCGCCTGCGGCGCAATGTCGTCGCCGGTGTGGCCCTCCGGCGGAACCGGTGGCCCCGGTCCTCGCCCCGGGTGGCGCGCCACGCCGCGGGGACGTCTCGGCGGTCGCGGAAGGCCAGGGCCGCGGCCTCGCTCACCAGGCGCTGCTGGACGACGCCCTCCGCCGTACGCGGGATGAGGGTGGTGGCCGGAACGGCCAGGCCGGCGACGCGCAGCGACTCCATGAGGGCCCGGGCCTCGGCGGCGGGAATGCCCATCTCGACGGCTCGGAGCAGCACGAGCCGCTCGGGGCGCCGGCCGTCCATCAGGTCGAGGATCTCGGCGGCCCGGGGGTCGGGCAGGCGTAGCAGGACCGCTCCGGCCGGGTCGGCGCCCAGCTGGAGCTCGGTGTCGTCGCGCCAGACTCGGGGAAGCCCGGGGAGGAGGAGGGGGCGGTTCATGGATGACAGCATGTCACCGCGGCGATGCGGAGCGAGTTCGTTGTCCACAGGCCCGTACCGCGTGTGAAGCGGGTTATCCACAAGCCTGGGCAAGTTATCCACAGGCTAGACGGTTGTCCACAACCTCACTCAACGTGCCCGGTTCGATGCGGATATGGCGGTGCGGGGGTAATGCACCGGGGAGGGCGACCTGCCCTCCCCGGGTGGGTGAACAGCCTTGCCATGGGCGCCGAACTGGCCTAAGCCACTTCATGCCCAGGGCGCGCCGGGGTCAGGCCTTGGCCTTGCCCAGGATCCGGTTCACGGTGGTGCCGCAAACCGGGCACTTGCCCTTCGCCATGTTCATGCCGGTCTTCGAGACCTCGACGGTCCCCTGGAAGTCACGCTTCTCCTTGCACTTCACGCAGTAGCCGTTGTACGTGTTGTCGGCCACGGTTCCTCCTCGTCATGTTGTCGGCCGGGGTCGGCCCCGATGCCTGCTGCGGTGACAGGCCGCGACTGGACCGCTCCGCGACCACGTGGATGTGGCCACCCGTCAGGGCCGTCCACTACCCAGGTCAAGCCGGTTCCATGTCAGCGCGGCGCCGCTGGTGTCGGCGCCGACGTGAGTGTGCCGGGAGGAATCGCCCTTTTTGGGAAGTTGTGCCGCAACACGCCGGGGATTGCCGTCAAACGGGCAGAAATAGGACGCTGAGCGCCCTGTAACGGAGTGCGCTAGGTTGGCGTGCGGACACCGATGTTGCGGCAGTGGAAAATTTTTTCGGTAGTACCGGGACGAAGTACACATATCAGGCGGGTGTCATCCGCCGTACTCTTGCGGTGACATGGGTCTCACGGATTAGCGTCTCAACGTGAACCCGAATCTGGGCCGCGCGAGCCGGTAATGGCCCGGACGCGCAAGCCTGTCGTCGAAGTGCGGCGTAGCCAACGCCGGCGTCGCACAGTGTCCGCGTACAGGGACGGCGAGCGCGTCGTCGTGCTCATCCCCGACAGGTTCTCCCGTGCCGAGGAGACCGAATGGGTCGAGCGCATGCTCGCCCGCCTCGCGGCCCGCGAGGAACGCATCCGCCGCACCGACGACGAGCTGCTGGCCCGGGCCCGCCGCCTCACGTCCCGCTACCTCGCCGACCACGCCGCCCGCGTGCAGCCGGCCAGCGTCCGCTGGGTGACCAACCAGAACGGCCGCTGGGGCTCGTGCACTCCCGACGACGGCACCATCCGCATCTCCCACCGCATCCAGGAGATGCCCGACTGGGTGATCGACTACGTGCTCCTGCACGAGCTTTCCCACCTGGTCGTCCCCAGCCACAGCGCCCGCTTCTGGGATCTCGTCAACCGCTACCCCAAGGCCGAACGGGCCCGCGGTTACCTCGAGGGCATCTCCGCCGCCACCGGCCTCGTGCTGGCCGACGACTAGAGCGCGACCACTAGGGTGAAGCCGTGGTGAAACGGCTCGTGGCTGCGCTCCTGGTGCCCGTCGCATGGAGCCCGCCGGGCGTCGAGCTCGCCTCCTGGCGTGCGGCGCTGGCCGAGGACGTGGTCGACCTCCTGGCCCGCCTGGCCCAGGCCGAGGCCGCCATCGCGGCGACCGCGGCCGACCGCGAGCTGGCCGAGGAGATCGCCTGGCCCGGCATGCGGATCTATGAGGTGCCCACGGCCACCTACCTGCCCGTTCTGGCCGCTGCCGCGGCCGACGGGTTCGACCAGGCCGCGGTGATCGCGGCGGACGCCCCCGACCTGCCCGGCATGATCCTCGGCAAGCTCCTGCGTCCGCTCGAGAGCAAGGCTGTCGCCGTGGCCCCCGGCGGACCCGGGAACGGCCTCCTCGGCCTGGCCACGAGCCTGCCCGCCCCGTCCTGGCTGGCCGATCACGACCTCGATGCGGCGACCGCCCAGATCGTCCGCCGTGCTGCTCCCCAGCCCGGCGACGTGAGCTCGACCCCCGAGTGGCGCCGTCTGCGCGGCCCGGCCGAGCTGGCCTCCCTCGACCCGGCCCTCGAGGGCTGGGAGAACACCCGAGCCCTGCTCGGCGGCTGAGACACGGCAGCGGCGAAGCGGCTGAGACACGGCAGCGGCGGAACGGCGAAGGGCTGAACCGCGAGTCACGGCTCAGCCCTTCGAAGGCGCTTCTACTTGTCGTCGCCCTTCGCGGAGTCGTCGCCCTTGTCGAGGTCGTCGAGCTCGCTGATGTCCCAGTCGAGGCTGCCCTGGGCGAAGACCTGCGGGTTGGCGAAGTCCTCGTCGGTGGGCAGCAGGTCGGGGTGACCCCACAGAGCGTCGCGGCCCTGGATGCCGCGGTGCTCGGTGACGGCGGCCCACAGCGCGCCCGCCTCGCGGAGGCGGCGGGGGCGCAGCTCCAGGCCGACCAGGGCGGCGAAGGTCTGCTCGGCGGGGCCGCCCGCGGCGCGACGGCGGCGGAACGCCTCGCCGAGCTGGACGACCGACGGGAGCCGGTCGCCGGCCGCGGAGTCGACGACGTGGCCGACCCAGCCCTCGATCAGGGCCAGCGCGGTCTCGAGGCGCGCGAGGCTCGCCTTCTGCTGCGGGGTGTCCTCGGGCGTGAAGATGCCCTCGAGCGCCATGGCCTGCATCGACTCCGGGTCGGTGGGGTCGACGCGGCTCATCGCCTCTTCGATCGCCTCGCGGTTGACCGTGATGCCGTTCGCGTACGTCTCGACGGCGCTCAGCACGTGCGCCCGCAGCCACGGGACGTGCCCGAAGAGCCGCTGGTGCGCCGCCTCGCGCAGGGCAACGTACAGCCGGACCTGGTCCTCGGGGATCTCGAGACCGTCGCCGTAGGCCTTGATGTTGGCCGGGACGAGCGCGGCCGTGCCGGTCGGGCCGAGCGGCAGGCCGATGTCGCCGGCCGAGAGCACCTCGGCGGCGAGCTGGCCCAGCGCCTGGCCGAGCTGGCCACCGAAGAGGGCGCCGCCGAGCGTCGCGACCATCGACTGCATGGGGCCGAGCTGGGCTTTCGCCTCCTCGGGGACGAGATCGCCCATGGCGCCCACCATGCGGCCCGCGATCGGGTCGCACAGCTTCTTCCAGACGTCGAGGGTGTTGTAGATCCACTCGTTGCGGTTCCAGGCGGCGGCCGTGCGGATGCCGCTCGGGAGCGCGGAGGCGGGGTCGAGCCACAGGTCGGCGAGGCGCAGGGCCTCCTCGACCTGGTTGCGCTCGTACATGTTCACCGCCGGGTCGCCGGACGCGGACAGCTGGCTGGCCGCGACCTGCCGGGCCAGGTCCCAGTTGACCGGGCCGCTGCCGGGGCCGGCGAACATCTGCTGCAGCTGCGCCATGAACTGCTGCATCTGCTGCGGGTCGGAGGGGTCGGGCGGCTGGGCGCCCGGCAGGGAGAAGCCGAACGGGATATCAGGCACGTAGTCAACCGTACGCGGGAAACGCCCGCTCCGGACCGATGGCGGTGTCAGCTCAGAGAGAACTCCGCCTCAGCTCAGAGAGCACTCAGGGAGGGGCGATAGTCTCACGCGCATGAGACGTCGTGGTGTCACGGTAATCCTCGGCGCCCTGATCACCGCCCTGCTGGCAGTCGGTGTCATGGCCGCACCCCTGCCCTATGTCGTGCTGAAGCCCGGTCCGACGGTGAACACGCTCGGTTCGGACAACGGCGCCGAGGTGATCCAGGTGACGGATGCCTCCAAGACCTCGACGTCGGCCGGGCAGCTCCGGCTGACCACGGTGAACGTGCAGTCGCAGGTGGAGCTGGTCTGGGCGATCAGCAGCTGGTTCAACAAGTCCGACGCGGTGGTGCCGCGCGAGCTGATCTATCCGCCCGACAAGTCGGAGAAGCAGGTCGAGCAGCAGAACGCCGAGGAGTGGACGGAGTCGCAGGCCAGCGCCGTCACCGTCGCGCTCAAGAAGCTCGGCTACCCGGTGCTGACCACGGTCAAGAAGGTGACCGACGGCGGCGCCGCGTCCGGCATCCTCCAGGCCGGCGACGTGATCACCGCCGTGGACGGTACGAAGATCACCGAGCCGGGCAGGCTGACCGAGCTGGTCCGCGCCAAGCCGGCGGGCACCACCTTCACCATCTCCTACACGCGAGCGGGCAAGGCGGCGACCGCGAAGGTCACCACCAAGGCCTCCGGTGACGACAAGACGCCGCGGCTCGGCATCGAGATCGGCACCAAGCAGGACGCCCCGTTCAAGGTCAAGATCGATCTCAACAAGATCGGCGGCCCGAGCGCCGGCCTCATGTTCACCCTGGGCATCCTCGACAAGCTCCAGCCGGAGGACCTGACCGGCGGCAAGATCATCGCTGGTACGGGCACCATCAACGACGCCGGCGAGGTCGGCCCGATCGGCGGCATCCCGCAGAAGCTGGTCGGCGCCGAGAAGGCCGGAGCGCAGATCTTCCTGGTGCCCAAGGACAACTGCGCCGAGGCCCTGAAGAACGCGGTGGACGGGCTGCCCATGGCCGAGGTCGCGACCGTGGACGACGCGCTGACCGCCATCAAGACCTTCACCAGCGGCGGCACACCGAAGCCGTGCTCGGCCGCGTGACAGATGTCGTACTGTGAGACACCGGCCCGACTGATTTGTGGAGCCTCCGTTGGTTATGCGAAATAGCCCTCTTCCGAGGATGAGCCGGCGCGGTCGCGTCACCGTCGGCGTCCTGGTCGGGGTCTTCCTTCTTTTCACGCTGCTCGGGTGGGGCATCGACGCGTACACCGATTACCTCTGGTTCAACGAGGTCGACTTCGTCAACGTCTTCTCCGGTGTCCTGCTCACCCGGCTCCTGCTGTTCCTCGCCATCGGCATCGCCGTGGCCGTCATCATCGCCGCCAACCTCTACCTGGCATACCGGTTGCGCCCCCTGCTGCGGCCGCACTCCGCCGAGCAGGCGACCCTCGAGCGCTACCGCATGATCATCGCGCCGCGCCTGGGCACGTGGATCACCGTGATCACCGTCATCATCGGCTTCTTCGCCGGCCTCTCCGCGCAGGGCCGGTGGAAGGACTGGATGCTGTTCCGCAACGGTGGCAGCTTCGGCGTCAAGGACCCGCAGTTCAAGGTGGACATCGGGTTCTACATCTTCGAGTACCCGCTCTGGCGCTACCTGCTCGGCGTGGCGTTCACCGCCGTCGTCCTCTCGGTCCTGGGCGCGCTGGCGGTCCACTACATCTTCGGAGGCGTACGCCTTCAGGGCGTCGGCGACCGCATGACCACCGCGGCCCGGGCCCACCTGACCACGCTGGTCGCGATCTTCGTGCTGCTCAAGGCGGTGGCGTACGTGCTCGACCGGCGCGCGCTGCTGCTCGAGCAGCACGTGTCGCCGGGTCTCTACGGCGCCGGCTACACCGACGTCAACGCGCTGCTGCCGGCCAAGGAGATCCTCGCGTACATCTCCATCGTCGTGGCGATCGCGATCATCGTGTTCTCCAACGCGGGCATGCGCAATCTGGTATGGCCCGGTGTCTCCCTCGCCCTGCTGGCCATCTCCGCGGTCGCGATCGGCGGCATCTACCCGCTCGCGGTGCAGAACTTCTCGGTCAAGCCCAGCCTCGCCGAGAAGGAAGCGCCCTACATCAAGCGCTCGATCGAGGCCACGAGAGCGGCGTTCGGCATCGACAGCACCGAGACGGCGCCGTACCGGGCCAACAACGTGGTCCCGCAGGCCGGGCTGACCAGCGACACGAGCGCCCAGAACGCCCGGCTCGTCGACCCGCAGCTGGTCTCGCAGGCCTTCACCCAGTCGCAGCAGTCCCGCGGCTTCTACGACTTCGGCAAGAAGCTCGACGTCGACCGCTACACGCTCGACGGCAAGACCGCCGACTACGTGGTCGGCGCCCGCGAGATCAACGACGACAAGCTGACCGCCCAGCAGCGCAACTGGCTCAACCGGCACACCGTCTACACCCACGGCTACGGCCTGGTGGCGGCCCCGGCCAACCAGGTCGTCTGCGGTGGTCTGCCCTACTTCGTCTCCGGCTTCCTCGGCGACGACCGCCCGCCGGGCTGCTCCTCGGCCACCGACGAGATCAAGGTCGACCAGCCGCGCATCTACTTCGGCGAGCAGTCCACCGAATACGCGATCGTCGGCCAGGAGGACGCCAACAAGAAGGTCGAGTTCGACCGTCCGCAGGAGGAGAACAACAACGCCGAGGAGCTTTACACGTACGACGGCAAGGGCGGCGTGCCGATCGGCTCCTTCTTCCGCAGGCTCGTCTTCGCGGTCAAGAACACCGAGAGCAACTTCCTGCTCTCCGACGCGGTCAACTCCAAGTCGCGGCTCATGTACATCCGCGACCCGCGCTCGCGCGTCGAAAAGGTCGCGCCGTTCCTGACCATCGACGGCGACCCGTACCCCGCGGTGGTCGACGGCCGGATCACCTGGATCCTCGACGGCTACACGACGGCCAACACCTACCCGTACAGCCAGAAGATCAACCTGGCGAACGAGACGCGCGACGAGCTCACCGGCCAGGGACAGTTCGCCCTGGCCCGCGACGACGTCAACTACATGCGCAACTCGGTCAAGGCGACCGTCGACGCCTACGACGGCACGGTCAAGCTGTACGAGTTCGACGAGAATGACCCGGTCCTCAAGGCGTGGAACAAGGCGTTCGGCGGTGACCTGATCATCCCGAAGGCCGACACGCCGGAATCGCTCGAAGCGCACTTCCGCTACCCGCAGGACCTGTTCAAGGTGCAGCGCAACCTGCTCACCAAGTTCCACGTGACCGACCCGCAGGCGTACTTCTCCGGCCAGGACTTCTGGCAGGTGCCGAACGCGCCGGACTCGCCGTCGAGCAACATCAAGCAGCCGCCGTTCTACCTGAACGTGCAACTGCCTGAGCAGGAACAGACCAGATTCCAGCTGACCGCCGGCGTCACACCGGCCAACCGCGAAAACCTGGCCGCGCTGATCTCCGGCTCGTACGTCGACAACAAGCCCGTGCTCGAAGTGCTCGAACTACCCGACCAGACGGTCATCCCCGGACCGGTCCAGGTCCATCAAAAGATGACCAACAACGCGGCGGTACGGCAGCAGCTCAACCTGCTGTCCAACAATGCCCAGAGTCAGGTCCTGTACGGCAACCTGATCTCCCTGCCGGTCGAGGGCGGCGTCCTGTACGTCGAACCGGTCTACGTGAAGACCGGCAACCAGGACAACGCGGCGCCGCTGCTGCAAAAGGTCCTCATGTCGTACGGCGACGGCGGCACCTACGTGGTCCTCGCCGACAACCTGAAGCAGGGCCTCGAACAGCTGGTCGACCAGGGCAAGAACGCCAGCGCCGGAACGGGCAACAACAACACCGGCAACAACAACACCGGCGACGGCAACACCACGAACCCGCCACCGGCCTCCCTGACCGGCGAGCTCGCCCAGGCCGCCGCGGCCCTCGACACGGCCATCGCCAACGTCAAGACCGCCCAGCAGTCCGGCGACTTCGCCAAGTACGGCGAAGCCCTCCAGCAGCTCGACACGGCAATGACCAACTTCCAGAACGCCCAGAAGGCCGCCACCGGCGCCACACCGAACCCGTCAACCGCGCCCTCGACGGCCCCCTCGGCCACACCCTCAGGCTCGGCAGCACCCTCGCCGACCCCCAGCGGCTGACACACGAAACGCCGGTGGCCCCCCGTGAGGAGGGCCACCGGCACCCGTTTTGCAGGCGAAGGCACGGTTGCGCTAGTGTTAACAGGCCGACGCGGGGTGGAGCAGCTCGGTAGCTCGCTGGGCTCATAACCCAGAGGTCGCAGGTTCAAATCCTGTCCCCGCTACGAGAAAAGTAGGAAAGCCCTGTCCGCGGAGTGCGCGGACGGGGCTTTTTCGTCATACC
This sequence comes from Paractinoplanes deccanensis, assembly GCF_016862115.1. Classification (GTDB taxonomy): domain Bacteria; phylum Actinomycetota; class Actinomycetes; order Mycobacteriales; family Micromonosporaceae; genus Actinoplanes; species Actinoplanes deccanensis. Next base: position 36,586 of record NZ_BOMI01000102.1, read on the forward strand.
TACCTGGGGGGCGACCCCCCAGACCCCCACGTTACGGTCGGTTGCGGCTCGGTGGGGGGTCGGCTTTGCTTCGCCTTCGGCTTCGCTGGCCTTGGGTTGTCATCGGTTGTTGGTGGGCTTCTGGGTGGCCTTGCGCTTGCTCTGGGTCTTCCTCGCGAGGATCTCCCTTTGGGTTTGTCCGGCCTGGTGTTGGCTTCGTTTCCTTTGATGTCTGCCGGGTGGCTTCTGGGTTCGGTGTTCTGGCCTTGTTGGACTTGCCGTGCCTTTGCTGTTCGGCCGTTTCGCTGTCTGGCCCTTCGGCTGTTTGGCCTGGCTGGCAGTTGGGTCTTCTCATCCCCGCGCCTTTCTGCCCTCCCGTCCTCGCGCCTTTGCCTTCCCGTCTCCTGCTTCCCTGCCTTTGCGTTCTCGCGCCTTCCGGTCCTCGCGTCCGCGCGCCTTCCGGTCCTCGCGTCCACGCGCCTTCCCGCCTTCCCGCTTTCGCGTGCTCGGGCCTCCGCGTCTTCGCGTCCGCGCGCCTTCCGGTCCTCGCGTCCTCGCGCCTTCCCGCTTTCGCGTGCTCGGGCCTCCGCGTCTTCGCGTCCTCGCGCCTTCCGGTCCTCGCGTCCTCGCGCCTTCCCGCCTTCCCGCCTTCCCGCTTTCGCGTGCTCGGGCCTTCCCGTCTTCGCGTGCTCGCGCCTTCCCGTCCTCGCGTGCTCGCGCCTTCCCGTCCTCGCGTTTTCGCGCCTTCGCGTTCTCGCGTCTTCGCGCCTTCCCGTCCTCCCGCCTTCCCGTCCTGCCTCCCCGTGCTCCCGCCTCTCTGGCCTTTCGCCTTCCCGGCGTTCTGGTCCTTCGGGTGGGGCGTTGTGCCTGGTCTCGTGGGTTTCCGCTGTCTTGCCTCTGGGCCGGGGCGGGGGTGGGTGGGCGCGGGGTTAGGGGGCGGGGTAGGGTTAATGGGCCGACGCGGGGTGGAGCAGCTCGGTAGCTCGCTGGGCTCATAACCCAGAGGTCGCAGGTTCAAATCCTGTCCCCGCTACAAAGTGAGAAAGCCCTGTCCGCGAGTTTGCGGGCAGGGCTTTTTGCATGGCTGCGCGGGGGCGACGGGCGCCGCCGCCAGGGTCCGACTTGGCGGAGGGGCGGCTGCGGCCGGATCGGCCGGATGCGGCTGTTGACCCCGGTGCGGTGGCGGCGCCGGCGGTGGCGCCGGGGGTGGCGGCCGGCAAGGTCATTGGCGGCGTGCTTCTGATCAAGTTGCGCGTTTTGTTCTCCCATGTCGGGCTGCTTGGTCGGCGGGGCGGGTGCTTCACGGGCGTCGATGTGAGGGTGGGGAAACTCGCCGGTAACTTTTCGACGTTTGTCTATTGCATTGTGGATCTCCTGGCCGTTAGCGTCTCGGCTCAACATCGGGGCGTGGCTGTGTGCGACGGTTTCCGCACGGCCGGTACGGGGGTGGGGTCGTGGCTGTTGGCGTGCGCTCGAAACTGTTTCGCAGACGTGGGGGGCGGGCTGTCTGGGGCACGACGGTGGGGGCCGTTGTCGCCCTGGGGATGTCGCTCCTCTCCGTACCGCCGGCTCATGCCGCTGTGGACTGGAACCTCGGCAACACGGGGGCGTCGCAGATCAGCGACCTCAACGCGGAGGCGTCGGGGATCGTCCGCAACGACGGGCTGGGCAAGTGCCTCGATGATCTGAACGGCAACACGGCCAACGGCGCCGCGGTCGTCTCGTCGGCCTGTAGCGGGGCGGCGGCGCAGAACTGGAGCTACAACCGGTTCACCAGTCTCTGGGACGGCGGGACGATCCGGCCGGTCGCCAACGCCACCAAGTGCCTGAGCATCACCAGCACGAACGGCGGCGCGGCCCAGTCGATCGCGATCGGCGGCACGGTGCAGATGCTGCTGACCGAGTCGGGGCAGGTGTGGGCCAAGACCGGCGTCGGGCTGGGCGGCTGGATCAAGGAGCACGACTACAACGCTCACGAGATCGCGGTCGGCTCCGACGGCACGCAGATGATCTCCAAGGGCGGGATCTACGCGCGGAGCAGCATCGGCGCGAACGACTGGGTCTACGAGGGTGGCTCCTCGGTCGACGACATCGCCACCAACGGCGGCGTCCAGATGTATCTGGGCAGCGACGGCACCGTGTACGCCCGCAAGGGCATCGGCGACTCGACGGGCTGGACGGCGGAGAGCGCCCCGGGCGCCAAGGCGATCGCCGTCGGCTCCGACGGCACGCAGATGATGATCGGCAGCGACGGCGCCGTGTACGCGCGGTCGAGCATCGGCAACTCCGCCGGCTGGGTGAAGGAGCTGGCGCCGGGCGCGCAGGCGATCGCCACGAACGGTGGCGTGCAGATGCTGGTCGGCAGCGACGGCTACGTGTACGCCAAGACCGGCATCGGGATGGGCGGCTGGGTCAAGGAAAGCACGATCACCGCCACCGACCCGGACTTCGACACCGCGATCGCTGCCGGTTCGGACGGCACGCAGGTGATGCGTGGCTCGGACGGCTTCGTGTACGCCAAGAAGGGCGTCGGTGCGGGCGGCTGGACCAAGGAGGTGTCGGCGCCCTCGTCGCCGGGCTTCGGTGACTCGCTGGCCGCCGGCGCGGGTGGCCTGCACGCCGTCGTGCTGAGCAACGGCTTGATCGCCGCGCGGACCGGCATCGGCACCGCCTTCACCACCGAGACCGACCTGACGACCGAGAAGGACAGCGGCCGCCCGGTCCAGATGTACGACTGCCAGGAGGGCTGGGACAACCAGGAGTGGCTGTTCCGGTACAACAAGACCGGTAGCATCGAGCTCGCCAACCCGGCGTCGAACCGCTGCGTGGACACCCCCAACTCGTCCACCGCCAACAATGTGGCGCTGTGGATCTACGCGTGCAACGGCAGCGACGCGCAGCGGTTCATCCCGCCGACCCGGCCCACCGCGCCGACCGGGCCGATCACCAACAGCCTGATGAACAAGTGCGCCGTCCCGGCGTCCACGACGGCCGCGCCGGCCGCCGGCACCGGGGTCGTGCTCTACGGCTGCGGCGTCGGCTACTCGACCGGGCCGGTGATCCCGTGGCGGCTCAACACCGACGGCTCCCTGGGCGCGGGCGGGATGTGCCTCGGCCTGAACGGCGGAGAGACCGCCACCGCGAACGGCACGCTGACCGCGGTGGCGAAGTGCGCCGGCACGCTGGACCAGCAGTGGGCGGTGGCCTGGGACACGAGCGGGCGGCCGCGGCTGCTGAACCCGAACTCCGGCCGCTGCCTCGACGTACCCAACTCGACGACGACGAACGGCACCCAACTCCAGATCTACACCTGCAACAACACCAACGCCCAGGTCTGGAACATCCCGCACGCCGGGCGCACGTTCGCCGGCCCGGCCACCGCCACGACGTCGGTGATCCCGCCGGGCACCGGGTGGGAGCGGCGCGCCGCGCTTCAGGACGCGGAGCTCGTCCGGACGAACCGCGCGCGCATCGCGCTGGTGCTGCACGCCGGCGGCAGCAAGGTCCGGGAGGCGGCCGCCACGACGCTGGCCGGCCCGGACGAGCCGCTGAACATGTCGTGGTCGAGCTGGACCGACCAGAGCTGGCTGGCCGAGTGGTATCACGGCGAGAGCGGCCCGCTCGGCGAGGACGTCGCGGCGGCGCAGGTCGCCGACCAGGCGAGGGCCCAGCGTGAGCTCGGGCGCTCGAAGTTCCTGAGCGGCTACCCGATGTCCGGCTACGGCTCGCTTCCCGACTACGACACGGACGTCACCGACTTCATGTCGGAGAGCTCGACCTATTGGACCGCGACCAACGCCATCCACGCCGACCTGCCGATGCCGAAGGCGGAGCCGGCCGCGCAGGCCAAGGTGCGCGAGATCGCCGAGCGCCGCGCGGCCGCCGACCCGGCCAACGCGTCGGACTGGAGCTGGTACTCGCGCAAGGCGATCGAGGGCTCGGCCGACGACGTGCGGCGCTTCATCCAGTACGACGGATGGCCGACGGTCGCGCCGGAGCCGGGCACCCCGGAGTTCCGGGTCGAGGTCGAAGCGGTCAAGACCCGGTGGGCGCAGGGCGACCCGTCCAACCCGCTGGACCCGGAAGAGGTCCTCTACGACGTGGTGGAGACGGCCTGGGCCGAGTGGCAGGCCGAGGTCAACACGCAGGCGCAGCAGCGCGCGAACATCCTCGCCGCCGAGCTTCAGGGGCTGGAGGCGCTCAAGGCCAGCGCCGAGACGATGCACGACGGCCTCGGCTACGCCTGGACGGCGCGCGGCATCCTGTGGGCCCAGGACCAGAAGACGAAGTATCCGTCCGACTGGTCCGACGTGGACATGACGGCCGCGCCGAAGAACCTCAACCTGATCAAGGCGAAGGTCGCCGCGCTGGCGGAGGCCGCGAAGAACGAGGCGGCGGTCGCGAAGGAGGCCGCGGACAAGGCGGTCGCCGCGCGCGACGCCGCGTACACGATCGCCACCACCGGCGGGCTCCCGGCCGGGCGCGGGCTGACGTACACGCAGCAGTCGGCGCAGATCGCCCAGGCCGCGGCGGCCGCGACCCAGGCCACCGCGAACGCCATGCAGACCGTGGTGGCCGCGACCAACGCGACGCTGGCCAACTCGGCGACCCTGCTCGCGAACGCCAGCGCCCAGGCGCACGCCGCCCGGGCCCTCTACCTGCGGCAGTCCGCACAGGACAGTGCGGCGAACGCGGCCCGGCTGGCCGCCCAGGCCCAGCAGCAGGCGACCGCCGCGGCCAACGCGGCCGCCAAGGTCGCGGCGGACAAGGCGAAGATCGCGGTCGTCGAGGCGAACGCCAAGACGGCCTTGGCCAAGGCCGAGGCGGCCGCCGCGGACGCGGCCAAGCAGCAGAAGATCGCGGCGGACGCCCGGGCGACGGCCGAGGCCGAGCGGCAGAAGGCGGCGGCGGCGAACGCGGCCGCCCAGCAGCAGGCCGCGATCGCCGAGTCGAAGAAGAACGAGGCGCAGGCCGCCGCGGCGCGCGCCAACGCCGACGAGGCGGCCGCGAAGCAGGCCGAGTCCGACGCCGCCGCCGCGCGGTCACGGGCGGACGCCGCCCGCAAGACGCTGGACAAGGCGATGGCCGAGGCGGCCGTCGCGGACGCCCGGGCGGCGGCCGCGCAGGGATCGGACGCCGCTGACGAGGCCGAGGCGGAGGCGCGGACCGCCCGGGCCGCCGCCAATGCGGCAGGTGTCGCCGCGGACAACGCGAACCAGCAGGCGGTCGCCGCGGAGCGGGCCGCGGGCCGGGCACGAGCCGCGGCCACCGTCGCGCGGGCGGCCTCGGACCGGGCCTACGCCGACGTCACCAAGGCGGAGGCGGCGGCCACCCAGACCCGGGCCGCCTCGGTGAAGGGCCACGCGCTCGCCGCCGACGCGATCCGGAACGCCCGGGAGTCGGCGAGTTACGCGGCCGCGGCCCGGCAGACGGCCGCGGAGGCGAAGCAGGAGGCCGCCGACGCGAGAGCGGCGGCGATCGCGGCGAAGCAGGAGGCCGCCGCCGCGCTGGCCGACAGCGCCGTGGCGATCGGCCAGGCGGTGGCGACCGGTCAGGCGGCGCAGGAGGCCGCCGCGGCGGCGGCCAAGGTGGCCGCACCCGCGGACACGGCGATCGGGCTGGCCGACCCGTGGGCGACCACGGACTCGGCGGCCGGCCTGGCGGTGCTGAGCTCGCAGGCGGCGAAGAGCATCGCCGAGGCGCAGGCCAACGTCGCCGCGGCGCAGGCCACGAACGCGGCGGCGCTCGCTGTCGCGGCCCAGCAGGCCGCGGATCGGGCGCAGGGTGACGCGAAGCTGGCCGCCCAAGCGGCGGCGGAGGCGGCGGTGTCGGCGTCGAAGGCGGCGGCCTCGGCGGCCGCGGCGACCAAGTCCGCCGCGCAGGCGGCCGCGGACGCCAAGGCGACCCAGCAGGCGTCCGCCCGCATCGACGAGATGGACGCCAAGGCGCAGGCCGCAGTCGAACGGGCCCGGGCCTCGGCGGCGGCCGCGGACGCCGACGCCTCGGCAGCCGAGGCGGCGGCCGACGACGCGGAACGCGACGCCGACTCGGCCCGCGGCGCTGCCGACGACGCGGCGGCCGACGCGTACTTCGCGGACCTGTTCGCCGACGACGCGGAGGCCTCCGCGGTGGCGGCACGCGAGGCCGCCGACAACGCGGAGGCGTCGGCGGACGCCGCGCAGGCCGCGCTCACCGCGATCAACCAGGCGCTCGCCGGCAGCCCGCAGTCGCCCGGCGATCTCGCCGGTCCCGGCTCCGACGCCGTCGCGACCTCGCTCGACAACGTCTACATGGTGACGGTCCAGACCGGCTACAGCTTCGACCCTACGAGCGACTGCGTCGGCACGGGCGGCTGCGACGTCACCGGCAACTACCGCTCGCAGGGCTACTACGTCTATCTGCTGGCGAGCTGTGTCACGCCGAGCGCGGACCCGAACGTCTGCATCAACACCGGCAGCGGGCCGCAGGTCGTGCTCGACGAGCTGATGACCGAGCCGTTCGACGTCACCACCCCCGCGAAGATTCACATCACCCAGCAGGAGTTCCTCGAGCAGACGATCCGGGCGCTGCCGGGCATCCTGTTCGGCGAGTTCATCGGCTGCTACAAGAAGTTCGCGGGCACCGGCGGCAGCTGGATGGACTGCGGCTTCGTCGCCGCCGAGCTGGTTCTGCCCTTCGCGCTCAAGGGTGTCGCGCTCGCGGTCAAGGAACTGCGCGTCGCGATGTGGGCGTACAACGTGGGCGGGATCGACGCGGCGCTCGTGATGCTGCGGGCCTCCGCGATCAACGTGCGGACCCTGGCCAAGCTCGAAGCGGCGGCGATGGCGGCGCGGTCGCGGGCCATCCTCGAAGGACTGAACTCCTGCCTCGCCACCGGCCACAGCTTCGCGGCCGGCACCAAGGTGCTGATGGCCGACGGCAGCGTCAAGCCGATCGAGGACGTCCGGGTCGGCGACTGGGTGCGCAACGCGGAGCCCGGCGGCGGGCTCCAGGCACACCAGGTCACCGAGCTGCACGTCACCACCACCGACACCGCGTTCACCGAGCTGACCGTGGCCGGCTCGGTGCGGCGGACCGTCATCACCGGTACGCAGAACCACCCGTTCTACGACGTGGCGCGCGGCGAGTTCGTGGAGGCCGGGCGCCTGGCGGCCGGGGACCGGCTGCTGTCCGACGGCGCCGAGGCGGTCACCGTTCTGGCGGTCCGCGACTACGCCGGCTCGATGACGACGTACGACCTGTCGGTCCGCGACGTGCACACCTATTTCGTGGCCAACGGCGGGCTGCCGGTGCTCGTGCACAACGCCTGCCCGGTGGTCCAGGCGGTCAAGAAGGTTGCCGGCCTGCGGTCCGGGCTCTGGGACAACAAGACCGGCTCGGACGGGCTGACCATCGAGAACGCGCTCGGCGGCAACCTCAAGGCCGGCCACCCGTTCATCGACAGCTACGACTCGGCGACCAGGACCGGGACCAGTATCAAGAGCATCGACTGGCGGGGCGACAGCTACGACACGCCGGGCCGGTTCAAGAGCGCGGTCAAGCAGCTCATCAACAAGCTGGACGAGGGCAAGCGCGTCGACGACGGCTGGACTCTCTCGCCGCAGTACAAGCGGGGTGACATCGACAACTGGGTGCTGCGCGTCGCGTACCCGAAGGATCCGCCGCCCGGATACATGGACCGGGTCCTGGAGCTGGTCCCGTACGCCGAGGAGAAGGGGATCAAGCTGTTCCTGCACCCGATCGACGGCTGACCAGACGCCGCCCCTGCTCCGGCAGGGGCGGCGTTCC
>NZ_BOMI01000103.1 GCF_016862115.1 Paractinoplanes deccanensis
CGGCTCACTCGCCGCACTTGCCGTCGAGCTTCTGGCCGACGGTCTGGAAGTCGCCCTCGATGTAGGCCGCCGGGTCGCTCTGCTGCGCCCCGGCGGTCAGGTCGGCCGAGATGTCCTGCAAGGCCGTCCTCAGCTGGGGGTCGGAGACGCGCGCGACCTCGGCGTCCACCTGCGCGGCCATGTCGGTGAAGGTCCGCTTCATGTTCGCCTTGGCCTCGTCGCTCGAGCTCGCCGCGTATTGCGCCAGCTTGAGGGCGCCGTCGGTCAGCGTCTTGTAGACGGCGGAGCAGACGTACTTGGGCACGCCCGCCGACGCGGACGGTGTCGGCGCGATGCTGATCGGCGCCGGGATGGCCTCGGGCGCGATGTCGATCTCACAGCCGGCGGCCAGGGCCGCCGTCGCGGCCAGGGCGAGGGGCAGCAGGGTGAGGCGGCGTCGCGGCACGGCATTGTCCCCTTTCGATTCCGTACGCAGGAAGCCCGTACGCAGGAAGCATAGTGTCCGCCGTCACGGGCGCCACCGGACCGGCGCCGCATCCTCGCGTGGAAAGCGTAGTTAACGACCAATGTGCGCAACTTCCGAAAAAGTGCCCTCCTCGCGGCCGCCGCCGTCCTCGTCGCGGGCGGCGCCGCGGTCGCCGGAGTGGTGACGTCCGAGCCCTCCGCCTCCCCGTCCTTCAACGGCCCGGTGTACGCCGTCGTCTACCGCGGTGACACCGTCTATGTGGGCGGCAACTTCACCAGCGCGATCGTCAACGGCCGTGGGGTCGCCCGCCACCGGCTCGCCGCCTTCGACGCCCGCACCGGCGCGCTGCTCGACTGGCGGCCCAGCGCCGACGCGAACGTCCGCGCGCTCGCCGTCGACGGCGACGTCGTCTACGCGGCCGGCGACTTCGACCTGGTCAACGGCGAGGCCCGCGACGCGGTGGCCGGGATCGGCGCCACCAGCGGACTGCTCACCTCGATGCGCCACTCCGTGACCGGCCAGCCCAACGCGCTCGCCGCCGGTAACGGCCGCCTGTATCTCGGCGGGCGCATCTCCGCCGTGGACGGTGTGCCGCGCACCAACCTGGCCGCCTTCACGCTCGGCACCGGCGCGCTGGACCCGTGGGCCCCGTCCGCCGACGACGCCGTCAACGCCCTCGCCGTCACCAGTGACCGGGTCTACCTGGGCGGCCGGTTCCACCGCACCAACAACGTGAGCTCCACGATCCGGCTCTCCGCCGTCCACCCGGCCACCGGCGTGCTCGACCCGTCCTTCGTGCCCAAGCCGGTCTCGCAGGTGTTCGCGCTGGCCGCGGACGACGCCGGGGTCTACGCGGCGCTCGGCGGGCAGGGCGGCCGAGCGGTCGCCTACACCAAGGGCGGCGCGACGCGCTGGACCCGCGTCTTCGACGGCGACGCCCAGGCCATCGCCGTGCTCGACGGCATCACCTACGTCGGCGGCCACTTCGACAAGGCCTGCACGACCGGCAACAACGGCGCCCGCGGCGTCTGCACCGACGGCTCCGTGCCGCGCGGCAAGCTGGCCGCAGTGGACGCGCAGGGCAACCTCCTCGAGTGGGCGCCGCAGGCCAACGGCGTCGCCGGCACCCGGCAGATCGCCACCAGCTCCGCCCTCGGCTCGATCAGCGCGGTCGGTGACTTCACCACGGTGAACGCCACGCCCCGCAAACGCTACGTCGCGTTCACCGGCGTGACGCCGCGCGAGGAGGGCGGCCCGGCGAACGGCCCCGTGGCGTCGTACAACTTCGACACGACGATCGCCGACGGCACCTTCGACGACGGCTCCGGCCACGGCCACCTGCTGCGCGCGGTGATGCGCGACGGCGGCAAGATCGTGCTCACCCCGCACGGCGCCGGGCAGGGCCTCTCGTTCCCGCCCGCGTGCACCGCCGAGACCTGCCCCAAGCTGGTGCTCCAGGCCGCCGACACGCAGGATCTCAACCCCGCGGACAAGCCGTTCCGGTACGGGGCCACGGTGCGCTCGGGCACCTCGGCCACCGGTCAGAACGTGCTCCAGAAGGGCTACGCCGGCGCGGGCGGCCAGTACAAGCTCCAGGTCGACGGCGCCTCGGGCCGGCCCAGTTGCGTGCTGACCGGCAAGGACGGCGGCGCGTCCTATGTGGCCCGCAGCCGCGCGGCTATCGCCGGCGACGAGTGGCACACCGTCGAGTGCCGGCGCACCGGACCGACACTCGCCATCCTCGTGGACGACGCGATCCAGGCGACCACCGCCGTCCCGGAGGGACTCTCCATCGTGACCGCTCAGCCGTTCAGCATCGGCGGCAAGGGCGTGGGCCGCAACAACGACCAGTTCCACGGCTCCCTCGACGACGTCTGGATCCACATCGGCTGACAGGGCACCATGGGTGGTGACAGCGGGTCACCCGATGGGGTCGGGCGGTTGCTCATCCGCCCGGGGGCGAGGTTCGCTGGGACGAGCCTTTCCGCAGGTGAGGGGTGGAGGGAATTTCTCACATTAGACAATGCGCCCCATTCGGAATGATGACCTTCGGGCTCGGGTACTGCTACCCTGCCCGCCGTCGTCTACTCAGCGTGAGGAGCTGACGCATGGCCGACTGGATTCTGGTCCCGTGCCTGGTGAAGCTGCGCTCCGAGTTCAACACGATCGCCCCCAACCGCGACAAGAGCAGCGACGGATCCATCGGCGACGCCGCCCATCAGGCGACGCAGTCGGACCACAACGACGACGAGGTCGGCAACGTGCCGATCCACGACGCCGACCGGATCCACGAGGTCCACGCCATCGACGTCGACGTCGATCTGCGCGAGCCGGGCCTGACCATGGAGATGGTGGTGCAGTTCCTGCTCAAGCGGTGCCGGTCCGGTGCCGAGAAGCGGCTGCGCTACATCATCTACAACCGCCGCATCTGGCAGCAGAGCAACGGCTGGGCGCAGCAGGCGTACCACGGATCCAACCCGCACGACCACCACGCGCACTTCTCGTCGTCGTACACCACGTCCCTCGAAGCCTCGACGGCTTCCTGGCATCTGGAGGACATCCCCGTGGCTCTCACTTCCGCTGACAAGTCGTGGATCGCGGCTGAGATCAACAAGGTGGAGGAACGCGTCTGGAACTTCCAGCTGCGCAACCCGTACATCAACGTCAACCAGCCCGCCGGGACGTTCCTGCGCTTCGCGCCGAGCCGGCAGCCGATGCAGGACCTGTCGGCGCAGATCGCGGCGCTCAGCGCCCAGGTCGCGGAATTGCAGAAGCAGGTCGAGCAGCTCCAGCCGATGGCGGCGGACGTCGACTGACCAGCACGGCACAGGAGAAAGGGGCCCGCGAGGGCCCCTTTCTCAGTTTCCGGCCGGCGCCGACTCCTGCTCGCCGGGGTCCTCCTCGCCGGCCTCCGTGGTCGGTGGCGTCGTGGTGGTGGTCTCGGGCTCCGTGGTCTCGGGGGCCGTGGTCGGCGAATCCTCCGGGCTCGGTGACGTCGAGGTGACCGTGGCGGGGGCCGACGTGCGGGTGCTCGTCGGCTGCGTTGAGCGGGTGGTCGCCGGGTTGGTGGTCTTGCGCGGCGTGCTGGTCGTCGTCGCGGTGTCGCCGGGCGCGTTGCCCGTGCCGGCCGAGGCGGGGACGGTGACCGAGGGCTGGGTGCCGGCCGGCGGGTCGTTGTCCGGCCAGAAGGCGGCCAGCGCGGCGATGCCCGCGGCCAGGATCAGCACGGCCGCGGCGGCCGCGATCACCGGCGTACGGCTGCGTGGTTTGGGGGTGTCGGCCGGAACGGCGGCGGGGAGCGGCGCGGTGGCGGCCGCCGCCGGGGGAGCGACGGCGGCGAGAACCGTCGTCGTGTCGGCGCCGGCGAGGATGCGGTCGGCGGCGCCGGCCATCGCGGCGGCCGACGGGAACCGTTCCTGCGGCCGCTTCGCCAGCGCGCGCATGACCAGGGCCCGCACGGCCGGCGGCACGTCGGCGGGTAGCGGGGGAGGCGGCTCGTTGAGGTGCTGCATCGCGATCGCCACCGGGTTGTCCCCGAGGAACGGGGGATGGCCGGCGAGGCAGTGGTACGCGACCGCGCCCAGCGCGTACACGTCGACGGCCGGGGTGATCGGCTCCTTGGAGACCTGCTCGGGCGCGATGTACATGGCCGTGCCGACGACCTCGCCCGCGGCGGTCATGGTCGCGGTGTCCGCCTGGCGGGCCACGCCGAAGTCGACCAGGACGACCGTACCGTCCGCCTTGATGATCAGATTGCCGGGCTTCACGTCGCGGTGCACGATGCCGGCCTGGTGCGCCGCCTCCAGCGCGCGCCCGGCCTGCGACACCACCGACAGCGTCTCGTCGGCCGACAGCCGCCCGCGCTCGGCGATCCGCTGGTTGAGGGGCTCGCCGTCGACCCGGGCCATCACGATGAACGCGTCGGTGCCCCCTTCGGTCTCGCCGAAGTCGTACACGTCGGCCACGCCCGGATGGTGCAGGGCGGCCATGGCCCGCGCCTCGTTGCGGAAGCGCGTCTGGAAACTGGGGTCGCCGGCGCGGTCGGCGTGCAGGGTCTTGACCGCGACGTCGCGGCCGAGCACCGTGTCGGTGCCCCGCCAGACCTCGCCCATACCACCGGCGGCGATCCGCTCGTCGAGCCGGTATCGACCACCGTACATTTCTCCTGGGGAAGGCATGTTCCCTCCTCTACCCGAACGGCGATCAGGCTATACGCCGCGGACCGGGCTCGGGGCGGAGCTGAGGTCGCCCGTACGGTGAATTGTCTGCCAGCGCAGCCGCCGGCCGGTGACCGCGGCGAGCGCCGACACCAGCAGCACCAGGTACATCACCTGCCGGTACACGACCTGTTGCAGCGGCAGGGTCCAGAGCGGGCGCAGCGGTTCCCGGTCGAGCCGGAAGGCCAGGATGGCGGTGAGCACCTGCACGACCAGCATGGCGAGCCAGCCGATGATGGTGATCTGGCGGTCGAGGAAGAGCAGCCCGTAGACGGCCATCAGGTCGATCAGCGGCGCGAGCAGGGGCAGCAGCACGCTGAAGAGCGCGATGAACGGCAGCCCACGCCGGCCGAACCGCCCGGACGCCCCGGACTCGACGACGGCCCGCCGGTGCTTCCACATCGACTGCATGGTGCCGTAGCTCCACCGGTAGCGCTGCTTCCACAGCTGCCTCACGGTGGCGGGCGCCTCGGTGTACGCCCGCGCGGACTCCTGGTAGACGACGCGCCACCCGGCCCGGTGGATCGCCATGGTGAGGTCGGTGTCCTCGGCGAGCGTGTCGGTGCTCAGGCCGCCCGCCTCGGTCAGCGCCTTGCGGCGGAAGGCGCCGAGCGCCCCGGGGATCGTCGGGATGCAGCCGAGCGTGTCGTAGAGGCGCCGGTCGAGGTTGAAGCCGATCACGTACTCGATGTGCTGCCACTTGCCGATCAGGTTCTTGCGGTTGGCGACCTTCACGTTGCCGGCGACGGCGCCCATCATCGGGTCGGCGAACGGCTGCACCAGCCGGTGGACCGCGTCGGGCTCGACGACGGTGTCGGCGTCGACCATCACGACGAGCTCGTTGCGCGACAGTGCCACGCCCGCGTTGAGCGCGTTCGCCTTGCCCGCGTTCGGCACCTGCACGATGCGGACATTGCCGAGACGCAGGTCTCGTACGGCTTGCGCGGTCCCGTCGGTGGAGCCGTCGTCGACGACCAGCACCTCGACGCCCGGGTGCGCCGACTGCGACAGCGACCGGACCGCGGGCGCGATCGTCTTCTCCTCGTTGTACGCGGGCACGATGATCGTCACGGGCGTGGTGACGGGCAGCCCCCACGACCAGTCCGGGCTGCGCCGGTGCCGCGAGTGCCGCCAGGCGAAGGCGAACAGGATCAGGGTGCGTACGACGATCAGCCCGCCCGCGACGATCAGCAGCGCCCACAGCACGTTGAGCACGGCGTCGGCGACGTGCACGGTCCACACGAGGGCGCGGCCGCGCCAGATGGTGTCGTCGGTGGCGGGCGGGTTGGCCTCGGCCCCGATGGCGGCGCTGACGGTGCTGAACCGGTAGCCCTTGCGCTGGAGCTCGGGGAGGAGCCGGTCGAGCGCGGCCACGGTCTGCGACCGGTCGCCGCCCGCGTCGTGCAGCAGCACGATCTGCCCGGCGGTGCCGCGCGGCGTCAGGTTGCGCACGATCGCGTCGGCGCCGGGCCGCCGCCAGTCCTGGCTGTCCATGGTGTCGAGCACGGTCAGGTAGCCCTGCTGCCCGACGGACTGCACGGTCTCCCAGTCCTTGTCGGTGATCGCGTCCGCGAACGACGAGTACGGCGGCCGCATCAGCGAGCTGGACCGCCCGGTCGCGTACGCGATGGCGAGCTGCGTCTGCGAGTTCTCCATCTCCCGCCGCCAGTCGGGCAACTCGGCAAGATCAGGATGGGTGAAGCTGTGCCCCGCGATCTCGTGCCCCTCGTCGGTGATCCGCCGCGCGATGGCCGGATGCCGAGCCACCTGCGACCCGACGACGAAGAACGTGGCCGGAGCATGATGCTTGCCGAGAACGTCGAGAATCTTCGGCGTCCACTCCGGATCGGGCCCGTCGTCGAAGGTCAGCGCGATCGTCCGCGCGGGCATCCCCCGCGTGGTCACCTTGCCGGCCGCGTCCACCTCGATGATCGGCCCGCCCTCACTGACGGCCTTGGGCACCTCCCGCGTGGACGTGGTGCGCGGCGTGGTCCCGTCCGGACTGAACCCCGCATCGGTGTAAACCGACACAAGAATGACGGTCGCCAACAGCAGCAACCCCACCAGCGCCAGCACACCCGACATGACCCGCCGCCGCCGAATCCGCCGCTTGCGCTGAAGCGGCGGCAGCCGCCCCGTGGTCTCGGCCGGATCATGAGGCGGCGGCGTAGCGCGATAGACAGTCACCGCACAAAGACCCGAACCGAAACGCCCGTGCGCACGACCCCGCTGCCCGCAGCTCCACCGCCGGAGGCGTCCTTGACCGCTGCGCCGCCCTCCGCACCCCCACTAGCGGAGGCGCCACTGATCGCCGCGGCGCTGCTGGGCCGGGGCGTCCGCTCCGGCGGCCGGGCCGATCCGCCCAGCTGGCTGAGCCACACCACGATCAGGGCAAGGACCAGCAGAACGCCGACCGCATACGCCGTGCGCCGCATCCAGCGCCGCCGCCCACCCGTAGGATCCACAAAGACCGGCGGCGGCTCCTGCTCCCCGATCCGGATGTAGTCGGTAGGCGCATTGTCCGGCGTGCGCGCCTTGCCCACAGCCCGCCCCACCCGCGCTTGCCCGCGGGGAGGCCGCTGAACCCGAGCCCGTCCGATGTTGGGTTCCTCTCCCACCCCTCAGACGCTAAGAGATGCGTCAATGAGCCGCACCCCGAGCGCTTCGGCCCCTGTCCGCCCTGCTCAGCCCCCATAAACTCCACGGATCCCCAGGTAGCACCACCCCCCTCGATCATCTACTCCAGTCAATGGAGATCACCTTCCCGCCGGACGATGCCCCCGCCTGTCACCCACCCGACTGACCGAACGGGCCGACGCCTGGCTCTCCCACCTCGTGCACCGACCGGCTACTCGGGCGCATCCCCGCTATCGGCGAACGCCACGCCGCGCCCCCTGCTGCCGCGCCCCCTGCTGCCGCGCCCCCTGCTGCGGCACCCCCTTGCTGCGGCACCCTCTTGCTGTGGCGCCTCTTGCTGTGGCGCCTCTTGCTGTGGCGCCTCTTGCTGTGGCGCCTCCTGGGGTGGCGCCTCCTGGGGTGGCGCCCCCTTGCTGCGGCACCCCCTTGCTGCGGCACCCCGCTTGCTGCGGCGCCCCTCGCTGCGGCGCCCCCTCGCTGCGGCGCCCCCTCGCTGTGGCGCCTCCTGCTGCCGCGCCGCCCGGTGCGGTGTGGCGGTGCGGTGTGGTGGTGCGGTGCGGTGTGGTGGTGCGGTGTGGTGGTGCGGTGCGGTGTGGTGGTGCGGCGCCGTGTCGCAGGGTCGAGTAGGTAACAGGCGAGGCGTTCGCGGGCGGTGGTCAGCAGACGCCGGGCGGCGCAGCGCCGCGCTGTGTCGCGAGCCGGCACCCCGCCGTGACCGGTGCGCGGTGGCGCAAGTGCCGCGTTGCGGCGGCCGCGCAGTGCGCACCGGCAGCGGAGGTTGGGCGCACTCTGGTGCGCCGACGATGATGAGGAAATTGACGAGGCTGCCCGCGGCATCAGGGGTCGGAATGGTGGATGTAATAAGGTGGCCTAGATTCCCATCAGGGAACGGCCTGCGCACCGCCTTTCTAGGATTTCGGATCCATGCGCGGGAGGGGGCTGCTAAAAACGGCGCTATTGCGCCTTGGCATATTGCAATCAGCCCTATCGTGGCCAGCCTCGTTTGGAACAGCCCTACAAAGGGTCGCTCCCAACTCGAACGGGCCGTGGACTGTTGTGCCAGGTGGTGGGGCCGGTCTGAGGCCAGTCTACGGTGGCCATGCGTGGTGGCTCATGTTGCGGAGAGCTCGTTGTGCCATGCGCCGTGGCCATCGCTGCGGAGCGGAGATCGGTAATTGTCGCATGGGTAATTCTCCCGCCTTCTGGTCTGCGTGTGTAAGGGTTCGATCATGCAACTTGGGATTTCCGCGATGGTGAGTGGTCGTGCTACGAAGGGTCCTTCGGCGGTCATTATCGCGAGAAATTGGGAGATCATGTATGCGGCTGTGGATAACTCCGGGCTGTGGATAACCGGGACACTCCGTGACGCGCCGCCGGGCCGCCGAAGCGGCCCGGCTGGCGAGGGCCGCGGTGGGAGCGACCCACCCCGACGCCGGCCTCAGGCCCCGCGGCGGCCCGGCAACCAGAAGGCGATCACCGCGCCCGCGCCCACGATGGCCGCCCCCACGATCACGGCCGGCTTGATGCCGTCGACGAAGGACTGGTGGGTGGCGTAGCTGCCGTACGAGCTGAAGATCGAGGCCAGCGCCGCCACGCCGACCGCGACGCCCAGCTCTCGGATGGTGTTGTTGACGCCGGAGGCCACGCCTCTTTCCTGGTCCGTCACGCTTGCCATCGCCACCGTGCTCACCGGCGCGAAGGTCAGGCCCATGCCCACGCCGGCCATGGCGAACGCCGCCACCAGCGACGCGTACGTGACCTCCGTGCCGATCGCCAGGCCCATCCACAGGATGCCCCCGGCCAGCAGGAGCTGGCCGGCCAGGATGAGGTTTCGCTGGCCCACCCGGTCGCCGAAGATGCCGGCCAGCGGGGCGACCACCATCGGCGCCGCCGTCCACGGCAGGGTGCGCAGGCCGGCGTCCAGCGGGCTGAGGCCCTGCACCACCTGGAAGAACTGGGCCAGCAGGAAGACCGATCCGAAGGCGCCCGCCGAGAAGGCCAGGGTGACCAGGTTGACCAGGCCGAAGCCGCGGGAGCGGAACAGGCGCAGCGGCATCATCGGCGACGGGTTGCGGGCCTGCCAGGCGACGAACGCCGCGATCAGGACCCCGCCGGTGATCAGCATGGTCAGCACCCGGGTGGACGTCCAGCCGCGGTCGGGTCCGTCGACGACGCCCCAGATGACCAGCAGCATGCCGGCGGCGGACAGGATCAGGCCGAGCGGGTCGAGGCGGCGGGCGCCGCCCCGGGACTCGTCCAGGACCGTGCGGGCGAGGATCACCGCGACAACGCCGACGGGGACGTTGAGCCAGAAGATCCAGTGCCAGTCGAGTCCTTCGACGACGGCGCCGCCGACGACGGGGCCGACCGCGACGCCGAGGCCGCTGATGCCGCCCCACACGCCGATCGCCATGGTGCGGAGCCGTTCCGGCACGGCCGCCGACAGCAGGGTGAGCGCGAGCGGCGCGACGGCCGCGCCGCCGAGGCCCTGCACGGCCCGGGCGGCCGTGAGCTGCCACGGTGACGATGCCAGGCCGGCGGCGGCCGACGCGAGCGTGAAGACCACCAGGCCGGCCAGGAACATGCGGCGGCGGCCGATGCGGTCGCCGAGCGCGGCCGCGGTGAGCAGGAAGGCCGCGAACGGCAGCGTGTACGCGTTGACGAACCACTGGAGGTCGGTCAGCGAGGCGCCGAGGTCGGTGCGGATCACCGGCAGTGCCGTGCTGACGACCAGGTTGTCCAGCGCGACCATGAAGGTCGGGATGCCGACGGCGGCGAGCACAGCGGCCAGCGGCCGGGTGGTGCGCCGGGGCGCGGCGGGCGCTTCCAGGACGGCGGTCATCGTTCCCCCTGAAGTTGTTATTGACTGATAACCAAGGCCAACGTAGTTATCGACTGATAATCTGTCAACATGTCTCGCACCCGACTCACCGCCGAGGAGCGCCAGGAGCAGCTCGTGGCGGCCGCCGTCACCGCGTTCAGCCGCGGCGGCTACGCGGGCACGACCACCGATCAGGTGGCCCGCCTGGCCGGCGTCTCCCAGCCGTACGTGATCCGCCTCTTCCGCACCAAGCAGGAGCTCTTCCTCGCCGCCATGCAGCACACGGTCGAGCGCATCGAGGCGGCGTTCCTGGGCGCGAGCGAGCGCGAGCCGACCCTGGAGAGCCTGGGCCACGCGTATTTCGGGCTGCTCGGCAAGCGCGAGCTGATGGCGATGCTGCTGCACGGCTACGCGGCCAGCGCCGACCCCGCCATCGGCGACCCGGTCCGCACCGGCTTCGGGCGGCTCTACGACACCGTGCGCGACCTGACCGGCTGCACCGTCGAGGAGGCCCGCGACTTCTTCGCCGAGGGCATGCTGCTGACCTGCCTGGCCTCGATGCGCGTCATCGGGCCCGAGGCCGTCCCGCTCCAGCCCTGGTCCGCCGAGCTGACCGCCACCTACCCGGAGACCAAGTTCGACTGAGCGGCTACATGTTGTGCTTGAGGTAGGCGGGCTCGCGCCACCCCAGCATGGCCTCGGTCATCCGGACGGCGTCGACCGCCGAGCGCACGTCGTGCACCCGGACGATGCGGGCGCCCCGCTCGATGCAGAAGACCACGGCGGCCAGCGTGCCGGCCAGGCGCTCGTGCTGGGGCACGTCCAGGGCCTCGCCGATGAAGTCCTTGTTGCTCACCGCGGCCAGCAGGGGGTAGCCGATCTCCGCGATCTCGGCGAGGCGGCGGGTCAGCTCCAGGGTGTGCCGGGTGTTCTTGTTGAGGTCGTGCCCCGGATCGATGACGATCTGATCGGGCCGTACGCCGCGGTCGAGCGCGACCTGCACCCGGGCGCGCAGGAACGCCGCCACCTCGGCCGTCACGTCGCCGTACGCGGGCCGGGGCCAGAGGGTCCGCGGCGCCGCCAGGCTGTGGGTGATCACGAGCTGGGCGTCCGTGCCGGCGACCACGTCGGCCATCTCGGGGTCGCGCAGGCCCGAGGTGTCGTTGATGACCCCGGCGCCGGCCTTGATCACCTCGGCGGCCACCGACGGGCGGTACGTGTCGACGGAGACGACAGTGCGCGAGCGGGCCACCTCGACGACCGGCAGCACCCGGTCGAGCTCCTCGGCGGCCGTCACCTCGGGGCCCGGCGCGAACGGCACGCCGCCCACGTCGATCCAGTCGGCGCCCGCCTCGGCGGCCGTCTCGACCGCCTCGAGCGCGCGGTCGAGCGCGAACGTGCGGCCGCGGTCGTGGAAGGAATCGGGCGTCCGGTTGACGATCGCCATCACCGCGACCTGCCGGGAGAAATCGAAAGCGCGCCCGCCGATGACCCGCCTGCCGTTCAGATCGCTCACGATTCGCGAGGGTAACAGGCACCCCGGCGGCGAGCAGAAGCGGTCGGATACCCGCTTCTCGCCGGATCATGCGGATGAATATTTCGCGCCATTCGATACGGGAATTCGTGAATGGCGGGTGAGGGTCGCGGGTAGCTGATTGTTTGTCGAAATCCCCACTGGAGGAACCCATGAGTGACGTGCCATCGGGCGTTCGCGGGCCGGGCGCCGTCGATCCCGTCGAGCCGACCCAGGCGACGTACCCCGCCGCGACGTACACGACCGAGGTCTACACCGCCCCCACGGAGGGCTACACGGAGAGCCAGGGGGGTGGCGGCGCCAAGGAGAAGGCCAAGGAGGTCGCCTCGCAGACCGGCCAGGCGGCCGGTGCCGCGGCGAGCGACGTCAAGGACACCGCCAAGGAGCAGGCCCGCCGGGTCGGCAGCGAGGCGAAGGCGCAGGTCAGCAACCTCGCCTCGGATGTGAAGAGCAAGGTCAACGAGCAGGCGCACTCGCAGAACGACCGCCTGGTCAGCTCGATCCGGCAAACCGCCGACCAGCTCGACGAGATGCGCGGCGACCGGGGCGACTCCCCGGCGTCCCAGGTGGTCACCCGCATCGCCGACGGCGGCCGGCAGTTCGCCGACTACCTCGACCGCAACGGGCCCGAGGGCGTGCTGCGCGAGGTGCAGGACTTCGCCCGCCGGCGTCCCGGCGCGTTCCTCGCCACCGCGCTGGCCGCGGGCTTCGTGGTCGGCCGGCTCGGCAAGAGCGTCGCCAAGGCCGAGAGCGGCTCGGCGAGCAGCGGCAAGCCCAGCAGCGACAGCTTCGTGTCGGGCACCGGCGCCACGACCCCGACGACCCCGACGACTCCCGAATACGCGACCGGCTACCCGAGCACCACGCCGCCGGTCACCGCGCCCACCGGCGGGTACGCCAGCGCCACCGAGTACACCTCGACCGGCACCGGCACGCCCGTGGTGCGCGAGGAGTACGTCGTGGAGAGCCCGGAGCGTCCACGATGACCACCCCGTACCAGCACGACCGGTCCGAAGAGGTCTCCGAGACCTCGGTCGGCGAGCTGATCGGCAACATCAGCAACGACCTGTCGCAGCTGTTCCGGCAGGAGGTCGAGCTCGCCAAGGCCGAGGTGCAGCAGGAGGCGAAGAAGGCGGGCAAGGCCGCCGGGATGCTCGGCGGCGCCGGTTTCGCCGGCTACCTCGCCGTGCTCTTCCTCAGCCTCGCCGCGGTGTTCGCGCTGGACGCCGTCATGCCCGCGGGCTGGGCGGCCCTGATCGTGGCCGTGGTCTGGGGCGTCGTCGGCGGTGTCCTCTACCTCAACGGCAAGAAGAAGCTCAAGAACGTCGACCCGATGCCCCGCCGCACCGTCGACACGCTCAAGGAGGACGCCCAATGGCTGAAGAACCCGACCGGCTGAAGCAGGACATCGAGAACACCCGGCGTTCGCTGACCCGCGATGTCGACCTGCTCGCCGAGAAGACGAGCCCCACGAAGGTCGCCCAGCGGCGCTGGACGGCGGTGAAGGAGAAGGTGATGGGCAGCAGTGCACAGGCCCGCGACGTGACCAGCGAGAAGGCGTCCCAGGTCAGCAGCACGGTGAGCGACAAGGCGTCTCAGGTGAGCGACGCGGCGAGCGAGAAGGCCCACCAGGCGGCCGGCGCCGTGAAGCAGGCCCCGCAGGCGGTGGCCCAGCAGACGCAGGGCAACCCGCTCGCGGCCGGCATCATCGCGTTCGGCGTCGGCATGCTCGCCGCCACGCTGATCCCGGTCACCGAGGCGGAGAAGAGCGCCGGCCAGGCGCTCAAGGAGCACAGCGGCGACCTGACCGAGAAGGTCAAGGACGCGACCCAGGAGCTGCGCGAGGACCTTCAGGGCACCGCCCAGGAGGCGCTCGGCCAGGTCAAGGGGACGGCGCAGGACGCCGTGCAGACCACCAAGGAGACGGCGAAGTCGGACGCGCAGGACGTGCGCGACCAGGCCCGCTCGGCGGCCTCCTGAGGCAGCGGCCAACCCGGCCCGGATCACCGCGTTTGCGGAGGTCCGGGCCGGGAAGCTGTCTAGGTATGAAACTCGGATACAAGCTGGCCGCGGAGGCCTTCGGACCCAAGGAGCTGATCCGCCAGGCGGTCCGCGCCGAGCAGGCCGGATTCGACTTCGTCGAGATCAGCGACCACTTCCACCCGTGGCTCGACGTGCAGGGCCACTCGCCGTTCGCCTGGAACGTGCTGAGTGCGATCGCGATGCGCACCGACCGGCTCGGCCTGGCCACCGGCGTGACCTGCCCGACCGTCCGGTACCACCCGGCGATCATCGCGCAGGCCGCCGCCACCCTCGCGATCCTCTCCGACGACCGCTTCACGCTCGGCATCGGCGCGGGGGAGCGGCTCAACGAGCACGTCGTCGGCCTCGGCTTCCCCAGCGTGCAGGGGCGCCACGAGCGGCTGGTCGAGGCGCTGGACATCATCAACCTGCTCTGGCAGGGCGGCTACCAGTCGTACGACGGCAAGCACCTGCACCTGGAGGACGCGCAGGTGTTCGACCTGCCCGAGAAGCTCCCGGTGATCGCCGTGGCGGCCGGCGGGAAGCAGGCCGCCGAGCTCGCCGCGACGCACGGCTCCGGCCTGTTCGCGACCGAGCCGCGCAAGGACCTGGTCGAGACGTACGCCCAGCACGGTGGCGCCGGCCCCAAGTACGCCGAGGTGTCCGTGGCGTGGGCACCGAGCGCCGAGGAGGCCGTCAAGGCGGCCCACGAGACCAGCCGCTGGGGCGTCACCGGCTGGAAGGTGATGGCGGAACTGCCCAATCCGGTCAATTTCGAGGCGGCGTCGGCGACCGTGCGCCCCGAGGACGTGGCCGAGAAATTCGCGCACGGCCCGGATCCCGAGCCGTACGTCACGAGCGTCCGCGAGTACACCGAGGCCGGTTACGATCACATTGTTCTGATGAATGCCGGGCCCGATCCCGACGGTTTCCTCGACTTCTTCGAAAAAGAGCTCAAAGGACAGCTCCGTTAAGATTTTTTGGGTCCGCTCGGGGTAAGCGCTTCGCCATGTCGCCGGACATCCAGAAATCCGCTGTGGAGACCGACGCCGTCACCGTCGTGGTCGCCACCCGTAACCGGGCCGACCGGCTGCGCGAGACGATGCCCCGCCATCGCGCCCGGACGATCCTGGTGGACAACGCGTCCGATGAGGAGCTGCCCGGCCTGCCCGGCGTCGAGGTCGTACGCCTGGACGGCAACCGCGGCGCGGCGGCGCGCAACGTCGGCGTGGCGCGGGCCCGCACCCCGTACGTGGCGTTCGCCGACGACGACTCCTACTGGACGCCCGGGTCCCTCGCCCGCGCCGCCGAGATCATGGACGCCCACCCGCGGACCGCGCTGCTGGCGGCCCGCGTGCTGGTCGGGCGCGAGGGCCGCCTCGACCCGGTCTCGGCGGCGATGGCCGAGAGCCCGCTCGGCGCGAACGAGGCCGGGCGGGCGGTCCTCGGCTTCCTGGCCTGCTCGGTCATCGTGCGGCGCGACGCGTTCCTCGCGGTCGGCGGCTTCGAGCCGCGCCTGTTCGTCTACGGCGAGGAGGCGCTGCTCGCGATGGACCTGACCGCAGCGGGCTACGAGCTGTCGTACGTCGACGAGCTGGTGGTCCGCCACCTGCCGCAGCCGGCCGGCCGGGACACCGGCGCGCGGGCCCGGCGCGAGACCCGCAACCGGGTGCTCACCGCGCTGCTGCGCCGCCCGCCGTCCGTCGTGGCGCGCACGATGCTCGCCGGTGTGCGGCAGAGCCCGCGCGGCGTGGCGCAGGCGGTCGGGGACCTGCCCTGGGCGCTGCGGCGCCGCCGTCCGCTCCCACCCGAGGTGGAAGCGGACCTGCGGCGGCTGTAGGGCCTCACCAGCCGGACGGCGGCGCCTCGATGTGCACGGCCTTCGTGGCGGTCATCTCGTCGAGCAGCTCCGGGCCGTACCCGAAGCCCTGACCGCTGCCGCGGCGCGGATGCGCGGCACCGCCCGGAGCGCCCCCGAAGACCGCGTTGATCTTCACCGTGCCCGCGGGCAGCGTGCGCCAGGCCCGCTGCGCGTGGCTCATCGAGGGGGTCAGCACGGTGGCCGCGAGACCGTACGGCGAGTCGGCCGCGCGGCGCAGCCCCTCCTCGAACGAGTCGACGACCATGACCGGGGCGACCGGGCCGAACGTCTCCTCGCGCATCACCGCCATGTCGTCGGTGCAGTCGGCGAGCACGGTCGGCGGGTAGTACGCCCCCGGCCCGGCCGGCACCGCCCCGCCGCGCAGCGCCCGCGCGCCGTCCTTCACCGCCTGCTGCACCTGCTCGTCGACGGCGTCGCGCATGCGGCGGTCCACCATCGGCCCGATCTGCGACGCCCATGCGTCCGCCTCGGTGACCAGGCAGTCCAGGAACGCCGGCGCGACCTCGCGGTGCACGTAGACGCGCTCGACCGCCACGCAGATCTGTCCCGAGTTGACGAACGCGCCGAGCGCCACCTGCTGCGCCGCCCAGGCCGGGTCGACGCCGGCGTCCACCACCACCGGATCCTTCCCGCCGTTCTCCAGCAGGGCCTTGGCTCCGGTACGGGCGCACGCCGCGGCGATCGAGCGGCCGGTCGCCGTCGAGCCGACCTGGGCCACCACGTCGACCGGGGCGGCGGCCAGCGCGGCGCCGACCGAGCCGTCGCCGTTGACCAGGTTGAGCACGCCGGCCGGGAAGTGCGGGGCGAGCAGCTGGACGAGCCGCCAGCCGGTGGCCGGGGTGCGCTCGCTGGGCTTGTGCACCACGGTGTTGCCGGTGACGAGGGCCGCGCCGAGCAGCCCGCAGGAGACCGCCACCGGGTCGTTCCACGGCGTGATCACCGCGACCACGCCGCGCGGGCCGTACGCCATGAGGTCGATCGCCTCGTCGTTGCCGGCGAGCGTGCGGCCGCGGTGGGTGGGGCCGAGCTCCGCGTACTGCCGCAGGGTGCCGACGCCGGCGCCGATCGACTCGCGGGCGCCGTCGACCGGTTTGCCCATCTCGGCATTCATGATCCCGGCGAGCTCGTCCGCGGCCGCCTCCAGGGCGTTCGCCGCCGCGTGCAGGGCGGCGGCGCGGGCCGCCGGCGCGGTGCTCGCCCAGGCCGGCGCGGCGTCGCGGGCGGCGGCGACGGCGGCCGCGACGCCGGCCTCCGACGACATCGGCACGACGGTCACCGGGGTGCCGTCGGCGGGGTTCACGACGGTCAGCTTGTGGCCCGAATTGCCCGGGTTCCAGCTGCCGCCGATGTGCTGCTCCACGTCATACATGTGCGGGCGTTTGCCCAGAGGCAACGATTCCAAACCGGCCTCCCGAGAGCTATCAGTGCAGGTGGCGAGCGTGAATTTTATTTTTTGGAGAAGTCAATGATCATGGGAGTACTTCTCCGAGGGCGGGGTATCCGGCGCCACATGCGTGTCCTGGGAATCAACGCCATCTTCCACGATCCGGCCGCCGCGCTGATCGTCGACGGCCGTGTCGTGGCCGCCGCCGAGGAGGAGCGGTTCAGCCGTCGCAAGCACGGCAAGAGGCCCGTCCCGTTCGCCGCGTGGGAGCTGCCCGAGCTGGCCGCCGCGTGGTGCCTCGAGGAGGCCGGGCTGCGCCCGGACGACCTGGACGCCGTCGCCTACTCGTTCGACCCCGGGCTGACCCGCGACCTCGCGAGCCTCGGCGTGAGCGACCCGTCTGACGCCATGCGCGTCGACTACGCCCGCCGCGCACCGCAGTTCCTCGCCACCGCGCTGCCCGGCCTCGACCCCGAGCAGGTCAGGTTCGTGCCGCACCACGTCGCGCACGCCGCCTCGGCCGGGCTCTCGGTGCCCGAGGACAGCGCCGTGCTGGTGCTCGACGGCCGCGGCGAGGTCGCCAGCCACCTGTCCGGTGTGTACCGCGGCGGGCAGCTGGAGGTCTTCAAGAGCCAGGAGCTGCCGCACTCGCTCGGCCTGCTCTACGAGGACCTGACCCGCCACCTGGGCTTCCTGCACTCCAGCGACGAGTACAAGGTCATGGCGCTCGCCTCGTACGGCACGCCCAAGTTCCTCGGGTTGCTGCGCGAGCTGGTGCACGCCAACGACGACGGCGGCTTCACCGTGGAGCGCATCGACTGGGACGCGCTGGCCAAGGCGCGCACCGCCGACGGCGAGATGACCGAGGCCCACGCCGACCTGGCCGCCAGCGTGCAGGTGCGGCTCGAGGAGGTCATGCTCGACCTGGCCCGCTGGACCTACGAGGCGGCCGGCGGCCCGAAGACCCTGACGATGGCCGGCGGCACGGCGCTGAACTGCGTCGCGAACGCCCGGATCGCCGCCGAGGGCCCGTACGAGCGGGTCTGGGTGCAGCCCGCGGCCGGCGACTCCGGCACCGCCCTGGGAGCGGCCCTCGCGATCGGCGAGAAGAGCATCCCCTTCGGCACGGCGGCGCTCGGGCGCGGCTGGACCGACGAGGAGCTGGAGGCCGAGCTCCAGCGCGCCGCCCTGCCGTACACCCGGCCGGAGTCGATCGCCGCCGAGGCCGCCCGCGTGCTCGCCGGCAACGGCATCGTCGCCTGGTACCAGGGGCGCAGCGAGTACGGCCCGCGCGCGCTCGGCCACCGCTCCCTGCTCGCGCACCCCGGCGACAAGGACACCCAGACGCGGATGAACAACGTCAAGGGCCGCGAGCAGTTCCGCCCGATCGCGCCGATGGTGCGCGCCGAGCGGTTCGGCGACATCTTCGAGGGCGTCTACCCGAGCCCGTACATGCTCTTCGTGCACCGCGTGAAACCCGAGTGGAAGGACCGCATCCCGGCGGTCACCCACGTCGACGGCACCGCCCGCGTGCAGACCGTCCACGACGACACCGAGCCGCTGGTGGCCGAGATGCTCGCCGAGTTCGAGCGGCTCACCGGCCTGCCGGTCGTGGTCAACACGTCGCTCAACACCGCCGGCCGCCCGATGGTCGACACCCCGCGCGAGGCGATGGAGCTGTTCGGCTCGGCGCCGGTCGACCTGCTCGCCATGGGCCCGTTCGCGGTGCACCGCGCGAAGGCGTTCGGGGCGTGATCTCCATAGTCGTGCCCACTGTGGGCCGTCCCAGCCTGGCCGCCGTGATCGCCTCCCTCGGCGAGCTCCCGCCCGGGGTGGAGCTGATCGTGGTGGACGACCGGCCCGCGCCGCATCCTCCCCTCGCCATCGACGCGACGGTGGTGGCCGGTCCGGCGCGCGGCCCGGCGGCCGCCCGCAACGCCGGCTGGCGGGCGGCGCGCGGCGACTGGATCGCCTTCCTCGACGACGACGTAGTGCCCGATTCGGACTGGATCATGCGACTTGCCGGGGACCTGGACGCGGCGGGCGACGACGTCGGCGGCGTGCAGGGCGAACTGCGGGTGCCGCTGCCGTCCGACCGCCGCCCCACCGACTGGGAGCGGGTCACCGCGGGCCTCGCCGACGGCGCCTGGATCACCGCCGACATGGCCTACCGCCGGGCCGCGCTGGAGCGCACCGGCGGCTTCGACGAGCGCCTGCCGAGGGCCTTCCGCGAGGACGCCGACCTGGCCTATCGCGTGCGCCTGGACGGCTGGTCCCTGATCCGGGGCCGGCGCCGGGTGACGCATCCGGTGCGGCCCGAGAGCGCCTGGGTCAGCGTGCGCACCCAGCGCGGTAACGCCGACGACGCCCTGCTCCGCCGCCTCTACGGCCCCCGCTGGCGCGAGCTGCTGGAGATCCCCCCGGGCCGCCGGGCGAGGCACGTCGTGGTCACCCTGGCCGGTGCCGTCGCGCTTGCCGCCTGGGGCATTTCCCGTACGAGGCACGCGCGCTCCGGCCGCAGCGGCGCCGTCACCGCAAGCGCGGGTGTGGCGGCGGCCGCCGGGCTCGCGTGGCTGGCCGGGACGGCCGAGTTCGCCGCCGCCCGCATCGCGCCCGGCCCGCGCACGCCCCACGAGGTCGCCACCATGCTCGTGACCAGCGCCGTCATCCCTCCGGTCGCCGTCACCCACTGGCTGCGCGGCGCGTGGCGCTGGCGCAAGGCCGCGCCGCTCGCCGCCCGGAAGGACGCGCCCGTGGGAGCGAGCCGGTGACCGAGCTGTTCGACGCGGTGCTCTTCGACCGGGACGGCACGCTCATCGTGGACGTGCCCTACAACGGCGACCCGTCCCTGGTGGAGCCGATGCCCGGCGCCCGGGAGGCCGTCGACCGGCTGCGCGCCGCCGGCTATCGGCTCGGGATCGTCACCAACCAGTCCGGGCTGGCCCGCGGCCGGTTCACCGCCGGCCAGCTCGCCGCCGTCAACCGGCGGGTCGACGAGCTCTTCGGCGGCTTCGAGACCTGGCAGATCTGCCCGCACGACGACACAGCCGGCTGCGCCTGCCGCAAGCCCGCGCCGGGCCTGGTGGTCGCGGCCGCCGAGGCGCTCGGCACCACGCCGGCGCGCTGCGTGATGATCGGCGACATCGGGCGTGACGTGGACGCCGCACAGGCCGCCGGTGCCGCCGCCGTGCTGGTGCCGACCCCGGTCACCCTGCCCGCCGAGGTCGCCGCCGCCCCCGCGACAGCCTCGTCGCTCACCGAGGCCGCCGCCCTGATCCTGCGGCGCGAAGCCCTGGTCACCCCGGCGCAGCGGCCCGGACCGGCCGCCACGGTGCTGGTCGTGCGCTCGGACTCGGCCGGCGACATGCTGGTCACCGGGCCCGGGATCCGCGCGGTGGCGCACGGCGCCGAGCGGGTCGTGCTGCTCTGCGGGCCGCGCGGCCGGGACGCCGCGGGCCTGCTGCCGGGCGTCGACGAGATCATCGAGTGGCGGCTGCCCTGGATCGACGCCCAGCCCGGCCCGGTGGACGCGGACGACATGGCCGCGCTCACCCGCAAGCTGCGCGAGGTGGGCGCGGACGAGGCGGTCGTCTTCACCTCGTTCCACCAGTCGGCGCTGCCGCTGGCGCTGTTGCTGCGCATGGCCGGCGTCGGCCGGATCACGGCGATCAGCGACGACTACCCCGGCTCGCTGCTCGACGTGCGGCACCGGGTGCCGCCGGGCATCCCCGAGGCCGAGCGGGCGCGCAGCGTGGCCGCCGCGGCGGGCTTCGGGCTGCCGCCGGGCGACGACGGCGGCCTGCGCGTCAGCGGCGTGCGGCGGCAAAGCGGCGGCGAGTACGTCGTGGTCCACCCCGGAGCCAGCTGCGAGGCGCGGTCCTGCCCGCCCGAGACCCTGCGGCGCGTCGTGGCGGCGCTGGCGGCGGACGGGCACCGCGTGCTGGTCACCGGCGGTCCCGAGGAGCGCGTGCTCGCCTCGTACGTCTCGGGGGGTGTGGGGGTCGAGGTCGGCCGGACCTCGTTGCGCGAGATGGCGGAGCTCCTCGCCGGCGCGAGCTGCCTGGTGGTCGGCAACACCGGCCCGGCGCACCTCGCGGCGGCCGTGGGCACCCCGGTGGTCAGCCTCTATGCCCCGACTGTCCCCTATGGCCAGTGGGGCCCCTACCGGGTCCCGAACGTGCGGCTCGGCGACGCCGGCGCGCCCTGCCGCGACACCCGGGCGACCGTCTGCCCGGTCGCCGGCCACCCCTGCCTGTCCGACATCGAGCCCCGCGAGGTGGTCGCGGCCGTCCGGCTGCTGGCCGCCGGGGCTCCCGAGCGCACCGAGGTAGCAGCGTGAACATTCTGCTCTGGCACGTGCACGGATCCTGGACGACCTCGTTCGTCCAGGGCAAGCACCGCTACCTGATCCCGGTCAACGAGGCCCGCGACGCGTGGGGCCGCGGGCGGGCACAGACCTTCGACTGGCCGGCCACCGTGGAGGAGGTGCCGCTCGACGGCCTCGCCGGGCTCGATCTCGACGTGGCGATCGTGCAGCGGCCCGAGGAGATGGACCTCGTGCCGCGCGGCGTCCCGGTGATCTATGTGGAGCACAACACTCCCAAGGGCGACGTGCCGAACACCCGGCATCCGATGGCCGACCGCGACGACCTGGTCATCGCGCACGTCACCGACTTCAACGACCTGTTCTGGGACACCGGCGGCACCCGGACCACGGTGATCGACCACGGCATCGTCGAGCCCAAGCCCCGGTGGAGCGGCGACGTCGGCCACCTCGCGGTGGTCACCAACGAGCCGATCCGGCGCAACCGGGTCACCGGCACCGACCTGTTCCCGCGGTTCGCGGCGGTGGCGCCGCTGGACGTCTTCGGCATGGGTGTCGAGGGCCTGCGCGGGCCGCGGATCACGCCCTACGACGATCCGCCGCAGCACGTCATGCACGCAGAAGTCGCCCGACGGCGGATTTATCTGCACCTGACCCGCTGGACGTCGCTGGGGCTGAGCCTCATCGAGGCCATGCAGATGGGCATGCCCGTCGTCGGCCTGGCCACCACCGAGGCGGTCGCCGCGGTGCCGCCCGACGCCGGGGTGCTCGACACCCGCGTCAGCACGCTCGTCGAGGCCACGCACTGGCTGCTCGAGGACGCCGAGGCGGCACGCAGCCTCGGCGGCCGGGCCCGCCAGGTCGCGCTGGCCCGCTACGGCCTGGACCGGTTCCTCGCGGACTGGGACCGGCTGCTGGAGGAGGAAACATGCGCATCGCGATGATCTCGGAACACGCCAGCCCGCTCGCCGCCCTCGGGGGCATCGACGCGGGCGGGCAGAACGCGCACGTCGCCGAGCTCGCCGGGGCGCTCGCCGCGGAGGGACACGAGGTGCGCGTCTACACCCGGCGCGACAGCCCCGCCCTGCCCACCGTGGTGCCCCTGGGCTCCTCTTTGGAGGTCGTGCATGTTCCGGCCGGGCCGGCGCAGGCGCTGGCCAAGGACGAGCTGCTGCCGTTCATGGGCCGGTTCGCCGAGTGCCTCGCCGCGGACTGGCGCGACGAGTGGCGGCCCGACGTGGCGCACGCGCACTTCTGGATGAGCGGGCTCGCGGCGGTGACCGCGGGGCGCGCCCGCGAGGTTCCGGTCGTGCAGACGTACCACGCGCTGGGCTCTGTGAAAAAGCGCCACCAGGGCGCCGCCGACACCAGCCCGCCCCGGCGCATCGCCTATGAGCGCGAGCTCGGCCGGGCCGTCGACCGGGTGATCGTGCAGTGCCAGGACGAGGTGCGCGAGCTGATCCGGCTCGGCGTGCCCCGCGCGCGGATGTCGATGGTGCCGTCCGGCGTGAACACCGAGCGGTTCCGCCCCGACGGGCCGTCCGTGCCGCGCTCCAAGCGGCCGCGCATCCTCACCGTGGCGCGGCTGGTCGAGCGCAAGGGCGTCGAGGACCTGATCCGGGCGCTGCCCGGCGTGCCGCGCGCCGAGCTGGTCGTGGTGGGCGGGCCCGCGCTGTCCGAGATCGAGGCCGACCCGTACGCCCGGAGACTGCTCGCGATCGCCGAGGAGTGCCGGGTCGCCGACCGCGTCCGCCTCGCCGGCGCGGTGCCGGCCCACGAGATGCCCGCGTGGTACCGCTCGGCCGACGTGGTGGCGGCGACGCCCTGGTACGAGCCGTTCGGCCTCACCGTGCTCGAGGCGATGGCCTGCGGCGTGCCGGTGGTCGGCTCGGCGGTCGGCGGGCTGACCGACACCGTCGTCGACGGCGTCACCGGCGACCTCGTGCCCGCGCGCGACCCGGCCGGGCTCGCCGTCGCGCTGCGCAAGCTGCTCGCCGACGACGTGCGGCGCATCTCGTACGCGGCCGCGGCGGTCGACCGCGCCACCCACTCCTACGCCTGGCCCCGCATCGCCGGCCGGCTCGCGGACGTCTACGCGAGCGTCGCCGGTGTCACCCCCGAACCCACCCGTGAGGCGGTTGCTTGATGTCCTCGGAGCTTTCCCCCACAGATCGGCACCTGACCGCGCTGGCCACGGCGATCGTCCCGTTCCGGGCGGTCGCGGGCCGGCTGGCGCGCTGGGGCGGCCAGCTCGCCTGGCACCTCGGGCAGGGCGGCCGCCTGCTGGTCGCCGGCAACGGCGGCAGCGCGGCCGAGGCCCAGCACCTCGCCGCCGAGCTGGTCGGCCGGCTGCGCGACGAGCGGATGCCGCTGTCCGCGATCGCGCTGACCCCGGACTCGTCGGCGGTCACCGCGATCGGCAACGACTACGGGTTCGAGGAGGTCTTCGCCCGGCAGGTGCGGGCGCACGGCCGGCCCGGCGACGTCTTCCTCGCGATGTCGACCAGCGGGCGCAGCCCCAACCTGCTCACCGCCGTGCGCGCGGCCAAGGAGTGCGGCCTGCGCACGTGGGCGATGACGGGCGAGGGCCCCAACCCGCTGGCCGACGCCTGCGACGAGGCGCTGCGCTGCCCGTCGCCGGACAGCCAGGTGGTGCAGGAGCTGCACCTGCTCTCGGTGCACCTAATGTGCGAGTACCTCGACAGCACGCTGCCGGCGGTGGTCGGCCCTTTCGCCGAGAGCCGGACCCCCGAGATCATCAACGAGGAGATGCGAGTAGGCGTATGAGCTCCCTTCTGGTCATCGTCGGAGACACCCTGCTCGACAAGGACGTCGAGGGCAGCGTCCAGCGGGTCGCGCCGGACGCCCCCGCGCCGGTCCTGGACGAGCGGCAGGTGACGGAACGCCCCGGCGGCGCCGGCCTGGCGGCCCTGCTGGCGGCCGGGCAGGGACACGACGTCGCCCTGGTCACGGCGCTCGCGGACGACGCGGGCGGCGCGCGGCTCAGCGAGCTGCTGACGGCGGCGGGCGTGCGGGTGTACGCGCTGCCGCTGCCCGGCGCGACACCGGAGAAGGTGCGGCTGCGCGCCGACGGCCAGGTGCTGCTGCGCCTCGACCGGGGCGGCGAGCCGCAGGCGCCCGGCGACGCGCCGCGGGCGGTGCTGGACGTGCTGCGCGACGCGAAGGCGATCCTGGTCAGCGACTACGGGCGCGGCGTCGCCCGGCACCCGGAGATCCGGCGGGCGCTCGGCGAGGCGAAGGCCCCGATCGTGTGGGACCCGCACCCCAACGGGCCCGCGCCGGTGCCGAACGTCCGCCTGGTCACGCCGAACGTGGCCGAGGTGCGCAAGCTCTCCGGCGACGCGGGCGGCGGCTCCACCCTTGCCGCCGCCCAGCGCGGCGGGCAGCACCTGCGGCAGCTGTGGCGGGCCGGCGCGGTCGTGGTCACCTGCGGAGCGGAGGGCGCGGTCCTCTGCCACTCGGGGCCGACGCCGCTGGTGGTGGCGGCACCCTCGGTGTCCGGCGGGGACACCTGCGGGGCGGGGGACCGCTTCGCCGCCACCGCGGCCCTGTCGCTCGCCTCGGGGGCCCTGGTCTCCGAAGCGGTGCAGCAGGCGGTCGCTGCCGCGTCGTCCTATGTCGCCGGCGGCGGCGTGACCGCTGCGCTCGCGCCTGAGCCCTCCGGCAAACCCGACAAGTCGGAAAGGATCGGCGCGGCGGAGGCGGGCAAGCTGGTGGCGGACGTCCGGGCCCGTGGCGGCACGGTGGTGGCGACCGGCGGCTGCTTCGACCTGCTGCACATCGGCCACCTCGCCACCCTCAAGGCCGCCCGGCAGCTCGGCGACTGCCTGATCGTCTGCCTGAACAGCGACGACTCGGTGCGCCGCCTGAAGGGGCCGGACCGGCCGCTCACCAACGAGCACGATCGCAGCCGGCTGCTCGCCGCGTTGGACTGCGTGGACGCTGTGGTCGTCTTCGACGAGCCGACCCCCGAGTCGGTGCTGTCCTGGCTGCGCCCCGACGTCTGGGTCAAGGGCGGCGACTACGCCGACGGCGGGCCGGCGCTGCCCGAGGCCGAGCTGGTCAAGCGCTGGGGCGGCCAGACGGTCATCGTGCCCTACCTGGACGGGCGCTCCACCACCCGCACCATCGCGGCGGCCCAGTCCGCGACATCCCGCGGATGAGCTCTTCCCTTCCTCGCGCGGCGCTGTTGCCGCGTCATCCCATCGGCGCTTCGCCGCGCCGTCCCATCGGCGCTTCGCCGCGCCATCCCAACGGCGCTTCTGCCGCACCATCCCATCGGCGCGGCGTCTGCCGCGACTTCCCGGAGGTAAGCACATGGACGCAGTGATCGTTACCGGCGGCTCGAGCGGGCTCGGCGCCGCCGTCGTGGACGCGGTGGCCAAGGCGGGCGGCCGCCCGTTCGTCATCGACCGGCAGGCGCCCCAGGAGGGCGTGCCGTGGATCGAGTGCGACCTCGCCGACACCCGCGCGGCCGAGGCCGCCACCCGGCGGGCGATCGAGGAGGCCGGCGGCACCATCGACGGGGTCGTGACCGCGGCCGGCATGGACGTCCCGGGCGCGCTCGCCGACATCCCGGGCGACGTCTGGGACCGGATCGTCACCATCGACCTGCTCTCCACGGCCGCCGTGATCCGGGCGGCGCTGCCGGCGCTCAAGGAGTCGCACGGCGGTGTCGTCACGGTCTCGTCGACGCTGGGCATCAAGGCGGTCAGCGACGCCACCGCCTACTGCGCCGCGAAGTTCGGCGTCGTCGGCTTCACCCGCGCGCTCTCCGCCGAGCTGGCCGGCCAGGTCAACGTCACCCTGGTCATCCCGGGCGGCATGCGGACGAAGTTCTTCGACGACCGCGTCGAGCAGTACAAGCCGGGCCCGGACGCGATCCTCAACGACCCGGCGAACGTCGCGAACGCCATCATGTTCGCCCTGTCCCAGCCGGCCGGGTGCGCGGTGCGGGAACTGGTCATCGCCGCGGAGCAGGAGACCTCGTACCCGTGATCCTCGCCCTGCGCGCCCTCGGCGTCGGCGATCTGGCGACCGCGGTGCCCGCCCTGCGCGGGCTCCGCGGCGCCTTCCCCGGGCGCGAGCTGGCGCTCGCCGCACCCGCCTGGCTCACCCCGCTGATCGAGCTGACCGGGGCCGTGGACGAGGTGATCGCCACGGACGGCCTCGGCCCGCGGACGTGGCCGGTCGACGGCCCCGAGGTCGGCCTCAACCTGCACGGCAGCGGCCCGGAGTCGCACCGATTGCTGCAAGCGGCACATCCGGCGAAGCTGTGGGCGTTTGCGAACGCCGAAGCCGGGCATCTCGACGGTCCGACCTGGATCGAAGAGGAGCACGAGGTGCATCGCTGGTGCCGGCTGCTGCGCCACTACGGCGTGCCCGCGGACGAGGGCGACCTGTCGCTGGCCGTGCCCTCCGCCGACGTGCCGCGCGGCGTGACGATCATCCACCCGGGCGCGAAGTCGCCGTCGCGCCGCTGGCCCGCGGACCGCTTCGCGACGGTCGCGGCCGAGCTCGCCGGGCGGGGTCACCGGGTGGTGATCACGGGTTCGGCGGCGGAGCGCCCGCTCGCCCTGCGCGTGGCGGAGCTGGCGGGGCTGCCGGAGACGGCGGTGCCGCGTACCGAACTGGCCGAGCTCGCGGGCCTCGTCGCCCACGCCCGGCTGCTGATCAGCGGTGACACGGGCATCGCGCATCTGGCCTCCGCGTACGGGACACCGTCGGTCGTGCTGTTCGGCCCGATGTCGCCGGCGCGCTGGGGACCGCCCGCGCGCCCGTACCACCGCGCCATCTGGCACGGCACCCGGAGCGAGCCGGGCGACAGCATGGAGCCGGGCGTGCATCCGGCCCTGCTCGCGGTGACGACCGGCGAGGTGCTCGATGCGGCTGCGGCGCTCTGACCTGAGCAGGCCCGGCTACGGCAGGCGGCGGGCCGGCAAGGGCTTCACCTACCTGGACACGGACGGCTCCACGCTGCACGACCAGGACGAGATCGAGCGCATCAAGGCCCTGGTCATCCCGCCCGCCTGGAAGGACGTGTGGATCTCACCGGACCCGCGCGGCCACATCCAGGCCACCGGCGTCGACGCGGCCGGCCGCAAGCAGTACCGCTACCACGACGCCTGGCGCACGGCCCGCGACGAGGAGAAGTTCGACCACGCGCTGGAGGTCGCCGCCCGCCTGCCGAAGATCCGCGACCGCCTCCGCGCCGACCTGACGCAAGGCCGCGGCCTGACCCGCTCCCGCGTCCTCGCGGCGATCGTGTCCCTGCTCGACATGAACATGTTCCGCATCGGCAGCGACCAGTACGCGGTCCGCGAGGAGGACCCGTCCTTCGGCCTGTCCACCCTCAAGCCCGAGCACATCCGCACCAGCGGCGGCTGCGTCCTGATGGAGTTCACCGGCAAATCGGGCGTCGAACACTCCGGCTCGGTCAACGACGGCGAGGTCTGCGCCGTCCTCCGCGACCTGAAACGCCGCCGCCGGGGCGACAACCGGCTCTTCGCCTACTACGAGGGCCGCCGCTGGCACGACGTCCACGCCGACGAGATCAACGACTACCTCCGCGAGATCAGCGGCGAGAAGATGACGGCGAAGGACTTCCGCACCTGGCACGGCACGGTGAAGGCGGCCACCGAGCTGGCCGAGGCCGGCCCGCAGCCCACGCAGGCGAAACGCAAGAAGGCGGTCTCGCACGCGATGAAGGAAGTGGCCGAGCTGCTGGGCAACACGCCGGCGGTGGCCAGGGCCTCGTACGTGGATCCGCGGGTGATCGAGGCTTATGAGGAGGGGGAGGTCGTCGACGCCCCTAGCGAGCGCGCGGTCCGCAAGCTTCTGACGGACTGAGCGGTCACTCTATGCCGGGGGCCGGCCGATCTTGGCGGCTTCCTGGACGCTCGCGGCCGCGGTGCGGCGGAGGAAGTCGGCGATGACCTCGAGCTGCTCCGGGGTGTAGCCGGCGCAGATGTCGTCCATGGCGAAGTTCATGCCGCGGAACTGCGCCAGCACCTCGCCCGCGCGGTCGGGCAGGGCGCGCACCAGCACGGCGCGGCGGTCGGTGACGTCGCGCTCGCGGGCGATCCAGCCCGCGTTTTCCAGGCGGTCGAGGACGCCGGTCACCGTGGCGGGCGGCAGACCGGCGGCCTTGGCGAGCGCGCCGGGGGTGAGCGGGCCGTCGCGGCCGATCAGGTTGAGGCAGTCGAGGTCGACGTCGCGCAGCTCCAGCCGGGCGCTCACCTGATGGTTGAGCAGCGTGAGCTGAAGGCCGGCCTCACGGAGGGCGTCCTTGACCCCGGTCGCCAGCCGCCTGGCCCGCCGCCGGTCCGTCGTGCCCTCACTCATCCTGCCGCCCCGTCTCGCCCGCCTGGCGTGTTTTCAGACTCCAGATAATACGGCATCAAGAACTTTCGGTTCCCGAAGTAAATTGCTACGGTTCCCGTATTATTCGAGAGCCGAAGGATGGTTACCGTGCGACTTGTCATCGTGGCCGCCACGGGCGGCATCGGGCGGGAGATGCTCCGGCAGGCGAGCGCCGCCGGGCATGACGTCACCGTCGTCGTTCGCAATCCCGACAAGATCCGTGAGTCCGTGCGGATCGTGCGGGCGGATCTGGCGCGGCCCGACGTGCCCGCGCTCGCCGAGGCCGTGCAGGGTGCCGACGCGATCCTCTCCGGGCTGGGCGCCCGGTCACATGCGGAGGCCGGGGTCGCCGAGCGGGGCACCCGGGCGATCATCGAGGCCGCTCAGAAGGCCGGCGCCACCCGGCTCGTCGTGGTCAGCGCCGCGCCGATGGGCACGTTCCCGTCGCCGGAGCGGCCGCATCCGCCGCGGCACGACCCGGGGGACGGCTTCTTCATGCGGCATCTCGGGGCGCGGTTCGCCAAGGCGATGTTCCGCACCCACTACGCGGACCTGGCCCGCATGGAGGACGCCGTCTTCGCGTCCGGGCTCGACTGGACGGTGAGCCGGCCGCCGCGCCTGACCGACAAGCCGTTCACCGGGCGATACCGCACGGCGATCGACCGCAACGTGCGCGGCGGCACGTCCATCTCGCGCGCCGATGTGGCACACCAGATGCTCCACTGCGTCACCGACCCGGCCACCGTCCGCCACACCGTCGGGGTCGCCTACTAGAGCCTTCCGCGCAGAGGGCGGGCGAATCCTGCGAAGACGGGAATGCGATGGGAGCATGGCCGGTATGACCGTCATTGCCACGCTCACCGTCGAGCGGCCCACCGGAGCCTTCTTCGACCGCGCGCGGGCGTACAAGATCGTGGTTGACGGGGTGGTCAAGGGCAGCGTGCGCTGTGGGCGGGAGATCTCGCTCGCGCTGCCGCCGGGCGGGCACACCGTGCGAGCGGAGCTCGACTGGACCGGGAGCCCCGATCTGCCGGTCCACCTGGGGCCCGGCGCGACCGTACGGCTGCGGGTGGAGCCCCGTGGCGCTCGTCACGCGATGGGGAAGAACTACCTGCGCCTGACCCGGGTGGCGTGATGAACTTCTGGTGACCGTCTCGGTGATCGTGCACCGCCCTCGACGACGCCGCCCGCGCCCGCCTGGCCCGGTCCGCGCCCGAGAAGGCCGCCCCGGCCGTCGTCGACCTGGACGACGGCGGCATCGGGCTCGCGCCGGCCGGGCCGCTCATCGAGCATCTGAGCCGCCGCTACGAGACGCTCGCGCTGCACGACGCGCTCACCGGGCTCGGCAACCGACGCCGGCTCGCCGAGGTCGCCGGCGTGCCGATCACCGCGGAGCCTCGCTCGGCACCGCGGCCGGCTGCCACGACCTGGGCGACCTGCTGGCCGGGGCCGATGCGGCGATCCGGATACACCTCGCCGGCGCTGCTCACCGGGCTGCCGCTCGACGAGCTCAAGCTGGACCGGTCGTTCGTGCGCCGCAACCACGACCCGCGCGAACGGGCCATCGTGGAGGCGGTCGCGCGGATGGCGCCGTCCCGTGCCACCGGAGAGGCTCGCTTCCGCCGCGGCCGCTTGACCCGCGCGCCGCTGGGTAAGAAAACCGGCCATGAGCGATCCGGTGATGGTGTTCGCCCCCGCACCCATCCTGACCGTGACCATCGAGCAGCAGACCTCCGGCCCGGAGCTGCACGTCCACCCCGGTGGGCAGGGCGTCTGGCAGGCCCGCATGATCGCCGCGCTGGGCGTGCCGGTCACGCTGTGCGCCGCCGTCGGCGGCGAGACGGGCGAGGTCCTGGAGCGTTCCCTTGCGGCGGAGCAGGGGGTACGGCTCAGAGCAGTGCCCCGGAGCACCGGTACGGGCTGGTACGTGCACGACCGCCGCGAGGGCTCCCGCTCGTCGATCGCCGACCATCCCGGGCAGCCGTTGGAGCGGCACGACCTCGACGAGCTGTACAGCGTGGCGCTCACCGAGGGCCTGCGCGCGCCGGTGGCCGTCCTCAGTGGACCGCAGTCGCCCGAGGTCGTGGATCCCGCGGTGTACCAACGGCTGGCGGCGGACCTGACGAGCAACGGCGTCCGGGTGGTGGCCGACCTCTCGGGTGACCATCTTTCCGCCGTACTCGAAGGTGGCGTCTTCTTTGTGAAGGTGAGCCACGAGGAGCTGATCGACGACGGCCGCGCGGCGGACGACAGCGTGGACGAGCTGCTCGCGGCGGGCCGCAAGCTCGCCGAGTCGGGCGCGGCCGGGGTGCTCATCAGCCGGGCGGGCGACCCGGCGCTCGCGCTCTTCGAGGAGCGCGCGGTCGAGGTGGAGCCGCCACCGTTGCGGGTGACGGAGCATCGCGGCGCCGGCGACTCGATGACGGCCGGGGTCGCGGCGGTGCTGGCGCAGGGCGGCTCGTTCGAGGACGCGCTGCGGACCGGCGCGGCGGCGGGCGCCCTCAACG
Organism: Paractinoplanes deccanensis; assembly: GCF_016862115.1. Classification (GTDB taxonomy): domain Bacteria; phylum Actinomycetota; class Actinomycetes; order Mycobacteriales; family Micromonosporaceae; genus Actinoplanes; species Actinoplanes deccanensis. The sequence continues at coordinate 31,178 of NZ_BOMI01000103.1, forward strand.
TCACCCGGCACGGGCTCGGCACCGGGCGCGCGGAGGCGATCCGCGAGCTGTTCGGCCGCGTACGGCTCGACGACCTCCGATGAGCGCCCGGATCCTCGTCACCAACGACGACGGCGTGCGCGCTCCCGGCATCCGCGCGCTCGCGCTCGCCGCCCACGAGGCCGGGTACGACGTGGTGGTGGCCGCCCCGCGCGAGGAGGCCAGCGGCATGAGCGCGGCGCTGACGGCCGTCACCTCGGAGGGCCGGATCGTCGTCGAGCGCCACGACTGGCAGGACCTCGTCGCGTACGGGGTGACGGCGTCGCCCGCGTACATCACGGTTCTCGCGGGTCTGGGCGTCTTCGGGGAACCGCCGGATCTCGTGCTGTCGGGCATCAACCGGGGCGCGAACGCGGGCCGGGCGGTCCTGCACTCGGGCACCGTGGGCGCGGCCCTGACCGCGGCGAACGACCGGGTGCGCGCGATGGCCGTGTCCCTCGACGTCCTCAGTCCCTCCGATGTGGACGCGACGGCCAGCGGGGGAGCGGCGATCGTCGTCCCCGACGACTCGGTGCTCCACTGGGAGACCGCGGCCCGCACCGCGGCGGACCTGCTCGACTGGCTCACGGAGGCGCCGGCCGGCACCGTGCTCAACCTGAACGTGCCCGACCGGTCGCTCGACGAGGTCGCGGGCCTGCGCGAGGCGACACTCGCGCCGTTCGGGCAGGCGCAGATGGCGCTCGCGGAGAGCGGTGAAGGCTTCGTCCGCACGGCCATCGAGAAGACGGGGGAGCCGCTGGTGCCGGGCTCGGACATCGCCCTGCTGGCCGAGGGCTACGCGACGGTGACCGCGATCCGGCCGCCGAGCGAGATCAGCGGCGTACGGCTGCCGGCGCAGCGCCGCTCGTCGTAGCGGGGGCGGTCACCGGGATCGCGAGCACCAGCTCTACCGGCGGTCGGCAACCAGTTCCCGCGCCCACGCCACCGCGACCGACGGTTCCGGCCCCGTGTCGCTGTAGAGGCTGTCGAGCAGCAGCCACAGCCGGTCCGCCAGCGACGGCGGGCCGCCGAGCTCCGCCACGAGATCTTCGATGCGCGTACGGCTGTCGCGCACATAAGCGTGCGCCAGCGCGGTGGCCTCGTCGTCGCCGCGCCGGAACGGGGACTCGGCGAGGTAGTTCCGGAACGCGCAGCCGTGGTACGCGCGCCGCCGTACCCAATCGGCCGTCTCGGCGATCAGCGCGACCAGCTGGTCTCGCGGTGCGCCCGTCAGGGCGGCCGTGGTCGCGGCCTCGCGCTCCTGGCGTGCCCGGGTCAGGTAGGCGGCGACCAGTGCCGGCTTGCCGGGGAAGTGCCGGTAGAGCATGTTCTTGCCGCAGCCCGCCGCCTGGATCACCTCGGCCAGCCCGACCGCCCGCACGCCGCGCGTGTAGAACAGCTCCGCCGCCACCGACAGGATGCGCTCTCGTCCCGAGGGGTCTTCCGTCCGCGCCATGGCTGCCGAGTTTATCGGACCACTCGGTCCGCCAGCCTGTTGACGCCGGCCGTCCCTGTGGGTGACTATCGGACCGGTCGGTCCGTAATCACTGGGAGGTCGGTCCATGCGAGACGCCGTCATCGTCGACGCGGTGCGAACCCCGGTCGCCAAGGGCAAGCCCGGCGGCGCCTACCACGCGATCCACCCCGTCGACCTGCACGCGCACGTGCTGAAGGCGCTCGTCGAGCGCAACCCGGGACTCGACCCCGCCGAGATCGACGACGTCATCGGCGGCACGGTCGGCCAGGTCGGCGAGCAGAGCACCAACGCCACCCGGATGGCCGTGCTCGCCGCCGGCTTCCCCGAGTCGGTGCCCGGCGTGACCGTCGACCGGCAGTGCGGCAGCAGCCAGCAGGCGCTGAGCTTCGCCGCCCAGGGCCTCATCTCCGGCGCGTACGACCTGGTCGTCGCCTCCGGCGCCGAGTCGATGTCGCGCGTCCCGATCGGCAGCTCCGCGTACGTCGACGGCACCCGCGCCCTGGTGGGCGGCCCGGCCGTCGCCGAGCGCTACGGCGGCCTGATCCCGCAGGGCGTCAGCGCCGAACTGATCGCCCGCAAATGGGGCTTCACCCGCGCCCAGCTCGACGACTTCGCCGCCACCAGCCACCAGCGCGCCGCCGCGGCGTGGCGTGCCGGTCACTTCGACAGCCAGATCACCCGGCCCACGTCGCTCGCCGTCGACGAGACCATCCGCCCCGGCACCACCGTCGAAACCCTCGCCGGCCTGCGCACCGCCTTCGCGGACCCGCGCTGGGAGCAGCGCTTCGGCGCCATCGACTGGAAGGTCACCGCCGGCAACTCCAGCCCCGTCAACGACGGCGCCGCGGCCCTGCTGCTCACCACCAGCGCCACCGCCGCCCGCCACGGCTGGCGCCCCCGGGCCCGCGTCCACACCGCCACCGCCGTCGGCGACGACCCCGTCATGATGCTGACCGGCATCATCCCCGCCACCGCCAAGGTCCTGGCCCGAGCCGGCCTGACCATCGACGACATCGACGCGTACGAGGTGAACGAGGCCTTCACCTCGGTAGTGCTGGCCTGGCAGGCCGAAACGTGCGCCGACCCCGGAAAGGTCAATGTGGACGGCGGCGCCACAGCCATCGGCCACCCCCTGGGCGCCAGCGGTGCCCGCCTGGCCACCACCCTCCTGAACGTCCTGGAACGCACCGGCGGCCGCTACGGCCTGCAAACCATGTGCGAGGCGGGCGGCACCGCCAACGCCACCATCATCGAACGCCTGCCCTGACCCGCGGCTTGCCGGCTGTGCCACGGTAGGGTGCGGTCGGCAGCCGATCGCCTCCCGCGAAGGGCCTGGATGCACGAGCCAGTCACGGCCCAGCAGTACGCCACGTGGACAGCCGAGCAGAGCGCGGACGTCGAGGTCGTGGACGGGATGGTCGTCGCGCGGCCGGTCCCGTCGAAGCGGCACAACCGCCTGGCCCGGCTCCTGGCGAACGCCCTGGACGCCGCCGCGGGGCCGGACTGGAACGCTGACACCGACGTCGACGTCCGGCTTCAGGACGTGCCGCTGAACAATCGCCGCCCCGACGTAGTCGTCTACCGGGCGGACACCCTCGACATCACCCCGACACGACCCGAGCACGTGCTTCTCGTGGTCGAGGTCGTCTCTCCCGGCTCCGACAGGATCGTCAAGGCGGACCAGTACGCGAGAGCCGGCATCCCGTTCTCCTGGCGTGTCGAGCAGGCCGCCACCGGTGTGCCCATCGTCTACACCTACGTTCTCGACCCGGGGGCCGGCTGCTACCGCGATGGCGAGATCTTCACCGGCGTCGTCAGGCTGACCGCACCGTTCGCGATCGAGGTCGATCTCGGCCGGCTCTGAGCCCGGTCCTGAAAGCGCACAACGGCGCGCAAGCCCTGTGGACAACGCCGACGCTGTCCGCTCTGGACCTCATACGGTATGACTGGCGGCATGCTTGTCGATTTTCCGCGGCTCGTGGGGCGTACACAGGGCTTCTCGCTGGGCCGCCCGCGGCGGTTCACGGTCGGGCCCGAGGGGCGACGGGTGCTCTTCCTGCGCAGCCTCGGCGGGGAGGATCCGGTGCTGCGCCTGTGGAGCGCCGACCTCGACGGTGGTGAGGAGCGGCTTCTCGCCGATCCGGCCACGCCGGGGGAGAAGGCGCTCTCCGCGCAAGAACGGGCACGGCGCGAGAGGGCGCGCGACAGGTCGTCGGGCATTTCGGCCTACAGCGCCGATCGGGCCGTACGCCGGGTGGCGTTCACGGCCGACCAGCAGCTCTTCGTCGTCGACGTCGACAGCGGGCACGTCGCGCCGCTGCCCGCCAAGGCGCCGGTGGAGGACGCCACGATCAGCCCGGACGGCACCACGGTCGCCTATGTGCACGACGGCGAGCTGCGGCTGATCGGCGCGGACGGCCAGGGCGACCGCGCGCTCGCCACTCCCGAGAAGGACGACGTCACGTACGGGCTGGCCGAGCACGTCGCCGGCGAGTCGATGGAACGCATGCGCGGCTTCTGGTGGGCGCCGTCGGGGGACCGGCTCGCCGTGGCCCGCGTGGACAACGAGCCCGTCGAGATCTGGTATCTCAGCGATCCCGCCAACCCGCAGGAGCCGCCCACCGCGCAGCGCTACCCGCGTGCGGGCACCGCCAACGCCGTCGTCACTCTGCACGTCTACGACCTGGCCGGGCAGCGGGTCGATGTCGAGGCGGAGTACGAATATCTCGTCGACGTCGTCTGGGACGGGCACGGCCTCCTGGCGGTGACGCAGAACAGGCCGCAGACCGTCCTGCGGGTCCTCGACGTCGATCCGGGGACGGGCGCCACCTCGACGATCGCCGAGGCCGTGGACGACGCCTGGACCCAGATCGTGCCGGGCGTGCCGCGGCGCACCGACAGCGGCTCGCTGGTGTGGACCGAGGACCGCGGGGACACCCGCCACCTGACGGTCGCCGGTGAGCCGGTCACCCCGGCCGGCCTGCAGGTCGCCGAGGTTCTCTCGGTCGACGGCGACACCGTGCTCTTCGCCGCGGCCGACGAGCCGACCGAGCTGCACCTGTGGACCTGGTCCACTGCGGACGGTCTGCGGCAGCTCACCACGGCCGCCGGCGTGCACACCGGTGTCCGGGCCGGCGGCGCGACCGTGGTCGTCTCGGACCGGCTGGACGGCTCGTCGGTGCGCTTCGGCACCCGTACGATCGCGGATCTGTCGGTGAGCTCGCCCGTCGTACCGAAAGTGTCCCTGCTCCGCGCCGGAAAGCGTGAGTTGCGGACGGCCGTCCTCTTCCCGGCTGTGTGGCAGCGCGGTGAGCGGCTGCCGGTCCTGATGGATCCGTACGGCGGCACGGCCATGCAACGCGCCGTCGCCCACCGTGGCAGCTACTACGTCTCGCAGTGGTTCGCCGACCAGGGCTTCGCCGTGATCGTCGCGGACGGCCGTGGCACCCCGGGCCGGGGGCCGCGCTGGGAGAAGGAGGCGTACGGCGACAACTCCGACATGCTCGTCGAGGACCAGGTCGAGGCGCTGCGCACGGTGGCCGCGCTCTACCCGGAGCTCGACCTGTCCCGCGTCGGCATCCGCGGCTGGTCGGCCGGCGGCACCCTGGCCGCGCTCGCCGTCCTGCGCCGCCCCGACGTCTTCCACGCCGCCGTGGCGGGCGCCCCGGTCACCGACGAGTTCCTGTACGACACCCATTGGCAGGAGCGCTACCTGGGCGATCCGCGCGCCGACCCGACCCCGTACGAGAACGCCTCGGTCCTGCGCGACGCCGCCAAGCTCGAACGCCCGCTGATGCTCATCCACGGCCTCGCCGACGACAACGTGTACCCGGTCCACACGATGCGCTTCTCCGCCGCCCTGCTGGCCGCCGGGAAGCCGCACACCGTGCTCCCGCTCCCCGGCGCCAGCCACATGCCCCCGGACGTCGATCTGCTCACGCCGCAACTGCGGTTCTTGCAGGAGGCACTGCGAAGCTGAACAGCACGCCCGCGGCGAGCGCCACGGCGGCGTTGGCCGCGACCGCCGGGACGAAGCCGCCGGCGAGCACGGCCGCCATCACCGGCGTGCCGACCGTGATGCCGACCTGCTGGCTCATGGTCGCCAGCCCTGTCGCCAGGCCCTGGTCGGCGAGGGGAAGGGCGTTCGTCACGGTCACCATGAACGCGACGATCGCGACCAGGTTGGCCACCCCGCCGGCGAAGGTCAGCGCCAGCAGCCACGGCCGGTCCGGCCCCAGCAGGACGAGGGGCAGGGTGGCCGCCGCCTGCGCGACGAAGCCACCGGCGAGGGCGCCGCGCGCCCCGATCCTGGCGATCACCCGGGGCGCCGCCATCCCGCCGGCGACCGTGCCCAGCCCCAGGGCGGCGAACGCCAGCCCCGCCTTCAGCGGCGAATACCCGAGAACGTCCTGCAGATGGATCGTCAGGACGAACACCAGCGACGTCTCGGTGGCGAACGCGAGCAGCCCGGCGAGATTGCCCCAGCCCACGCCGCGCGATCGCAGCACCCGGACCGGCACCAGCGGCTGCGCCACCTTCCGCTCGACGAACCAGAACACCCCGAGCAGCAGGACGCCGACCGGCAGCCATCCGTGCACCAGCGCGAGCAGTCCGCCCGTCACCGTGACGGCGCCGGCCCAGTCGATGCGGGGACGGTGCTCCGGGCGTACGTCATCGATCAGAACCGGCGCCGCGACCAGGACCACCGCCGCGACCGCGACGTTGAGGAAGAACGCCCACCGCCAGCTCAGCAGGCCGGTCAGCACCCCGCCCAGCACGGCACCCGTGGTGAAGCCGGCGGCCATCAGGGCGCCGTTGAGTCCCAGCGCCCGATCCCGTGCCGGCCCGGCCGGGAACAGTGTGGTGAGCAGCGCGAGCGCCGCCGGGGTCACCGCCGCCGTGGCGAGGCCCTGCACCACGCGCGCGGCCAGCAACACCTCCGCGGTCTGGGCGAGGCCACCCACCAGCGACGAGACGCCCAGCGCCGCCATGCCGGCCAGGAACGTCCGGCGGCGGCCGGCGATATCGGCGAGCCGGCCGAACAGCAGGGTGAATCCCGCGGCGCAGAGCGCGAACGCCGTCGTCACCCACGGGAGCCGGCCGAGCGGCAGCCCGACGTCGCGCCCGATCGCGGGCAGGGCCACGTTGAGGATGGAGAAGTCGACCGCCAGCGTGAAGCTCGCGGTCAGCAGCACCGCCATCGCGGCGCGCTTCGTGTTCGTCATGGCCACGACGGTCCGCCCGGCGGCGCGCGGGTGGGAGCCCTCGGATGTGACTAGCACCGGCAGGGATAGGCACGGCGCTTCCCGGCGAGCGACGATGACCGGGTGAACGAACTCGGGGCTTTCCTGCGCACCCGCCGCGCCCGGCTCACGCCCGCCGAGGCAGGGCTCGTCTCGTACGGCCACCGGCGCGTGCCCGGGCTCCGGCGCGAGGAACTGGCCCAGCTGGCCGGGGTGAGCCACACCTACTACATGCGGCTGGAGCAGGGCCAGAGCCGCCACGCCTCCGCCTCGGTCATCGAGGCCCTGGCCCGCGCGCTGCGCCTGTCCGCCGACGAGCGCGCCCACCTCTTCCATCTGGCCGAGCTCTTCGAGGGCCCCCGCCCCGCGCCTCTCGCCGCGCCCCGCGCCGCCCTGGTGCGCCTGCTGAACGCGATGCCGGACGTGCCGGCGGTCCTCGTCGACCGGCACACCACCGTGCTGGCCTGGAACCCGCTCGGCCGCGCCCTGCTGGCCTTCCACGAGACAAGGCCCGGGGTCAACCTGGCCCGCCTGCTCTTCCTCGACCCGCACACCCGCGACCTCTACCCCGACTGGCACACCGAGGCCTGTCGCGCCGTGGCGTCGCTGCGGCTGGTCGCCGGGCGGCATCCCGGCGACCGCGCCCTCACCGAGCTGATCGGCGAGCTCTGCGTCCGCAGCGACGAGTTCGCGCGCCTCTGGGCCGACCACCCGGTCGCGGAGTGCGTCACCGGCCACAAGCTCCTGCGCCACCCCGTCGTCGGCGACCTGACGCTCGACTTCGAGATCCTCCAGTCCCCCGACGGCAGCGGCCAGCGCCTGATGACCTACCCCGCCGAGCCGGACACCCCCGCCGCCACGGCGCTGCGCCTGCTGGCGTCCCTGAGCTGACCACCCTCCAAGGTGAACACCCGGTCGACCAGCCCGAGCCCTTCGGTGCGGTGGGTCAGCAACAGGACGGTACGCCCGTGACTGGCGTCGAGCAGGTCCGCCATGAGCGCCCCGGCCACGTCCACGTCCAGCCCTTCGGTCGGTTCGTCGAGCACCAGCAGCCCCGGGTCCGCGAGCAGCGCCCGCGCCGTGGCGAACCGCCTCACCTGCCCACCGGACATGGTCGCGCCGCCACTGCCCAGCCACGTGCCGAGCCCGTCCGGCAGCCCGTCGAGCCAGTCACCGAGCCGCACCCGTTCCAGCACCGCCCGCAACTCCTCATCGGCCGCGCCCGGCCTTGCCAGCCGCAGGTTCTCCCGCACGGTAGACGCGAACACATGGTCCGTCTCGTCCCCGACCAGCACGATCCGTCCCCGCACAGCGGCCTCCGGCAGCTCCCGCAGATCCGTGCCGTCCGCCAGACTCAGCCGCCCCTCCCGCGGATCGAGCAGCCGAGCCACCACCGCCGCCAGCGTCGACTTCCCCGACCCCGACCGCCCCACCACAGCAACCCGGCTCCCCGCGTCTAGGTCAAGATCCAGGTTCGCGAGTACGCCGTCCCGGCGCGAATCCCAGCCCGCGGTGACCCCGCGAAGCCGCAAGCCAACCCCGCGACCGAGCCCCCTGCCGAGACCGCCGACGCCCGTCGCCGTGCTGGAGGCGGGAGCCGCGTCCTGTGGCTCGGCGGTTCCCGCGCCCTCGGCGGAGAGTGTGCCGGTGTGCGAGAGGGCCTGGTCTCCGGCGGCGTGGGGTGTGCCGGCGTGCGAGAGGGCCTGATCTCCGGCGGCGGGGAATGTA
>NZ_BOMI01000104.1 GCF_016862115.1 Paractinoplanes deccanensis
CTCTGGCGGCGGTGAACGTGACGGCCGGTGGTTCGGCGAGCAGGGCGGCGAGGCGCTGGTCGGCGCCGGCCGCGTGCCGGCGGGCCACGGCGGCGTCGGGGAGCGTCATGACCTGGTCGCCGAGGACCACGATGCCGAGCAGGAGAACGGCGGCCCACTCGTGGCTGAGCCCGCCGAGCGCGAAGGCCGTGCCCACCACCGCGATGCCCCACCCGAGGTGCCCCAGCGCCGCAGCCCATCCGGCCGCCCGCGCCGCGCCCTGTTCCAGCCGGGCGAGGTCGCGGCTGCGCTGCTCCGGCACGGTTTCCGAACCGGTCAGCTCCTCGATCCCGTCCACCGTCTCCACCATGGCGTCACGCAGCGCGGCCCGGGCCGCACCCGTGGCCACTTCCGCCCGAGCCGCCTGCCGCGCCGCGACGAGCGGCGCCACCACCCCGGCAATCACCAGCCCCGCAACCAGCGGCACGGCAACAGCGGGCGAGAGGAAGACCGCCACACCCGAGGCAACCGCAAGCGTGGCCCAGGCCGCTACGGCCGGAAGGCGCCCGCGAAGCAGCCCGTCCACCCGAGCGTCCACGTCGTCCACTACCTTGGTGAGCAGATCCCCGCGCCGCCGCAGCCGTGCCCCCGGCACCCGCGGAACGAGCGCCCCATAGATCCGAGCCCGCCACGTTCCCAGCCGGGCGAACGCGACATCGTGCGCCACGAGCCGCTCCACGTACCGCAGCAGCGGCCGCGCCACAGCACTACCCCGAACCAGCACCACAGCCGCCGAAAGCGACAACACCGGCGGCAGTGTGGACGCCCGCACGAGCAGCCAGGCAGCCGCCCCGGTGAGCACGATCCCCGCAAGCGACGACCCCGTGCCCAGCGCAACCGCCGCCCAAGGACGCCGCCAGACCGACCCACCGACATTTCGGGCTGTGGAGGACACCCGACCGTCACGGACATCTCGGGCTGTGGACGGCACATCGCCGCCCGCGACATTCCGGGCTGTGGATGCGGTGCCGTGGCCTGGGACATTTCGGGCTGTGGGCGCGGCGTCGCTACCTGGGACGAGCCGGGCTGTGGACGAGGCGTCACCCGGGTCGACATTTCGGGCTGCGGACGCGGCATCGCCCGGGTCGACATTTCGGGCTGTGGACGCAGCATCGCCCGGGTCGACATTTCGGGCTGTGGGCGCAGCGTCGCACTGGTCGACATTTCGGGCTGTGGACGCAGCGTCGCCACCCGGGACAAGTCGGGCTGTGGATGAGGCATCACCCTGGCCGACAATTCGGGCTGTGGACGAGCGGTTCTTGAACGGGACAAATCGGGCTGTGGAGGAGGCCGCACTCGCAGAGGAAGTGGCCGTTGTGGGGACGGTGCCTTCGCTGCTGATCGGTCCGGCCGCGCGAGTGGGGGAGACCTCCACCGGCGCGGTTATGGTGACGATGCGGTCGGCGGCTTCGAGGAGAGCCGGACGGTGGGCCACGACGAGGACGGCGCTGCCTCGGCGGGCGGCCCGCCGCAGGCGGTCGATGACGAGCTGCTCGGTGGTGGCGTCCAGGTGGGCGGTCGGCTCGTCGAGCAGAAGGGTCACCGGGTTGCTGCCGGCGCGGTGCAGCAGGGCGGCGAGCGCGAGCCGGTGCCGCTGGCCTGCCGAGACCCCGGCGCCTCGTTCGCCGAGGGCTGTGTCGGGGGTGAGGTCGAGTCCTACCGTGCGCAGGGCTTCGTCGATCTGCTCGGTGGTGGTCCCGGCGGGGAAGAGGTCGGCTACCCGGCGCGCGTGGGGGAGCGTGGGCCGCTGCGGCAGATAGAGCGCGTTGTCCGCGACCGCGACGCCCGCGTCGGGGGCGTGCAGTCCCGCGAGCACCCGCAGCGCCGTCGTCTTGCCCGCGCCCGACGGTCCACGCAGGGCGACGATCTCGCCGGCCCGCACACTCAGCTCGTCGAGGACGAGGGCGTCCCGGGTGGCGCCGGGATAGCGCACCCGAAGCCCGAACGCTCCCACCCCAGCCAGATCCCGCGTCCCGGCACCCGCCGCGGGTGTGGGCGTCGCGGGTGTGAGCGTCGCCGGTGCGGGCGTCGCGGGTGCGGGGATCGCGGGTGCGGGGATCGCGGGTGCGGGCCTCGCGGGTGCAGGCGTCGCGGGTGCGGGCCTCGCGGGTGCAGGCGTCGCGGGTGCGGGCCTCGCGGGTGCAGGCGGCGCGGGTGCGGGGATCGCGGGTGCGGGCCTCGCGTGTGCAGGCGGCGCGGGTGCGGGGATCGCGGGTGCGGGGATCGCCGGTGTGAGGATCTCGTCGACGTCGCTGATGACGGCCGTGGCGTCGGTGGCGGCGTGGTACTTGGCGGCCATCTCGCGTAGTGGGCGATAGGCCTCGGGCGCCAGGAGGATGACCAGCAGGGCCGGGCCGAGGGCGAGGTTGCCGGCGGCCACCCGCAGGCCCGCCTCGACGGCGATGAGACCGACCGAGAGGGTGCCGACGAGGTCGAGCGCGGTGGAGGACAGGAAGGCGACGCGCAGCACGCGCAAGGTGGCGGAGCGGTGCTTGTCCGTCAGGTCCTCGACGACGGCGGTCTGGCGCTCGGCGCGGCCGAAGACGCGCAGGGTGGGCAGGCCGCGCACGACGTCCAAGAAGTGGCCGGCCAGGCGGGCGTCGGCCTCCCAGCGGCGGCGGGCGCGGGCCTGGGTGGCCCAGCCGATCAGGGCACCGAGGACGGGGATCAACGGCAGCGTGACCAGGGCGACGATCGCCGACGCGGGGTCGACGAAGGCCATGGTGAGCACGACCAGCGGGGGCAGGGCCACGCCCAGCACGAGGGCGGGCAGATATCCGCTGAACCAAGGGCGCAGGGCGTCGAGGCCATTTGTCAGTACGGCGGTGAGCCGCCCGGCGCCGAACGAGGCGGCCCAGGCGGGGCCGCGGCGCAGGACGGCGATGAGCATGGAGCGGCGGAGCTCGTCGGTGACGCGGGCGGCGGTGCGCTGGGCCACGACCTGCTCGCCCCAGGAGAAGCCGGCGCGTGCGACGAAAGCGCCGGCGAGCAGGGCGGTCGCCCAGCGGTGGTCGCCGGCCACCAGCAAGGCCAGGGCGATCGCGACGGTCAGGGTGGCGGCGGCCTGGCCCGCGCCGAGGAGCGCGAGCAGGGCGATGCCGGCCCGGCTGGTGCGGGCGTGCCGCACCAGCCGGGGATCCAGCGGCCCCCGGGCTGACGAGGACCGCTTCGGCTCGGCGGTGGCAAGGTCTGTGGATGGCCCGGACGCGGCCCGATTTGTCCCTGTGGACGCGGCGGCGGCTGTGGACGACCCGCTCACGACGGCACCCGCTCGCTCGCGACGCGGCGGCGGAAGATCCAGTACGAGAAGGCCTGGTAAGCCAGCACGCCCGGCAGGATCAGCACCCCGGCCCAGGTCAGCAGCGACAGCGCCTGGGGTGTCGCCGCGGCCGAGTCCATGGTCAGGGACCACTGCGGGTTCAGCGTGCTGCGCAGCACCACGTCGCCGTGGGTCGTGAACACGGCCACCACGGCACCGGCCACTCCCACCGCCGTTGCCGCGAAGGCCAGGGCCTCGCGGCCGGAGCGGGCCAGGATGCCGGCCAGCAGGCTCAGGGCCGCGGCGGCCAGGGCCAGCCGTGAGCCCGTACCGAAGCCGATGACCAGGAGCGCGACCGCCCCGCCCGTGCCCAGCCACCTCGCCAGCGTGCGGGCCCGGCCGCGCAGGGGGCCGCTGGTGCGCAGGCTCAGGAACGTCGCGCCCAGCAGCAGCGCCGCGAACAGTGCCGCCAGCGCGCCCAGCCCGGCCTCGAGGGTGAAGACCGGCCCCAGCGTGCGGGACAGCCCGCCGCCCGTCACCGAACCCGACGCGTCCAGCGCCAGGCCGCGCACGAACGCCGCCAGCAGCGCGCCCCACACCAGCACGATGCCGAGCGAGCTCAGCGCCAGCGCGATGTCGGCCCTGCGACGATAGGCGGCGCCGTCGCCCTTGCCGCGGAACTCCAGGGCCACACCGCGCACCGCCAGCAGGAGCAGCAGCACGACCATCGGCAGGTACAGGCCCGACAGCAGCGCCGAGTACCAGGCCGGGAACGCGGCGAACGTGACGCCGATCGCCGCCACCAGCCACACCTCGTTGCCGTCCCAGAACGGGCCGATCGTGCGTACCGCGGCGCCTCGCTCGTGGTCGTCGCGGCCGAGCAGCGGGCCCAGCAGGCCGACGCCGAAGTCGAAGCCCTCCAGCACGAAGAAGAGCACCCAGGCGAGCACGACGACGGCGAACCAGAAGGTGATCATGGCTTGTCCTCAGTAGACGGGAGCGGGCTCGGGGGTGTCGGCGGCGACCGTGGCCGGGGGCGCCAGCGGCTGCCGGGACAGGTGGCGGATCAGGCGGTACCAGACGACGGCCAGAATCCCGTACACGACGGTGAATCCCGCCAGGGAGGCGATGACCTCCGAACTGGTGAGGCCGGGGGAGATGCCGTCCGCGACCTTCGAGATGCCGAACGCGATCCAGGGCTGCCGCGCCGTCTCGGTGAAGATCCAGCCGAACGTGTTGGCGGCCGCGGGCAGGATCGGGATCAGTGGCAGCCACCGGGTGAGCCAGCGCGGCGCGTCGCGGTGCTTCCTCGTACGCCAGAGGTAGTAAGCGGCGATCGCCGCCGCCAGCATGCCGGCGCCGATCATCGCGCGGAACGTCCAGAAGGCCACCGGGATCATCGGGGTGTAGTTGCCGGGGCCGAACTGGGCCGCGTACTGCGCCTGGAGCTCGTCGATGCCCTGCACCGTCGCGTTCGGGTTGCCCTTGGCCAGGATCGACAGCAGCCACGGGATGTCGAGCGAGAACGACGGCAGCGGCGGGCCGCTCGTGAAGATCGAGAACGGTGCGCCCTTCGTGGTCTCGTACAGCGCCTCCGCCGCCGCCATCTTCATCGGCTGCACCTCGGTCATCACCTTGCCGAGGTGGTCGCCGGTCAGCGCGGTCAGTGCCCCGCCGGCCAGGGTCATCCACGCGCCCAGCCTCGCCATGATCCGGAAGGTGCCGTCGGCGGCGAGCCGCCACACGCCCAGCGCCAGCAGCAGCGCGCCGCCGACCATGACCGCGCCCGCCATCGTGTGCGGGAAGGCGGCCAGGTTGACCTTGTTGAGCAGCAGCTCGGTGAAGGACGTCAGCCGCGCGCGCCCGGTCACCGGGTCGAGCGTGTAGGCCACCGGGTTCTGCATGAACGAGTTGGCGGCCAGGATGATGAAGGCGGAGAGCAGGGTGCCGATCGCGACGATGACGATCGTGGCCGTGTGCACGAGCCTCGGCAGCCGGTCCCATCCGAAATACCAGAGCGCGAGGAACGTGGCCTCGAGGAAGAACGCGAGCATCCCCTCGATCGCCAGCGTCGGCCCGAACACGTCGCCGTAGAACGTGGCGAAGCCGCTCCAGCCGAGCCCGAACTGGAACTCCTGGACGAGGCCCGTCACGACACCGACCGCGAACGTGACGATCAAGATCTTGCCGACGAACTTCGTGAGATGCAGGTACTCGTCGCGCTTGGTGCGCAGCCACGCGATCTGCAGGCCGGCGGCGGCCGCGGCCAGGCTGATCGACAGCGGCACGAAGAAGTAGTGATAGATCGTCACCACCGCGAACTGGAGCCGGGTCAGGTCCAGCACGTCCATGGGTAAGCCCCCTCTACGACGTCTCGTAGTAGATACTACGTCGCGTAGTACGACGCTGCGCAGTAGGACCTGTAATATGGGCGACATGGCACTCGGGGACCTGGAACGCGAGGTCATGGAGCAGTTGTGGGAGGCGGGCGAGCCGCTCACCGTGCGGCAGGTGCACGAGCGCCTGAGCCGCGAGCGCGACCTGGCCTACACGACCGTCATGACCGTGCTCAACCGCTTGGCAAAGAAGCACATGGTCACCCAGCAGAACGAGGACCGCGCCTACAAGTACGCCCCCGTGCAGTCCCGCGAGGAGATGACCGCCTCGGTCATGCTCGACGCGCTCACCGCCAGCGGCGACCAGGACGCCGCCCTCGCCTACTTCGTCGGCCGGCTCTCGCCCGAGGCGCTCGCCGCGGCCATCGCAGCCTCCAAGAGGACGTGACCGCGCTCCTGCTCGGCGCGCTCGGCCTGACCCTGTCGCTGGTCGTGCCGGGCCCGCTCGCACGGGCGCGATGGACCGACCGCGCCCCGGTCGCCGCCGTCCTGCTCTGGCAGTCGATCACGCTGAGCGCGGTGCTCTCCGCGCTCGGCGTCGTGCTCTCCGCCCCGTACGAGGTGACCCGGGCCGCCGGCTCGGGCAAGCCGGTCGCCGCGGCCGCCCTCATCGGCGCCCTCGTGGTCGCTGGGGTGATCATCCTGCGGCTGGTGATCTCGCTGGTCGGGGTCACCCGCCGCTCCCGCGCGCGCCGGGCCCGGCACCGCATGCTCGTCGACCTGCTCGACCGCGCCGAACAGCATCGCGAGCTCGGGCCCGACAACCTGCGCGTGCTCGACGGTGCGCTGCCGCTGGCCTACTGCGTGCCCGGCCGCGAGCCCCGGGTGGTGCTCAGCAACGGGGTGCTCCAGGTGCTCGACCGCGAGCAGGTCGACGCGGTCCTCGCGCACGAGCAGACCCACCTGCGCCACCGGCACGAGGTGGTGATGGAGTCGTTCACGGCCTTCTATCAGGCGGTGCCGCGGCCGCTGCGGAGCCGGGTGCCGCTCGACGCCGTACACCTGCTGTTGGAAATGATCTCTGATGACGTGGCGCGGCGGAAGGTCGGCGCCGAGCCGCTGCGGGCGGCGCTCGAAAGGCTGACCGACGCCGTCCCCCTCGCGGAGGACGCGCGACCCGACCCGACGGGTGACGCCCGGCGTCGCAGGCTCGCCCGGCTCGCCATGCCGCACACGGTGTCCGTCGGCCGGAACGTCGCCGCCGGGCTCGCCGCGGCCGGGCTCCTGGTGTTACCCACGGTGATTCTCGTGGTGCCCTGGCTCGACCGCGCGCTGGACCACTGGCCGCTCTGATCACTGTGCGTATGCCGTCCTGAGCAAGCAGTTTCCCGTACGCGTCGGCTTCAGTTCTCCACATGATCGGGAGTACGGTGGTCCCCGGTTCGGCAGCCCCCCATCGTCCACCCGGCCGATCTGACGGACCACCGCCTAATCGCCGTGTACGGGCGAACCGGGGACCCGAGCAGTTGGGGTGAAGCCGCGATCCGTCGCGGCCGGGCGCGTCTTCCCGTCCGAACCCGTCAGCTAACCCGGTCGGCGGCTCGAGGGAAGAAAGGACATCACACCCAACGTGAAACGGATTGGGGCGCGGGGTCGCGCCGCAGTTCTGCGCGGGCTCGTCTGCGCACTCGCGGCGGTCGGGGTCGTTGTCACGGGACCAGCCGTCGCGCACGCCACACCCTCGCCCTCCTCGGTCGAGGCCCAGATCGACAAGCAGTGGAACGAACTCGAGCCGGTCATCGAGCAGTACAACGACGTGCACAACCAGCTGCTCAAGAACCGGACTCAGCAGAAGAAGCTCGCCGCCCAGCTCACCCCGCTCGAGGTGAAGGTGAACACGGCGATGGAGCAGGTCCGAGGCCTGGCCATCGACGCGTACAAGCAGGGTGCCCCGAACGCTCTCAACGCCATGATCATTAGTGGCTCGCCGACCGGGCTCACCGACAAGCTGACCTATCTCGATCAGCTGTCCCGGCATCAGCAGGAGCAGATCTCGGGTGTGGCGGCGCTCCGCGACAAGCTCGCCGCGACCAAGTCCGACCTGGACATCGTGACCAAGTCCGTCGCCGCGCGCGACAAGGACCTGGCCACCCGCAAGAAGGCCATCGAGGCGAAGATCGCTTCGCTGCAGAAGCTGCGGATCCAGGCGTACGGCACGGCGGACGCCTCGGACGGGCCCCTGCGCCTGGGTGCCTGTCCGGTGACGTACACCAACGACAAGGGCGGGCGCGCCGCACAGCGCGCATGTGACCTGATCGGCAAGCCGTACGTCTTCGGTGCGGCCGGTCCGAGCAGTTACGACTGTTCCGGTCTGACCCAGGAGGCCTGGGCCAGCGTCGGTGTGCACCTCGACCACTACACGAAAGACCAGTGGGGCGAGGGAAAGCCGGTGTCGCGGGACGAGTTGCAGCCAGGTGACCTGGTGTTCTTCTTCCCGGGCAGCCTCCACCACGTAGGCATCTACATCGGTGGCGGGCTGATGGTCCACGCCCCGCACACGGGCGACCACGTGCGGATGGCGGAGATCGACCGGATGCCCATCGCGGGCTTCCGGCGTCCCGGCTAGTTCCGCTTGCACGAGGCCGTCGGGGAGATCTCCCCGGCGGCCTCACGCTTTTCCAGCCGTACGGGCGTGCGCCGCCCCCGACCGCAGGCCCGCCGCTCACCGGCTCCCGGGTGGCGGTGGTCACGGCCGTCGATCACGTCCGGTAGGCCACAGGTTCCCTTCGCCGGACGCGGGCATAATTCGGTGTCATGAGCGACTCGCCCTTGATCGACAGCCTCGCCGCAGCGGTGGAGGCCCGCCCCGACGACCTGCCGCTGCGGCTGCACCTGGCGGAGTTGCTCGTGGCCGCGGGACGCGGTCCGGAGGCGATCGGGCACGCCGCTCAGGTCCTGGCCCGCGAGCCCGGCAACGCCGCCGCTCAGCGGTTGATGGGCGCGGCCCTCAACCCGGCCGCGCCCCCTGCTCCTGCCGCGCCCCCTGCTCCTGCCGCGCCGTCCACTCATGAAGATGGCGTCGACTGGGCAGCCATGGAGGAGGAGCTCGGCGACATCGTCCCGCCGCGCTTCGCCCGCTCCGACGAGGCGGTGGAGCCCGTGCGCGGCCACGAGGACCGCACGTTCGACATCGAGACGTCGACGATCACCCTGGCCGACGTGGGCGGCATGGAGGAGGTCAAGAAGCGCCTCGAGATCTCCTTCCTCGGCCCGCTGCGCAACCCCAAGCTGCGCAGCCTGTTCGGCAAGAGCCTGCGCGGCGGCCTGCTCCTCTACGGCCCGCCCGGCTGCGGCAAGACCTTCCTGGCCCGCGCGGTCGCCGGCGAGATGGGCGCCTCGTTCATCTCCCTGTCGATCACCGACGTGCTCAACATGTGGGTGGGCAGTTCCGAGCGCAACCTGCACGACCTGTTCGACTCGGCCCGCGGCCACGCCCCCTGCGTGCTCTTCCTCGACGAGATCGACGCGCTCGGCCACAAGCGCAGCCAGCTCAACTCGAGCTCCATGCGCACCGTCGTCAACCAGCTGCTCACCGAGCTCGACGGCGTGGACGGCAACAACGACGGCGTCTTCGTCCTGGCCGCCACCAACGCCCCGTGGGACATCGACTCGGCCCTGCGCCGCCCCGGCCGCCTCGACCGCACCGTGCTGGTCCTGCCGCCCGACAAGCCCGCGCGCGCCGCCATCCTGCAATACCACCTGCGCGACCGCCCGGTAGCCAACATCGACCTGTCCCGCGTCGCCGACGCCACCGACCACTACTCGGGCGCCGACCTGGCCCACGTCTGCGAGACGGCCGCCGAGTTCGCCATGCGCGACTCGATCGCCACCGGCGACATCCGCATGATCAACCAACAGGACATGATGGCCGCCGTCCGCGAGATCCGCCCGTCCACGGACGGCTGGTTCGCCACCGCCCGCAACGTCGCCCTGTTCGCCAACGAGTCCGGCGAATACGACGACCTGGCCGCCTACCTCAAGAAGCGCAAGATCCGTTGACCCCGCTCCAAGCATCGCTTGCTGGGCCGTTCGAATCGCTTGCTGGGCCGTTCGAATCGCTTGGTGGGCCGTTCGAATCGCTTGCTGGGACGTTCGATGAGTGAGCGTGCCGACGCCTACTGGCGGGCGCACCGCCTGGCGCAGGTGGGCCGCTACGAGGAAGCGGAGAAGGAGGCCCGCGCCGGCCTCGCCACCGACCCGGGCAACGCGCGCCTGCTGACCCTGCTCGCCTCGGTGCTGCGCCTGCGGCGTGACTACGCCGCCGCCCTCGCGACAGCCGAAGCCGCGGTGGCCGCCGCCCCGCAGTTCGCCGACGCCCACGCCGAGCGCGCCGAGAACCTCATCGTCATGATCCGCGCCCGGGACGCGGTAGCCGCCGCCACCCAGGCCGTCCAGCTCGACCCCGGCGAGCCGAGCGGGCATTTCGTGCTCGCCCGCGCACTGGCCGCCGCCAAGGACTACCCGAAGGCCCGCTTGGTCGCCGCGCACGGCCGCTCGCTCGCCCCGAACTCCGTCGAGGGACTGCTCACGGTCGCCGACGTGGAGCGCGACGCCGGCAACCGCGACGCCGCCGTGGCCGCCGCCCGGGCCGCGCTCGCCATCTCACCCGGCAACCCGTACGGCCGATGGCTGATCGCCATGCTCGACGCCGAACGCCTCCGCGTCCGCCGCTCGATGCGCGCCCTGCGCGACGTCGCCCGCGACCACCCCGCCCGAGCCGACGTGGTCTCGATGACCTGGCCGATCCGCGGCGTCCTCAACGGCCTCCGCCGGGGCCTCGCCGCCAGCGCCGCCCTCATCTGCGTACTCCAGCTGATCGCCCTCTGGTGGTGGCCCACCGCCGGACCTTTCGGCCGCATCATGTCCGCGGTCCTGGCCGCCGTCATGACCGGCTTCGCCGCCCGCGTCCTGCTCCCCGCCGGCCGCCTCCCGTGGCGCTGCCTGCGCCTGCTGCCCCGCCTGATGCGCCGCGCCGACATCGCCGCCCTGTCCCTGACCGCGACAGCCATAACCTTGCTCTTCCTGTACGCCGCCACGGCCTGGTGGCCACTCCCCGCCCTGGCGCTGGCCGCCACCCCGTTCTTGTGGCTGCTGGGTTTGGCCGAGCTCGTCGGCGCCGGCCTCGACGACCCCGGCATGCGCCACGCCTTGACCGACCTGGCAGCCGAGTTCCGCGACTGGTGGACCACCACGAAGAAGGACCTCCGCGAAGCCTGGACCAACCCCCAGCCCACCCAGACCACGCCGCCTTCGCCGTCCGCGTCACCCCACCCGGGCTCGTACCTTCCCACCCCGCCGCCCGTGTCGCCCACTCCCGGCCCGCCTTCCGAGCCGACCTCCCTGGATCCGCGGCCCCCACTCGACCAACCGGTCCGCCCCGATCCGTCGGCCACAGACAACGAGCACCCGCCCTCGACGAACGAGCGCTGACGCAACACCTCCCGGCCTCCAGCAGCGACGGGCCCCTCATGCGCCGACGGCCCTTATGCGCCGACTGGCCTCATGCGCCTGCCGGCCGGCCTTGGCAGCGCAGGGGCCGACCCCTTATCCCTGGTCCCCGCCCGCCGGCGCCGATACGGTGGCCGGCTCCACGGTGGTCCTGTGTGGCAGGCGCCGGTCGAGGGCCCACAGGGCCGTGGCGAGCAGGGCGGCCAACACGACGACCATGAGCATGTTCCGGGTTGCGGCGGGATAGCCGATCGCGTCCGCGTCCGCGAACGGATAGGGAAACCAGCCGGTCACCGCCCCGTGCGCCAGCGTGTAACCGATCCACGCGGCCGGCCAGGCGAACGCCCAGGCGACGGTCCGCCGATCGATCCGTGGCCGCGGCCCGAAGACCAGCCATCCGGCGAGCGCGGCCCACGGAGCGACGTAGTGGAACCCCATGTTCGACCACCATCCGGCGCCGTGCGGGTCCGCCGTTCCGGCCAGGATCGTCGCGTACACGATGCCGGTCACGACGATGCCCAGCAGCGCGTCGAGGTGCAGGATCCGCCAGAGCGACCCGTCGCGTCCCGGGTCGCGCACGAGGCTGCCCGCCACGATCAGCACCAGGATGTTGCTCTGGATCGTGAAGTAGCTGAACAGCCGCACGAACCGCGTGGCCGCCGGCGCGTCGTCCCCCTGCGCGCTGAGGGTGACCTGGATGACCAGTGACGCGAGCACCACAGCGAAGAGCAGCGTGTGCCAGACCCGGGAGGCCGTACGAACGCGATTCACGTCCGGTAGTTAAACCCGTGATCCACAAAAGCGCGAGGCCGGCCACTCCCGCGGCCGGCCTCGTACGGTGCGATGGTTCAGGACTTCGTCGTCGTGCTCTCCTCGGCGGGGCGACGGCCCGCCTTGGCGTACGCGAGAAGCGCCAGGATCAGCGCGATCACGCCGGCGATCAGGCCCGCGATGCCGAACGCGTCCGGACCGTCCGAGCTGTCGTCGACGGCAGGCTCGGCAACAGCGGTGGCCGTGGCCGTGGGCGCCGCGGCGGCAGTGTCGGTGGCTCCGGCCGCGGCGAGCTTCAGCACCGGCGCCGGGTGCTCCGGCTCCGAGCCGTCGGTGGCGGGCTCGTCGATCCAGCGAACGATCGTGCCGTCCGAGTACGTCTGCAGCGCCTTGAAGATCATCTGCCCGGACTCGGGCAGCGGACCGAGCGACACGTCGAACTCCTGGAACTGCCCGGGCTTGATGTCGGAGCCCGACTTGGCAGTCCACGTGATCTTCGAGATCGACTCGGTGATCTGCGCACCGTGCGCCTCGAGCGGCTTGGACAGCTTGGAGACCGTGGTGGCGACGTCCCACCCGGTGACCGGCTTGACGGACACCGACGCGACCGGGTTGTCGGCGGGCAGGTTCACTTCGACCTTGGTCGTGGAGGCCGTGTCAGACTCGTTCGGCACCCGGAAGGTCACCTTGGCGTACCCGCCCGCGGTCGCCGTGTCGGGGTTCACCGTGACATGAGCGGAGGCCGGCGCGGCCAACGCCACGGTAAGACCAGCGACGGTCGCGGCCACCAGGGCCGAGCGCTTGAGCAGTGACATCGAAGTCGTCAACCTTCCGCATGGGGGACAGCCCGTTGCCGGGCACTCCGCGTTGGTCGCCACTCACCCAACAAAAGTTCCCGCCCTCCCCAACTTTTTCGCCAGGCCCCCACAACTCAGAGCCGCCTACCCTCACACCTCTCCATCGCACGCCGCCCACGCCGCGGAACCGCGCCGCCCGCGGGCCGCGCTACGGTGCCGCGTCGCACAGCCGCGCCGCCGCGCCGCCTCACCACCCGCGTGGGCTCCACGAACCCCGTTGCAACCATCGCGGCCTCCGGCCTTCGCAGCCCTGCCGCCGGCCCACCCCTCCGTTCTCTACCGGTGCGTTCAACCAGGTGGCACTCGCGTTCCCCGCCGACCGGTCGCCAGTCGTTGGGGGTGTCAGTGGTTTGCCGGAAGGCGGACGTCGACTCGGAGGCCGGGGCCGGCGTCGCCCAAGGTGACGGTGCCACCGTGGCGGCGTACCAACTCGCGCACGATGGCCAAGCCCAGGCCGGAACCGCCCGCGTCGCGGGCGCGGGCGTCGTCGAGCCGGGTGAACCGGTCGAACACGCGCTCGCGGTCGGCCTCCGGAATGCCCGGGCCGTCGTCGGTCACGGTGATCCACCGGTACGCGGCGTCGGCCCGCACCTCGACGCAGACCGTCGACTTGGCATGCCGTGCAGCGTTGTCCAGCAGGTTTGCCACCACACGGCCGAGCGCGTCGGGCTCGCCGGTGATCGTGATCGGCGCCCCGGGCCGTACGTAACCGACCGCGGGATAGCGAGCCGCCACGTCGCCGACCACCGCGCCCAGGTCGACCTCGCGGAACGGCGCCGCGATCGTACGCCCGGGCGCCGCGTCGTCGGCGCGGGCGAGCAGCAGCATGTCGTCGACGAGCCGGCTGAGCCGGTCGACGTCGGTGAGCAGGTCGTCCGCGAGCGCGTTCCAGTCGGTGTCGGGCAGCCTCTGCGAGACCTCCAATTCCGTGCGCATGTTGGTCAACGGGCTGCGCAGCTCGTGTGCCGCGTCGGCGACGAAGGCCCGCTGTCTCGCCTGCGCCGCGTCGAGCCGATGGAGCATGCCGTTGAGCGTGACCGCGAGCCGGTGGATCTCGTCGCGCGACTCGGGCACCGGCAGCCGTCCCGCACGCGTACCCCCCGTGATGTCCTCGGCCCCCGAGCGCAGCGCGTCGACGGGACTGAGCGCCGCGCCGAGCACCCGCCACAACACCAGCGCCAGCCCACCAACCAACACCGGGAACATGATCAGCAGCGTTATTCGCAGGATGTGTACGCCCTGCGTCAGGTCATTCGTGGACCGCGCGACCAGCACGCGCACCGGATCGGTCGGCGGCCCCGCGGTCACCATGACGACCCGGGCGTCGCCGTCGAGTCCGATGCGGCTGCCGGGGATCTCGCGCACGTTGCCGTCCGCCATGCCGCGTAGCTCGTCCGCGTGGAGCATCGGAACGAGTCGGTCGGCACCCGCTGAGATCGAGAGCACTCGGCTCTGCGCGTCGATGACCTGCACCTGCATGGCCGCGTTGACCGGGATCGGCTCGGCGAGCTGACCCTGGTCGACGAGTTTGGCCACGCCCCGCGCTGTGTCGAGGGCCTCGGCGTTGACCGCCCGCAGCAGCGCGAAGTTGAGCACGGCGACGAGCAGCACGCCACCCGCTGCCAGGCCGGCGGTCAGCGCCAGAACGGACGTGAGCACCAGCCGGGCGCGCAGGCTGAGCTCGCGCGGCCGGCGCATCAGTCTCCCGTCACGGCCGCGAGCCGATAGCCCGCGCCGCGCACGGTCTCGAGCCGGTCTCGCCCGATCTTGCGGCGGAGATAGCCGACGTAGACCTCGACCGCGTTCGGCGCCGTCTCGACGGCCGCGTCCCAGACGTGGTCGAGAAGTTCGATCTTGCTGACCACCTCGCCGGGCCGGCGCATGAGGTACTCGAGCAACGCGAACTCCCGGGCGGTCAGCGTCACCTCGGCTCCGGCGACCATGACCCGACGCTCGGCCGGATCGAGCTCGACGTCGCCGTGGCTGAGCACCGTGGGCCGTTCGTGCACCCCGCGCCGCAGCAGCGCGCGCAGCCGGGCGAGCAGCACGATGTAGGAAAACGGCTTGGTCAGGTAGTCGTCCGCGCCGCAGTCGAGCCCGTCGGCCTGGTCGTACTCCCCGTCCTTGGCCGACAGCATCAGCACCGGCACCCAGTTGCCCTCGGCGCGCAACTGCCGCACGACGCGGTAGCCGCTGAGCCGCGGCAGCATCACGTCCAGAATCATCGCGTCGTACCCGCCGTGACGAGCCATCTCGAGCCCGTCCTGCCCGTCACCGGATACGTCCACGGCGAAGCCCTCGGCCTGCAATCCGCGCTGCAGCGCAGCCGCGAGCCGCGCCTCATCTTCCACCACCAGCAACCGCACCCCCTTACCTTGGCATGGGAGGGGCAACCCTTAGGGGCGGCTCTCAGCCCGGTCACAGCGGCCACGGCGCACTCTTGGTGGCAGATCAACGGGAGGTGGACATCGTGTCCGTGTTCAGATCGAGGCCGGCTCTTCGCTGGCTCGTGCCATCCGCCGCGGCGGTGGTCGTGATCGGGGGCGGCGCCGCGGCGGGAACGATCGTCGCGAGCGCGGATCCCTCGCTGCCCGACCGCAGCGCGGCCGAACTTCTGGTCGACCTGCAGAACGCCAAGGTCGACGGCCTGTCCGGCACCATCGTGCAGAGCGCCGACCTGGGGCTGCCCAAGATTGCCGGGCTGACGGCCGACTCGGGCGGCGCCGACCTGGTGAACCTGGTCGCGGGCAGCAACACCGCCCGCGTCTGGTACGCCGGTGAGGACAAGGCCCGGCTGGCGCTCATGGGCACGCTCGGCGAGACGGACGTCATCCGCAACGGCGACGACGTCTGGTTCTGGCAGAGCAAGGCCAAGACCGCCACGCACCTCACGCTGCCGGCCGACGCGGAGGGCAAGAAGCCCGCCGCACTGCCGACGGGGGTCCCCTCGACGCCGCAGGACGCGGCCGAGCAGGCGCTGGACGCCATCGACCCCACCACGGAGGTCTCGACCACCGGCGCCGCGAAGGTCGCCGGCCGGGACGCCTATGAGCTGGTGCTCAGCCCGCGGGCGAGCGAGTCGCTGATCGGCCAGGTGCGCCTGGCGATCGACGCGGAGAAGAAGATCCCGCTGCGCGTCGACGTCTATGGCAAGAACGCGGTGAACCCGGCGATCCGGGTCGCGTTCCAGCAGATCAGCTTCGACACGCCGGACGCGCAGCAGTTCACCTTCAACCCGCCGCCGGGTACGAAGGTGAACGAGTCGACCGCGGGCAAGCTCGAAGCCGAGCTCGACAAGGAGCACAAGGCCGCCGAGTCGAGCAAGCCGGCGCCGGCCGGGGCCGAGCAGCCGACGGTGATCGGTGAGGGCTGGGCGTCGGTGGTGACGGCGAAGCTGCCGAAGGCCAGCGGTGACGAGGCCAAGCAGCTCGACGGCGTGATCGACATGCTGCCGAAGGTGAGCGGAAGCTGGGGTAGCGGACATCTCTTCTCCGGTTCGCTCTTCAGTGTGCTGGTGACGGACGACGGCCGGGTCTTCGCCGGAGCCGTGGCCCCGGAGACGCTGTACAAGGCGGCTGCCAAATAGTTCTAGAACTCTCCGCCGAGTTGTGCAAGACTTCGGCAGAGAGTTCTACAACTTTTGGAGCCACTGATGTCTACCCTGATGACAGAGCCGGCCGCCGGTCGCTTCGGCGACTTCGGCGGCCGGTTCGTCCCCGAGTCCCTGGTCCCGGCCTGTGATGCTCTGGCCGCTGCCTTCCGTGAGGCCTGGGCCGACCCCGCCTTCCGGGCGGAGCTCGACGAGTTGCTCGTCGTCTACGCCGGCCGGCCGACGCCTCTCACTCCCGCGCGCAACCTCTCCGCCGACCTCGGCATCGAGCTGCTGCTCAAGCGCGAAGACCTCGCCCACACCGGCTCTCACAAGATCAACAATGTGCTCGGCCAGGCGCTGCTCGCGCGCCGCATGGGCAAGGGCCGCCTGATCGCCGAGACGGGCGCCGGCCAGCACGGCGTCGCCACAGCGACCGCGGCGGCGCTGCTCGGGCTCGAGGCCACGGTCTACATGGGCGAGCGCGACATCGAGCGCCAGCAGCTCAACGTCCTGCGGATGACCACGCTCGGCGCCGAGGTCGTCCCCGTCGGCAGCGGCAGCCGCACCCTCAAGGACGCGACGAACGAGGCGATGCGTGCCTGGGTTTCCGACGTGGACCGCGCACACTTCCTGCTGGGCTCGGTCGGCGGCCCGCACCCGTATCCCTGGATGGTCCGCGAGCTTCAGCGCGTGATCGGCGTGGAGGCACGCCGGCAGAGCCGGACCGTTCCCGAC
The DNA here is from genome assembly GCF_016862115.1 of Paractinoplanes deccanensis. GTDB lineage: Bacteria > Actinomycetota > Actinomycetes > Mycobacteriales > Micromonosporaceae > Actinoplanes > Actinoplanes deccanensis. The sequence goes on from NZ_BOMI01000104.1 coordinate 17,098, forward strand.
GTGGTGGTCGCGTGCGTCGGCGGCGGCTCCAACTCCGCGGGCACGTTCGCCGGCTTCGCCGACACCAGCGCGAGGCTCGTCGGCGTCGAGGCGGCCGGGGGAGCGGCGATGACGAACGGGTCGCCCGGCGTCGTGCACGGCGCCCGCTCGATGGTCCTCCAGGACGCCGACGGCCAGGTGGCCGAGGCGGAGTCCGTCGCGGCCGGCCTCGACTACCCGGGCATCGGCCCTGAGCACGCCCATCTCGGCGCCATCGGCCGAGCCGAATATCACACGGTCAAGGACGACGAGGTCGTCGAGGCGGTGCGCCGCCTGGCCCGCTCCGAGGGCATCATCTGCGCACTTGAGTCGGCGCACGCGGTCGCCTGGGTGCTGCGCGCAGCGGGCACACCGGAGCTGCCGACCGGGTCCCGGGTCGTCCTCACCCTGTCGGGCCGCGGCGACAAGGACATGGCGACGCTGCTCGGGGGTGCGTCGTGACCGCCCTCGTTCCCTACGTCACCGGCGGCATCTCCGCGGACTGGACCGACTACCTGCTCGCCTATCAAGAGGCGGGCGCGACGGCGATCGAGATCGGGCTGCCCTTCTCCGACCCGATGCTCGACGGCGTCACCATCCAGCAGGCGTCCGACCGGGCCCTGTCGCGCGGAGCCACCGTGGTCTCGATCCTGCAAGACCTCGACCGCGTACGGGGCCGGCTGCGCGTGCCGCTGATCGTCATGACGTACGCCAACCTGGTGTTCCACCGCACCCCGGAGGGGTTCTGCCGAGAACTCGCCGACGCGGGCATCAGCGGGCTGATCGTTCCCGACTTGCCCGTCGACGAGGCAAAGCCGGTAGCCAGGGCGGCCGCCGAGGCCGGCATCGACCTGATCCCGCTCGTCGCGCCGGTCACCCCCGACGACCGCCTGGAGCAGATCGCGGCGCTCGGCAGCGGCTACATCTACGCGGTCAGCGTGATGGGCACGACCGGCGAGCGCGCGACTCTCGGCAGCTCAGCGGCTGGGCTGGCCGCCCGCGTCAAGGCGGTCACCGATAGGCCGGTGCTGATCGGCTTCGGTGTCTCGTCGCCGGAGCAGGCGGCCGAGGCGGGACGCGCCGGGGATGGGGTGGTGGTGGCGTCCGCACTGATGCGTAGGGTTCTTGACGGAGCCACGCCGGCGGAGATTCGGGAGACCGTCGCGGGCTTCGCAGCTGCACTGGAGGTCTCCGCTGACTACGCGTACGCCGAAGTATCAGGTGATCGCCGATGACCTGACCACGAAGATCCGCGACGGCGAGCTGCCGCCGGGCGCGGCGCTGCCCCCGCAGCGCGAGCTCAGCGCCTCGTACGGGGTGACTCTCGCGACGTTGCGTCAGGCCTTGCGGCGTTTGGAGGACGACGGTCTGCTGTCTCAGCAGCCCGGCAGGGGCACCTTCGTAACGGAGCAGCGCCCGTCGTACATGTTGCACTCGATGCGCAGCTTCGCCGAGGACCTGGTCGAACAGGGCCAGACCGTAGCCACGTACGTGCTGGAGCAGAGCGTCGCCGATCCGCCGGCCTGGGCGGTGGCGCTGCTGGGCTACAGCGCTCCCACCGTGCGCCTTGAACGTCTCCGGTTGCTGTCCGGCCGTCCGGCCGTTCATCAGCTGTCCTACGTCCGCGGCGTCGAGCTGGCGGACACGGACCTCGGCGAGACTTCCCTGTACGCGGCGCTGGCAGCCCACGGCGTCACCGTCGTCAGCGCCCGCGAGTCGATCCGCCCCGGCGTGCTCGACGACCCCACCGCCGAGCTGCTCCGGCAGCCGCCCGGCACCCCCGTCTTCGTCTCCGAACGAGTCACCTACGACACCGACAACACCGCCGTCGTCGTGGACCGCGCCACCATCCTCGGCTCAGCCATGGAGATCCGCACAGACCGAGCCCGCACCGGCCTGTCCATGCAGTGGACCCGCTCGCCGTCCCCCAAGCCGTAGCCAAAGCCCGCCCGCCGCCCGCCGCACACGACGCAGGCCCGCTAGCACGACGCGGGCCGGGTGCGTAGTGCTGTCGGCGCGGGAGGCGTGGTGGGGGCGTGGGGGACGGCACGCGAAACGTGGGCGGCGGCGCGCTGGTTCCCGGCTGTGGCGCGCTATGCGGGGTGGCGATGCGGGGTGGCGATGCAGCGTCGTTCTGAGGACTGTCGATGGGTGGGTTGCTTGATCGGCGTCGGTAGCGTTCGGGTATGAGGATGCCGTCGGCTGATGCTGAGCAGCAGTATGCGAGGACTACTGACAACCTGAGTGCGCGGATTGCCATTCATGCCTATGGCACCAATCCGCAAGGGTGGTTCTCGTGGCTGGGGGAGCGGCTACCAGACGGCGGGGACGTGCTCGAAGTGGGAGCGGGGACGGGAGAGCTGTGGCGGCATCTCGATCCGCGCCGGGCGGGGCTGCGGTTGACGTTGGTGGACTTCTCGGCGGCCATGTGTGAGCGGCTTCGGGAGGTTCCGGGGGCCGACGTGCGGCAGTGCGATGCGGCGGAATTGCCATTCGCGGAGGGGCGGTTCGATGCGGTGATCGCCAACCACATGCTCTATCACGTCGATGATCCGGATGCGGTGCTGCGGGAGTTCGCGCGGGTGCTGCGGCCGGGCGGGCGGCTCTTCGTGGCCACCAACGGGCGTGGGCACATGGAAGAGCTGTTCGCGGTTGCGACGGCCGTTGGCAAGGCGGACGTGGGCGGGACGCCGGCGCGGAGCAACTTCCTGGCCGAGGAAGCGCCGGAGTACATCGGGCGGCACTTCCGCGATGTGGTCAGCGAGGCGTATCCGAGCAGTCTGGAGATCCCCGCAGCCGAACCGGTCGTCGCCTATCTGGCCAGCCTCTCCGGCGAGCCCCTCGCACCCGAGCAGCTCGCGGCGGCCCGAGACCTCGTCCAGGCGCGGATCGACGCGGACGGGCACTTCCGCGTCCACAAACACACCGAGCTGATCACCGCGACCCGCTGACCCGGCTCACCGCGTCCAGGTTTGCCCCTAACGACCGGGCGCGCGAGGCAGCAGGAGGCGTCCGGGTCCGTGCCCTGATCACGCGGCGCGCGGCAGCAGGCAGCCGATCCAGGCGCGTGCGGGTTTGTGTGGCGGTGACCCGGCGCGCCGGGGCCGGCACGTTGTGGATGCGCAGCCGGCGGAGGTCGTCGGTGTCGCGGGTGCCGTCGCGGCGGTGCAGTTGGACGCGTGCGGGTTGTGTGGCGATCGCCTGGCGCGCGCCCGGGGCCGGCACGTTGTGGATGCGGACGCGTGCGGGTTTGTGGCGATCGCCTGGCGCGCGCCCGGGGCCGGCACGTTGTGGATGCGGGCGCGTGCGGGTTTGTGTGGCGATCCCCCGGCGCGGCCGGGGCCGGCACGTTGTGGATAAGGACGCGTGCAAGTCTGTAGAGCGATCGCCCGGCACGTCGTGGTTACGGACGGGACGTGTGAGGGGTCGGGCCACGTCGGTCGGCGCCGGTGGCGGGGTGACGGAGCGCCCGGCGAGGTGGTCTGAGCGGCGTGGTCGTAGGGCTTGGGGTGGCGGGCGCGGAGGTGGGTGTCAGGAAGCGTAGCGGCGTTCGGCGCGGGCTCGGGCCTTGGCGGCTTCTGTCTCTCGGTTCTTGGGTGGGGCGGTGGTGGTCAGCTCGCTCAAAAGCTCGGCGGTGGCCTGGGTGACGGCGGCTACGGCGCGGTCGAAAGCCTCCTGGTTTGCCTGGGAAGGGCGGGTGGTGCCGGCGACCTTGCGGACGTATTGCAGGGCGGCGGCGTGGATCTCGTCGGGGGTGGCGGGTGGTTCGAAGTTGTGCAGCTGGTGGATGTTGCGGCACATCTGCGGTGTCCTTCCGAAGGGGTGGTGTCGGCCACTGGCCAACCTACGCCGGGGGTGCGACAAGTTCGGGGAGCGCCGAAGTGTCGGCGTTCTAGCGTTCGTGGCATGAGTGATTTTCGTGGGCTTCATCGGCCGGGGCGGCCGCTTCTTCTGCCGAACGCCTGGGACGTCGCCTCGGCCGTTGCGCTGGCCGGGGCCGGGTTCGCGGCGGTGGGGACGACGAGTCTGGGTGTCGCGGCGGCGGCGGGAGTGCCGGACGGGCTCGGGCTGGCGCAGGAGCAGACGCTGGAGCTCGTCAAGCGGCTCAAGAAGCTGCCGGTGCCGCTGACCGTGGACGTGGAGAGTGCCGGACCGGAGTTCGCGGCGGCCCTGTTCCGGGAGGGCGCGGCGGGGATCAACGTGGAGGACGGGCGGGCCGACGGGAGCCTGACGCCTGTCGCGGAGCAGGCGGAGCTGATCGGCGCCATCAAGGCCCGAGTGCCGGGACTGTTCGTCAACGCGCGGATCGACACCTACTGGCTCGACACCGGGTGGGAATCCACGAGGCAGGAGAGTGGCCCGAGTCAGGGCGACGGCGCGCCGCAGCCGAGCGGCCGGCGCAAGGCTGAGGCCGCGAGGCGGGAGAACAGCGCCGCGCGGGAGAACAGCGCCGCGCGGGAGAACAGCGCCGCGCGGGAGAACAGGACTGCGCGATGGGAGGAGACCCTGAAGCGCGCCCACGCCTATCTCGCCGCCGGTGCTGATGGGATCTTTGTGCCGGGTGTACGGGACGAGGCCGACATCCGTGCCCTCCCGGCCCCGCTCAATGTGCTGCTGCTGCCGGGGATGACGGTGTCCCGGCTCGCGGAGTGGGGAGTGGCGCGGATCAGCATGGGCTCGCTGCTTTATCGGGTCGCTCTCGATGCGGCTCTTGTCACGGCGGTGGCCGTTCAGGAGGGGGCTCCGGCCCCTGAGGGCGTGCGGTCGTACGCCGAGACTGATCGATTGGCTCGGTAGAATCGGCTGCATGACGCACTGGTACGAGTCGTCGATCGATCGGCAGTTGCGGGAGGCCACCGAGCGCGGCGAGTTCGACAACCTTCCGGGTGCGGGCAAGCCGTTCGCCGATTCCGGGCAGGAGTACGACGACGACTGGTGGGTCAAGGACTGGCTGAAGCGGGAGAACGCCACCGCCGGTGTCGTTCCGCCCACGCTGGCGCTGCGGCGCGAGACCGAGGACCTCGAGCAGATCGTCGACCGGCTCACCACCGAGCGGGCCGTGCGTGAACGGGTCGACGGGCTCAACGAGCGGATCCGCAAGGCCAACGTCGGGCTGATGGACGGGCCGCCGGTGATTCTCCGGCCGCTCGATGCCGACGCCGTGGTGGCGGGCTGGGCGGACAGGCGCTCAGGACGCTGAGACGATCTCCTGGATGTTCAGCGGGTCCGCGGTCAGCGTGTCGCAGCGCACGTAGGCCAGCTGGATCGTCACGTCGGTGAACCACAGCACCGGCAGGGTCAGCGGCGGCGGCTGCTCCGGAGTGAAGGTCACCGGGATCAGGCCGAAGAGCTTGCCCTTGAACTGCGGCGTGTAGAAGCGCACGTTCCCGTCGGTGACCAGCTCGTTGCTCTTGATCACCGTCTGGGCGTTGCCGCGCTCGTCGATGGTCAGCGTGAACGGCTTGTTCACCGCCTTGGACATGCTGAACTTCAGCGCCTTGAAGCTGCCGGTCGCGGTCGGCAGGTCGACCACACCGTCGTACGTGGAGTCGTACATGGTGAGCGAGTCGACCTCCATGACGCCCGGCTTGAGCGCCACCCGCGGGACGTCGTCGGCGCCGGCCACCTTGCCCATGACGCGCGGCCCGAGGCAGGGGATCTCCTCGGCGGTGGGGGAGGTGGCCGAGGCGGCCGGCTTCGTGGTGGCCGGAGCCGAGGTGGTGGTGGCCGCGGCGGAGGACGCGGGTGCGGACGTGGGGGGCGCGGAGGTGGCGGGTGCGGACGTGGCGGCCGGGGTGGTGGGCTGCGACGACGCCGGCGACGTGCTCGGAGCGGACGGTTCCGCGGTGGCGGAGGCCGAGGGCGACGCGTCGCCGATGCCGAGCAGGTTGCCGAGGCCGTCGAAGAACTCCTCGACGGGGTTGCTGCCCTCGTCCCCCTCCGCGGCGGCGGCCGGCGCGGAGGGAGATGAGGACGCGGTGGTGGTTGCCGGCGGCGAGGCGGAACTCTCGGGGGCACTGGTCCCGCCCGCCGCCGGCTGGCTGGTGTCGGCCGGGCCACCCGGGGGGACGGTCCGGGTGGCCTCGGCCGGGGTCTCGGGGGCGGTGGAGGCCGGCGCCGGCGAGGTGGAGGAGGGGCTGGTGGCGACCGACCGCGAGGGCAGTCCCTCGGGGCACTCCACGGCCCGCGCCGGGCGGCCGCTGCCGGCGATGAGGACGCCGCTGGTCACCGCCGCGACGAGCAGGATCACGCCGAGGGCTCGCGGGTGCACGCCGCCGCGCGGCTCCTCGGGCGGCATCCCCGGAATGATCTCGGTGTCGCCCGAGCTGGGCCGCAGGATCGGCTGGGTGGGCCGGTCGTCATGCCCGGCGATCTCGACGTCGTCCGCGGGAAAGGAATCCGAGGAGGAGGAGGAGGAGGGCGGCTCGTCGGTGGAAGGAGCGGAGAGTGAAGGATCGGGCGAGGCCGTGGGCTTCACGCGCGGCGGCCCCCAGGCGATCACCAGCGCACCGCCGAGGATGCCGAGCATCATGCCGAGGATGAAGCCGCCCAGGTTGAGCCCGAGGAACGAGTAGAGCGCGGTGAGCAGCCCGACGATGCCGTAGAACAGGCGCTGCGCCGGCGTGGCCCAGACCAGGATCCCGGTGAGCACCATGATCAGCGGCAGCAGGTAGGAGAGGAAGCCCTGCGGCCCGAGGTGCAGCTCGAGGTTGCCCAGGTTCATGTTCGCGCTGAGGAACATCTCGAAGCCGGACAACAGCAGGAAGAGCCCGCCCCAGAACGGCCGGCTGCGCCGCCACCGCCGGAACCTGCCCCAGAAGTCGTCTGTTGCCACGTGTGCTGCCCTCTCCGGAAGTAAAGAAACGAACAGGTGAGGGCCCGCGGATCAGGCGTTCCGCGAGCCCTCGGGCCGGTCACTCTAGTAACACTCTTTGCCGCTCTGGGCGAAGAAGAGCTTCAGGCTCATGCCGGACAGGCGGAAGGTCGAGGCCGAGGTCATGTACGCCTGCTGGCGCAGCCCGTCGATCTCGACCTTGCGGGCCTGCTGGCCGAAGCCGCCGACGTCGCCGTGCTCGAGATCCTGGCCGGGACCCTCGTCACGGTTGAGCGTCGAGGCGTCCTGGCCGATGTCGATGTCCTTGAACGTCGCGTCGCCGCTCAGTTCCGACATGCCGATCAGCAGGTCGTCGGCGTGCACCGGGTTCTCGGGGTCGGCGCCCGCCTCGATCCGCAGCACCACCGGGCCGACGGCCACGGACTGGCAGAGGTTGGTGATGTCCGCGGACTTGATGCCCGACATCGCCGCGACCACGAACTTCTGGCCGGTCTGCTTCTGCACCGTCTCGGTGGGGAGCTGCTTGCTGTACTGGGTGAAGCCCGTGCCGTCGAGCCGGTCGGCGGAGAGCTTGAACTGGGTGCCCGACACCGAGAAACTGGCGGCGAGCGCCCCCTGGGCCAGGGCGACGACCAGGCCCCCGGCGACCACGGTGGGCACACCCACCGCTACGGCGAAGCGGCGCCAATTCGTGCGTCCGTACGCCGGATCGCCTTGCGCATCCTTCACGGATCCTCCTAGTGGTGGAGACGGCTCCGGCGGCACGCAGAGAGGTCCGTCGATGCCGTCGTTTAACGTGCGGGAAATGTTGCCGCTGAGGTCATCGAGTTACAAGAGCCTTGGCTACTAGTCAGTAACCCAGCTCACCAGATCTTGATAACTCTGCGTGACAAGATTGCGAACGGCGGCCACCAATTCGGGCGAATCGCGGACCCAAGGGCCTGTGACCGTCACCACACGTATATGCCTCCGCCAAGGTTACGGATCGGTAACAAAACCCAGGTTGTTCTCAGGAATCGGTGTTACGGCTTGATCGACAAGCGAGTGAAGGGAACACCGATGGCCGAGAAAAGACGTGCCCTGGGCCGTCTGGGTGGCGTCCTGGTGCTGGTGGGCGCCCTGGTCGGGGTATCGGCGATTCCGGTCGGCGCGGTGCTCGGCGCGGGCGCGCACTGGCAGAACAAGCAGGCCGACGAGCTGCCCGCGCAGCTGCTGAGCCCGTCCGCGTCCCAGGTCACCCGCATCTACGCCAACGACGGCAAGACGCTGATCACCACGTTCTACGACGAGGACCGGCACGACGTGACGCTGGCCCAGATCGCCCCGGTGATGCAGGACGCGATCGTGGCGGCCGAGGACACCCGCTTCTACGACCACGGCGGCGTCGACCTCAAGGGCCTGGCCCGCGCCTTCGTCAAGGACGCGAGCAGCGGCGAGGCCGCCCAGGGCGCCTCGACGCTGACCATGCAGCTGGTGCGCAACGTCCTCAAGGAGGACCCGACGCTGACTCCCGAGGAGCGCGCCGCGGCGACCGAGGACACCCCGGCCCGCAAGCTCCGCGAGATCGAGTACGCGATCCAGCTCGAGACCAAGCTCAGCAAGAAGCAGATCCTGCAGAACTACCTGAACCTCGTCTACTTCGGCAACGGCGCGTACGGGATCGAGGCCGCGGCCCGCCGCATCTTCGGCACCACCCCGGCCAAGCTCGACCTGGCGCAGTCCGCGCTGATCGCCGGCATCGTGCAGTCGCCGGACGTCGACAACCCGATCGGCGGCTCCAAGGCCAAGGCCCGCGAGCGCCAGCTCTACGTGCTCGCCGCGATGGTGAAGGCCGGCATGATCACCCAGGCGCAGAGCGACGCCGCCGCCAAGGAGAAGCTCACCTACTCGGGCAAGACCCAGCCCAACGGCTGCGTCGACGCCGGCGGCGAGACCGACGGCTGGGGCTTCTTCTGCGACTACCTCCAGCGCTGGTGGGATCAGCAGCCGCAGTTCGGCTCGACCGTGCAGGAGCGCGACGACGCGCTGCGCCGCGGCGGCTACACCGTGGTCACCACGCTCGACCCGGACATCCAGAAGAAGGCGGCGGCCGAGTCGCGCAGCGTCTACGGCCTGAAGAGCTCCAAGACGCTGCCCATCGCCGTGGTGCAGCCCGGCACCGGCAAGGTGCTCGCGCTCGCCGTCAACCGGCACTACGGCAGCGCCGAGAAGACCGTCGACACGGTGAACCCGCTGATCAGTGGCGGCGAGGGGCTGTACGGTTACCCGTCCGGCTCGACGTTCAAGATGTTCACCATGCTGGCCGCCCTCGAGAAGGGCCTGCCGCTGAACACCGGCTACGAGACGAAGTCGCCCGAGGTCACCGAGTGGACCGACTGGGGGCCGGGCAACTGCGACGGCAAGTACTGCCCGGGCAACGACAACCCGAGCTGGATGGACGGCTACCGCACCATGTGGGACGGCTTCGGCCGCTCGGTGAACACGTACTTCGTGCGGCTCGAGGAGCAGGTCGGCCCCGCCGCCGTGGTCGAGATGGCGCAGCGGCTGGGCATCAGCTTCGCCAACCCGGCCGACAAGAAGCAGGCGCAGACCGGCGCGGGCACCTGGGGATCCTTCACGCTCGGCGTCGTCGACACCACCCCGCTCGAGCTCGCTTCCGCGTACGCGACGGTGGCCGCCGAGGGCACGTACTGCGCCCCGCTGCCCGTCTCGTCGATCACGAACTCGGGCGGCGAGAAGCTGCCCGTGGCCGGCAGCTGCAAGAAGGTCCTCGACACCGAGGTGGCCCGCGCGGCGACCGACGCGGCCCGCTGCCCGGTGGGCCAGCAGAGCACGTACGGCAAGTGCAACGGCGGCACCGGCACCCAGGTGGCGAGCATCTTCGGCGGCGTCCAGGTGGCCGGCAAGACGGGCAGCACCGAGGACAACCGGACCGAGACCTTCGTCGGCTTCACGCCCACGATGGCCGCGGCCGGCATCGCGAACGACCCGGTCAACCCCTCCGACCACGTCGGCTCGGCGGTCGAGTCCCAGGTGGTCACGGCGGTCGCGAGGACCCTGCGGTACGCGGTCGGTGACGACTCCCGGGACTTCACCCCGCCGAGCTCGGCCCTGGCCTTCGGCGGCTGAGGGCCGGAAAGGGGATGAAACAGACAACAGCTCAGGTAAGGGCGGTTGCCTGCCGACATAAACCAAGTGAGGACCGCCCACGAGCAGCGCCGCCTGGCGGCGCTGCACGAGTACGGCCTGCTCGACGCCCCCGCCGGTGACGAGCTCGAGGCCGTCGTCCGGGTGGCCGCCACCGTGGCCGGGGTGCCCACCGCGACCCTCAACCTGATCGACGAGAACCGGCAGTGTCAGCTCACCACCACCGGTTTCGAGGGCAGCACCACGACCCGCGACGACTCGATGTGCGCGGTCCGCTTCGAGTCCGGCAAGCTCACCTACCTGCCCGACGCGCGGCTCGACCCGGCGTACGCCGGCAACCCCTGGGTGACCGGCAGGTTCGCCGGCGTCCGGTTCTACGTCTCGGTCCCCCTCGTGACGCCGCAGGGCTACGCGCTGGGCTCGCTCTGCGTCTTTCACCACGAGCGCCACGAGCTGAGCACCGAGCAGCTGGACCGCCTCCGCGACCTGGCCCAGGTGATCCTGGCCCTCTTCGAGCGCCGCCGGCAGGCCCGGGTGAACGGCGCTCTCGCCGCCGAGGTGCAGGCGCAGCACGCCGAGCTGGAGCTCGCGCACGCGGCCCGCGCCGCCACGATCGCCGAGCTGCGCCGCTCCAACACCGAGCTGGAGCAGTTCGCCGGGGTGGTCAGCCACGACCTGGCCGCCCCGCTCAGCGTGATCAGCGGCTATCTGGAGCTGCTGGCGGAGGAGGCCGGTGACGCCGATCCGCAGTCAGCGAAGTGGATCGCGTCGGCCTCCCGGGCGGCCGGCCGGATGCAGCGGCTGATCACGTCGCTGCTCAGCTACGCCCGCGCCGGCAACGCGCCCTGCCGCCCCGAGCCGGTCGCGCTCGGTGAGCTGGTCGACCTGGCGCTGACCGACCTGCGGGGCACTGTCGACGGCGCGACCGTGGTCGTGCAGGACGACCTGCCGGTGATCGAGGGCGATCCCGTCCTCGTCCGCCAGCTGCTGCAGAACCTGATCGGCAACGCCCTCAAGTACCGCAGCGCGGAGCGCCCCTGCCGCGTCGAGATCACCGCGGAGCCGGCGCCGGACGGCCGCCGGCGTGTCCGGGTGGCCGACAACGGCCCCGGCATCCCGCAGGAGCAGCGTGCGCGCGTCTTCGAGATGTTCGCCCAGGTCGACCCCGCCGCCGGGAGCGGGCACGGCGTGGGCCTGTCCACCTGCCAGCGGATCGTGGACCGCCACCACGGCGAGATCCACGCCGAGCAGACGCCGGGCGGTGGCACCACGATCTCGTTCACCCTGCCCGCCCCCGGCAGGCCGCCGTCATGAGGATCGACCGGAGCGTGTTCTCGTCGCTGCGCTACCGCGTCGCCGGCGGCTTCGCGGGCCTGCTCGCCCTCTTCCTCGTGCTGATCATCGGGCAGTTCGTGGTCAGCGACCGCCTGCGCGTCGAGCATATCGGGCACACCGAGCACGTCGACGTCCTGCACGACACCAACCAGGCCGTGCTCCAGCAGATGACCAATGCCGAGACCGGCGTACGGGGTTTCCAGCTCACCGGCGACGAGGCGTTCCTGGAGCCGTACGACAGCGGGCGCGCCGCCGCGTTCGAGGCGCTGGACGCCCTCGCCGCGATCGTCGACGACCCCGAGGTGAGCCGCCTGGTCCAGGCCGAGCGCGAGACCGCCGAGAACTGGCTGCACGCGTACGCCATCCCGATCGTCAACGCCGGCGAGGCGGATGCCGACGCCGGCCGGCTCGCCCGCGGCAAGGCGCTCTTCGACGAGCTGCGCGCCGCGAACGCCGACGTGGCCGCCGCGATCGGCGCGTACGGCGACGCCCTGGCGCGCGACGAGCGGGCGGACACCCGCGCCGCCGGGCTGCTCTTCGGCTCGCTGGCCGTGATCGTCGTGCTCGCCGGGATGGGCCTGGCCCTGCTGCACCAGCGGCACCTGCTCGCCCCGCTGGAGGACATCCGCGGCACGCTGCGCCGGCTCGCCGACGGCGACCTCGGCGCCCGCTGCCGCCCGGTCGGGCCGGGCGAGCTCAAGGCCGTGGCCGGCACGGTCAACGACCTCGCCGCCGAGACCGAGCGGCTGATCACCGCCGAGCGGGCCCGCGCCGCCCGCAGCGAGCTGCGCCAGGCCATCGCCGCCGAGCTGCGCTCCGAGGGCGACCCCCGGGAGATCGGCTGGCGGATGGCGATGCTGATCGGCAACGCGATGGGCGCCGACGCCGTCCACGGCCAGGTGACCTTCCAGCCGGGCGATCGGCTGGAGGTGCACTGGCCGCCGAACGCCGCCACGCTCGACCCGAAGGTGGCCGAGGAGATGGCGAACGCCGTTCCCGGGCAGGCCGTCACCCCCGCGTCGCTGCCCGGCGGGCTCGCCGTAGCGCTGAGCGGCGACTCCGGCTGCCCGCCCGGCATGATCTGCGTGGTGCGCTCCGCCCGGCCCGAGTGGCAGCCCGAGGAACGGCGGCTGCTGGCCTCGCTCGCCCGCGAGATCGACCACACCGTGCACCAGTTCCGGCTCCGGCTGCGCCAGGCCCGGCTGATCAGCGAGCTGCGGGTGCTCGACGAGCAGAAGGACGTCTTCGTCTCGACCGTCACCCACGAGCTGCGCACGCCGCTGACCAGCATCCTCGGCTACACCGAGATGCTGGTGGAGGACGAGGGCGACGACTTGTCGCCGATCCAGAAGCGCGGGCTCGACGCGATCCTGCGCAACGCCAACCGCCTCCAGGAGACCGTCACCGACCTGCTGCTGCTGGACCGCTCCAACGAGCGGGTCGGCGCCGAGGCCGTGCCGGTCGACCTCGCCGGCGTGGTGGACAACCTCTACGAGAGCCTGGGCACCGCGGCGCGCGCGAAGGACCTGCGCTGGGACGTGACGACCGAGCCCGCCTGGGTGCTGGGCGACGCCGGTCAGCTCGAGCGTGCGCTGCGCAACCTGCTGCAGAACGCGATCAAGTTCACCGACCAGGGCGGCCGCCTCGAATGCCGGGTCAGCGCCGCGAACGGCGAGGTGCACGTCGAGATCACCGACACCGGCATCGGCATCCCGCCGGACGACCTGCCCGGCCTGTTCACCCCGTTCCACCGGGCGTCCAACGCGATGCACCAGGCGGTGCAGGGATCCGGCCTGGGCCTGGCGATCGTGCGCACCATCGTCAGCGAGCACGGCGGCACCGTCACCGCCCGCTCCGACCTGGGCAAGGGCAGCACCTTCACGATCAAACTGCCGCTCAGTCAGCAGCCTCTCGCAGAGCCGACCAGATCCGGTCCCGGGTGAAGGGCAGCTCCGTCAGCCGTACGCCGGTCGCGTCGCGCAGCGCGTTCGCGAGCGCCGGGGCGACCGGGTTGAACGGGCTCTCGCTCATCGACTTGGCGCCGAGCGGCCCGATCGCGTCGTCGGTGTCGGCGAACAGCACCTCCGTGCGCGGCACGTCCGCGTACGTCGGAAGGTGATATTGCCGGAAGCCGGTCGTGGTGACCCGCCCCTCGCCGTCGAGGTCGACGTGCTCGGCGAGCGTCGCGCCGAGCGCCTGGGCGACCCCGCCCTCGATCTGACCGCGCAGCTGCACCGGGTTCATCACGGTGCCCGCGTCGGCGCTGTGCACGCTGCGCAGGATCCGCAGCTCGCCGGTGGCCGGGTCGACGGCCACGCGGAACCACTGCGCGTTGAACGCCACCGAGCGCGGGCTGCCGCCCCAGTGCCCCTCGGCGCTCGTCACCTCGGATCCGGCGTCGATCTGCGCCCTCAACGCCCGGGCGGCGTGCAGCACCGCCTTGCCGGCCACCACCACGCCGGTCGACGCGAAGGCGCCGGTGTCGTGGCGTACCGCATCGGTGTCGGACTGCCGCAACACGATGCGGTCCGGGGTGACGCCGAGCGCGTCCGCCGCGATCTGGCAGTGCACCGTCGAACTGCCGTTGCCGAACTCGGCGGTGCCCACCGCCACCTCGAACCGCCCGTCGCCGAGCCGGGTCACCGTCGCGTCGGCGTGGTGCCCGCCCGGCGGCCCCGCCGCGATCATCGCGATCGCCATGCCCTCGCCGGCGAGCCACCCCTGCGGCACCTCGTCCGGCTCCGCGGAGGCCTTGCGCATGTGGGCGAGGCACTGGTCGAGCCCGTAGCTCGCGATCGTCAGGTCGCCCGCGTGGTCGCCCGGGGCGGTGAGGTCGTCGCCCGGGCCCACCACGTTGAGCAGGCGCATCTCGACCGGGTCGATGCCGAGCCGCCGGGCCAGCTCGTCGATCGCCGACTCGACGGCGAACGACACCTGTCCCAGGCCGTAGCCGCGGAACGCGCCCGCCGGGACGGTGTTCGTGTAGACGGACCAGGCATCGGTACGCATGTTCGCGCACCGGTAGACGGCGATCGACTCGTGGCAGCTGTGGTACATCACCGCGGGCCCGTGGTTGCCGTACGCCCCGGTGTCGGACACGACCTCGAGCCGCAGCGCCGTGAGCGTGCCGTCGGACCTGGCCCCCGCCCTGACCGTCACCTCGAACGGGTGGCGCGTCGTCGCGCTGGTGAACTGCTCGGCCCGGGTGAACTCGTGCTTGACCGGCCGCCCCGACCGCAGCACGGCCAGCGCCACCAGATCCTCGGCGAGCATCTCCTGCTTGCCGCCGAAGCCGCCGCCGACCCGGCCCGCGATCACCCGGACCCGCTCGTGCGGCAGGCCGAAGAGCGACGCCAGGGCCCGGCGGGTCAGAAACGGCGTCTGCGTGCTCGACCGGATCACCAGCCGGCCGTCGCCGTCGAGCCAGCCGACCGCGCCGTGCGTCTCGAGGCTCGCGTGCTGCACGCGCGGGGTGCGGAACGTGCCCTCGTACACCTCGTCGGCCTCGGCGAAGCCGGCGTCCACGTCGCCGAGCGTGGCGTGCAGCTCGCCGACGACGTTGCCGCCGGGATGCACGCGCGGCGCGTCCGCGGCCATCGCCTCCCGCGCCGTCAGCACGTGGGGAAGCACCTCATAGTCGACGGCGAGCGCCCGGCAGCCCTGTTCGGCGGCGGCCTCCGAGGTGGCGACCACGGCGGCGACGCGCTGGCCGGCGAAGCGGACGACGTCGTCGAGCACCCGAGTGTCCGCGGGATCCTCGGTGACGTTCTCGTGCTGGGCCGTCGAGAAGAGCCGGCCGGGATCGTCGGCGTGCGTCAGCACCAGCTCGACCCCCGGCACGGCCAGCGCCGCCTCGGTGCGGATCGCCACGACGCGGGCGTGCGCGTGCGGCGAGCGCAGCACCTTCAGATGCAGCAGGCCGGGCACGTCCAGGTCGAACGTGTAGCGGGCGCGCCCGGTCACCACGTCCGGCCCGGCCGGCGCGCCGAGCCCCGAGCCGACGGCCTTGCCCTCCGCCGGCTCGGACACGTGCACCACGCCGTCCATGGCGTCGGCGATGGCGCGGTACCCCGTACACCTGCAAAGGTTGCCCTTGAACGCGCGTGGCAGGTCGGTGCGCTGGTCGTCGGTGAGCGCGGCCGCGGTCATGAGGAAGCCGGCCGTGCAGAAACCGCACTGGAAGCCCTGCGCGTCGACGAAGGCGCGCTGCACCGGATGGTCCAGGCCCTCGACGGTCGTGACGCTGCGGCCGGCGGCGCGGAACGCGGGATAGACGCACGAGTGCACGGGAACGCCGTCGACGTGCACCGTGCAGGCGCCGCAGTCGCCGGTGTCGCAGCCCTTCTTGACGCCGAAGCAGCCCTCCTCACGAAGGTACGTGCGCAAGCACTGTCCCGGGCGTGGCGCTCGCTCGTGCTCGGTCCCGTTGATCCTCATGACGCCAGCTCCCGCCGGATCTGTTCGGCGTAGAGCCGGGTCATGTGCCGCCGCCACGCCGGAAGCCCGTGCACGTCGTCGACGTAGGCGTCGTCCGGGATCCGCTCGGCGAGCGCCACCTGCAGCCGCTCCTCGTCCGGGCAGTCGGTGAAGGTCAGCACGAACGGCCGCCTGGTCGCGGCGGTCACCGTCAGCGTCATGCCCCCCTCGTCGTCCCGGCGCCCGATCAGCAACACCCCCGACCGTCCGTGCGCGTGCAAGGAGCCTTGGCGGTACGAGGTGACGGCCGTCAGCGACGCCGCGGGCAGCCACACCGAGCGCAGCAGCTCGCCGTCGCGCAGCACGGTGGTGCCCTCGCCGGTGACGAAGTCCTTGACCGGCACCGTGCGCTCGCCCTCCGGCCCCTGCACCAGGCACGTCCCGTCCAGCGCGGCCCCCATCGCGATCATCGGCCCGGCCGGCAGCGCCGCGCACAGGTTGCCGCCCACCGTCGCCACGTTCCAGATCTTGAACGAGGCCAGGAAGGCGTGACAGCACTTCTCGACCAGCGCGTGCCCGCTCGCCGCCAGCTCCGCGATCGTGCAGGTGGCGGCGATCTCCAGCCCGTCGGGGATCTCGGTGAGCGCCGGCCAGCCCGCGGCCGTCAGGTCGAGCAGCCGGGTCAGATGCGGCCGGGGCTCGGCGAACAGGGCCGTCCCGCCGCCGAGCCAGGCGTCGCCCGGGCGCCACTGGCCCACCTCGGCGGGGCTGATCACTTCGGCGACAGTGTTCAGATCCACGTTCGTACGCTACGCGCCCCGTGTTTCGGATCACGATCCGTCAGATCAAGATGAATGCACTTCCGGCCGTCACCGCGGCCCACGCCAGATAGAGCGCCACCGGCCGCCGCGGCACCTGGATCTCGGGCGGCGGCGGCAGCGGGCTCAACGCCAGCGACCTGGTGCGCGCGTCCCGCAGGGCGGCCACCAGCTCCTCCGGCGTGCGCTGCCGGCCCGCACCGGCCTGCGGCTTCGGCCACGGCATCGGAACGGGCACCGTCATCACCGACTCGCCAGCGGTCAGCACGATGCTGTTGCCGTCGTCGTACACGATGGCACTGTCCGTCGCCCACGGCTGACGGTCACGCCCCCGGAAGCCGACCGCCGCGACCCCGCCCGCGTGCCACCGCAGCCGCTGCCGCAGCTGCGACCGCCACCCGAACTCGAAGCCCGCCGCCGCGGCCACCGCCACCACGGCGAGCACCCCGGCGGCCGGCAGCCCCGCGACGTGCCCGATCTCGCCGGCCCCGAGCGCACCACCGGCCCCGATCGTGACGGTGGTGACCCAGGCCCGCACCGGCGCGATCCGATGCTCCCGAGCCTGAAAAGCGCCGGCGTCCCGATCCGCCGGCCGCAGCGCCTCCGGGTCGACCAGCTGCTCCTCGTCGTCCTCCACCTCCCGCGGCAGCCCGTGCACCACGTCGTACGGCACGGTGATCACCTCGCCGACCGGCCCGACCGGCACGTGCAGGCGGTCGCCGACCTCCAGCACGCACCACTCGCCCTGGCGCGGCGTGCCGTAGAGAACCCCCGGAACGGTGTGCGCGTCGTCGTCCTCGTCCCGCGGCCGCGGCTCCGCGACGTCGAAGGCGAACTCCAGCGCCGTCTGATCGTCGGTGGCCGGGAGGAGCACATGCACGTAGCCCTCCTGCTCCACGGCCCGCACGGCGTGCACCGGCTGCGGATGGTTGAAAAGCCGCCGCAGCGCCGACTGCTCCCGCACGGCGCGGGCCAGCAGCGCACAAGCCAGCCCGAACGCCGCGACCGTGGCCGCCAGCCAGGGAACGGCGCCGTCGTCGACGGCCACCCAGACGACCCCCGCGGCCGACAGCAGGAGCAGGGAGAAGCCGGCCGCCTCGGCGGGCGCCCCGACATGCGGAAGCGCATAAGGCGGCGGGGGCTTGCGGTGCGGGACGGGCAGGGCGGCCGGGGGTCGTTCCCGCCGGGCCACCAGCACGCAGACGCCCGCGTACGCCCAGACGACCAGGACCGCGGCGTAACCCGTCGCCAGCGGGGTCCAGAGCACGGCGCCGAGAAGAGCGGCCCAGGCGGCCGCGGGCTTGTGCGCGTAGGCCATGAGCGCGGGCGCCACGAGGACGCCGAGGGCCAGCCAGCGGGCCGCGGGAGCGGGATCGGAGACGCCGCCCAGGATGCCGAAGAGCAGGAGGAACGCGGTCAGGGCGGCGGCTGCTACGACGCTTTCGACACGCAGCAGGACACGCATGCTTTCATGGTCGGCGAACGGGCGGCGGTGAGGGGCGGGAACGCGCCAACCCGCGGCGTCAGCCGACCCACAGCACCCGCCCTCCCAAGGGGGCCCCCATCCTCACCACGCATCCTCGCAAAACAGCGCATGATCACGCCGCCGTCCTGTGGAAAACCCGCACTGTGGAAGACCCGCACTTGTGGAAAAGCCGCACTGTGGAAAACGGCACGCGACGGAAGCCGGCCGCCGACGGCCTGAGAAGGCCGCCGACGACCGGCGCTCAGTACAGCCCCTTGCCCGGCCCGATCGGCGGTTGGCCGGGCCGCTCGGCGGTTGGCCGGGCCGCTCGGCGGTTGGCCGGGCCGCTCGGCCGCCGCCCGGCCCGCTCGGCCGCTGCCCGGCCCGCTCGGCCGGGGTTCGCCACCAGGCGCCCCAGCCGAGTTCCCGCAGCCGGAACCGCCGCTGCTACGGCCCGCTGACCAGGCTCGTCACCTGATGACCGCTGTTCACCGCCGCCCCCGTCGTGTTGATGACGTTCGTGATGGTGCCCGTGCCGCCCAGCGAGACCGTCACCATGTCGCGGAAGCGCACCCCCGACTTGACCGGCACCTCGAAGGCCCGCGCGTTCACCACCGACGGGTTGACGTTGAAGTAGCAGTAGCTGCCCAGGCCCCACGCCTCGTGCGTGGTGACCGAGTCGGCGACCTTGTACGCCGCCCAGCCCCGCGTCGAGCCGTTCATGTACGCGGCCTGGCTCGGCGGGTCGTACGGCATCTCGTTCTGGTAGAAGTACGTGCGGCCCGCCTCGCCGTTCCAGATCGTCTGGTATTGCTGGTAGTGCTCGACGAAGAGGCCGTAGAACGTCACGTTGTCGCCGTCGACGATCAGGCCGTTGCGGCCCGTGTTGACGGTCCAGCCGACCGTGCCGCTGTTGCCGTGGTCGGCTCGCCAGATCCAGGCGTGGTCGCCGATCACGTTGTTGCTGTTGATCTGCATGCTGACCGTGGCCTTGCCGGCGATGGCGCCGCCGACGCGGATGAAGACGTCCGACAGCACCGTCGGGTTCGCCGCGTGGGACGCCGACGAGCCGGGCGGGCCCACCTGGAGCAGGGTGTTCGAGTTCGTCGTTCCGGCGTCGAAGAGCACACCCGCCAGCCGTACGCCGTCCACGTCCGCGATGTGCATGGCGTCCACGCCGCCGACCGGGACGAAGGTCGCCAAGCCCAGGCCCAGGATCACGGTGCCCGCGCGGTTCACGTTCAGCGTCTGGTCGAGGCTGTAGACGCCGGGCGTGACCAGCAGGTTCTTGCCCGCCGCGAGCGCCGCGTTGATCGTCGTCGCGGTGTCACCGGGCTTGATCACAGCGAAGGTGCTGATCGGCAGCGACGTGCCCGCCGGGTTGCCGGAGGCCCACGTGGTGCCGCTCGCGTTGCTCCGCAGGGCGGGGACGAAGACCTGGTACGCGCCGGCGCTGTCCACGTACAGGTAAGGCTTCTCGGCGATCGTCGGGGAGGAGCCGATCGTCGTGTACGGCGGCGTCGGGAAGCTCTGCGCCGGTGCCCCGGGGCTGCCGACGAAGACCTGGTTCCAGTTGGAGCCGGTCCAGCTGCCCATCTGCGAGTTGCGGGTCAGGAACTGCTGCTGCGAGCCCGACTGGATCTGCCCGTCGATCTTCGAGTCGGCGATGAAGCCGCCCGACGACCAGCCGCCGTCCGACAGCGCGAGGTTGCCGCGGACGTGCATGCGGCGGTACGGGGCCGCCTGCGACACGGACCAGCGGTCGAGCCCGTCCTGCGGCGTCACCGACAGACCCTCGGCCGAGCGCCAGAAGTTCTGCGTGGCGTTCTGCGAGCCGTCCGGCCACCAGTCCGCCTCGACGTGCACGTGCCCGTTGATGGTCACCTGGTCCGGGGTGAGACCGAGGCCGGCCACCTGGGTGAAGAAGCCGACGTTCGCGTCCACGTTGTAGCTGCCCGGCTTGAAGAGCAGCGCGTAGCGCGCGTTGCCGAACTGGTTGGTGACCTGGCTGCTGAAGACGCTGTTCAGCTTCGCCTGGATCGTCGCCGCGGACATCGACGGGTCGAAGATGGTGACGTTCGGCCCCAGGTCGGGGTTGGCGGGATTGGTCGGCACGGTCGGCGTCCCCGAGTAGGCCCACTTCTGGTTGGCCCCGCCGCCGCACGTCCACAGCTGCAGCTTCGCGCCGTCGGCGAGGTTGTTGTCCTTGATGTCGAGGCACTTGCCGGCCTTGACGTTGACCAGGTCCTTGGCCGCGTTGAGCGTCCACTGCTGGCTGGTCAGCCCGGCGTAGCAGTCCCACATGTGCACGACCGCGCCGTCGGTGGTGGCGCCGTTGGCCACGTCGAGGCACTTGCCGAGGCCGCGCACCGAGCCGTCGTCGGCGAAGGTCCACGTCTGGTTGGGCCCGGCCGAGCAGGACCACATCTGCGGCTGGTTGCCGTTGGCCGTGCTGCCGTCCGTCACGTCGAGGCACTTGCCGTTGGCCGAGCTGACGAGGGTGCCGGTGGTGGCCGCGAGCGCTTCGGTGACACCCACGGCGCCGAGCCCGGCCACAACGACGCCCAGGACGGCGCCGGTCAGGAGTCTTCTCTTCATCACGTTCCTCAGGCCGGGTTGTTGGCGTGCGTCAGCGTTTCCCAGGCCACGAAGAGGTTGTTCGTGCCCTGCGGCCGCTTCGCCTCGGTGTACGTCCGGGTGTTGCTCATCGCGTAGCCGAGGCGGTTGGCGAGCGCGTTGTAGGCGACCTCGGTGACCGGGCCGAGCCCCTTGACGACCGACCCGCCGCAGATGGTGGAGGGCACCGCGGTGCCGTTCTCGAACTTGGTGTGCAAGCCGAGCGCGTGCCGTTCCCGGTCGGCGAGCGACGGCCACAGGTCCTCGCCCTGGATGCGGCTGGTCTCCGCGATGTGGCTGATCGCCGAGAGGCCGTACCCGGTGTGGGTGAAGTCCCGGCACGTCTCCTGGGACAGACCGTCCACGAAGGTGCTCTGCCCCTGCCAGTAGCTGATCAGCTCGGCGCGGGTGTCGACGCCGCCCACCGGCGGATACTTCGGCTGGCTGCCGTCGGCGGTGACATAGACGTACGCCTCGGCGCGCGCCTTGAAGCGCGCGATCGCCCGGTCGTAGCTCGCCTTGTCGTCGAGGAAGACCGAGATTCCGACCGCGGCCTCCATCATCGACAGCTCCCAGTTGCCGTTGCTGGCGCTGCCCTGGATGACCACGGGCAGGTAGACGGTGCGCAGCATGGTGGCGAACCGGGCCTGGTTGGGCCAGCTGGAGTACGTGTACTTGATGATCTCGGCGGCGCGCGGCCACACCGACCCCGCCCAGCCGGTCTGCAGCGGGGCGTTGCTGTTGGTGTGCGACGTGATCGTCGCGGACCACGCGTCCATCAGGGCGATCGACTTCTGGGCGTACGCGGCGTTGCCGGTGATGTACCACGCGAGCGCGTCGGTGTACGCGGCGATCGCGTCCTCGCGCTCGTCCGTACACCCGTTGTTGGGGTTGGAGTAGGAACCGCACTCGACGGTCGCCCGCGGCGCGGGGACGCGCGAGAGCGAGGCGTAGCGGCTGGCCATCATCTGGTTGTAGGCGCTCAGCCACGGCTGGGCGCCCGCGTTGACCTTGCTCTTCACGAAGTCGAGCTGCGGCCGGCTGACCAGGACACCGGGGTGGGTGAACGTGATCGGCGCGGCGTCGGCGGTCACGAGGCGGACGCCGAACGTGGCGGTCGCCGCGACCAAAGCCGTGAACGCGGCTAGAAGGGCGCGTCTGCGCATGGGGATCTCCCGGGTGGGGGTGGGGAACCGGAAAGTGACTTAACAGTTCCTGCGGCCCCGCGCCCGGTCAAGAAGGCATCGACCGACTTAAGTTTCCCGTGACCGTTTCGTTGCCTTAGTTCGATCCTTAGTTGAAGTGCTCCGCGGAAAACCGTGCCGACGGAACCTGAAAAATTCTCAATATCTCCGGTACATTGCCGGACCATGAACGCTGACGTCATCGTCGTCGGCGCGGGCCTCGCCGGGCTCGCCGCCGCCCACGAGCTTGTCGCCGCCGGCAAGCGGGTCGCCCTGGTCGACCAGGAAAATGCCGCCAACCTCGGTGGCCAGGCGTTCTGGTCGTTCGGCGGGCTCTTCCTCGTCGACACCCCCGAGCAGCGCCGCCTGCGCGTCGCCGACTCGTTCGACCTGGCCTGGAGCGACTGGCAGGGCAGCGCGGCGTTCGACCGCCTCGACGACGAGGACTCGTGGGCGCTGCGCTGGGCGCGGGCGTACGTGGAGTTCGCCGCCGGCGAGAAGCGCGCGTGGCTGTCGTCGCTCGGCCTGAGCTGGCTGCCGACGGTGGGCTGGGCGGAACGCGGCGACCTGCGCGCGGACGGGCACGGCAACTCGGTGCCCCGGTTCCACGTGACCTGGGGGACGGGCACGGGCGTGGTGGCGCCGTTCGCCCGCTCGGTGCAGTCCTCGAACCTGGTCGACTTCTACTTCCGCCACCGCGTCGACGAGCTGATCGTCACCGATGGCGTGGTGACCGGCGTCCGCGGCGTTCGGCTCGCGCCCTTCGACGGCGCCCGCGGCGTCCCGTCACCCCGCGACCCGATCGGCGACTTCTCGCTGACGGCCCAGGCCGTCGTCGTCGCTTCCGGCGGCATCGGAGCCAACCACGATCTCGTACGGCGATACTGGCCCCCGTCGCTCGGAACGGCCCCTCGTTCGATGACCACCGGCGTGCCCGCCCACGTCGACGGCCGCATGCTCGGCATCTCCGAGACCGCCGGCGCCCGCCTGGTCAACCGCGACCGCATGTGGCACTACACCGAGGGCATCCGCAACTGGGACCCGATCTGGCCCGGCCACGGCATCCGCATCCTGCCCGCCCCGTCGTCGATGTGGTTCGACGCGCTCGGCCGCCGCCTGCCCGCGCCGTGCCTGCCCGGCTACGACACGATGAGCACGCTGCGCCACCTGCGCACGACGCCCGACCTGGTGGAGCACGACCACTCCTGGTTCATCCTCACCCAGAGGATCATCGAGAAGGAGTTCGCCCTCTCCGGCTCGGAGCAGAACCCCGACATCACGGCGAGCGATCGCCGCGCGTTCCTGAAGGAGCGCATCTTCGGCAAGGGCGCCCCCGCACCGGTGGAGGCGTTCAAGCGCCACGGCGCCGACTTCGTGGTCGCCGCGACCCTGGACGAACTGGTCGACGGCATGAACGCCCTGACCGACAAGCCCCTGCTCGACGCGGCCGTCCTGCGCACCCAGATCGAGGCCCGCGACCGCCAGATGGACAACCCGTACAGCAAGGACGCCCAGGTCCAGGGCATCCGCAACTCCCGCCGCTACCTGGGCGACAAGATCGGCCGTACGGCCACCCCGCACCGCATCCTCGACCCGGCCGCAGGCCCGCTGATCGCCGTCAAGCTGCACATCCTCACCCGCAAGACGCTGGGCGGCATCCAGACGGACCTGAGCTCCCGAGCAATCGGCCCGTCGGGCGAGCCGGTGCCGGGCCTCTACGCGGTGGGCGAGGTGGCCGGCTTCGGCGGGGGAGGGGTGCACGGGTACAACGCCCTGGAGGGCACGTTCCTGGGCGGGTGCCTGTTCAGCGGACGGGCTGCCGGTCGGGCGTTGGCGCAGGCCCTCTGACGCCGAGGCCGGGGGCCGAGGCCGCCGACCCCGGCGCCTAGGCCGGTTGCTGTTCCGCGGTCGCTGCGGTGCCTGACGAACGGGCCAGCACAGCCGCCGCGCCCACCACGGCCATGACTCCGAGGACCGCCGGCGCCGCCCAGCCGTGCCGGATCTCGTCGCCGAGCAGCGGCACGGCCACCAGGGCCGGCACGATGACCTCGACCGCCCAGAGCAGCCCGGTGACCGCCGCGACCGTGCCCCGCCGCAGCGCCGCCGCGTACGCCGCCGTGCCCGCCACCCCCGTGCAGATCACCACCCACAGCAAGGGCTCCGCCAGCGTCGCGAGAACCGGCGTGCGGATCTCCACCGCCCGGCCCGCGAGCGCCGTAGCCGAGTAGGCCACCCCACCGAGACCCGCGAGAAGCAACCCCCGCCGATCGGTACGCCCTGCCACCAGCACCGCCGCCCCGGTGATCGCCGCGACTGCGAACCCCGCCACGGCCAGCACCACCGTCGTCCCGTGCCCCGGCACCGAGGCCGGCTGCTCGTCGCTGGACAACCCCACCACGGCCAGCGCACCCACCATGACCGCGACCGCCCCGTAGTCCCGGCCACGCAGGGGCGTCCGCAGCACGGCACGAGCCAGCAGCACGGTCACCGCGAGCGATCCGGCAAGCACGGCCTGAACCACGTACACCGGCAACCCGCGCAACGCCCACAGCGACAGCAGCCACCCGCCACCGTCCCCGGCAAGCCCCACCAGATAAAGCGGAGACAACGCGAGCGCGAGCGCCGTCCCAGCCCCTCGCGCCGCCGCCGCTTGCAACACCGATCCGATTGCGTACGCCACAGCAGCAAGCGCCGCGACAAGCAGACTCACAGCGCCCCGCCCGACCTTCTCCGACCAGCGCGCCTCCACCGGCGTCAAGGCGCGATCATGCAAACCCGAGCCCGACTGTACGCGGTCAAGCCACCCACCCGACCGCGTCACCGCCCGGCCGTGTCACCGCATGGCCGTGTCACCGCATGGCCGTGTCACCGCATGGCCGTGTCACCGCCCGAGCGTCACCGCGTCACCGCCCGACCGTGTCACCGTCCGACCCCGTCACCGTGTCACCGTGTCACCGTGTCACCGTCCCACCGTGTCCGCGCCCGACCGTGTCACCGCGTCACCGTCCGACCGTGTCACCGCGTCACCGTCCGACTCTGTCACCGCGTGACCGTCCCACCGCGTCGCCGCGGCGAAGCTCTCCCGCCCGCCCATCCGGCAGCGGCGCCAGCCGGCTCTCCCGGCGTCGCGAATCTGCCTGCCACCTTCCCGGTCGCGATCACCGGGCCGGGAGCTGCTGCGCCGCTCGCTGCGGCGAGGATCCGTCGTTCGCCAGGGCGAGGATGCGTCGTTCGCCAGGGCGAGGATGCGCCGTTCGCCAGGGCGAGGATGCGCCGTTCGCCAGGGCGAGGATGCGCCGTTCGCCAAGGCGAGGATGCGCCGCTCGCTACGGCAACGATGCACCGATCGTCACGGCAACGATGCGCCGCCCGTTACGGCAAGGACCAGCGCTGCCGGGCGGAGCCGTCGCACGTGGTGACGACGACGCCGGTGCCGGCGCGGCGGCCGCCCGACGGATCGGTGAGGCAGCCGTTGCTCGCGACGTTGATCAGCAGCTGGCCGTAGGTGCGCCATTTGGCCGGGGTGCGGCCGTCGCAGCTGACGATCTCGACGGAGCCGTCGCCGACCAGCAGCGCGCACTTGCCGGCCACGCGCAGCGTCCCGTCCGTGGCGATCGTCCAGGTCTGTGCCCAGGTGCCGTTGCACTCGTACACCTGCACGTGGTTGCCGTCGAACGGCACACCCCCGTTCAGGTCGAGGCAGAGCGCGTTCTGCCCGCGGATCACGCCCACCCGGTCGGCCGACGGCGGCACGGGGGCGATGCCGGCCGGCGCGGTCGGCGTCGAGGTCTCGCCCGGCGCACTCGTCGCACTCGCCGGCGGCGAAGCCGGCGAGGTGGCGATCGCCGGCGCCCCGCTGGCCCCGGTGGTCGGCGTGGGTTTCGACGTGGCGGTGGCCGCCGGCGCCGCCGACGTCGTGGCAGCACCCGGCACCACGCCGGAGCCCGCCTTGGCGCCCGAGCCCGATCCGGTCGCGGCGGCCCCTGCCGACGACGCGCCCACCCCGGCCGGCACCGAGGCGCTGGTCGCCGCGGGCCCGGTGGCAGGCGGCAACGGTCCGTCCAGCCCCGTGGACACCGCCGGCCGAACATCGGAGCGCAGGGCCGCATAACCCGCCGCCGCGGCGCCGACCAGCACCGCCGCCGCGGCCGCCGCCACGACGATCAGCCTGCGCCGTCCATGCGTCCGGCGCGCACCCGGCAGAACCAGGACGGCCGTGGCGTCATCGGCCCGATCCGCGGCTCGCGACGACCCGCCTTCCGCGGCTCGCCGTGATCCGCCTTCCGCGGTCGCCGCCGCGGGCCACGTCTGCGCCGAGCTGCCCCGCTCGCCTGACGAGGCCGCGCCGCCCTGTTCGTCCGGCGCGGCACTGCCGGCCGCGTCGGAGCCCGGCTGTTCGGCGTCGCCAAGCACGAACGGCCGGACGAGCAGGGGATCCCGCTCGTCGCCCATCTCGTCGCCAGTCACAGAACACCCGCCGCCATCGAGCCGTCAAGAGCCGAACGACCGACCAACCTACCCGCGTTGATCGCGCTCACACCGCCCGCCGAACATCCGACTTTCCGCACGATGCGCCCGTCGAGGCAGGGAACGAACAGCTTCCGTCGGCAAGCCGACACGCCCAAGGCTCGTCACTCCCCACCCACCCAGCAAGATCGCCAAGAACTTACCTCCCTACCCTCCACCCCCGACACTCGCCTCACGCCCGGCACCACCCGCCCGAACGGCCAGGACCACGCCACCCATCGACACGGCCGTCCATCGCTGGACTGCCCTGACCACCGCGCTGGCCCCACTCCGCGCGCCACAGCCAGGCCTGCCCGCCGCAACTGCTGCCCGCGGTGACTGCTGCCCGCGGTGACTGCTGCCCGCGGTGACGGCTGCCCGCGGTGACGGCTGCCCGCGGTGACTGCTGCCCGCGGCGACGGCTGCCCGCGACGACGGCTGCCCGCGGCGACGGTTGCCCGCAGTGGCGGTTGCCCGCAGTGGCGGTTGCCCGCAGTGGCGGTTGCCTGCAGTGGCGGTTGCCTGTGGTGGTGGTTCCCTGCGGCGACGCCTGCCTGCAGTGGCCGTTGCCTGCGGCGACGCCTGCCCGCGGTGAGCTGCCGTTGAGGTCTGTCCCGGCCCCGTCCCGCGAACTGAGGGACGGGGCCAGGTGGTGGGTCACCGTTTCCAGAAGGCCTTGCGGGTGGGAACCTGGCCGGGCCCGGCGGCAGGCGGGGTGGGTTCGGCGCCCGGGCCGGGCGGCGTCGCCGGGCCGGCGAAGGCGGTCAGGGTCTGGAGTGCCCCCTCCCAGCGCTCGTCGACCGGCGTGTCGGCGCGCAGCCGGGCCAGCAGGTCGATCAGTGGCCGGAAGGCCTCGTCGGTGGCCGAGCCGATCAGGACGTCCAGGCGGCTGGCGAGGTCGTCGAGGAGCTCGCGCCGTTCCCACACCGGGAGTCCGGCCGCGTCGCGGAGGCGCTGGGCCTCGGTGGCCGCCAGGACGCGCATCTCGTCGACGGACGGGGGTGCGCCGGCCGATCCGGCCACCTTGGACAGCATGGTGCGAGCGCGCGGTGCGGCGAAGGTGGAGAAGGCGCCCGTCCGGCGGCCTCCGACAGCGGGCCCGGCACCGGCCTGGGACTCCGCGGTGCCGTCGAAGCTCATCAGGGACGGTGCGCCGGGCGCGGCCGGCGGTGCGGGAGGAGCGATGGAGGCGGACGCCATCTGGATCATCGCCGGCGCGACGTTGCCCGGCGCCTCCCAGCCCTGGGGCAGCTCGACCGGCTGGGTCACCCGGCGGGTGCTGCCGCCCTCGTTGACGACGCGGCTGTCCACCGCGACGAACGCGGTGAACCGGCACAGCACCCCGTATCGCAGGGAGGTGTCCACGATGCGCTTCTCGAGAGTGTGGTCGCCGGCGGCGTACGCGTCCTCGAGGTCGCGCAGCCGTGCCCGTGCCCACTGCGCGGTGATCGCCGGCTCCGGCCGTTCCTGCAGCGCGACCGTCGTGGTGAACTCGCGGTCGTCGCGGGTGCGGCCGGTCACGGTGAGCCCGCCACCGGTGGCGGAGCCGGTGTAGCGGCCGCTCACCACCAGCGGCACGCCCGGGTAGAGGCCGGGCAGACGGGCCGGGGTGCGCTCGTCGTCGAGCAGGGTCGGGCCGTCGGCGGTGACGCGCAGGCCGGTGACGACCGGAGCGCCGATCCGGCGGTGGATGTGTTCCATCGCCTCGTCGAGCCTGTCCTCGCTCTCCACGAGCTCGGCCCGGCCGGCGCCCAGTGCCGCCAGCCTGCCCAGGAAGCCCGCGTTGACGGCCCGGTCGATGCCGATCGTGTGGACCCGGGTCGTGCCGATCAGCGGCGTGATGTCGTGAACGATCTGGTCCTCATTACCGACCTGCCCGTCGGTGACCAGCACGAGCACCCGGTCGCGGTCCTCGCTCGCGCGCAACAGGCCGAGCCCTTGCGTCAGCGGGCTGAGCAACTCGGTGCCGCCGCGGGCGGTGGCGTGGGCGAGGTGCTCCACCGCGCGGAACCGGTTGCGGTCGGACGCCTCGACCAGGCCCTCGCCGAGGTCGGCAGGGTGGTCGACCTGGTGGTCGAAGGTGAGCACGGCGAAGCGGTCGTCGCTGGTCAGCGTGTCGACGACCCGGGCGGCGGCACGCCGGGCGGCCACCATCTTCCAGCCGCCCATGCTGCCCGAGCGGTCGAGCAGCAGCACGACGTCCTTGGGCCGGGCGGCGGCCGTGCCGGCCGGTGGGAGCACCACCAGCTGGTAGACGCCGCCGGCCTGGTCGCCGCTCTCGTCGGGCACGGCGATCGCCGTTTCGCCGCCGCCCTCGTACGGCAGGCGCAGGATGAAGTCGCGGTCGGCCCGCTCGCCGGGCGCGATGGTGAGCGTGCCGTCGTGGTCGGTGACCGCGTGCAGACTGGACTTGACCTCGCCGAGGGTGAGGCCGGCCGGGTCGATGTCGACGCCGATCGACAGCCGCAGCGGGTTGGGGAAGCCGGGCAGCAGCACCGGAGGAGTGATGCGGGAGGCGTCGGGCACCGCGTCGGTGTCCTGTGCCTGCCCGTCGCCGGCCGGGGGCCCGGCCAGCGGCGTGCCGGGGATGTAGCGCGGGGCGACCACCAGCGGGAAGCGGAACGTGGCGGCGCCGTCCTCGAACGGCAGCGGGCCGACGAGGCTGAGCCGGATCGTCACCCGCTCGCCGGGCAGGATGTTGCCCACCCGCATGGTGAAGACATCCGGCCGCTCCTCCTCGGCGATGGACGCGCGCCGGCCGGACGCGACGGCCTTGTCGTACGTCTCGCGGGCGGCGGCCCGCTCCTGGAGCTCCGCCTCGACCGTGCGGTCGTCGGCGGTCATCGTCATGCCGATCACGGCGGCGCGGTCGGGCAGGGGGAAGACGTAGGTCGCCTCGAGCGCGACCTCGTGCACATTGACGAATTCGGTCAGCACCACCGTGCGGGCGACCAGGCCGCTGAGGTGCGCCCGCACGTCGAGGACGTCGAGCGGAAGGGCGCCTCGGTCGGTGCGGAGGCAGCCGAAGCCGGCATCGGGCAGGATCCGGATCCGGCTGATCTCGCCGGGACCCATCGGGGCGACGGAGAAGGTCATGACGAGCTCCCATCAGTAAGGCCACGCGCGGCAAGCAGGTCGATCAGGGGTGCGGCGGCCGCGGCGATCTCGTCGCGATCGCGCTCGGTCAGGGTCTGCGGAACCAGCAGCAGGACGCCGCCCCCGAGGGTGACGCCGGTCAGCGTCTGGGTGGTCACGTCGTGCCGCGGCGCCGGGGTGGCCGGTTGTCTGTCCGGCGATGACGGTGGTTCGCAGGAACTCTCCGCGATGGCGGGCGGATCGGCCCAGAAGCGGAGGCGGGACGCGGAGGCATCGGGTGTGGTTATCTCCCAGCCGCCGCCCTCGAGCAGGCGGTCGGGCACCTGGGCGAGGTCGCTCAGCGCTTCGGGGGAGAGCCAGGCGAAGTCCGTCTGGATCTTCGAGAGGCTCTCGCCGAGCGCCTGGCGGCGCTTGATGGCCACCAGCTGTTGCAGGTGGCGAGGTCCGTAGAGGGCGGTGCGCCCGCGCATGCCCAGCGGCTTGTCGACCAGGCCGATCGTCGTGTACCAGCGGATCGCCCGGCGATCGGGCACGTCGCGGACGCGGCCGTTGGGCGCTCCCGGGTACTCGGCCGCCAGGGCCTCACGTACCCGTTCCACCAGCTCGTCGATCGTCCACATGCCAACAAGTTTGACACTGTCATCGTGACAGTGTCAATGTGTCCGCATGACCCCAGCCGCCGGCCGATGGGCTCGGCCACGACTGATCAGCCTGTCCCATCTCAACGACCCCGCGACCACGCTGGTCTATCCCGGCGACCCGGCCTTCGAGCTCGAGACGGTGGCCACCGTCGAGCAGCAGGGCTATTACCTGCGCTTCGTGCGCGAGGGCGAGCACACCGGCACCCATTGGGGTGCGCCCGGCCACTTCAACCCCGGCCAGCCGCTGGCCGACGAGCTCGACGTGGAGGACCTATGCCTTCCGGCGGTACGGATCGACGTGCGCGAGCAGTGCGCCGCCGACCCGGATTACGAGGTGACGATCGCCGACCTCCAGCGGTGGGAGCGGCGCCACGGCCGCATCCCGGACGAGGCGATGGTGATCATCTGGACGGGCTGGGACGCGCGCTGGGGCACCGAGGCCTTCCTCAACCGGGACGACCGCGGGGTGATGCACCAGCCGGGCTTCGCCCTCGAGACGGTGCGCTGGCTCGTCGACACGGGCCGGCTCGGCCGTCGGGGCGGCACGGGGACGGACACGTTCGGCCCCGACCCGGGCCGCGACGACAGCTACGCGGTCTCCCGGCTGGTCTATCGGCGCCATCGGATCAGCCTGGAGGTGCTGGCCAACCTCGCCGCGCTGCCGCCGGCGGGCGCGTTCGTGCTCTGCGGCGGCCAGATCAACAAGGCGGGGTCGGGATCCACCGCGCTCATCTACGGCTTGCTGCCGCCCGCCGGCTGAGGTCGTTCGCCGGTCCGGGGCGTGCCTCCGCCCGGTTGCAGCACGCCGTTGACCACGAGGCGGTACGGTGCGTACTGCTTCACCGCCTCGGTCGGCTCGTCGTAGGACACGATGGCGACGACCTTCGGATAGCCGCTGAGCCGCGCGAACTTCTCCGGGGGCACGATCTCGACCCGCTCCTTGCCCATCCCGACGAGCCGCACGTGCCAGTTGTGCACGGGCGTCGGCCTGATCGAGGTGGGCGAGGTCCATCCGTCCAGCGTGGAGCCGTCGCTCAGCGTCGTGCCGCTCAGCTTGATCGTGCCGATGCGCCAGCCGCCCTCGGCCTCCGCGCCGTCGCTGACGAAACGCAGGCCGAGCAAGACCTTCTTTCCCTCGTACGAGGTGAGGTCGTACGACGCGGTGACCACGCCCTTGCTCGCCCCCGTGATCCCGAAGCCGAGCGGCCCGACTCTCGTGCGGTCGCCGCTCAGCGCGGTATAGGTGCGCCCGCCGTCCGTCGACACTGTCACGTAGCCGTAGTCGTAGCGGTCCTCCAGCGCGTACGAGGTCTCGAGGGTGAGGACCGGTTTGCCCGCCGGGACGGTGACCTGCCGCACGGCGTGCGAGTCGAGGTCGTCGGT
This sequence comes from Paractinoplanes deccanensis, assembly GCF_016862115.1. Lineage (GTDB taxonomy): Bacteria > Actinomycetota > Actinomycetes > Mycobacteriales > Micromonosporaceae > Actinoplanes > Actinoplanes deccanensis. The sequence goes on from NZ_BOMI01000104.1 coordinate 48,558, forward strand.
GTTGCCCGAGAACAGCGTCTTCTCGACCACCTTCCAGCCGGTGGGCAGCGGCGGCAGGTGTGCCGCCCCGGCGAAGTGGAGCGACCGGACGGGCGTGGGCAACGGCACGTAGTCGGCGCCGTTCGGTGCCGCGCCCGGCTCGGCGTACGAGGAGTCGTTGTCGAGGTTGACCGTGGAACGCAGGCTCTTGGCGGTGACCCTGTCCGCCGCCGCCCCGATCACCTCGGCGCCCGGCTCGCCGGCGATCCGGTCCACCAGCGTCATCGTCTGGAAGTCGTGCAGCACCTCATAGAGGGGCACGCCGGTGGGCAGTGCGGCCTGCACGGCGCCCATGCCCTGCCGGATGCCGTCGCGGTGCAGCACCGTGATGGTCTTCAGACCGAAGCGGTCCCGCAGGTAGAGCATGAGCTGATAGGCGAGGCCGTAGTCGGCCAGCACCTCGCTGGGCGTTCCCTCGTTCCACAGGTTCGGCGAGTTCTGCGGGCCGCCGCAGTCGCGCGGGTTCGCGTTGTAGCGCGTCTTGACCGTCCCGAAGCCCTGGTAGCACACGAGGTGGGTGTCGTTGCCGGGCTGGTCGACGGTGACCCGGCCGTCCACATAGCCGACGAGCGTCTGGGCAAAATCGGCCAGGCCCTCGTTCAGCCAGGTGGCCTCGTCCGGGTCGGCGTAGTACTCGAGCAGGTGCTGCCACTCGTGGGCGAAGGTCGACTCGTACATGCGGGGCCGGGCCGGGCGGCTCGTGCACAGGTCGTCGGTCGGGTCGTCGGCCGGTGCCGCGCCGAGGCGGTGCTTCCAGTCGTACGCGTCGATGGTCATCACGTTGCGGTCGAAGAGCTCGTTGAGCTGGGGCGTGAAGAAACCGGACGTGTAGGTGACCGCCTTGGGAAAGGTGAAGTAGTTCGCGTCGCGGACGTTGTCCACCAGGGTGACGGTCTTGTCGCCGTCGCCGGTGAAATCGCCGGGCGTGGTGGCCTTGGTGCCGTCGCGGTCGGGCGGCGTGCTGAAGACGGCCGTCTCCCGCGGGTAGATCTTCCGGTCGAACTCGCTGATCAGCTCGGCCACCTGCGCGTCCGTGACCTCCACGGAGCCCTTCCGGCAGTCCTTCGCCGGAAAGGCGATGTCGTGCGCCACCCACACCTCGATGTGCCGGCCGACCGCGCGCAGCGTGTACTTCTTGCGATAGAACTTGCCCGTCGTGTCGTCGAGACCGAGCCATTCCCGGACGGTGCCGGCCGGGGGAGTCGGTTTCGGCTCCTTCGCCGCCCGCGATCGCACGCCCGGCGCGGCATCGGGCCGATAGCGCTGCCCTTCCGGGAGCCGGCGGCCGTCCAGCGTGAAGCGGGTGCGGCCGAGGTCGCGGGCGTCCTCCGCGTGCCCGCGCACCGGGGTAGCCACCGTCGTGGCCGTCGCAAGCTGGGCCTCGGCGGAAGCCGCCGCGGGCGCGGCCATCAAGGGAACAAGCGCAACTATTACCGCAAAGGCTGCGAATCGGGCGCGGTCCATGAAAAGGGACGCTACCCTGCGCACGACGGCAGGGCGGCCAACATGCGGCGATTCGACGAGCCCGGGTGGCAGGACCTATTCGAAGATCGAGTGGTCCCGGTCGCCCTCGGCGCGGCGGCGGGCCCGGCGGCGCAACTGGACGACGATCATGTCGACCACGGCGACGACCGCCCAGGCCAGCAGCAGCCAGCCGGGCACGGTCCAGCCGGAGCGGAACAGCAGGACCGCGAGCACCGTGCAGACGACGAAGCCGAAGGCGGCGAGGACGAGCCGCAGATTGAGCGCGCTGTACGGCTGGTCGACCGTGCCGCGGCGGCCGGGCGGCTGGGCACCGATAGGCATGTACAACGGTACCTCCGCCCGGCCGGCGGCGAACTACGAGACCTCGCGCCGCAGGACGCGCCACACCCCGAGCGCGAGGGGCAGCACCACCCACACCGCGGCGGAGACGCCCACCCGGGCCCACTCGCCCGAGGTCATGCCCGGCTCCGACATGGCGGTCGTCGTGACGTTCATGTCGAGCCACTCGGCCGCCGTCTTCAGCGCCTTGATCGTGCCGCCGAGGATCGACCAGACCATCGGCAGGGCGAAATAGGTGACGATCGCCAGCGGCGTGTTGAGCAGCAGGGCGCCGAAGCCGATGCCCATCAGGACGAAGAGCACCTGCAACGCGACGCCCTGCCAGATCAGCGAGCCGGCGATGTCCCAGGAGCCGTCGCCGCCGAGCGCGGCGCCGATCAGGTTCGCCCCGGCGCTCAGCGCCAGCGCCGCCGCCGTCGACGCGATCGCGATCAGCACCCCGGCGGCCAGCTTGGCGACGATGATCCGGCCGCGGGCCGGCACCAGGGTGAAGGTGGTGAGCGCGGTGCGCTGCGACCACTCCCCGGTCATCGACAGGATGCCCAGCACGGGCAGGAGCACCGACGACGGGAGCAGGCCGAACTGGAAGAAGCCCTGGAGCGTCTGCTCGTCGTCCGGGGCCCAGCCGATCATGATGGCCGAGGTCGCCACCGTGGCGAAGCCGATCACGATGAGCAGCCACAGGCCGGCCCGGGTGTCGGCGAGCTTGCGCAGCTCGATCAGGGTGAGGCGGGTCATCGGCACCGCGCGGGTGCCGGCGCGCTCGATCTGCGGCGGGGTCTCCAGCACGGCGGTCATCGGACGGCCTCCTTCACGGAATCGCCGGCGGTCAGGGTGAGGAACATCTGCTCGAGCCCGCCACCGCCGGCCGGGCGCAGCTCGACCAGGACGAGCCCGGCGTCGGCCGCGGCCCGGCCGATGGTCTCCGCGCTCGCCTGCACGACGACGCCCCCGTCGGTTGTCTTCGTGCCGGACAGGCCGGCGCGCTTGAGCACCAGCTCGAGCGCGGCCGCGTCGAGTGCGCGGACCAGGGTGCCCGAGGCGGCGAGCAGCTCCGCCTTGCTTCCCTGGGCGACGACGCGGCCGCCGCCGATCACCACCAGCTGGTCGGCCACCGCCTCCACCTCGCGCAGCAGGTGGGAGGAGAGCAGCACCGTGCCGCCGCGGTCGGCGAAGTCGCGCAGCAGGCCGCGCATCCAGAAGATGCCCTCCGGGTCGAGGCCGTTCGCCGGCTCGTCCAGGATCAGCACGGCCGGGTCGCCCAGCAGGGCCAGGGCCAGGCCCAGCCGCTGCCGCATGCCGAGCGAGTACGCCCGTACCCGGCGCTTGGCCGCGGTCGCGTTGAGGCCCACCCGGTCCAGCGCCTTGGGCACCTCGCGGGTGTCGATGCCCATGGTGAGCGCGGCGAGGCTGAGCACCTCGCGGCCGGTCCGCCCGGCGTGCTGGGCCGAGGCGTCCAGCAGCACGCCGACGTGGCGGCCGGGATTCCCGAGACGCCGGTACGGGACACCGCTGACGGTTGCCGTGCCGGCCGTGGGCGGGGTGAGCCCGCAGATCATTCGCATGGTGGTCGACTTGCCGGCGCCGTTCGGGCCGAGGAAGCCGGTCACCGTGCCGGGTTCGCAGGTGAAGGACACGTTGTCGACGGCGGGATGGTTGCCGTACCTCTTCGTGAGATGTTCGACCGTGATCATGCTTCCAGCGTCGCGGTGCCGAGTGGGTACGCGCTTCGGCCGGAGGTCGCCGGCGGAGAACCTTGGTATATGGCCAACACCTACTTTGGTCGGTATCGGCCGGACCGGGGCCGCTCGTAGAGTCGGATCCGTGGGAAAGCTGAAGCCGGAGTACCAGTGGCTGTTGCCTGCGGCGCTGGACTCGGTCGCTCCGAAACGGCGGTCGACCCGCGACTGGGTCATCGACGTGATCTGCTTCGTGCTCGGCTACGGTTTCACGCTGCTTGCCACGATCGACCTGTTGCGGCCCCACCCGACGGTGGTGCCCGAGTGGGAGGGCGCGCCCGCCTGGTTGATCTGGCTCGACTTCGCCGTGGGCACGGTCGCGGCGCTCGGGCTGTGGTGGCGGCGCGGCCGATGGCTTGTCCCGCTGGCCGTCTTCTGCACCCTTGTCTCGCTGTTCGCGGTCGCCGCCGGGATCACGTGCCTGATCGTTCTGTTCACGGTGGCGGTGCACCGGCGGTTCGCGGTCATGGTCGTGTTCGCCGGTGGGGCGATGGTCACCAACGCCGTTTTCCCGTTGATCCGGCCCGAGGGCGAGAGGCCCTACTGGGAGACGATGGCGTGGGGCACGGTCTTCATCGTGATCGTCTGCCTGTGGGGCATGGTGGTCCGTTCCCGGCGTCAGCTCGTGCTGTCGCTGCGCGACCGCGCCGAGCGGGCCGAGTCGGAGCAGCAGCTGCGCGTCGCCCAGGCGCGCTCCCTCGAGCGCAACCGCATCGCCCGCGAGATGCACGACGTGCTCGCCCACCGCATCTCGCTGCTCAGCCTGCACGCGGGCGCGCTGGAGATCCGCCCCGACGCGGCGCCGCAGGACGTGGCGACCGCGGCCGGCGTCATCCGGGCCAGCGCACATCAGGCGCTGCAGGACCTCCGCGAGGTGATCGGCGTCCTGCGCGCCGACGGGCCGGAGGGTGCGCCCGAGCCGCCGCAGCCGACGCTCGGCGCCCTGCCCGCCCTGGCCGACGAGTCACGCTCGGCCGGCGTCAAGGTCCGCCTCGACGTCCGCATCGAGCCTACGAGCGTGCCCGACGGCACGGGCCGCACGGCCTACCGCATCGTCCAGGAGGGCCTGACCAACGCCCGCAAGCACGCGCCCGGCGCAACCGTCGAGGTGGCGGTCGACGGATCCGCCGGCGACGGCCTCACCATCGACATCCGCAACCCGTGGCCCATCATCAACCCGCCGGTGGCCATCCCCGGCACCGGCACCGGCTTGATCGGCCTCACCGAGCGCGCCACTCTGGCCGGCGGCCGCCTGAAACACGGCCGCACCGCCGACAACCAGTTCGCCCTGACCGCCTGGCTCCCCTGGCCGCCCTGAGCCGCGACCGACCCCGATCCGGACCCGGCCCGCGGTCCGGTCCCGAATCTGAGGCCGGCTCCGGCCCGCCGGTTGGGGTGGGGCCGGCTGGGCGGGGCTGGTTCGGGCGGCGCTGGTTGCTGCGGGGCCGATTGGGGCGCGGCTGGTTGGGGCGCGGCTGGTTGGGGCGCGGCTGGTTGGGGCGCGGCTGGTTGGGGCGCGGCTGGTTGGGGCGGCGCCGATTGGGTTGGGCTGGTTAGGGTGCCTCCGATTGGAGTGGCGCCGGTTGGAATGGCGCTGTGTGGAGCGGCGGCCGGTTGGGGTGCGGCTGGTTGGGGTGTGGCCGGTTGGGGTGTGGCCGGTTGGGGTGTGGCCGGTTGGGGTGCGGCCGGTTCGGGTCCGGCCGGTTCGGGTCCGGTCTGTTCCGGCCCGGTCTGGTCGGGTCCGGCGTGATTTGGTGCGGCGGGGTTGGCTTGGCCCGTGCAGCTGAGGGTGCCGGTGTGTCGGCGTGGCGGGACGGGTGCGGTGGTTGAAGCGACTGGCTCCTAGGGTGGGGGAGGTTCTTGGCTGCGGTGCGGGTGTGGGGGAGCGGCATCGGTGAGTACGGATGCGGGGTCGGAGACACCGGCGGGGGAGTGGTCCGGGCCGGTTCGGGTGTTGATCGTCGATGACGACGCGCTTGTGCGGGCGGGTCTCACGATGATTTTGTCGGCGGCGGCTGACGTGGTCGTGGTGGGCGAGGCGTCCGATGGGGCGGAAGTGCCTGGGGCGGTGGCTGCGCATCGGCCTGACGTGGTGCTGATGGACATTCGGATGCCGAAGGTCGATGGGCTGGCGGCTACCGAGACCTTGCGGTCGCGTGCGGGGGCGCCCGAGGTGATCGTGCTGACGACGTTCGACGCCGACGAGTATGTGCTGCGGGCTTTGCGGGCGGGGGCCAGCGGGTTCCTGCTCAAGGACACGCCGCCGGCGGAGATTCTGCGGGCGGTTCGGCGGGTCGCGCAGGGAGAGGCGATGCTGTCGCCTACGGTGACGCGCCGGCTGATCGCGCATGTGGCGGCGCCGGCGCAGCCGTCACAACTGCGCGCCCTCGAGCGGCTCGGCCGGCTCAGCGAGCGGGAGCGCGAGGTCGCCCTGGCGCTCGGGCAGGGGCGGTCCAACGCGGAGATCTCCACCGACCTGCACATGTCCGTCGCCACGGTGAAGGCCCACGTCTCCCGGCTGCTGATCAAGCTGGAGCTGAACAACCGCGTGCAGGTCGCCCTCCTCGTCCACGACGCCGGCCTCGCCTGACGCAGGACCGCGGCCGCGCGATGGCCGCGAGTGCACGGCCGAGCCGAGCCGGATCGCCCGGGTCCGGACGTCCACGGTGGGCGGGAGTCGTGCCTGGTCGGCGATGGTGGGGTGAGCGAGGCACGGAGCCCGACGGCTGTAGCGGCCGTTCGGATCATGGGGCCGTGCGTGGGAGGCGCCTTGGGGGTGAGCGGTTCTCTCATGTCACCCGATCGAGTGACGGGTGGTCACCATGTGTGATCGGGGAGCAGGTGCTCTGAGCTGGGTCAACGGTGATGATCCGGGCATTCGGCGGGCGACTGTCGGAGGCGGGGTCACTCGGTGCGATCACGTGAACACGGTGTGAAACTGTCGCGCACGGGAGGTTTCCGGAGCTGGAGGGCCATCATGAACCACGGTGAGCGGCAACTGCAGGACAGGCTTGGCACTCGGGAGCGGGCCGACGCCTTCGCCGGCAGGCAGACCCTGGACCGCCTCAACGACAGGATGCGGCGGTTCATCGGGCGGCAGGAGATGATGTTCCTGGCCACGGCGGACGCCGGGGGTGGCTGTGACAGCACCTTCCGGGCGGGGCCGCCCGGGTTCGTGCGGGTGCTGGACGACGAGCACCTGAGCTGGCCGGAATACCGGGGCAACGGGGTCATGGCGAGCCTGGGCAACATCACCGAGAACGGGCATGTCGGGCTGCTGTTCATCGACTTCCGTGACGTGATCGGGCTGCACGTGAACGGCACGGCCGAGATCGTCGAGGATCCGGGCGTGCAGGCGGATGTGCCGCCGGGGCAGCGCGCGCAGCTGTGGGTCGTGGCGCGGGTGCAGGAGGCATACATCCACTGCGCGAAGCGCATCCCGCGCATGATCCGGATCCCGCGGCAGCGCGGCCGGGACCTCGCCGTCGAGCAGCCCAAGAAGAGCGACTACTTCGTGCCGGCGCCGCCCCGCGGACTCACCGCCTGCGATGGTAAAGCCGACAAAGCGCTCGAAACGGCCTGCGAACACCGCGAATAGCGCGGGCCTCGGCAGGAGCGCGGTGGCAGGGGTGAAGGCGCGGAGGGGGAGGGTGCGCGGGCGACACCGCGCGGCAGGGAATGGGTCGCCGCAGGATTGGGTGCGTGGGCGCAGAGCGCGGTGCAGGTGGACAGCGCTCGAGCGCGGCGAAGGCAGGGCCGCAAGGGCGGCGGCGCCCCGGCGGGCGCTGCCGCCCTGACTTCAGCGGGCCGGGCAAGGACTTAGCGGCCGGGCAGGGACTTCAGCGGGCCGGGGACAGGGGCCAGAGGGGCTCCTGGGCCAGGCGTTCCGATTCGCGGAGGACGCGGAGGATGTTGGCGCCGGCCAGTTTGTCCAGGTCGGCCTCGGACCAGCCTCGGGCTGACAGCTCGGCCAGGAGGCGGGGGTAGGACGCCACGTCGCGCATGTCGTCCGGTAGGTCGGTGGTGCCGTCGAAGTCGCCGCCCAGGCCGACGTGGTCGACGCCGGCCACGTCGCGGGCGTGGTCCACGTGGTCGGCCACCTGGGCGGCCGTGACCGGTGGGCGCGGGTTCGCCTCCAGCCACGCGGCGAACGACGGGGCGGCCAGCGGGTCGGCGCCGGGCCAGGTCTGCACCGTGGACGGGTCCTCGCCGGGGCGGGGAGCCCGCGGCCAGCCCTCCGACGTCGGCACGCCCAAGCGTTCCAGCTCCTCCTCGGCGGCCACCGACCACGCCCGGGCCTCGGCCGAGACGAACGGGGCCACGAACGTCAGCTGGATCACGCCGCCGTTGTCGCGCAGGCGGGTCAGCACGTCGTCGGGGACGTTGCGCGGGTGGTCGTGCAGGGCGCGGACGCCGGAATGGCTGAAGATCACCGGGGCGAAGGCCGTGTCCAGGGCCGCGTGCATCGTCACGGGGGCGACGTGCGACAGGTCGACCAGCACGCCGATGCGCTGCATCTCGCGTACGACCGCTCGGCCCTCGTCGTTGAGGCCGCCCACCCGGGGCTCCCGGACCGCCGAGTCGGCCCACGACAGGTTCTCGTTGTGCGTGAGGGTCACATACCGCACGCCGAGGCGGGCGAACGATCGCAGCACGCCCAGCGACGTCGCCAGGCTGTGCCCGCCCTCGATGCCGATCAGCGACGCGATCCGGCCCGCTTCGAGGGCGCGGGTCACGTCGTCGGCGCTGTAGGCGATCGCGAAGTCGTCCGGATACGCCGCCGCCATCCGGTACACGGCGTCGATCTGCTCCATCGTCGCCACCACCGCGGACGGCTCGTCCAGGTCGCCGGGCACGTACACCGACCAGAACTGCCCGCCCACCCCGCCGGCGCGCAGCCTCGGGATGTCCGTGTGCAGCTCCGGGCGCGGCTCGTCCAGGCCCGAGACGTCGTAACCGTAGCGTCCGCGCAGCTGCATGGGCAGGTCGTTGTGCCCGTCGATGATCGGCATCATGCTCACTGGCTACCCGAGCAGGCAACCAGAACGCAAGTCGGAACGAGAGTTGAGGAAAACGAGCGCCGCAACCTGACCGCACCGGCACGGGCACCCGCCGCGCACCGCCGGCCCCGGAATCTCTTTCGCATGCCCGGCCACAACGGTGCCGGACACAGCGGGGGGATGTTCTCAAGTTGCGTCGTTCGAAGCTGCACAGGTACACGGTCCTGACCGCCGCCCTCGCGGGCGTGAGCGTCACCGCTCTCACCGCGACCACGGCCGGCGCCGCGACCACGGCCGGCGCCAGCAAGACGATCAAGCTGGCGGCCGGTGACGACACGTACGTCTCCAGCACGCGCACCGGCGCCGTCTTCGGCACCGAGGCGAAGCTGGTCACGGGCAAGCTCGGCACCGAGGTGAAGACCTCGTTCCTCAAGTTCGCCGTGCCGGCCGGCACCAAGGTGGCGTCCGCCCGCCTGACCCTCACGGCGCAGGCGAAGGCCACCGGCCAGCTCAGCGTCCGCAAGGTGCAGGACACCTCGTGGGCCGAGGGCAAGCTCACCGGCGCGAAGACGCCCGCGCTGGGCTCGGTGCTCGCCACCGTCACCCCGTACGCGGGCAGCTTCTCGATCGACCTCGGGAAGTCGGTCACCGGCGGGGGCACGTACGCCTTCGCCCTGACCTCCACCGCCGCGGCCATGCGCTTCAACTCCGCCGAGGCCAAGACCGGCGCCCCGGTCCTCGAGGTCACCACCGAGGGCGACGCGTCGCCGCCCGTGACGCCGGCGCCGGTGAAGCCGGCCGGCACCTGCACCACCGGCGACAAGCTCGTCCCGACCTGCGGCGTCCTCTGGGGCGCGGCGGCCGGCGGCTTCACCGACGCCCCCCGCGACCAGGCGCTGAAGGACTGGGAGAAGCTCAGCGGCCGCACGTCGACGATCTTCCACACGTACCACAAGGGCGACGAGGTCTTCCCGACCAAGGCCGAGATCGCGATGACCGCGGACGCCGCGAACCCGCGCGTGCTGCTCACCAACTGGAAGATCGCGTACGGCTCGACCTGGGCGAAGGTCGCCAAGGGCGAGCAGGACAAGCGCATCGACGCGTTCGCCGCGCGCGCGAAGGCGTACGGCAAGAAGTTCTTCCTCGCCATCAACCACGAGCCGGAGAACGACGTCGTGGCCAAGGCCGGCTCGGGCTTCGAGGCGAAGGACTTCGCCGCGATGTACCGCCACACCATCGAGCGGCTGCGCGCCAAGGGCGTCACCAACGTGGTCAACGTGATGGCGTACATGGGCAATGAGAAGTGGATGGCGCAGAGCTGGTGGAAGGACCTGTGGCCCGGTGACGACATCGTCGACTGGATGGGTCTCGACTCGTACGTGAGCGCCGAGAAGGGCTACTACCACTACGGCAACTTCGCCTCGCTGCTCGACCGCGCGCCGACCGGCGGCGGCCAGGGCTTCTACGACTGGGCGACCACCAAGCACGCCGCGAAGCCGATCATGGTGGCCGAGTGGGGCGCGTACCACCGCGTGGGCAAGGTGGCCGACAAGTCGCCGGTCTACCAGAACGTCCTGCCGGAGCTGGCCAAGCGGCCGAACATCAAGGCCATCGTCTACTTCGACACCGCGAAGGACGACGAGGGCGACCGTGACATCAGCATCAACAGCTCGGCGGCGTCGCTCGCGTCGTTCAAGAAGCTCGCCGCGGACCCGATCTTCAAGGTGAAGCTGGGCTGATCCAGATGGGGGCGCGCCTTCGCCGAAGGCGCGCCCCCGAATGTCTCAACTGTCCGGCCGCGGGCCCGATCATCTCCCACATGGGCGTCGTCAGCACCGCACCCGCGCTCGCGGCCCGCCGGTCGGCGCTGGCCCGGCTCCGCGGCCTCGTGGACGCGCTGCTCATCGTGACGTCGCTGGTGGTGCTCTGCTGGAACCTCGTGGTCCAGCCGGCCCAGGCCGCCGACCCTCTCGTCTCGCTCGCCCGCCCGGTCGCCGACGTGCTGCTCGCCTCCGTCGCCCTGATCGCGCTCGGCCGCTGCCGCCGCGGCTCGTCCGCCGTGGGCGTGCTCGCTCTGACCTCCGCGGGCGCGCTGCTCGTGGCGAGCGCTGACGCGATCGCCTACCAGCGGGGCGCCGACGGTCCCGGCTGGATCCCCCTCGGCGCGGCTCTGCTGATCGTGCTCGCCGGCGCCTACGGTGCGCGGGGCCCGGCCGGTGTCCCCGCGGGCCGGCTCGACATCGAGCTGCTGCTCCCGTACGGCGTCGTGGTCCTGACCTTGCTCGCCGGTCTTTTCTGGATCTCGTCCGGTGGCGCGCCCACCGCGTTCGGGACCTGGTGCCGGTTCCTCACGATCCTGCTGATCGTGGCGCGCGAGGGCATCCTGCTCGCCGACAACCGGCGGCTCGCCCGCGGCCTCGAGGACCGCGTCGCCGCGCGGACGGCCGAGCGCCAGGTGCGCGAGCAGCGGTTCCGCGCCCTCGTCGAGCAGAGCTCCGACTCGCTGGCCATCCTCGAGGCCGATTCGACGGTACGTTTCCAGAGCTCCTCGATCGAGCGGATCTTCGGATACCGCGCCGCCGACCTCACCGGCATGCGGCTCATCGACACGGCCGGCCACCGCGCGGGCGTCGTCATCGCCGCGAAGATCGGCGAGGTGCTCGGAACGGCGGGCGCGACCACCACGTTCGAGGTCACGCTGCGCCACGCGGACGGCGTCCACCGCCTCGCCGAGATGACGATCACCAACCTGCTCGGTGACCCGTACGTCCGGGGACTGGTCTCCAACACCCGCGACATCAGCGAGGCGACGGACCTCCAGGACCAGCTGCGCCACGAGGCGTACCACGACGCGCTGACCGGCCTGGCGAACCGCGCGCTCTTCCGCGAGCACCTGGCCGCCGCGATGGCGCGCGGCGACGTGGCGATCCTCTTCCTCGACCTCGACGGCTTCAAGGAGATCAACGACAGCCTCGGCCACGCCGCCGGCGACGCGCTGCTCGTGCAGGTCGCCGACCGGCTGCGCGCCGCCGGCCCGGACCTGGTGGCCCGCCTCGGCGGCGACGAGTTCGCGCTGATCACCTCGACGGCGAGCGCCGCCGGCACCGCCGCCCGCATCCTCGCCGAGCTGGCCGTCCCGTTCACCGTCGACGGCCGCGGCCTGCACGCCGGCGCCGGCATCGGCATCGCCACGTCGGCCGACGCGACCGACATCGAGCAGTTGCAGCGCAACGCCGACCTGGCCATGTACAAGTCGAAGGACGCCGGCGGCGGCATCGTCACGGCCTATCACCCGAGCATGCACGACGCGCTCGTGCAGCGCGTCTCGCTCGCCGGCGACCTGCGCGCCGCCCTCCTCGCCGACCAGCTGGTCCTGCACTACCAGCCCACGGCCGACCTGCGCACCGGCGAGATCGTCGGCTTCGAGGCCCTGGTCCGCTGGCACCACCCGACCCGCGGCATGGTGTCCCCGGCCGACTTCATCGGCCTCGCCGAGTCGACCGGCCTGATCGTCCCGCTCGGCCGCTGGGTGCTCACCGAGGCCTGCCGCCAGGCCGTCGCCTGGGGCGGCGCGTACAAAATGGCCGTGAACGTCTCGGTCCGCCAGTTCGAGGCGGGCGACCTGGCCGCCACGGTGGCCGCGGTGCTGGCCGAAACGGGCATGCCGCCCGGCAAGCTCGTCCTGGAGATGACCGAGAGTGTCCTGCTCACCGACACCGACGAGAATCTCGAGCGGATCGTCGCCCTGAAATCGCTGGGCGTCCTGCTGGCCATGGACGACTTCGGCACCGGCTATTCGTCGCTGGCCTATCTGCGCCGCTTCCCCATGGACGTGCTCAAGATCGACCGCTCCTTCGTCGAACGGTTGGGCGGCGACCCGTCCGATGTGGCGCTGGTCCGCACGATCATCCGGCTGGGTGCGCGCTTCGGGATGCGCACGGTGGCCGAGGGCATCGAGGACGCCGAGCAGCTGGCGATTCTGCGGGACATGGGCTGCGATTTCGGGCAGGGGTACTTCTTGTCGCGGCCGGTGGCGGCGGCGGACGTCACCGAGATGCTGGTCGGAAGTTTCAGGCTAGCCTCCTAGGACGGCCAGGGCCTTGTGATCGAGTGGGTGCCGGCAGGCGCGGCGGAGCCCCGCGTCCGGCGGGACGCGGGGCTCCTTCTCTGCTTCCGGGGCCGTTGGCGGGGGGAGGCTTCCGGCCCGGGAAGCAGGCCGTCTCGGGGCGGTCAGCTGGTGGCGGTCTGGGTGAGGTCGTAGACCGTGGTGTTGCCGACCGTGGTGGCGGTGTAGTGCTCGGCGACCCAAGTGGCGATCTTGCCGGCCTCGGTGGTGGTGCCGCCCATGCCGCCGCCTCCGCCCATGCCGCCGCCGGAGAGGTAGTAGTGGATCTGGCCGGCGGCCACGTAGGCCTGGAACTCCTCGAGGGTGGGGGAGGCGTCGCTGCCGTTCCAGCCGCCCAGGGCGATCACCGAGGTGCCGGTGGCGAGCTCCAGGTCGGCGGCGGAGGTGGCGCCGCTGACGGCTGCGCTCCACTTCGTGGTGCCGGCCTCCAGCAGGGCGTTGAGCTCGGTGTTGTTGCTGGTGCCGCCGCCCATGCCGCCTCCGCCCGGGCCGCCGCCGGTCGGGCCGCCGCCGGTCGAGGACGAGCCGTCGGAACCCGGTGCGCCTCCCTGCGTACCCCTGCCGAAGCCGCCACCGCCCATGCCGCCGGCCGACGACGGGCCGGACGTGGGGATGGAGCCCGTGTGGGCGACCGTGACGGTCGCGGCGGCGTAAGCGGCGCCGCCGGCGCCCGCCGAGAGGATGGCGGCGACCAGGGCCACCACGCCGAAGCGGCGCAGGCGGGCGGCCGGGACCAGCAGGGCCAGGGCGAAGACCGCGCCGAGCGCGAGCGAGGCCCAGCGCAGCACCGGCAGCCAGTCGGCCCGGCCGAGCAGGACCCAGCCCCAGACCGCGGTGGCCAGGACCATCGCCGCCAGCATGATGCGGCCCCAGAGGCGGCCGCGGTAGAGCCACAGCACCCGTCCGCCGATGCCGGCCAGCGCGGCGATGCCGGGCGCCAGGGCGACCGTGTAGTACGGGTGGATGGTGCCGCTCATGTACGAGAACGTGAGGCCGGTGACCAGCACCCAGCCACCCCAGAGCACCATCGCGGCGCGGGCCCGGTCGGTGCGCGGGGCCGTCCAGGTGGCCGCCAGCACGGTCACCAGGGCGATCAGCGCGGCGGGGAGCAGCCACGAGATCTCCAGGCCCATCGACTCGCCGAAGAGGCGGCCGATGCCGGTGGCGCCGCCGAAGCCGATGTTGCCGCCACCGCCTCCTCCGCCGCCGTTGCCGGAGCCGCCCAGGATGCGGCCGAGGCCGTTGTAGCCGAGCGCCAGCTCCCACAGCGAGTTGTTCGTCGACCCGGCGATGTACGGGCGGGACGACGCCGGCCACAGCTCGACCAGCAGGACGTACCAGCCGGCCGAGACGATCAGCGCGAGGCCGCCGAGGAGCAGGTCCCGGATGCGCTTGCCGAGGCCCGTCGGCGCGGCGATCAGATAGGCCAGCGCGAACGCCGGCAGCACCAGGAAGGCCTGCATCATCTTGGTCAGGAAGCCGAAGCCGAGCAGGACGCCGGTGAGCGCCAGCCACTTCCACGACGCCTTCTCCACAGCCCGGACCGTGGTGTACGCCCCGGCCGTCATCAGCAGCACCAGCAGCGCGTCGGGGTTGTCGTACCGGAACATCAGCACCGCGACGGGGGTGAGCGCGAGCGCGGCGCCCGCCGTGAGACCCGCGGCCGTGCCGAACCAGCGCTTCACGGCGGCGTACAGGAACCAGACGCTCGCCACGCCCATGAGCGCCTGCGGAGCCAGGATGGCCCAGCTGTTGACGCCGAAGATCCGCGCGGACAGGCCCATCACCCACATCGCGGCGGGTGGCTTGTCGACGGTGATGGCGTTGCCCGCGTCGAGCGAGCCGAAGAGCCACGCCTTCCAGCTCTGCGCGCCGGCCTGCGCCGCGGCCGCGTAGAAGCTGTTGCCCCACCCCGAGGCGCTGAGGTCCCACAGATAGAGGACGGCGGTGCCGGCGAGCAGCACCAGGATCGGCCATCGGCGGTCTCTGGTCGGGGCCGGCGCCTCGTGCCGGGGCGCGGCCGCCGCTGGGCGTTCCATCAAGGTCGTCATGGCACCCACCCTCGGCGGTGGTGCCGTGCCCGCTCTGTGGCCGGCCTGTGCGCGGTCTATGAGGTAGTGATCTCCACTTCCTCGCCGGTGTACGGCGTCAGTTCGTGCCAGGATGAGAGCGAGAGTCCGGGTTTCGAGCGAGAGACAAGGTCAATGAGCGAACACGTTTCCGACAGCGCCGAGTGGCAGGCGCTGCAGGGCCACGCGGAGAAGTTCTCGGCGGTGCACCTGCGCGACCTGTTCGGCAGCGACTCGAGGCGCGGCGAGCGCTTCACCGCGACGGTGGCCGACCTGACCGTCGACTACAGCAAGAACCTGGTCACCGACGAGGTGCTTTCGTCGCTGTTCGCGCTCGCCGAGAAGGCGAAGCTGCGCGAGCGCATCGCGGCGATGTTCGCCGGCGAGCACATCAACGTCACCGAGGACCGCGCCGTGCTGCACACGGCGCTGCGGCTTCCGCGTACGGCCTCCCTGGTGGTCGACGGCCAGGACGTGGTGGCCGAGGTGCACGAGGTGCTCGACCGCATGGGCGCGTTCAGCGACAAGGTGCGGTCGGGGGAGTGGACCGGGCACACCGGCCGGCGCATCAAGACGGTGGTGAACATCGGCATCGGCGGCTCCGACCTGGGGCCCGTCATGGCGTACGAGGCGCTGAAGGCGTACAAGACGCCCGAGATCGAGTGCCGGTTCATCTCCAACATCGACCCCACCGATCTGTACGAGAAGACGCACGACCTCGACCCGGCGACCACCCTGTTCGTCGTCGTCTCCAAGACCTTCGGTACGCAGGAGACGCTCACCAACGCGACCGAGGCGCGCAACTGGCTGCTCAAGGGGCTGGGTGGCGACAACTCGGCGGTCGCCAAGCACTTCGTGGCGGTCAGCACGAACGCCCAGCGCGTCTCCGACTTCGGCATCGACACCGCCAACATGTTCGGCTTCTGGGACTGGGTGGGCGGCCGCTACTCGCTGCCCTCGGCGGTCGGCCTCTCCGTCATGATCGCGATCGGCAAGGAGCAGTTCGCCGACATGCTGGGCGGCTACCACGCCGTCGACGAGCACTTCCGCACCCAGCCGCTGGAGAGCAACGTGCCGGCGCTGCTCGGCCTGCTCAACGTCTGGTACGACACGTTCCTCGGCGCCCAGTCGCACGCGATCCTGCCGTACTCGCAATATCTGCACCGCTTCGCCGCCTACCTGCAGCAGTTGACGATGGAGAGCAACGGCAAGTCGGTGCGCCTGGACGGCAGCCCGGCGACCTTCCAGACCGGCGAGGTCTTCTGGGGCGAGCCCGGCACGAACGGGCAGCACGCGTTCTACCAGCTGATCCACCAGGGCACCAAGCTGATCCCGGCCGACTTCATCGGCTTCAGCCGGCCCAACCACGACATCGGCGAGATGCACGATCTCTTCATGTCCAACTTCTTCGCCCAGACCGGTGCGCTGGCCTTCGGGCGCACGCTCGACCAGGTGCTGGCCGAGGGCACGTCCGAGCGGATCGCGCCGCACCGGGTGATGCAGGGCAACCACCCGACGACGACGATCGTGGCGCCGAAGCTCACGCCGGCGGTGCTGGGGCAGCTGATCGCCCTGTACGAGCACATCACCTTCACCCAGGGCACCATCTGGCAGATCAACTCGTTCGACCAGTGGGGCGTCGAGCTCGGCAAGGTCATGGCCAACCAGCTCGCCCCGAAGCTGACCGCCTCGTCCGCGCCGGCCGCCGACGACGACTCGTCGACGAACAACCTGATCAAGCTGTACCGCGCGGGCCGCGGCCGCTGACGCTTTTTGTCATACCCCGGGCCTAGGGTCGTCGTCATGGATGGGACGACTGCCCTAGGCCTTCGCATGGCGGCGCTGTT
The DNA here is from genome assembly GCF_016862115.1 of Paractinoplanes deccanensis. Taxonomy (GTDB): domain Bacteria; phylum Actinomycetota; class Actinomycetes; order Mycobacteriales; family Micromonosporaceae; genus Actinoplanes; species Actinoplanes deccanensis. The sequence continues at coordinate 65,202 of NZ_BOMI01000104.1, forward strand.
TCCCTCGGCGAGCTCGGTCGCCGAGGTGGTGCAGTGGTTCGGCGCGATGCAGGCGCAAGACGTCAACAGCGGGCTGTGGTCGTTCGGGGTGCGATTGCCGGGCTTCTCGCTCGCCGATGTCGAGGCGGCCGTCGAGCGGCGCGAGGCCGTGCGCACGTGGCCGATGCGCGGCACGGTGCATTTCGTGCCGCCCGAGGACGCCCACTGGATGCTCGAGCTGATGGGCAGCCGCTCCCTCGCCGGCGCGGCGAAAAGGCGCGAGTCACTGGGCCTGTCCGAGGCCGACGCCGATCGCGCGGTCGACATCCTCGGCTCGGCGCTGGCCGGCGGCGGCCGGCTCACCCGGGCCGAGTGCCTGGCGACGCTGGCGGCCCAGGGCGTCGAGACCGGTGGTCAGCGGGGCTATCACCTTCTTTGGTACGCCTCGCAGCGCGGCGTGACGGTGATCGGCCCGCACATCGGCAAGGAGCAGAGCTTCGTGCTGCTCGACGAGTGGGTGCCGAAACCCCGCCGCCCGTCGCGCGAGGAGGCGCTGGCCCTCATCGCGCTGCGCTACTTCCGCAGCCACGGCCCGGCCACCCGCAAGGACTTCGCCGGCTGGACGGGCTTGACCATGGCCGACTGCAAGCTCGGCATCGCCGGGGCGGGCCTTCAGACGGTGGACGTCGACGGGGTGGAGATGATCGTCGCCCCGGACCCGGGCGCGCCGACCCCCTCCGCGCCGGCCTCGCCCGCTCCCACCCGCTCCGCGCCGGATATGTCCGGCTGGATGGCGCTGCCGGGCTTCGACGAATACCTGCTGGGCTACAAGGACCGCTCTCTCATGGCCACATCGGAGCAGCTCGCGGCGATCATTCCGGGTGGGAACGGCGTCTTTCAGTCCACTCTCGTCCGCGACGGCCGTGTCATGGCGACCTGGAAACGAAGCATCACCGCCAAGGGTGTGACGGTCACGGTCAATCCATTGAGGCCCTTCACTGACAAAGATCGCCGGGCGGCCGACGACGCTCTCGCGGTCTACGCCTCCTACCTCGGCCTGCCGCTCACTGTTAAGAACCCTTGATATTTACGAAGGTGAACTCCATGATGTGGGTGTCGCACGTCACGCACGCATCGAGGGAGTCGCCATGGGTGTCCGTCGTCTTGTGTTAGCGCTGGTCACCGGGGCGGCGGTGGCGGCCGGCTCCGCTCTGCTGGTCGCCCCGCCGGGCGCGGCGGCCGTCGCGTGCTCGTCGGTGACGTGGAGCGAGGGGCCGACGTACACGGTGGGGCAGCAGGTCACGTACCAGGCCCATCTTTATCAGGCGCTCGTCACCCACACCGCCTATGCGGGCACCGGCTGGAACCCGGCCGCGACCCCGACCCTGTGGCGTGACCTCGGCGCGTGCACGGGCGGCCCGGCCACCCCGCCCACCACCACTCCACCCACGACAACGCCGCCGACGACCACCCCGCCCACCACGACGCCGCCCACCACGACGCCGCCCACGACGACACCGCCCACGACGACGCCGCCGACCACGACGCCGCCCGTGGGCTGTGCTGTCCGGGGCCGCCCGGCCGGCAAGGTGCTCCAGGGGTACTGGGAGAACTGGGACGGCGCCGCCAACGGCGTGCACCCTGGGATGGGCTGGGTCCCGATCAACGACGGCCGCATCACGCAGCACGGGTACAACGTGCTGATGGCCGCCTTCCCGGTGATCCGCTCGGACGGCACGGTGCTGTGGGAGAACGGCATGGACGCCGGCGTGAGGGTGCCGACCGCCGCCGAGATCTGCGCCGCGAAGGCCGCCGGCGCCACCGTCCTCATGTCGATCGGCGGCGCCGCGGCCGGCATCGACCTGAGCTCCAGCGCCGTCGCCGACCGCTTCGTCACCACCATCGTGCCGATCCTCAAGCAGTACAACTTCGACGGCATCGACATCGACATCGAGACCGGCCTCACCGGCAGCGGCGCCATCAACACCCTGTCGACCTCGCAGGCCAACCTGATCCGCATCATCGACGGCGTGCTCGCCCAGATGCCGTCCAACTTCGGCCTCACCATGGCCCCCGAGACCGCCTACGTCACCGGCGGCAGCGTCACCTACGGGTCGATCTGGGGCTCGTACCTGCCGATCATCAAGAAGTACTTGGACAACGGCCGCCTGTGGTGGCTCAACATGCAGTACTACAACGGTTCCATGTACGGCTGCTCCGGCGACTCGTACGCCGCCGGCACCGTGCAGGGCTTCACCGTGCAGACCCAGTGCCTCAACAACGGCCTCACCATCCAGGGCACCACCATCCGCATCCCGTACGACAAGCAGGTGCCCGGTCTCCCCGCCCAGCCCGGCGCGGGCGGCGGCTACATGACCCCGTCGCTGGTCGCCCAGGCCTACAACAGCGTCCCCGGCATCAAGGGCCTGATGACCTGGTCCATCAACTGGGACGGCTCGAAGGGCTGGACCTTCGCCGACAACGTCAGGGCCTTGCAGGGCCGCTGAGCAACCCCGAGACGATCTCCGCGACGTCGCCGGCGCAGCCCCACGAGGTGCTGACGCCGGCGCCGCCGTGACCGTAGTTGTGGATCAGGTGCCGGCCGTCGCCGAGGTCCTCGTGCTCCAGGCGCACCGTCGGCCGCATCGGCCTCAGCCCGACCCGATGCTCGATCACCTCGGCGTCCGCGACCGCCGGGTGCACGGCGGCGCAGCGCTCGACGATGCGGGCCGCGACGGCCGGGTCCGGGTCGAGCCGCTCGTCGTCGAAAAACGCGCACCCGCCGAGCAGCAGCACCGGGCCCTGCGGGATCAGATAGGTCATCTCCTCGACGAAGTCGGTGTACTCCAGGAAGAACGTGTCCAGTCCCGGGTTGCGGACCGCCACCAGCTGCCCCCGGCACGCCCGCATCGAGGGGTCGGGCCCCAGCTCCCGCGCGCCCAGCCCGGTGCAGTTGACGACGATCGGCGCCTCCGCGAAGGCGTCCGCCAGCCGCTCGACGCGCCCGGGGATCACCTCGCCCGCGAACTGCCCGGCCAGCCACGCCAGATGCACCGGCATGTCGGTGACCGGCGCCTCGTACCGCCAGCCGGTCACGAATCCGGGCGGCAGCTCGGCCGCGCCGACCGTCGCCGTCGCCCAGTCCGGAACGGCCACGGGCGTCCGCGAGGCTTCCACGCCCGGCGTCACGCGAACCCCTGTCGCCGGGTCCTCGGCGAGACGCGACTGGATCGCGAAGCCCGTCGCGGTCCAGCGCCGCACGTCCGGATGCTCGGCCAGCTCCGCTCCCCAGATCGCGCCGGCCGCCGCCGAGGTGGTGTCCCGCTGGACGGTGTCCGCCCGGATCCGCACCCGCAGTCCTTGCTCGGCGAGGCGGAGGGCGGTGGTCAGGCCGACGACGCCGGCGCCGATCACGAGTACGTCGGGTTTCATGCCGCCACCGTAACCGGATCGAACTGTGACCCCCGCCGCAGCGCAGGTTCTTTGATTTTGAAATAGTTGAGGCAGCAAAGAGGTTGAGGGTGTCAGTGAACGGGGCGCACGAGCCCCGGCCCGGAGAGGGAGCACGTCATGCAGTTCGGAATCTTCAGCGTCAGCGACATCACGACGGACCCGACGACGGGCGTGACCCCGACCGAGGCCGAGCGGATCCAGAACATCGTCACGATCGCCAAGCACGCGGAGGAGGTCGGTCTCGACGTCTTCGCGCTCGGTGAGCACCACAACGAGCCGTTCTTCTCCTCCTCGCCGACCACCACGCTGGCGTACATCGCCGCGCAGACCAGCACGCTTCAGCTGTCGACCGCGACCACGCTGATCACGACCAACGACCCGGTCAAGATCGCCGAGGACTTCGCGATGCTCCAGCACCTCGCCGGCGGGCGGGTCGACCTCATGATGGGCCGCGGCAACACCGGGCCGGTCTACCCCTGGTTCGGCAAGGACATCCGCGCCGGCATCCCCCTCGCGATCGAGAACTACGCGCTGCTGCACCAGCTGTGGCGCGAGCACGTGGTCAACTGGCAGGGCAAGTTCCGGACGCCGCTGCAGAGCTTCACCAGCACGCCGCGCCCGCTCGACGGCGTCCCGCCGTTCGTGTGGCACGGCTCGATCCGCAGCCCCGAGATCGCCGAGCAGGCCGCGTACTACGGTGACGGCTTCTTCGCCAACCACATCTTCTGGCCCAAGGAGCACACCCAGCGCATGGTCGGCCTCTACCGCGAGCGCTTCGCCCACTACGGCCACGGCGACCCCGACCAGGCGATCGTCGGCCTCGGCGGCCAGGTGTTCATGCGCAAGAACAGCCAGGACGCGGTCAAGGAGTTCCGCCCGTACTTCGACAACGCCCCCGTCTACGGCCACGGCCCGTCGCTGGAGGACTTCACCCGCGAGACCCCGCTGACCGTCGGCAGCCCGCAGCAGGTCATCGACCGCACGCTCGGCTTCCGCGACTACGTCGGCGACTACCAGCGCCAGCTGTTCCTCATGGACCACGCCGGCCTGCCGCTCAAGACGGTGCTCGAGCAGCTCGACATCCTCGGCTCCGAGGTCGTGCCGGTGCTGCGCAAGGAGTTCGCCGCCCTCAAGCCGGCCCACGTGCCGGACGCACCCACCCACGCGTCGCTGCTGGCCGCCAAGCAGGCCGACGAGCAGAAGGAAGAGGCCACCGCATGAAGCAGCGCACCCTGGTCGTCGTCTCGGCCGGCCTGAGCCAGCCGTCGTCGACCCGCCTGCTCGCCGACCAGCTTTCCGCGGCGGCCGTCACCGCCGCCGCGGGCAGCGGCATCGAGCTCACCGTCCGCGTCGTCGAGCTGCGCGACCTCGCCCACGACATCGCGAACCACCTGCTCACCGGCTTCCCGCCGGCGGACCTCAAGGACGCGCTCGACGCGGTCGCCGGTGCCGACGCCCTGATCGCCGTCACGCCGATCTTCACCGCCAGCTACAGCGGCCTGTTCAAGTCGTTCTTCGACGTCCTCGACAAGGACGCCCTGACCGACAAGCCCGTCGTGATCGCCGCGACCGCCGGCACGGCCCGCCACTCGCTGGCCCTCGAGCACGCCCTGCGCCCGATGTTCGCCTACCTGCACGCCGTGGTCGTCCCGACCGCCGTCTTCGCCGCCAGCGACGACTGGGGCGCCGACTCGGCCGACGGCACGCTCGCCGCCCGCATCACCCGCGCCGCGTCCGAGCTGGCCCGCGAGCTTGACCACCGCGAGCCGGCCACCGTCGCCGACCCGTTCGCCCTGACGGTCGACTTCAAAGACCTTCTCTGAGCCGTACGGGATGAGCCCCGCGCCCAGGCGCGGGGCCGCCTCCCGTCAGAGCTTGAGCACGTACCGGTGCTCGCCCGACAGCACCAGCTCGCCGCGCTGGTTGTGCACGGCAGCCCGGGCGGTCACCACACCCGTGCCGTCGCCCGGCTCCAACCCGATGATCGTCAGGCTCGGGTAGAGCGTGTCCCCGGCGTGCACCTCCCGGTGGAACTCGGCCGACAGCCCCGCGAACGCCACGAACACGTCCCCGATGTACTGCGGGAACAGGGTTGCCCCCGGCGCCGTGAACGCCAGCACCTGAAGCCCGTGCACCACCGGCGCCGCGTGGCCGTGCGCCCGCGCGTACACCTGGTCGTAGTGAATCGGATGGTTGTCCGCGGAAACCGTCTGGAACGCGGCGGCGTGCGCGTCGGTCACGGTTCGGCTCGGCGCATTGAACACCTCACCGACCCGCAGGTCCGCGAACCTGCGCGCGGGAACGACGGTGTGCGTACCAGGATCAAAAGCAGCCATGCCCCGAGCGTGCCCACCCGCGCCGCCCCCGCCGTCCGTCATGTGACTGCCGGCGGTGGCGGGCGAGAGCGATCCTGAGGCGGAGCTGCCTCAGATGAAGTGGCCGCCGGGAAGGAACTGGGCCGGCTTGAGCGGCCGGCCGGTGATGCGGACGTCGCCGATCCAGCCGTAGAAGCCCTGCTCGTACTTCAGGTTGTACGAGGTCGCGCCGATCACGAACGGGCGGCCCAGGGTGGCGATGCCGTGTGCCGGCTGGGTGGGGTTGCGGGCGATCTTCGAGCCGTTCACGTAGATGATCGAGCGGCGGCCGTCGTTGACGATGGCGACGTGCTGCCAGACGCCGGTGGGCAGGGCGTGGCTCCACGACGTGGGGTTGTGGTCGCCGTCCTCGGTGTAGAGCACGTACTGCAGGAACCGCTCGCCCGACAGGTTCAGGCTGCACGTGGGCTCGAGCTCGTCATAGCCGCTCTTCTTGCCGGCGTCGACGGCGCGGCCCTCCCAGCTGAGGATGCCCATCCAGCTGTGGTCGCCGACGAACGGCTCGGGCAGCTTGATGAACGCCTCGATCGTGTAGCCGTCGAGGAACTTCGCGCTGTTCAGCGGCGCGTTGTCGCCGGTGTGCAGGATCGCGCCGCGGTTGGGGTTCTTGCCGCCGTCGAAGTAGAGGCTGGCGTGCGCGGGCGCGCCGATGTGGTGCTCGTCCGAGAGGGACACGTTGCCGTTGGCGAGCCTGCGTACGGTCAAGTGGTTGCCCTTGCCGCTCAGGTCCCGCACCACCGCGCCGTCGGCCACCGACTGGCCGGCGGTGTCGAACCGCCAGTAGGCGGCGGTGTGCCGGTCCACCACCTGGGCGGCCGGGCGCGGCGCGGGAAGGGCGGGCGGCGCGAAGCCGGCGAAGCGCTCGTCGAAGTCGATGTCGAGGCTGAACCGGTCGACGTCGCCGGTCAGCTCGATGGTCTCGGCCTCCAGCGGCGTGCGCGGCGAGCGCGACAGGAACCACGGCGAGAAGGTCTCCACGTCGATCCGGTTGCGCACCAGGTCGAAGTGGTAGAGCCGGATCATCGCGGCGCCGCCGTAGTAGCGGTCCTGGTAGTTCGTGATGTGCACGTGCACGTCGTGCCCGGCGTCGTTCCTCAGGACGGTGCGGCCGGGCGGCCAGTAGTGCCCGTTCAGGGTCAGGAAGATCTGGTCGTTGCCCTTGATGAGCTTGTCCCAGAGCCGCTGCCCGTTGCCGGAGAGGTAGGCGGTGCCGGCGTCGTCGGCGTAGGCGAGGTCGTGCGTGGTGACGATCGCGGGCGTACGCGAATGCGCCTTGAGAATGCCGTTGGCCCAGGTGAGGCCGCCGTCGGAGATGCGCCAGTCGAGGGCGAGAATCAGCCACTGGCGGCCGCCGGCCTCGATCAGGTGCGCGCTGTTGTAGCCGTCGGCCGAGGCGCCGAGGAAGGTCGGCCGGCCCCGGAAGCGCGCGGGCCCGAAGGTGGAGAGGTACGCCGTGCTGCCGCGCTGGTCGTTCGTCGAGCCGTTGACGTCGTGGTTGCCGGCGAGAACGCTGTACGGCAACCGCCCGTCGATCTTGCGGAAGGTCTCGCCGGCGAGCTTGATCTCGGCCTCGGTGCCGTGCTCGGTGACGTCGCCCAGGTGCGTCAGGAAGGCGATGTTGTCCTCGGCGCGCTGCTCCAGCAGGTAGGAGAACGTCTCGCGCAGCGGCGCGGGGTCGGCGCTGTCGGCGTCGAACAGGTACTGGGTGTCGGGCAGGACCGCGAGGGCGAACCGGGGGCTGTCCTCGTCGAACTTCCCGCCCTTCGCCGCCGGGGACCCGGCCTGGGCCGGGGCGGCGGCGATGAGGGACACGGCGGGCGCGGCGGCGGCCGCGCGCAGGAGATCACGTCGTTGCACAGCCGTCAATATGGCGGCCGAAAACTACACTGCGGCAAACGAGAGACGAGATCTTCAGGCGTTCCACGCGTCGATCGCGGGCCTGCCGTGCTCGAACGAGAGGGTGGACAGCGTCGCCGTGCCGAGCTTGAGGCGCCCACCGAACTCCGCCGGCTGCTCCACCCAGCGCGCGCCCACCACGCGCAGCGCGTGCCCGTGCCCGAGCAGCGCCACGTCACCCTGGTCGAGGAAGGTGCGCGCGTGCGCCAGCACCCGGTCGATCCGCTCGGCGATCTGCTCCGGCGACTCACCGTCCGGCGCGCCGTCGGTGAACAGCCACCAGCCCGGGTCGGTCTCGTGGATCTGCGGCGTGGTGATGCCCTCGTACTTGCCGTAGTTCCACTCGGCCAGGTCCTCGGTCGTCTCGGTCACCGTGAGCCCGGCCAGCTCGGCGGTCCGCAGCGCCCGCTTGCGCGGACTCGAGATCACCGCGGCGAACGTACGCCCCTTGAGGCGCTCACCGGCCGCACGCGCCTGCCGCTCGCCCTCCTCGGTCAGTTCGAGATCGGTGTACGACGTGTGCCTGCCGTTCGCACTCCACTCGGTCTGCCCGTGCCGGATGAGCACGATCTCGCCCATGATGTGACTCCTTAGTCGCCCGCGTTCTTTGTACCCCGCGAAACCACCGGCTAAGGCCCGGTCTTCCTATCCCGGAGGTGCCATCCACCACAACAAGATCAGCGGCCACTCCGGCCCGCCGCGCACTGCGACCCTTTGATGGCGACTGTCCTGTGCTCACCCTCGCCGCGGCGATCGGGCGGCGCGCAGCAGGGCGAGGGTTTCGTGGTGGCCGCCGGCGTCGGCCCATTCCAGCGCGGTGTGGCCACGGCCGCCGTCCTCGCGCTGGTGAGGGTCGGCGCCGGCGGCCAGCAGGGCCTCGACGGCGGCGGTGTGGCCCCAGCAGGCGGCGGCACACAACGGCAGGCCCTCCTCGCCCGTGCCGCTCTCGGTGGCGGGGTCGGCGCCGGCGGCGGTCAGGGCGCGGATGGTGTCCGGCCTGCCCTGCACGCTCGCGCGGTACAGGGGTGTGGTGCCCTCGGGGTCGGGGCTGTTCGGGTCGGCGCCGGCCCGCAGCAGCTCCGCGACCCGGGCGGCGGTGCCCCAGCCGGCGGCCTCGACCAGGGCTTGCTGGAGATCGCTCATGCGGGCCATTGTCGGCAGTCACATGATGGAGCGCGAGCGCGGTCGTTCCGCCCGGTGCCGGATCGCCGCCGAGGGCTGTTCAATACGACGGTGATCATCGCCAAGGCTGTGTTCGAAGTGGAACCGTGGGACGGGCCGGCGGTGCCGTGGGCGGCGCGCGCCGACCCGTGGTCCTGGGTGGCCCTGGACGCGGCGTGCACCGACGGGCAGATCGGGCTGTTCCTCGCCGTACTGGCGTCTCGCTTCGACGTATCGCCGCAGGACGGGCCGGCGCGGATCGCGGACGCGCTCGTGGCCGAGGAGATGCTGCTCGTCAACGGCGGCCTGCGGGTGGCGGACACCGCCACGGGCAGCGTCGTGGTGCCGGGCTGCTGCGCGGGGTTGGAGAGCTGGCACGAGTGGGCGGACCTCGCGGCGGGCCGCGCGGTGTGGCTCGGGCACGACCCGGAGCCGACCGTCGAGGCGATCGGCGACGATCTGCGGATCTGGCAGAACAGGGGGAGCGGCGATCACGTCGACATTCCGCGCGCCGTCCTGCCGTCTCTGCTGCTCGGCGTGCGGCGTGACCTGGTGGGCTTTCTCGGCGCGCTCGCCCTGTGGGGCGTGCGGGCCGGGCTCGGCGAGCGGACGGCCGCGCTGGTGGAGGCGGTCGGTGCCATGTTGCTTCCCGTGGACGTCAGGGATAGCCTGACGTCGTCAGGGCGAGCCTGACGACGGAGGAGGAGTCATGACCGCTGTGACCGAGATGCTGTGCTCGTTCTGCGGCAAGCGACAGGACGAGGTCGGGCAGCTCATCGCGGGGCCCGGACCGTCGATCTGTGACGAGTGCGTGCGGCTCTGCAACGACGTGCTGGCCGGCAAGCGGCCGGAGGGCATCCGGGGGTGGGACGAGCAGTCGGACGAGGAGCTGATGGCCACGATGGTCCGGGTCGCCTCGCTCAAGCAGCAGGTCGACCAGGCCGTGGGGCGCATCGCGCGGCGGCTGCGGGGCCGGGGCGTGACCTGGACGGCGATCGGCGGCGCGTTGGGGATCACCAAGCAGTCGGCGTGGGAGCGCTTCTCCGGTGAGGACTGACGGATGACAGTGGACGGCTGGCTGGCGGACGCGCGGGCCTCGTACGACACGGTGGCCGAGAGCTACTTCGAGCTCACGCGCGACGCGCTCGCGGGGGCACCGTTCCTGCGGGCGGCGCTGGCGACGTTCGCCGAGATGGTGGACGGGCCGGTGGCCGACGTCGGATGCGGGCCGGGGCACGTGACCGGGCATCTGCGAGGGCTCGGCGTAGACGCGTTCGGCATCGACCTCGCGCCCGCGATGGTGGAGATCGCCCGGCGCGAGCATCCCGGTGCGCGGTTCGAGGTGGGGTCGATGACCGACCTGCGCCTCGCCGACGGGTCGGTGGGCGGGCTGGTGGCGTTCTGGTCGCTGATCCACATCCCGGACGACGTGCTGCCGGCCGTTCTCGGTCACTTCCGGCGGGTGCTGCGGCCCGGCGGGGTGCTGCTGGCCGGGTTCCACGTGGGTGACGGGTCGCGGTGGAAGACCGAGGGGTACGGCGGTCATCCGATGCGGATCCACGTGCACCGCCGGCGGCCGGAGCGGATGGCGGCCCTGCTGCGGGACGCCGGCTTCGCCATCACCGCGCAGACCGTGATCGGCGTCGACGAGCCGGTGCCCGGAGCGATGATCTTCGCCGGCTGACGGCCGGTCAGGCGGACGCCGAGGCGGGGTCGGCGGCGGGCGCCGGCTCGGGGTCGGCGGCGGGCTCGGGGGAGGGCTCGCGCGCCGGCACCGCGAACGACAGCGCCACCGCCACCACGGTGAAGGCCACGGTCCACCAGAACGCGACGTGGAAGGCGTGCGCCGACGAGGCGAGGATGACGGCGAGCAGGGCCACGCCCGCCGAGCCGCCGACCTGCTGGGCGATGCGGGTGACGATGCTGGCGTGCGGCACCTGGTCGTGCGGGAGGCCGGCGAACGCCACGGTCATCAGCGGGATCACGACGATGCCGAGGCCGAGTCCCCGTACGAGCAGGAAAGCCAGCAACGGCCAGACGGTCGTGTGGGCGCCGGCGAGCGCGAACGGGACCGTGGCCGCGCCGACCAGCGCGAAGCCGGTGATGATGACGCCGCGGGCGCCGACGCGGTCGAGCAGGCGGGCGGCGACCGCGCGGGAGAGCAGCGAGCCCACGCCCTGCGGGATGAGCAGCAGGCCGGCCTCGAGGGCGTCCGTGCCGCGCACCTGCTGCCAGTAGAGCGGCAGCAGGAACATCGCGCCGTACAGGGCGGCGCCGGAGAGGAAGAGCAGCGCGGACGCGGCCCAGGTGGGGCGGGAGCGCAGCACTGCCAGGTCGACCAGCGCGTCCCCGCCGAGGCGCAGCGCCCGCAGCACGAAGGCGGCGAGCAGGGCCGCCCCGGCCACGAGCGGGACGATCACGTCGGCGCGCAGGAACGAGCCGGCGGCGTTCGACAGGCCCCACAACAGGGCGACCAGGGCGGGGGAGAGCAGCAGGAAACCGGCGGCGTCCAGCGGCACGCGGCGGCCGGCGGCGGAGGCGGGGATCAGGCGCCACGCCAGGATCAGCCCGGCCAGGCAGAGCGGCACGTTGACCAGGAACAGCCAGCGCCAGCTGCCGGCGCCGAGGAGGAGACCGCCGATCACCGGGCCGAGGATGGGCCCGAGCGCGGCCGGGAGGGCGACCACCGACATCAGCCGGGCGCGGTCGGAGCCCTTCGCCGCCTGCATGATGATCGTGGTCATCAGCGGCACCAGGGCGCCGCCGCCGAGGCCCTGCACCACGCGGAACGCGATGAGGCTCGGCGCGTCCCAGGCGAACGAGCAGAGCACCGAGCCGAGCAGGAAGACCGCGAGCGCGGCGATCCACAGGTTCTTCGCGCCGAGCCGGCTCTGCAGCCAGCCGACGACCGGGATCACGACGCCGAGCGCGAGCAGGTAGGCGGTGCTGACCCACTGGATGGTGGCGACGTCGGCGTGCAGGTCGGCGGAGAGCTCGTGCAGGGCGACGCTGACGATCGTGGAGTCGAGGATGACCGTGATGCCGCCCACGAGCACGGCGATCGCGGTGCGCAGGGTGGTCCGGTCGAGGGGTGCGGAGGCCATGAGTGCCGCCTTAAGGTACGCGACTGTATCTAACGCCTCCACGGTAGGCAGCCGCGGTAAGATACGCAAGTGAGTCTTAAAGCACGGCGGCGCGGGGCGGAGCTCGAGGAGGCGATCCTCGAGGCGGCGTGGGACGTGCTGACCGAGCAGGGTTACGCCGGTTTCACGTACGAGGCCATCGCCGCCCGCGCCGGCACGAGTCGTCCCGTCCTCTATCGCCGCTGGCCCCACCGCGACGAGCTGCTGCTCGCGACCCTCCAGCGCCACTGGGTCGAACGGCCCGTCGAGGTGCCCGACACCGGCAGCCTGCGCGGCGACGCGCTCGGCTTCCTGCGCAACGCCGTGGCCGAGCGCGGCCGGCTGATCTCCCTGGTCAGCGTCCAGCTCGCCGACTACTTCCGCAGCACCGGCTCCAGCTACAGCGAGCTGCGCGACAGGCTGCGGCCGCCCGGCACACCCACCGGCTTCGACGTGATCATCCGCCGCGCCGTCGCCCGCGGCGAGCTGCCCGACGTGCCCCGCTCGGCCCGCGTGGTGAACGTGCCCTTCGACCTGCTGCGCCACGACATGCTGATGACGCTGCGTCCCGTGCCCGACGAGGCGATCATCGAGATCGTCGACGACGTGTGGTTACCCCTGCTGGGCGTACGGGGCTGAGACGCGGGCTCGCGCGATTGGTGTCGTTCCCGCGTGTGAGCAGCGATGATCGGTAGGTGGGCGTGCTGTGGCGTGACGTGCTGGTTCCCGACCATGTGGTGGCCAGCGACGGGCTCACTGCCGAGGTGGGCGGCCGCGCTTGAGGGCTACGAACAGCGTCCGGGAGCGCGGCTCGGATCCGCCGGCGCCCCTGCCGGAGCCGGGCTCCTGGGTTCGTGTTCGCGGCGAGCTCAGCGTCGCCGAGGCGTACCAGACAGACCTGTATGGATCCGCGGACGAGCCGGCGGATCGGGCCGAGCGGCGCTGGCTCGTCCGCCGGATCGTCCGCCTGGATCGCGAGACAGGCGGACCGGGATCACCTTCTCGGACGCACCGCGTCGAGGTCCCAGTCATGAGCTTCGACAGTCTCCGCTACGGCAATGACTGTTGGACGTCCGGCTATCTGCTCGACCTCGAACAACCTCCGAGCTCCTGAGTCAGGCGCGCAAACCAGTCGTCAGGAGACCGTGGCGCGGATGTCTCCCAGCCCGCGCGCCACCAGGAACTCGCCCCCGTCCGCCAAGCGGCCCCACTCGCCCTTCTCCGCGTTCCACGTGCGCCACATCCGCCGGTCCGTGTGGACCGTCACCCGCGCCGACTCGCCCGGCTCCACCGTGACCGCCTTCCAGCCCACCAGCCGCACCGGCTGGTCCCGCTCCACCGGGCGCAGGTACACCTGCACCACCTCGCGGCTGCGCCGCCTGCCCGTGTTCGTCACCGTGGCCGTGATGGACGGGGCGTCGCCCAGCACCAGCCGCACGTCCGAGTATTCCCACGTCGTGTAGCCCAGGCCGTGCCCGAGCCAGAAGGCCGGCGACGGCGCCTTGCCCGCGAAGTGTCCTCGGTAGCCGATGTACGTGCCCTCGTCGTAGCGCAGGTCCCCGTCGACCGGGGTGACCGACCAGGCCGGCGCCGCCTCGTCCGCCGACGGGAACGTCGTGACCAGCCGGCCCGCCGGCTCGATGTCGCCGAGCAGGGCCGCGGCCACCGCGTGGCCGCCTTCCTGGCCGGGCAGGCCGGCCCACAGGACCGCGTCGACGCGGGGCAGCCACGGCATCAGCACGGGGGTGGCCGCGTTGACGACCACGACCGTGCGCCGTGCCGCGCCCGCGACCGCCTCGATCAGGGCGTCCTGGGCGCCGGGGAGCCGCAGTGTGGACTTGTCGACCGACTCGGTCTCCTGTTCCTCGGTGAGCCCGGCCACCACCACCGCGACGTCGGCCGCCGCTGCCGCCCGTACCGCGTCGTCGATGACGTCCACCGTCTCGCGGGAGGCCATGGTGCCCACCAGCCCGTAGAGGCCCATCTCCTCGAACGAGACCGTCGCCTCGAACAGCAGCGAGCCGGGCGAGTCGACCACGAACGTCCGGTACGGCGGCGTGAGCACCTCTTCGCCGAAGCCGTTGCCGGAGGCCGCGAGGGTGAAGTCCGGTGAGGCCGACGTCGACCAGGCTCCGACGCCGAGCACGCCCAGCTCCACCTGCCCGGACGCCTCGACGATGCCGGCCAGGCGGGCCGACGCGGGGCGGCCCGCGAAGTCGTCGTCCATCCCGATCATCGTCTTGGCGAGGCCGCAGAACCGCCGCTCCAGCTCGTTGCCCTCGGCGTCGTAGATGGTGACGTCGATGCCCGCCTGCCCGTTGGACGGCGCGGTCAGGAAGCCGCCGCGGGCCGGCACCGGCCGGGTGCGCACGTCCACCCCGTCGACGACGCTGACCTTGTCGCCGAGCAGCGCGCTGAGTCCTTCCAGGGCGCTGACCTGGTAGGGCGGGTTCACCTGGGCCGAGCCGCCGCCCATGTCGATCGTCTCGACCGCGTGCCGCCCGATCAGCGCCACGGTCTGCTGCCGGTCGAGCGGCAGCGTGTCCCCGGCGTTCTTCAGCACCGTCATGCCCGCCGCCGCGAGCCGGGTGAGCTGCTCCTTGCGCACGTGGGAGGAGGGTGCCGGCAGCTGCGCGGGCCACTCGCGGGGCGTGCCGAGCGCGCCCACCCGCGACGCGAGCAGCAGCAGCCGCGCCAGGTGGTCGTCGATCACCGACTCGTCGACCTCGCCGGCCTTGACCGCGTCGACCAGCGCGGCGCCCCACGGGCCGTCCGGGCCGGGCATGACCAGGTCGAGGCCGCCGTTGGCCGCCGGCGCCGCCGTCTTCGTGGCGAACCAGTCCGACATGATCAGGCCGTCGTAACCCCACTCGCCCTTCACGATGTCGTTGTTGACGTGCCGCTGCTCGGTCGCCGCCTGCCCGTTCACGTTGTTGTAGGCCGCCATGATCGACCAGGCGCCGGCCTCCTCGACGGCGATCTCGAACGGCAGCAGGTACAGCTCGCGCAGGGTGGCCTCGTCGACGACGCTGTTCATCGTGTTGCGCTCGGTCTCCGACTCGTTGGCGACCAGGTGCTTGAGGCAGGCGGCCACCCCGGCTTCCTGCATGCCTCGCACGTAGGCCGCCGCGAGCCGGCCGGTGAGCAGCGGATCCTCCGAGTACGCCTCGAAGAGCCGGCCGCCGAGCGGGCTGCGGTGCAGGTTGATGGTGGGCCCGAGCACCACGTGGATCTGCTGGGCCATGGCCTCCTCGGCGAGCAGCCGCCCCACCTCGTGCGCCGCGTCCTCGTCCCAGGCGGAGGCGAGCAGCGTCGCGTTGGGGAACAGCGCCACCACCCGGCCGCCGGTGAACTTCAGCCCTCGCACGCCGGTGGGACCGTCGGAGAAGCGCATCTCGCCGAGCCCGATGGCCGGCTCCGGGGCGAGCGTGAAGGCGGAGGCGCCGGTCAGCAGGCGAACCTTGGCCGGCAGGTCGAGCGACGAGACGAGGTCAGCGAAGTCGGACGTCATGCGCACATGGTTACACGTGTAAGTTAGATTGTCAGCGCCGAGGGGAAGGGAAAGTCATGGCCGATGCGGCGACGCGCCGAGTGACCAGCGCCGATGTCGCGCGCCTGGCCGGCGTCTCGCGCGCCACGGTCAGCTACGTCCTCAACGACACGCCCCGACAGACCATCTCCGCGACGACCCGCGGCCGGGTGCTCGACGCCGCCGCCCAGCTCGGCTACGCGCCCTCCGCGGCCGCCCGCACCCTGCGCACCGGCCGCTCCGACGTGGTGCTCTGCCTGCTGCCCGACTGGCCGATCGGCCCCGAGGTGGGCTCGCTGCTCGGCAACCTCTCGACCGCCCTCGCCCGCCACGGGCTCACCTTCGTGGTGCACCCCGGCAACCACAACGATCGCCCGATGGCCGAGCTGTGGAAGGCGATCACCCCCGCCGCCGTGATCGCGTTCGCCGACTTCTCCGAGGCCGAGCTGGTGGCGATGCGCTCCGCCGGGGTCGCGCCGATCGTGGCGCTGGCCCGCAGCCGCTCGCAGGGCCGCGCGGCCGCCGTGCCGCAGGAGCTGGTCGGGCGCCGCCAGGCCGAGCATCTGATCGCCGCCGGGCACACCCGCCTCGGCTACGCCTACCCCGACGACCAGCGGGTGCGGTTCTTCGCCGAGCCGCGCCTGGCCGGGGTCCGTGCCGCGGCGACCGCCCGGGGCCTGCCGGTGCCCGCCGCCGCGACGGTCACCCTCGACGTGGCAAAGGCCGCCGAGGCCGTCCGGCGATGGCACGCGACCGGGGTCACCGCCGTGTGCGCGTACAACGACGAGGTGGCCCTGGCCGTGCTCGCCGGCGTCCGCAAGCGGGGCCTGACCTCGCCCGCCGACCTCGCGGTGATCGGGGTCGACGACATCCCGTCGGCTCGCCTGGCCGAGCCCGCGCTGACCACCGTGACCACCGACCAGGGCGCGGTCGCCGGTCACCTGGCCGCGACCGTCGTGGCCGCCGTGAGCGGCCGCACCGGCCCGGCGCTGCCGGTGACGAGCATCGTGAAGGTTGTGGCACGCGATTCCACTTGACATCGATCTTCGTCGACCAAGCTGACAACAAACGCACAGGCACGCCACATGGACGGCTCAGCCGGCGGGCGAATCGTGAGAGGTGCCCGACGAACCACCTCCCGAAGGGGATGAGCCCCATGCTCGTTCAGCTGAACCGCCAGAGCGGACACCGTGACTTCTCCGCCACCGCGACCGACCTGCCGATCAACCCGGCGAGTCTGCCCGCGACCCGCGGTCCGCTGCCGGTGGTGGCGGTCTTCGGGCCCGCCGGGCGCGTCGCCGGGCTCGCCGAGCACCTGCCCGCCGGCTGGTCCACCCGCCGCCCGGCCGACATCGACGACCTGGGGCCCGACGAGCTCGTGCTCTTCGCCGCGGCGACCGTCCGCGAGGTGGCGGTGGCCCGCCGCGTGCTGCCGTCGCGCACCACGATCGTCGCCCTGGTCGACGAGGAGGCGCCGGCCGAGCTGGTCGCCGCCGTGCTGACCGCGGGCGCCGACGCGTGCGTGCGAGGCGGGCAGCCGGCGATCCTCGCCAGTCATCTGGTGGCCTGCCGCCGCCGGCAGATGGCCGACCGCTGGACGAGGCTCAACATGCAGGAGCGGCATTGAGGCGGGCGGCCGTCGCCGTGCTCCGGGCGGCCGCGGCGGTGATCGGCGCGGCCCTCTACCGGCGCACCGCACGCGGCTCGCCGGCCGACCCGGCGGAACAACAACGATGGGTGCTGCGCAACAGATCCGTGCCCCCCGCGCGGCGACGGGGGAGGCGCCACACGGGGAGCACGGCGTACGGGCCGCACCGGCGCCGCCGTCACGGGGGTTACGGCGGCGCCGGCGCGGGGATCTAGCGGATCAGGCGGTCGGTGTCGCCGTCGGGGCGAGCACCTTGCAGGTCTCCATCGCCTTCTTGACCGTGGCGTTGCTCGTGTCGAGGTTCGCCGTGTCGGTCACACCGTTGTCCTTCAGGCAGTTCTGGTAGGCGGCGTCCTGGCCGTTGCCGCCGCGGCCTTGGCCGTTGCCGCCCGGCCCGCCGGTCGGGCGCACCGAGGCGCAGGCCTCCTGGGCCTTCTGCCACGTCGCGTCGTCGACGCCCTCGGGCTTCTGGTCGACCATGCCGCCACCGCGGAAGCCGCCGTTGCCCGCCCCGGCGCTGCCGGAGGGACGGGGGAAGGCGCTGCCGTCCGGCCGCGGGAACGCACTGCCCGACGGGCGCGGGAAACCCGAGGCGCCGTTGCGCGGGCCGCCCGACGGCATCGTGATGGTCACGCCGTTCTTCGACATGCATTCGATGTACGCCGTGAAGGCGGTGTTGCCGCCCGGCGCGTTCTCGCCGTTCGCCGAAGCGGAGTCCCCGGAGTCCCCGCCGCCGCACGCCGCGGTGAGCGCCACCGCCGCCGATGCCACGAACAGCGCCGCCGCGCGGCGGGTCGCCTTCGAACCGAATCTCGGCACGATCCCTCATTTCCTCGGCCACAGGTCGCGACCACCAAAGCGTGCCCACCTCGCCGCCACGTCGATCCCAGCTCGGAGTTGCCTCGGAGGACCTGTCATTTCGCTGTGCGCCACTTCCGAGGCAACTCCGAGGTGGGACCGAGCGTCCGGCGAGGACCGGCCGCCACACTCGGGCACCATGGGTGAAGCACTGGCCGGTCGACGGCGCTGGATTGTGGTCGCCGCGGCAGCCGTCGTGCTCGCGCTGATCGTGTACGGAGTCGTCCGCGCCATGACCGCGGACGCCAAGGAGACGCCGAAGGCGGCCGCCACAGTCGCGGTCGACCGCGGCGAGGTGACCACCGAGGTCGCGACCACCGGGACGGTGCAGCCGGCACAGACGCGCAGTCTTTCGTTCGCGGTGTCGGGCACGGTCGAGAGCGTCTCGGTCCGCGCCGGCACCACGGTGACCGCGGGCCAGGTGCTCGCCAAGGTCGACGACACCGACGCGGCCGAGGCGGTGAGCGACGCCCAGGAGGCGCTCGACGACGCCGAGGACGCGCTGACCGAGGCCCGGGCGAACGCGTCGGCGACCAGCTCGGCCACGACGAGCCCGGCGTGCGGGTCGAACGTCGCCGCCGCGTACGTCACCGGCACCGCGACCCCGGCGCCCACCGCGACCACCACCTCTCCCGCGCCGACGGCGACGCCGACCCCCACGGCGACGCGCACGGCGAGCCCGAAGCCGACCGCGACCCGCTCCACTGCTCCGGCGAAGACCACCGCACCGGCGCCGGCCAAGACCACCTCGCCCGGCCGGCCGGGCGGCGGCGTCCCGACCGGCGGCGGCGCCTCGGCCGGCGGCGGCGCACCCACGGGCGGCACGACCTGCGGCACCTCGGGCGGTGGGCAGCAGAGCGGTGGCCAGCAGGGCGGCCAGGGCAGCGGATCCGACCCCATCCTCAGCGCCCAGCAGCGGGTCACCCAGGCGACCACCACGCTGGAGAACGCCGAGGACGCCCTGGAGGGCGCCACCATCACCGCCCCGATCGCCGGCCGCGTCATCAGCGTCAGCGGCAAGGTGGGCAGCCAGGTCGGCTCCGGCTCCACCTTCATCACCCTGGCCGACGTGTACGACATGCAGATCGACGCCGACTTCCCGGAGGCCGACGCCGACCGGCTCGCCGTCAAGCAGAAGGCCGTCGTCACGCTCGCCGACCGGCCCGGCAAGGAGTTCAAGGCCACCGTCGTGCAGGTCGACCCGGTCGGCACCAGCGACGGCACCATGGTCCGCTACGGCGTGGTCCTCGCCTTCGACACCTCGCCCGAGGACCTGTTGGTGGGCCAGAGCGCCTCGGTGCGGGTGACCACCGGCTCCAAGACCCAGGTGCTGCGGGTGCCCAGCACGGCCGTGCACGACGTCTCCGGCTCCTCCGGCACCGTGCTCAAGGGCGGCACCCAGGAGAAGGTGACCATCGGGCTGGTCGGCGACCAGTACACCGAGATCAGCTCCGGCCTGTCGGAGGGCGACCAGGTGGTCCGTTCGTGGTGATCGGGACGGGCTCAGCGGGCTCCTCGCTCATTCATAGGGAATTCCTAGACAGCGTTGATATCCCTTCCAGGTGCTGACTGAATCCCGCTCCTCGATCGCCGTCGGCGAGCCCCCGGCCCGTGCCACCCGGGTGCTCGTCGTCGACGACGAGCCGAACATCTCCGCGCTGCTCAGCGCGACGCTCCGCCTGGTCGAGTTCGACGTGCGGGTGGCCGAGTCCGGTCACGCCGCGCTCGTCGCGATCGAGGAGTACGAACCCGATCTGGTGGTCCTCGACGTGATGCTGCCCGACCTGGACGGCTTCGACGTCGCCAAGCGGCTGCGCGCGACCGGCTCCCGGGTGCCGGTGCTGTTCCTGACCGCGCGCGACGCCGTCGAGGACCGCATCTCCGGCCTCACCGCCGGCGCCGACGACTATGTCACCAAGCCGTTCAGCCTCCAGGAGGTCGTGCTGCGCATCCGGGCCATCCTGCGCCGCAGCCGGCCCGAGCTGGAGGAGCCGGCCGAGACCGGGGTGCTGCGCTACGCCGACCTCGAGATGGACGAGGACGCGCACGAGGTGCGCCGGGCAGGCCGGCTCGTCGACCTGTCGCCCACCGAGTTCAACCTGCTCAAGTACCTGCTGATCAACGCGGGCCGGGTGGTGAGCAAGGCGCAGATCCTCGACCGCGTCTGGAAGTACGACTTCGGCGGCGACGGCCGCATCGTCGAGTCGTACGTCTACTACCTGCGCCGCAAGATCGACAGGACCGACCCGCCGCTGATCCACACGGTCCGGGGCGTGGGTTACGCCTTGAGATTGCCCCGAGGCGAAGAAGGTCTTTAGTCCGTTCAAGGGCGGTGGGTGGGGTGGTCGCATGGGAGTGAGGCTGCGGCCGCGGCGGTGGGGCCACTGGACGCTGCGCTCGCGGCTGGTCCTCGTGGTCGGCGCGCTCGCCGCGGTCGCCCTGGTGCTCGCCAACATCGCCGGGGTGCTGCTGATCCGGTCGTACCTGCGCGAGCGCATCGACGACCAGCTGCGCGGGATGACCCGGCCCTACTCGGCCGCGCCGCGACCGGACGCCGGCTTCTTCCCGCGCAACCGGGTGCTGCGGCTCGGCCCCGATCAGGTCGTCTACGTGTACGGCGGGGACGGCGCCCTGGACACCACGCTCAGCTCCACGGCCGACGCGAACCGGCCGGCCGTCGAGGCGTTCACCGAGGTCGCGTCGCGGGCCGGTGCCGGCACCCCGTACACCGTCGCCGCTCGTGACGGCAGCACCGACTGGCGCCTCATCGCGGTGGCCAACCCGACGACCGGCGGAGTGGCCGTCATGGGGCTGTCGCTCTCGGAGGTGCAGCAGACCACCGAGACGCTGGTGCTCATCGACACCGGGGTGAGCCTGCTGCTGCTGGCGCTGCTCGGGCTGGGCGCGGCCTTCGTGGTGCGGCTCGGCCTGCGCCCGCTCACCGACATGGAGCGGCTGGCCACCGACATCTCGGCCGGCAACCTCTCCGGCCGGGTCGCCGACACCGACGCGCACACCGAGCCCGGCCGCCTCGGCCTCGCGCTCAACTCGATGCTGAGCCGCATCGAGGCCGAGGTCGGCGCGCGCACCGCCTCCGAGCGGCGGCTGCGGCAGTTCGTCGCGGACGCCTCGCACGAGCTGCGCACCCCGTTGACCTCGATCCGCGGCTTCGCCGAGCTGTACCGGCGCGGCGGTGCCCGGTCCGCTCCCGATCTCGGCGAGATGATGAGCCGGATCGAGTCGGAGGCCGGCCGGATGGGCGTGCTCGTCGAGGACATGCTGCTGCTGGCCCGGCTCGACCAGCGGCGCCCGCCCACCCGCAAGCCCGTCGACCTGCTCGAGATCGCCGCCGACACGATCCGCGACGCGCACGCCCGGGTGCCGGACCGGCCGGTGCTGCTGGCCGGTCTGGAGGACGACGACGACACGTTCGAGCCGGCGACCGTCCTCGGCGACGAGCACGGCCTGCGGCAGGTGGCGACCAACCTCGTCGCCAACGCCTTGCAGCACACGCCCCCGCGGGCCCGCGTCACGGTCCGGGTGGGGAAGGTGCCGGCCCGGCCGCCGGCCGCCGGCAGCGTGCTCTCCGGCGAGATCGTGCACGAGGCCACGCCGCTCGCGGTGCTGGAGGTGACCGACGACGGTCCGGGCGTGCCGGCCGTGCACGCGCCGCGGGTGTTCGAGCGGCTCTACCGGGCCGACAGCAGCCGCACGCGGGGCAAGGGCGGCGGCTCGGGGCTCGGGCTGTCGATCGTGGCGGCGATCGTGCACGGTCACGGAGGGTGGGTCGAGCTGGAGTCACCGAGCGCGGGCGGCGCGACCTTCCGCGTGTTGCTGCCCACGTCAGGTGACGGCGAGTGATCTTTCCGAGCTGGCTCCGAGGTTGCTCGCAAGCTCCTCCGAGGCCGCTTCGCCACAGTGTCCGGCATGCCAGCGCGCCTTAACCTGCGACGCCCGGCCGTGGCGGTCAACACCGTCCTCGGCGTCGCCCTCATAGCCGGGGGCTTCTGGGCGTACCAGACCCTCTCCGGATCGGACTCCACCCCGGCGGCCGCCGCGTCGACCCGCACGATGGCCGTGCAGCAGGGCACCGTCACCAAGACCGTCACCGCGGACGGCACGCTCGAGAGCGCCAGCACCGCGAGCGCCAGCTTCGTCACCGGCGGCACGGTCACCGCGATCAGCGTGAAGGTCGGCGACAAGGTCACCAAGGGCCAGGTGCTCGCGAAGGTCGACCCGGCCGAGGCGCAGCGCTCGCTGGACGCCGCGAACGCCGACCTGGACGCCGCGCGGGACGCGCTCGACCGGGCCGAGGACGCCGGCTCCGACACCTCGTCGGCCGAGAACGAGGTGCAGCAGGCGAACCTCGCCGTGGACGAGGCGGAGGCCGCGGTGGACGGCACGACGCTCACCGCGCCCATGTCCGGCACGGTCACCGCGGTCAACGGCACGCTCGGCAGCAGCTCCTCCGGCACCGGATCGTCGTCGTCCGGGTCCTCGTCCGGCTCGTCCGGCGGAGGCGCTCCCTCGGGCGGCGGCTCCTCCTCGTCCTCGTCGAGCTCGTCCTCCTCGTCCTCCTCGGGCTTCATCGAGATCGCCGACCTGACGAAGCTTCAGGTCGCCGCGTCCTTCGCCGAGGCCGACGCGACCAAGCTCAAGGAGAAGCAGGCGGCCCAGGTCACCTGGAACGCGCTGAACAACACCACCGCGACGGCGAAGGTCGCCTCGATCGACCCGTCGGCGACGACCTCCAACAACGTGGTGACGTACGGCGTGACGCTGACCCTCGACAAGGTGCCCACCGGCGCGAAGGCGGGCCAGACCGTCTCGGTCGCGGTCACCACCGGCAGCGTCGAGAACGCGGTCTACGTCAACTCGGCGGCGGTCACCACGGTCGGCAACCGGCACACGGTCACCGTGGTCAGCAACGGCACGTCGGAGGTGCGCTCGGTCGAGATCGGCTTGGAGGGCGACTCCGCCACCCAGATCACCTCCGGGCTCACGGCGGGGGAGCAGGTCGAGCTCAAGACCACCTCCACCACGACCTCCGGCTCCGGCAACGCGGGCGGCGGCGGCTTCCCGGGCGGCGGCCAGGGCGGCTTCCCGGCCGGCGGCGGTGGCAACCTCGGCGGTGGCGGCGGCACCTTCGGCGGAGGCGGACGATGACCCGCCCGGTCCTGGACGTCCGCGACCTGAAGAAGATCTACGGGCAGGGCGAGGCGACCGTGCACGCGCTGCGCGGCGTCAACCTGACCGTCGAGCGCGGCGACTACGTGGCTATCATGGGCTCCTCCGGCTCCGGCAAGTCGACCCTGATGAACATCCTCGGCGCGCTCGACATCCCCAGCTCCGGCACCTATCTGCTGGACGGCGTCGACGTCAGCCGGCTGGGCGACCGGCAGCTGGCGCTCGCCCGCAACCGCCTCATCGGGTTCATCTTCCAAGCGTTCAACCTCATTCCCCGTACGTCGGCAGTCGCCAACGTGGAGCTTCCCCTCGCGTACGCCGGGGTGAAGCCCAAGGAACGCCGCCGGCGCGCCATGGCCGCGCTGGACATCGTCGGGCTCGCGGAGCGCGCCAAGCACGAGCCGAACCAGCTCTCCGGCGGCCAGCAGCAGCGTGTGGCGGTGGCCCGCGCGCTGGTCACCGAGCCGGCGCTGCTGCTCGCCGACGAGCCCACCGGAAACCTGGACACCCGCTCGACCGAGGACGTCCTGAACGTCTTCGACCAGCTCAGCGCCGCCGGCCGGACGATCGTGCTGATCACCCACGAGCCCGAGGTGGGCGACCGCGCCAAGCGCCTGATCCGGCTGGTCGACGGCGACATCGTCGCGGACGTCCGGCAGTCGCCCATCCACCGGCCGCCGGTCGGCGCCTTCAGCGGCGGGAGGCACGCGCAATGACCGAGCGAAGCGAGGGCATCATCAGGCTCAGTGTGGTGGGTCATGGCGACACAGAGCGAAGCGGAGTGTCGTCATGAGTTTCTACGAGGTCGTACGTTTTGCGCTGCGTGGCCTGTCCGCGAACAAGCTGCGGTCCGCGCTCACCATGCTCGGCATCCTCATCGGCGTCGCCGCGGTGATCCTGCTCGTCGCGGTCGGCAACGGCTCCGCCAAGGCGGTCAGCGACCGCATCGAGGCGCTCGGCACCAACACGGTCACGGTGATGAGCACCGGCCGCGGCGGCTCCAGCAGCACCGCACTCACCAAGGACATGGCCGACGCGCTGGTGGACCCGGTGCTCGCGCCCGACGTGAAGTCGGTGTCGCCGGTGGTGAGCTCGTCGTCGACCGTCACGTACGAGGGCACCGACCACGACGTGAGCTCGTTCGTCGGCACCACCCCCGGCTGGTTCGCGGCCAGCAACACGCCGGTCGGCCAGGGCGCCGCCTTCACCGCCGACGACGAGGCACAGGGCCGGCGCGTCGTGGTGATCGGCCAGACCGTCGCCGAGGAGCTCTTCCCCGGCGTCGACCCCATCGACAAGCAGGTCACCGTCGGCGGGGCACTGTTCACGGTGATCGGCGTGCTCGAGGAGAAGAGCTCGACCGGCTTCCAGGACGCCAACGACACCGCGGTCGCCCCGCTCACCGCGGTGCGCCAGGTGCTGACCGGCTACGGCTCGCTCAACTCGATCCTGGTGGAGGCGAAGGATCCCGACAAGGTCGACGCCGTACAGTCCGAGGTCTCGACGATCCTCAACCAGAAGATGAACGTCACCACCGGCTCGAGCACCACCCCGTACCGCATCCAGAACGCCTCGCAGCTGCTCGAGACGCAGACGGAGACCGCTGACACGTTCACCACCCTGCTCGGGGCGGTGGCCGCCATCAGCCTCCTGGTCGGCGGCATCGGCATCACGAACATCATGCTGGTGACGGTGACCGAGCGAACCCGCGAGATCGGCATCCGCAAGGCCCTGGGCGCCCCGCGCCGCGTCATCCTGACCCAGTTCCTGATCGAGGCCACCCTGCTCAGCGTCATCGGCGGCGCCCTGGGCGTGGCCGCCGCCCTGATCGGCAGCAACTTCGAGATCGTCGGCGTGAAACCGGTGATCGTGCCCAGCTCGGTCGGCCTCGCCCTGGGCGTCTCCATCGCCATCGGACTGTTCTTCGGCGGCCTGCCCGCCAGCCGCGCCGCAAGGCTGCGCCCCATCGACGCGCTGCGCTACGAGTGAGGACCCTTCCCGTGACTCCCATCAATGACGACACCGCCGTTCTCCCCGTCACCGGCACGTCCCCCGAGCCGGAGGACGACGGCTTCGCCGCCGAACTGGCCAAGGCCGCCCCCAAGCGCTGGTGGAACAGGGGCACCATCGTGCTGGGCGCCGTGGTGCTGCTGGTCGGCGGCTTCGTGGGCGGCCTCCAGGCCCAGAAGCAATGGGGCACCTCCACCACTCCCGCGGCAGGCAACCGGGCGGCGGCCTTCGGCAACCGTGCCGCCGGCGGCTTCCCCGCAGCCGGCGCCGAGGGCCTCCCCGCCGGCGGCTTCGGCGGCGCGAACCCGGGCGGCACGGCCACCACCGCGGCCGCCGCCGACACCACCGGCACGGTGAAGCTGGTGAACGGCACCACCATCTACGTCGAAAAGGCCGACGGCACCGTCGTAACCGTCAAGACCGACGGCAAGACCAAGGTGGCCACGTCGTCGACAGGCAAGCTCTCCGACGTCAAGGCCGGCCAGTCGGTAACCATCCAGGGCGCCGCGGCCGCCGACGGCTCGGTGACCGCCACATCGGTGACCGCCCAGAAGAAGTAGCCGGTCCCCATCCCCCAGACGTCGGCGGGGCCGTGGAGCGAGGCCACGTCCCCACCGGCTACGGGCCGGGCGGTGCTGTCCCACCGCCCGGCCCGCCCCGTCTGCCGCGCCGCCTCAGGGTCCCGCCCCCGCTCCGCATTCGCCGCTGTGCCCTTTCCGTCGCGCCGCCGTCCGCCGCGCCGCCGTCCGCCGCGTCGCCGTCCGCCGCGTCGCCGTCAGGCCGCCGCTGCCAGGGCAACGCCGCCAGGTCGCCCCGCGTCGCCGTCCGGCGGGCCGAGAGATAGAACGTTCGGTCTTGCTCTAGAGGCGGGGTGGTGTCGCGCCGCCCGGGGCGGTTCACATTCGCGAGATCACGCGGACAATATGTCCTGACCAGTATGGATGTGACATTGTCAATACGTTGTCAGGTGCGAACCCATTGATGGGTGTCCTTCGTATTCCTAGGCTGAGAGCCAGCTGGGAGCCGGAGGGGGTGAGCGGGTGCATCCGGACGCCACCACCCTGCGGGGACGGGCCGAGCTTCTTGGCACCGTCGAGGGGCGGCTGGCCGCGGGTGGCGGGGTCGCTCTTCACGGGCCGGCCGGCATCGGTAAGACGGCGCTTCTCGACGCGGTCGCTGCCACGGCGGCCGGGCGCGGGGAGCTGGTGCTGCGGTTGCGGCCGGTGCGTAGTGAGCGCCTGCTCGCGTACGCGGGCATCTCGGATCTGGTGAGCCAACTGCCGCGAGAGGCGGCAGCGGGCCTGCCTCCGGCTCAGCGTGCTGCTCTCGCCGCGCTGCGGCAGGGGCTGCCGCCGCGTGCGGGTGGTCCCGCGCTGGCCCGGCGGCTGGTGTTGCCGCTGTTGCTGGCGCGCACGGCCCGCAGCCGGAGCGTGCTGCTGGTGGTGGACGACTGTCAGTGGCTGGACGCGGAGTCGGCGGAGCTGATCGCCTTCGCCATGCGCCGTCGCCCGGGCCCGCGCGTGCGCGCGATCACTGCCCAGCGCCGCCCCGACGCCGCCGGGCACCACACGGACATCGCCCGACCGCAGGAGAGCGCCGTCGGAAACCGCGCGGGCGCGACCAGGCATCGGGAGAGCGCCGCTGGGAACGACGCGGCCATGTCTCAGCAGCGGGAGAGCGCCGCCGGCCGGCGAGCACCCGCCGCCCGTCAACAGCCCGGCCCGGGACATCAGCACCGGGCGGCCCGGCTCTGTCCGGCGCCCGTTCACGAGCTGGCGGTGCCCCCGCTGTCCGCCGACGATCTGACCGAGTTGCTGGAGGCTCGCGGTCTTCCCTGCCGCACGGCCAGCCGGATGCATGAGGCCAGCGCCGGCAACCCCTTCCTCGCCCTGGAACTGGCCGCCGCCGTCGCGCCCGGTCCGGCCTGGCGGCCCGCTCCGTTGCCCGAGGCCGCGCGTGAGCTGCTGCGGGAGCGGCTGGCGGCGCTCGGTGACGAGGTGCGGCGCACGCTTCTGGTGGCCGCGCTGGCCACCGAGCCGACCGTGACCGTTCTGCTGCGGGCGGGGCGCGATGATGCCGTGCGGGAGCTGCGCGCCGCGGCGGGGGTGGTGCGGCTCGACGGTGAGGCTGTGCGGTTCACGCCGCCCTTGCTGGCGGGCGTGCTGACCGAGGAGGCCGGCGCCGAGGAGCGGGTCGAGGTGCACACCGCTCTTGCCGCGGCCGCCGTCGATCCCGTGGAGGCGCTGCGGCATCGGGCTTTGTGCAGCGGCCGGCCGGATGCCGAAGTGGCGCTGGCGCTTGCCGAGGCCGCCGACGGGTGTGCCGAGCGGGCCGCCGAGCTCTATCTGCTCGCCGCGGAGCGGTGTCCGCACACGCATGCCGCTCAGCGGCTCGACTGGCTTGTCGCTGCGGCCCGGGCGGCGCTCACCGCCGGGGCGGGCGCGCTGGCGGGGCGGGCCGCCGAGGCGGTGATCGCGGCGGGGGCGCCGGCCGGTCATCGGGTGCGGGCGCGGGTGGTGCTGCTCGACCTGGCGGGGCAGGGGCTCGCCGACATGGGGGAGACGTTCGCCGCGGCGCTGGCCGAGGCGGGTGACGATCCGGCGTTGCTGGCGCCGGTGCGGCTGCGGCTGACGTGGGCCGCCTTCCTCTCCGGTGATCCGAACGCGGCCGAGGCCGAGGCGGGCCGGACCGTGGACGCCGCGCGCGGGGCCGGCGATCCGACCACCGAGGCGATGGCGCTGAGCATCCTCGCGCAGATCCAGCGGCTGCGCGGGGAGCCCCGGTGGGCGCAGACGTTGCGGCAGGCGCTCGCGCTGCCCGCGACTCCGGCGCCGGACTGGCTGCACTACGGGCCGCGCTACATGGCGGCGCGGTTCGCCATGGTCGACGATCGGCTCGGCGAGGCCCGGGACGAGTTGCTCAAGCTGCTCGTCGTGGCCGAGCAGGACCGCATCGGCGAGGCGAGGGTCGAGGTGCTGCGCAGCCTCTCCGAGGTGGCCACGCGGGCGGGGCGCTGCCGGGAGGCTTTGCGGTACGCGCATCGCGCGGTCCGCGCCGCGCAACACGCCGGCCTCAGCCCGGGGCCCACCTGGTACACGGCCGCCGTGGCCGAGCTCGCCGGCGGGAGCCTCACCGCCGCCGTCGGCTTCGCCCGCCGGGGGGTGCGCGCGTCCGAGCAGGAGGGCGACACCCTCTATCTGCGGCGCAACCTGCACGCGCTCGGGCAGGCCGAGTTGCGGGCGGGGCAGGCGCGTGCGGGTGTGGCGGCGCTGCGGCGCCTGCGGGAGCTGGAGGCCGAGTCCGGCGGCGCCGACCCGATGATCGTTCGCTGGCACGGTGACCTGGCCGGTGGGCTGGCCGCGCTGGGGGAGCACGCGGAGGCCGAGGCGATGCTGGCCGAGGCGCGCGCCGCCGTGCACCGGCTCGGTGATCATCCGGGGCTCAGCGGCTATCTCGACCGGGCCACCGCCGTCGTGCTCTCCGAGAGCGGTCAGGCCGAGTCGGCCGTACGGCTGTCCGCCGCGGCCGCCCAGCACTTCGCCCAGTTGCACCAGCCGCTGGAGCAGGCGCACGCGCTTCTCGTGCAGGGCAGCGCCGAGCGCCGTCGCCGCCGGTACGCCGCCGCGCGGGTGGCCATCGGCGCCGCGCTCGCGATCTTCCTGGCCGCGGACGCGAAGCCGTGGGCGGAGCAGACCGAGCGCGCGCTCGCCCGTACCGAAAGCAACTCCGCCCCTCTGGATCTCGGGCTGACCTCGACGGAACTGCGGATCGCGGCCCTCGTGCGCGACGGCGCGAGCAACCGCGAGATCGCGAGCCGGCTCTTCCTGAGCGTCAAGACCGTCGAGGCGACGCTGACCCGCGTCTACCGCAAGCTGGGGGTCCGCTCCCGCACGCAGCTGTCGTCGCGGCTACCTGCGGTGGCGGACCTCACGTCAAACGTCTGACCAGCACATACGGCACGGAGAGTGACCGCCGCTACAGCGTCACGGTGGCGACCGTCACTTCCGTACCGAACGTTTTACCTGCGTGATTTGGGTATGAAGCCTGCCTCCTGGATCGTTGTAGAAGAAGGCGACGAGGCCTATCGCCATTACGATCCGTAAGGAGACGGCCATGCAGTTCACGACCAAGCTTCGCGACGTTCGCACGGCACTGGCGAACCGCCGGACGATGCGGGTCGCCCACCGCAAGCTCACCGACGAGCTGGCTTCCTTCCGTACGACCGCGGAGCGCGCGGAGCTCGACGAGCTCATCAGCCGCCACACGCCCGAGGAGACCGAGCAGATCCGCGAGATCCTCTACCGTCAGGACGTCCACCGCCAGCAGTCCGGCGCGCGCCAGACTGCCGGCCTCGGTGGCTACCTCGGCTGACCCTCGTCGGCCGGCGCCGCTGAACGGGCCCGGATGCTGCCCGCATGGGCCTTGGCATCCGGGTCCTTGCGCGTCTTGAGCAGGCTCGCCACGGTGGTCACCGCCAGGATGACGAGGATGACGACGAGCGAGATCGACGTCGAGACCTCGGGCACCGCGTCGCTGATGTCCTTGTGGAGCCAGTGCAGCACCAGCTTGGCGCCGATGAACGCCAGGATCAGCGACAGGCCCGTGGAGAGGTAGACCAGCCGGTCGAGCAGGCCCTTCACGAGGAAGAAGAGCGCACGCAGGCCCAGCAGCGCGAAGGCGTTGGCGACGAAGACGATGAACGCCTCGTCGGTCACGCCGAAGACGGCCGGGATCGAGTCGAGCGCGAACAGCAGGTCGGAGCTGCCGATCGCGATCAGCACGATGAACATCGGGGTGACGACGCGGCGGCCGTCGACCTTGGTGATCATCTTGCCGCCGATGTAGTCGTCGGTGACCGGCAGGAACCGCTTGCTGGCCTTGACCAGCGCGTTGTCCTCGACGTCCGGATCCTCGTCGCGATGGCGGAACAGCTGCACCGCCGTGAAGATCAGGATCAGCCCGAAGATCAGGAACATGAACGAGAAGAGCGACAGCAGCGTCGCGCCCAGCGCGATGAAGATGACCCGCAGGATCAGCGCGATGATGATGCCGAAGGTCAGGACTTCCTGCTGGTATTTGTCGGGCACCGCGAAGGTGCTCATGATGATGACGAAGACGAAGAGGTTGTCGACCGACAGGCTCTTCTCGACGATGTAGCCGGCGAAGTACTGGGCGCCGAAGTCCCAGCCGGCGATCGAGCCGAACACCACCCCGAAGGCGATCGCGACAGCGATGTAGAAGATCGACCAGCCGGCGGCCTCGCGGAAGCCGACGGCGTGGGGGCGCAGGACGCCCAATGTCAGATCGAGGGCGAGCAGGGCGACGATGACGCCGATCGTCAACGTCCAGCCGAGCGCGGTGACCTCAAGTGGCATGAGAGGGGAACCTCCGGGCGATAAGCGGGGCGGTTGCCGATCAATCGTCCCCGCTTACCCTGGGAGATTCCTGAATAACGCCGGATCTACCTGGTCTTTTACCGCACCGAACCTGTGGCCCCGCTGTCAGGCCACCTGGAACGACCGCTTCGCGAGGCCCATCCAGAAGCCGTCGATCGGCTGCTCCGGCGCCCGCTCGGGATCGTCCGAGGCGCCGAGCGTGAGGAACATCGGCGCGAAGTGCTCGATCGTGGGGTGGGCGTAGGGCATGCCGGGCGCGCGGTCGCGGAAGGCGGCCAGCTCGTCCACCGCCCCGCGGGCGAGCGCCTCGGCGGCCCAGGCGTCGAACTCGCGCGACCAGCCGGGTGCGGCCGCGTCGGGGCGCCAGTCGCGCAGGAACGGCAGCCCGTGCGTCGTGAAGCCGGAGCCGATGATCAGCACACCCTCGTCACGCAGCGGAGCGAGCCGGCGGCCGATCTCGAGCAGCGCGTCCGGTTCGAGGGTGGGCAGCGACATCTGGAGCACCGGGATGTCGGCGTCCGGGTACATGACGGTCAACGGGACGTACGCACCGTGATCGAGCCCGCGGTTGGTGCGCGCCACCCGCTCGGTGTCGGGCATCAGCCCCTCGACGCGGGTGGCCAGCTCGGGCGCGCCGGGCGCGGGGTAGGTGACCTCGTAGTACTTCCGCTCGAAGCCGCCGAAGTCGTAGACCAGCGGCGCCGGCTCGGTCGCGCCGAGCATGAGCGGCGCCGACTCCCAGTGCGCCGAGGCCATCAGGATCGCCCGAGGGCGCGGCAGGCCGGCGGCGAGGTCTCGCAGCTGGCTCACCCAGCGCGCGTCGTCGACCAGCGGCGGGGCGCCGTGGCTGAGGAACAGGGCGGGCATGCGGGCCATGGGTGCCTCCGTTGAAGCTTCAACTTTCTAATCCCACGGTACGCCGACTTACTTGTAGCGTCAACTAAATGAAGTCGACATTACGCACGGTGTTCACGTGGCGTAGCGGCGACTTTCTGTTATTGAGCAGGTGCCGAAAATAACCGGGGACTTGATCTTGGTCCAGGTCCACTTTGGTGTTCGTTAAATTCCCTTTACGGGCTGGCGTCGCCGGGTGCCGCATGCCTGGTGAGAGCCGACTTGCATCATGCATCCTCGATGAAAGCACATCGGACCGAAAATTCGTCTCATGAGGACATTGCGCCAGCGTGAGAGCGCTGGCATGCTACCCGATGTCGTGCTGGGGGGCGCTCACCGTAACGTTCGCGTCGAGCCACCGAAACTACTCTCGGTAGTCACCGCGCGAAGT
The DNA here is from genome assembly GCF_016862115.1 of Paractinoplanes deccanensis. Lineage (GTDB taxonomy): Bacteria > Actinomycetota > Actinomycetes > Mycobacteriales > Micromonosporaceae > Actinoplanes > Actinoplanes deccanensis. The sequence continues at coordinate 97,101 of NZ_BOMI01000104.1, forward strand.
TCACCGCAAGTCACCGCGCGACTAGGCGCGCGCGTGGAGAGGAGGCCCGGCAGTGGCGACTTCGCCGCAGCTACCCCTCGCCGATGATCTGTTTCTCACCGCTCACGACTCGGTCAAGGGCAAGTGCCTGCTCTCCCCGGCCACCCTCGGCCTCGGCATGGCCGCCGCCCTGATCGGGGAGCTGGTGCTCTGGCGCCGGCTCGACCTCGTCGACGGCAAGATCCAGATCATCGACGACCGCCCCACCGGAGACCCGGCGGCCACTGCCGTCCTCGACCAGTTGCTGCGGGAGGGCCACCACCGGGCCATCCGCGACTGGATCTCGTTCCTGTCCCACGGCGTCGCCGTCGACCTCGTCGAGCGCCGCCTGTCCCGGGCGGGCCTGGTGCAGCGCCAGGAGAAGCGCGGCCTGTTCGGCAGCAAGGTGTCGTTCGTGCCGACCGACTCGATGATCGCCGGCTGGCCCGCCACCCGCATCCGCACCTTCATCGGACGCGGCGAGATGCTCGACGTCCCCGACCTCGTCCTGGCCGGACTCATCCTCGCCACCGGCCTCGACCAGCACGTCTTCGTCACGCTCGACGCCCGCGGCCGCGAGCAGCTCTTCGACCAGTTCCGGCGCCGCCTCCCCGCGATGCTGCAGGAGCTGGTGAGCGAGACCGAGGCCGCGGTGGGCGATGCCGTGATGGCCCGCCGCGCCTGAACCCCGATCCTTCCACCCCCTCTTTCAAACACCCCCTCATGGAGACCAGCGTGTCCACCACCGCCACACAACCCCCTGATCAGAGCCAGCTGACCAACGCTCTGGCCCGTGACCGGCTCGGCGTCGCCGCGGTCGTCTTCTTCGTCATGTCCGCGGCCGCGCCGCTCACCGTCGTCGCCGGCGTCGTGCCGACCGGCCTCGCCGTCACCGGCCTGACCGGCATCTCGATCGCCTTCGTCGCCGTCGCCCTCGTGCTCGCGATCTTCGCGGTCGGCTACGTCGCCATGGCGCGCCACATCGCGAACGCCGGCGCCTTCTACGCGTACATCTCCCAGGGTCTGTCCCGGCCGCTCGGCGTCGGCGCCTCCTGGGTGGCCCTGCTCGCGTACAACATGTTCCAGGTCGCGTCGTACGGCGGCTTCGGCGCCATCGCGGCGCCGCTGTTCTCCGACTGGTTCGGTGTCGACATCAAGTGGTGGGTCCTCGCGCTGATCTGCTGGGCGCTCACCGCGGTCCTCGGCGTGCTCGACGTCGCGGTCAACGGCAAGGTGCTCGCCACGCTGCTGGTCGCCGAGATCGTCGTGGTGATCGCGTTCAGCTTCGCCGACATCTTCTCGCCCAACTTCTCCGCCTCCTCGGCCCCGCTCGACCCGGGCACGCTGGTCGGCGCCGGCTCGGGCGCGCTGCTGGTCATGGCGGTCACCGGCTTCGTCGGCTTCGAGCAGTCCGTGGTCTTCTCCGAGGAGTCGCGCGACCCGCGCCGCACGGTCGCCCGCGCCACCTACCTCTCGGTCGCCATCATCGCCGTCCTGTACGGCTTCGCGGCCTGGGCGATGATCTCGGCCGCCGGTGGCGACGTCGTCGGCCGCGCCGCCAACGAGGGTCCCGACCTGTTCTTCAACGTCGCCTCGGACCAGCTCGGCAGCGCCGCCCTGCACATCGGGCATGCGCTGTTCCTGACGTCGCTGATCGCCGCGATGATCTCGTTCCACAACATCATCTCGCGGTACATGTTCTCGCTCGGCCGTGAGGGCGTGCTGCCCCGCGCGTTCGGCAAGACCGTGCCGGGCACCGGTGCGCCCAAGAACGGCTCGCTCGCCCAGTCGGCGCTCGCCCTGGTGGTCATCGTGCTCTACGCGGTGAACGGCTGGGACCCGCTGGTCAACCTCTTCTTCTGGGGTGGCACGGGCGGCGGCCTCGGCGTGCTGCTGCTGGTCACGCTCACCTCGATCGCCGTGATCGGCTACTTCCTCAAGCACCCCGAGGGCGAGGACTTCTGGCACCGCATCGGCGCCCCGGTGCTCGGCACCATCCTGCTGATCATCATGTCGTACCTGGCGATCGACAACATCGCGACGCTGCTCGGCGTCGAGCCCGGCAGCACGCCGGCCCTCGTCATCCCGCTGTCGTTCGCCGTCCTGTTCGCCGCCGGCATCATCTGGGCGCTGATCCTGCGCTCCAGCCGTCCCCAGATCTACGCCGGCATCGGGCTCGGCGCCCGCAGCGCCACCGCACAGGGGAGCGGCGGCTTCTCCGCCGCCCTCGCCGGCAACGAGGAGAACAAGTGAGCTACGCCCCCATCCGCCCCGCCCGCAAGGACGAGATCCCGGCGATCGGCCTGCTGATCAGCCACTCGTTCTTCGACCTGGACGCCAACCGGTACCTGGTGCCGCCGCTGGACGACCGGCTGCGGGTGATGGCCGACTTCTTCACGCTGCTGACCGAGAACGCCTTCGAGTACGGCCGGGTCGACGTGATCGACCACCCGTCCGGCGAGGGGCTGGCGGCGGCCGCGGTGTGGTTCGACTACACCAAGGAGTCGCCCGGGCCGGAGAACTACGAGGAGCGGCTGAAGGCGCTGGCCGGCGACTACCACGACCGGTTCGTCGCGCTCGACCAGCTCTTCGAGAAGCACCACCCGCACGACCCGCACTGGCACCTCGCGTTCCTCGCCGTGCACCCCGACCACCAGCACCACGGCCTGGGCAGCGAGCTGATGCAGCAGGTGCACGACGAGCTGGAGCCGGCCGGGGTGTCGTTCTACCTCGAGGCGACCAACCAGAACAACGTGCGGTTGTACCGCCGGACCGGCTACGCCGACATGGAGCCCTTCGAGATGCTCCTGCCCGACGGCACGCCGTTCTTCCGGATGTGGCGCGCGGCCTGACGCCGTGCCGATGAGACGCGGGAGCCTTGCCGGGCTCCCGCGTCTCACCAGTCGAAGACCGGCCCGCGGGCCACACCGCCGGGCAGCAGCGGCCGCTGGGTGTACTGCCACGCCATGGCCACCAGCACGCGCCCCTCGCCGTGCGGCAGGCGCAGGTCGCCCGGCCCGCAGGTGTGGCGCAGCGCGAAGTCGGTGAACATCATTCCCTTGCAGACGTACGGCCCGGCGACGACATCGTCGGTGTCCGCGTCGCGCACCGTCATCGAGATGTCCGCCTGCACTCCGGGCATCGCCTCCATCTGACCGGCCACCCGCACCGAGCCGCCCAGCGAATGGCACGGCTTGACCAGCACGGGATGGCCGAGATCCCACGTGTACTCGTCGCCGCAGTGCCACGGCCCGAAATGCGCCTCCGCCCGGCCGGGCCCGGCCGAGGCCCCGATGCCGGACGGTCCCGCCGAGACCTGCACGCCCGGCGCCCGCACCCGGCCCTGCATCTCACCGGTCTTCGCGCCGCCCGTCGCGCCGGGACCGATCGCCGCTCCGCCCGCCAGTGCTCCGCCGGCCTCCGGCAAGCTCCCGGGGAGCGCCGGCCCGCCGGCCGCGGGCGCGCCCGAGGGCCCCGCCGTGCGCGCGCCGCTCGCCTGAGCCTGGGGCCGGCCCGAGGCCTGCGCGGACGGCATCACCGGCGGGGCGGCGACGGCCTGCTCCGAGCCGGGCGAGTCGAGCAGCTGCCAGGCGTTGAAGCCGCCCAGCCCCGACACGGCGGCGGCGAGCCCGATCAGGGCGACCATCATGCCGGGCCGCCGCCACTTCCAGGTGCGCGGACCGTTGCGCGGCCTCCGGCGCGGGGAAGCGGGACGCGCCGACGGGTGCGACACGGCGCGCAGCCCGAGGTGCGCGGTGGCGTCGCCGCCGTAGTCCTGCGTCTGCCCGGCCAGCGCGGGCACACCGGCCGTGTCCCGGGCCAGCTCCCGCAGGGCGGTGCCCAGCTCGGCGGCGGTCGGGCGGCTGCCGGGATCCTTCGCCATGCACCAGGAGATCAGCTCCCACACCGGCGGCACGACACCCGGCGGGCACACCGGCCGCTCGTCGAGATGACCCCGGAGCACGGCGAGGGGCTCACCCGCGTACGGCGTGCCGCCGGTGACCAGCTCGTAGAGGACGACGCCCACCGCGTACACGTCGGAGGCCGGCTCGGCCTCGCCCTGGATCGCCTCCGGCGCCATGTAGTGCGGCGTGCCGACGATGGCCTGCGGCGTGGTGAGCCCGGCGGTGTCCAGCACCCGGGCGATGCCGAAGTCGGTCAGGCGCACGTCGAAACGGCCGTCGTTCTCCTGGAGCAGGATGTTGTCCGGCTTGACGTCGCGGTGCACCACGCCGAGCTCGTGCGCCTGGGTGAGCGCGGCCGCCACCTGGGCGAGCAGGTCGGCCGCGTCCGCCGGCGCCAGCGTGCCCATGGCCCGCACGTACTGCCGCAGGCTCCCGCCGGAGACGTAGTCCATGACCAGCGCGAGCGAGCCGCCGACGCTGAAGAGGTCGCGGACCCCCACGATGTTCTCGTGGCGCATCATCATCAGGATCGTGCGTTCCTGCACGAACCGGATGACCAGCTTGGGCTGCCGCAGAAGCCCCTCGTGCAACAGCTTGACCGCGACGTCGGCGCCCGTGGCCCGATCGATCCCGCGCCACACGGTGCCGGTGGCGCCGTGCCCCACGGGACAGACCAAGACGTAGGAGTTGCCGACACAGCGCCCGCTGAGATCCGCGGTGGCGGCTTCGCCCGGCATACCGCCGGTCAGGGAAAGGGATGACTGCACGTGTCGTCGGATCCTTCCTGGCGCGCGTCCATCGTGGCCGAACCGCGACGATCGTCCTGATCGATGCCGGTACGGGCAACCGCCGGGCGCCCTTTCTCTCACGCACGGCCACACCAGGCCCGTGCCCGTCACCCCATCCCGCACGAGTCGTTCCTCCCTTACTGGGCCGTCGGCGGCGAAGCGGGGGAGACGTGGACGAGACCATCTGGCCGGCGGTGCACGAGGCGCGGCGCTGGCTCGATCTGAGCAACGGGACGATGCCGCTCGAGCTGACCTGCCGCATCCTCAAGGTCACCGAGGAGGCCGGCGAGGCCGCGGCGGCCTGGATCGGCCTGCTCGGCCAGAACCCGCGCAAGGGCGTCACCCACACCCGCGACCAGGTGGCCGCCGAGCTGGCCGACGTGGCGTTCACCGCGCTCGTCGCCCTCGCCAGCCTCGACCTCGACCCGCGGCAGGCGCTGACCGAGTGCGCCGCCAAGGTGCGAGCCCGCCTGCCGAGCGACGGGCCGCCCACGCCCGCCCGGCTCCCGTGGCCTCCGCACGCACCCTGACGGCCGGCCCCGAAACGCAGCTCACGGCCGGCCGCAGAAAGGCGAGCCACGCGTGGCGCAGCAGCCGGCGGCGCACCCCTCCTCGAGCCGAGGGGACTAGATGGCGAGAGGGCTGCCGCGCAAGGGCGGGTGGCGGTCAGCCGGCGGAGAGGTTGAGCTCGAAGCTGTAGCGGCTGGCCCGGTAGACGTGGCTGCCGTATTCGAGGGCGCGCCCGCCCGCGTCCCAGGCCGTGCGGGTCATGGTGAGCAGGGAGGCGCCTCGTTTCTCGGTGAGGATGCGGGCCTCGGCGGCGGTGGCGGAGCGGGCGCCGATCACCTGGGTGGCGATGCGCGGGGTGAGGCCGGCGCGGCGCAGCAGCTCGTAGAGGCCGTGCGAGGCGAGGTCCTCGGGGGTGAGGCGCAGGACGTCGACGGGGATGGCGTTGTGCATCAGGGCCAAGGGCTCGCCGCCGGCGTAGCGCAGGCGCTCGATCCACGTGACCTCGGTGCCGGGGGCGACCTCGAGGGCGGCGGCGATCGGGTCGGGGGCCGGCATGGTGCGCAGCTCCAGCACCTCCGTGCGGGGGGAGCGGTCGCCGGCGACCAGGTCGTCGTACAGGCTGGAGAGCTCGACCGGGCGGCGGACCTTGGGGTGCACCACCTGGGTGCCGACGCCGCGCTTGCGCACGAGCATGCCGCGCTCGACCAGATATTGGATGGCGCGGCGGGTGGTGGGGCGGGAGACGCCGAGGCGCTCGGCGAGATCCACCTCGTTCTCGATGCGGGCGCCGACGCCGATCTCGCCCTTCTCGATCAGCTCCTGCAAACGGGTCGCTACCTGGAAATACAGCGGCACGGGGCTGGTCCGGTCCACTTCGACCGGTCGTAGCTGGCCTCGTGGCGGCGACAGATCCGATGACACTGCTTCCCCCTTGGACGACGACTCGCGTGGCGCTCGGCTTATCAGTTTGTCATGACAAAGTATTGACGTAGACCGCTCCAAGCTATTACATCGAAGGCAGCAAACCTAGCGTCGCCGGTCGGTAACCGACGGCAATCATTCTGATCAACGCGCCGGATCCAAGCACGGCACACGGCACGCCCCACCGTGCCCGAAATCTGATCATTCGCCGGAGACCGCAATCGGAGGCGTGCGCATGCCCGCGGACGAGGTATTGACGATGGGACGTATCGGCGTCGACCTGTACCCGGAACAGGTCGGTGTCTCCCTGCGTGAAGTGCGCACCTTCGCCAAGTTCCTCGGCGGCAGCGCGTCCAACGTGGCCGTCGCGGCGGCCCGCTACGGACGCCGTTCCGCGGTCATCACGCGCACCGGCGACGACCCGTTCGGTGAGTTCTTGCACGATGCGCTACGCGGCTTCGGGGTGGACGACCGCTTCGTCACGCCGGTCGCCTCCCTGCCGACGCCGGTGACGTTCTGCGAGATCTATCCGCCGGACGACTTCCCGCTCTACTTCTACCGCTTCCCCAAGGCGCCCGACCTCGAGATCCACCCGTCCGAGCTGGATCTCGAGGCGATCCGGGACGCCGAGATCTTCTGGGTGACCGGCACGGGCCTGAGCCAGGAGCCGTCCCGCACGGCGACGCTGACCGCCCTCAGATATCGCGCCAAGCGCGGCATCACCGTCTTCGACCTCGACTATCGCCCGATGTTCTGGTCCTCCCGGCAGGAGGCCCGCCGGTGGTACGAGGAAGCACTGCCCCACGCCACCGTCGCCGTCGGCAACCTCGACGAGGCCGAGACGGCAGTCGGTCTCCGGAAACCCGCGGAGGCGGCCGCCGCGCTGCACGACGCCGGCGTCGAACTGGCCGTGATCAAGCAGGGCCCCGCCGGGGTGCTGGCGTCGCGCGTGGACGAGCAGGTCGAGGTGCCGCCCGTCCCGGTCGAGGTGGTCAACGGCCTCGGTGCCGGCGACGCCTTCGGCGGGGCGCTCTGCCACGGCCTGCTCGCCGGATGGGAGCTCGAGGCGACGATGCGCTTCGCCAATGCCGCCGGAGCCATCGTCGCCTCGCGACTGTCCTGCGCCGACGCCATGCCCACCGAGCGCGAGGTGCACGCCCTCATCGAAGGAGCACGGCATGCCTGACCTGGACGGCCTCCTCGACATCCGGACCCGTCGCCCCGCGGCCATCGCCGCCGCGGCCTCCTCGCGGCGCCGGCCGTCCAGCCTGTTCGGCCCGCACGGCAAGCTGATGATCATCGCGGCCGACCATCCGGCGCGCGGGGCGCTGCGGGCCGGCGACGACCCGCTCGCGATGGCCAACCGGGCCGACCTGCTCGACCGGCTGCGCACCGCGCTGACCCGGCCGGGCGTCAACGGCGTGCTCGGCACCCCCGACATCCTCGAAGATCTGCTGCTGCTCGGCGCGCTCGACGACAAGGTGGTCATCGGGTCGATGAACCGCGGCGGCCTCGCCGGCACCAGCTTCGAGATCGACGACCGGTTCACCGCGTACGACGCGGGCAGCATCGCGGCCGCCGGCTTCGAGGGCGGCAAGATGCTGCTGCGCATCGACCCGGCCGACCCGGGCACCGTCACCACGCTGGAGGCCTGCGGCAACGCGGTCGGCGCGCTCGCCGCCCGGCGCAAGATGGCCATGGTCGAGCCGTTCATCTCGCACCGGGTCGACGGCCGGGTCCGCAACGAGCTCACCGCCGAGGCGATGATCCGCGCGATGACGGTCGCCGCCGGGCTGGGCACGACCTCGGCGTACACGTGGCTCAAGGTCCCGGTCGTCGACGACATGGAACGGGTGATGGCGGCGACCACCCTGCCCGCGCTGATCCTCGGCGGAGAGGGGGAGGCCGCGTACGCCGCGTGGCGCAAGGCGCTCGGCCTGCCGACCGTGCAGGGCCTGGTCATCGGCCGGTCGCTGCTCTATCCGTCGAGCGGCGGCGTGGCCGACGCGGTCGACCGGGCGGTGGGGTTGTTGTGATGGCGCGAGTCAATCCCGTGATGCGGCGGGGCAGCACCGCCGACAAGCCGTTCGACCTGGTCGTGACGCCGGAGAACGCGGGCTGGCGCTACAGCGGGCTGCGCGTGCTCGACCTGGCCGTCGGCTCGCGGGCCAAGTTCGCCACCGGCACCGACGAGATGCTTGTCCTGCCGCTGTCCGGCGGCTGCGACGTGACCTGCGACGACGAGCGGATGACGCTGACCGGGCGGCGCTCGGTCTTCTCGCGGGTCACCGACTTCGCGTACGTGCCGAGGGACTCGACGGTCACCGTGCGCGCGCCGAACGGCGGCCGGTTCGCGCTGCCCGCGGCCCGCGCGACCAAGCGCCTGCCGTTCCGCTACGGCGCCGCCCAGGACGTGCCGGTGGAGCTGCGCGGCGCCGGGCAGGCCAGCCGTCAGGTCAACAACTTCTGCACGCCCGGCGTCTTCGAGACCGACCGGCTCATCGCCTGCGAGGTGCTCACCCCGGGCGGCAACTGGTCGTCCTATCCGCCGCACAAGCACGACGAGGCCGGCGACGGCGAGAGCAGCCTCGAGGAGATCTACTACTTCGAGGTCGCGGCGTCGCCGGCGGGCACGTCGGGGTGCGGCTATCAGCGGGTGTACGGGCATCCGGACCGCCCGATCGACGTCTGCGCCGAGGTGCGCACGGGCGACGTCGTGCTGATCCCGTACGGCTGGCACGGCCCCTCGATGGCCGCGCCCGGCTACGACCTCTACTACCTCAACGTGATGGCCGGCCCCGGCGAGCGCGAATGGCTCGTGCGCGACGACCCGGCGCACGGCTGGGTGCGCGGCTCGTGGAACGGCGTCCCCGTCGACCCGCGGCTCCCCCTCACCACCCACACCGAAAGGACGCGGCTGTGAGACTCACCGTAGGGCAGGCCGTGGTGCGGTTCCTCGCCAACCAGTGGACCGAGCGCGACGGCACCGAGCAGCGCACGATCGCCGGCTGCCTCGGCATCTTCGGGCACGGCAACGTCGCCGGTCTCGGCCAGGCGCTGTTGCAGGCGCAGCGCACCGGAGAGGCCGATCTTCCGTACCGGCTGGCCCGCAACGAGCAGGCCATGGTGCACACCGCCGCCGGCTACGCCCGGATGAGGAACCGGCTGTCCACGCTTGCCTGCACCGCGTCGATCGGCCCCGGCTCGACGAACATGCTGACCGGTGCCGCGCTCGCCACGGTCAACCGGCTGCCCGTCCTGCTGCTGCCCTCCGACGTCTTCGCGACCCGGGCCGCCTCCCCGGTGCTGCAGGAGCTGGAGGACCCGCGGAGCTACGACGTGTCGGTGAACGACGCGTTCCGCCCGCTCTCCCGCTTCTTCGACCGGGTCTGGCGTCCCGAGCAGCTGCCGTCCGCGCTGCTCGCCGCCATGCGGGTGCTGACCGACCCGGCCGAGACCGGCGCGGTCACCCTCTGCCTGCCCCAGGACGTGCAGGCCGAGGCGTACGACTTCCCGGACGCGCTGTTCGCCAAGCGGGTCTGGCACGTGCCCCGCCCGCTCGCCGAGCCGGCGATCGTGGAGCGCGCGGCCGAGGTGATCCGGGAGGCGAAGCGCCCGCTGATCATCGCCGGCGGCGGCGTCATCTACGCCGAGGCGTCCCCGGAGCTCGCCCAGTTCGCCCGTGAGACCGGCATCCCGGTCGCCGACACCCAGGCCGGCAAGGGCGCGCTGAGCTGGGACCACCCCAACGCGGTCGGCGGCGTCGGCGCGACCGGCACCCCGGTGGCCAACCGGCTGGCCCGCGAGGCGGACGTGGTCATCGGCGTGGGCACGAGGTACAGCGACTTCACCACCGCGTCGCGCACCGCGTTCCAGAACCCGGCGGTCAAGTTCGTCAACATCAACGTGGCCTCGTTCGACGCGCACAAGGAGTCGGCCTATCCGATCGTCGCGGACGCGCAGGCCGGGCTCTCCGAGTTGCTCGCGGCGCTGGACGGTCGGCGGTTCCCGGTCGACTACCGCGCCGACGTGGCCCGGTGGCAGGAGGCGGTCGACAGGGCGTACCACCTGGGTCATGGCCCTCTGCCCGCGCAGAGCGAGGTGATCGGGGCCGTCAACGACGCGTGCGGAGCGCGGGACGTGGTGGTGCAGGCGGCCGGCAGCATGCCCGGCGATCTCCAGCTGCTGTGGCGGGCGCGCGACCCGAAGCAGTACCACGTCGAGTACGGCTACTCCTGCATGGGCTTCGAGATCGCCGGAGCGCTCGGCATCAAGATGGCCGACCCGTCGCGCGAGGTCTACGCGCTGGTCGGCGACGGCTCGTACCTGATGATGGCGCAGGAGCTCGTCACCGCGGTCGCCGAGGGCATCAAGCTCGTCGTCGTCCTGGTGCAAAATCACGGGTTCGCCTCGATCGGCGCGCTCTCCGAGTCGCTGGGGTCCCAGCGGTTCGGGACGAGCTACCGGTTCCGCGGCGAGTCCCAGGACTACGACGGCGGCCACCTGCCCGTCGACCTGGCGGCGAACGCGGAGAGCCTGGGCGCCGACGTCCTCCGCTGCCGCACGATCGCCGACCTGCGCGACGGGCTCAAGCGGGCCCGCGAGGCCGACCGGCTCACGGTCGTGCACATCGAGACCGATCCGCTGTCGCCGGTGCCGTCCTCCGAGTCGTGGTGGGACGTGCCCGTGCCGGAGGTGTCGGCTCTGGACAGCACCCGGGCGGCGCGGGCCACCTACGACGCCGCGAAGCGCGACCAGCGGCAATACCTCTAGGAGAAGGCATGTCAACCATCGAGCACTGGATCGACGGCGAGCTCACCGCCGGGTCCGGCGACCGTCGCGGCCACGTCTACAACCCGGCCACCGGGCAGCAGCAGCACGAGGTGGTGCTCGGGTCCGCCGAGGACGTCGACGCCGCGGTCACGTCGGCCCGCATCGCGTTCCAGACGTGGAGCCAGGCGTCGCTCAGCAAGCGCACCAAGATCATGTTCAACTTCCGCGAGCTGGTCAACGCGAACGTCAAGCAGCTCGCCGAGATCATCTCGGACGAGCACGGCAAGGTGCTCTCCGACGCGGCCGGCGAGGTGCAGCGCGGCCTCGAGGTGATCGAGTTCGCCTGCGGCATCCCCGAGCTGCTCAAGGGCTCGTACTCGGACCAGGCGTCCACCGGCGTCGACGTGTTCAGCTTCCGCGAGCCGCTCGGCGTCTGCGTGGGCATCACCCCGTTCAACTTCCCGGCCATGGTGCCGATGTGGATGTACCCGGTGGCGATCGCCTGCGGCAACACGTTCGTGCTCAAGCCGAGCGAGCGCGACCCGTCGGCGTCCACCTTCGTCGCCGGGCTGCTCAAGCAGGCCGGGCTGCCGGACGGCGTCTTCAACGTCGTGCACGGCGACAAGGTCGCGGTGGACGCGCTGCTGCACCACGCGGACGTGGCGGCGGTCTCGTTCGTCGGCTCCACGCCGATCGCCCGCTACATCCACGAGCAGGCCAACGCGCACGGCAAGCGGGTGCAGGCGCTCGGTGGCGCGAAGAACCACGCGATCGTGCTGCCCGACGCCGACCTCGACTTCGCGGCCGGGCACCTGACCGCGGCGGCGTTCGGCTCGGCGGGGGAGCGGTGCATGGCGATCTCGGCGGCGGTGGCCGTGGGCGCGGCCGGCGACGCGCTGGTCGACCTGGTGTCGCGCAAGGCCGGCGACGTGGTGGTCGGCTCGGGCCGCGACCCGGCCAGCGAGATGGGCCCGGTCGTCACGGCGGCCGCGAAGCAGCGCATCGAGGGGCTGATCGACAGCGGCGAGCGGCAGGGCGCCAAGGTGACGGTGGACGGGCGCGGGTTGCGGGTGCCCGGCTACGAGGACGGCTTCTTCGTCGGGCCGACGGTGCTCGACCAGGTCGGCACCGAGATGGACGTGTACCGCGAGGAGATCTTCGGTCCGGTGCTGTCGGTGGTGCGCGCCGACACCGCCGACGCGGCGATCGACCTGATCAACAGCAACCCGTACGGCAACGGCACGGCGATCTTCACGAACAGCGGCGAGGCAGCGCGCCGGTTCCAGCGCGGCGTCCACGTCGGCATGATCGGCATCAACGTCCCGATCCCGGTACCGATGGCCTACTACTCCTTCGGCGGCTGGAAGAACTCACTCTTCGGCGACAAGCACATCCACGGGCCCGAGGGCGTCTCCTTCTACACGCGCGGCAAGGTCGTCACCTCCCGCTGGCCGCACGTCTCGGGTCCTTCCGACGCGTCCCTGCACTTCCCGACCGCCAGCTGATTCGGAGCCTCGCACATGCAGATCCGTCACTTGCAACTCGGTAGCTGCCCCGACTCCTGGGGTGTGTGGTTCGCCGACGACCCCAAGCAGACACCCTGGAACAGGTTCCTGGACGAGATGGCCGCGGCCGGCTATCGCTGGCTGGAGCTCGGGCCGTACGGCTATCTGCCGACCGATCCCGCCCGGTTGCGCGACGAGGTCGCCGCCCGCGGCCTCTCCATCGCCGGCGGCACCGTGGCCGGCGCGGGCGGGCCGCACAAGAACTTCGACTCCGTGCTCGCCGAGACCAGGAAGGTCGCCGAGCTGACCGCCGCGGTCGGTGCGCGAAATGTCGTCTTCGTGCCCGTGCCCGGCTATCGCGACGATGCCACCGGCGCCTATCTGGAGGCGTCCGAGCTCGATCCGGATTCCTGGCGGGCGTTGATCCGGAACACCAACACGCTCGGGCGGATCCTGCTGGAGGAGTACGGCGTCCACATGCGCTTCCACCCGCACGCGGACTACCAGGTGGAGACCCAGCAGCAGACCGAGCGCTTCCTGGAGGAGACCGATCCGCGCTTCGTCTCGCTCTGCCTGGACACCGGGCACCTCGCGTACCGGCGGGCCGACGTGCCCGGCCTGATCCGCAAATACCCCGAGCGCGTCGGCTACGTCCACATCAAGCAGATGGATCCCGCCGTCGCCCGGCGCGCCGTCGCGGAGGACCTCGCCTTCGGCCAGGCCGTGGCGATGGGCGCGAGCGTCGAACCCCCGGCGGGTGAGCCGGACGTCCCCTCCGTGCTCGACGCGCTCAGCGAGCTCGACGCCGAGATCTTCGTCGTCGTCGAGCAGGACATGTACCCGGTCGACTTCGACGTGCCGCTGCCGATCGCGCAGCGCACGCGCGCCTACCTGAACAGCCGCGGACTCACCTCCACCGATCCCCGTCCCTCAGGAGAGAAGATATGACCGCTCGGACCCGCACCTTCCGGATCGCCGCGCTCGGCGCGGCAGTGGTCCTCGCCGCCACCGCGTGCAGTGGCGGCGGCCGCGAGAAGACCGACGAGACCGACAGCGCCGGCGGCAACGCGCCCGGCAGCTCCGGCTACACGATCGCCTTCATCACGCACGAGACGCCCGGCGACACGTTCTGGGACAAGGTCAAGAACGGCGCCAACCAGGCCGCGAAGGACACCGGCGTCACGCTGAAGTACTCGAACGACCCGGAGGCGCCCAAGCAGGCCGTGCTGATCCAGAACGCCGTCGACTCGAAGGTCAACGCCATCGCCACCACGCTGGTCACCCCGGACGCGCTGGCCGGCGCGGTCAAGGCGGCGAGCGACGCGAAGATCCCGGTGGTCGGCTTCAACTCCGGCATCGACGACTACCAGCGGCTCGGCGCGCTGATGTACTTCGGCTCGGACGAGACCCTCGCGGGCACCGAGGCCGGCAAGAAGCTCGCCGAGCAGGGCGTCAAGCACCCCCTCTGCGTGATCCAGCAGACCGGCTCGGTGGCCCTGGAGGCGCGTTGCGCCGGCGTGAAGAGCTCCGTGCCCGGCACCGAGAACATCCAGGTCAACGGCGCCGACGACGCGGCCGTCACCTCGACGTTGCAGGCCAAGCTCGCGCAGGACAAGTCGATCGACGCGATCGTCACGCTCGGCGCCCCGCAGGCGCTCGACGCGATCAAGGCCAAGGAGCAGTCCGGCAGCGAGGCCAAGCTGGTCACCTTCGACCTCAACGAGCAGGCGGCCACCGAGATCAAGAACGGCAACATCGTCTTCTCGATCGACCAGCAGCCGTACGTGCAGGGCTACATGGCGGTCACGTCGCTCTACCTGAACCTCAAGAACGGCAACGACATCGGCGGCGGCAAGGCCGTGCTGACCGGTCCGTCCTTCGTGGACTCCACGAACATCGACAAGATCCTTCCCTTCACCAAGAACAACACGCGGTAGAGGAGGTGCCCTCATGACTCAGACAGTCGCTCCGGCACCCTCTTCCCATTCGGCCGAGCCGGTCCGGCCCGCCCTGGCCAGCCGGCTCATGGCGCGGCCCGAGATCGGCGCCCTGGTCGCGGCGATCATCATCTTCGTCTTCTTCCTCGTGCTGGCGCCCTCGTTCCGCTCGGCCGAGTCGTTCTTCACCGTGCTCTACCAGTCGTCGGTGATCGGCATCGTCGCCGTCGGCGTCGGCCTGCTGATGATCGGCGGCGAGTTCGACCTGTCGGCCGGCGTCATCGTCTACACCGCGGGCCTCACCAGCTCGATGTTCTGCTGGTACTACGGGGTGAACCTGTGGGTCGGCGCGCTGCTGTCGCTGGCGTTCTGCCTGCTGATCGGCTTCCTCAACGGCTATCTGGTGATGCGCACCGGCATCCCGAGCTTCCTCATCACGCTCGGCACGTTCTTCGTGCTCCAGGGCGCCAACCTCGGCGTGACCAAGCTGGTCACCGGCACGGTGTCGACGCCGGACATCAGCAACATCGACGGCTTCGACTCGCTCGGCACGATCTTCGCGTCCAGCTTCAAGGTCGGGTCGGTGACGATCTGGACCTCGGTCCTCTGGTGGATCTTCTTCGTCGCGCTCGCGGCGTGGACCCTCCAGCGCACCCGGGTGGGCAACTGGATCTTCGCGGTCGGCGGCAACCCGGACAGCGCCCGTGCGGTCGGCGTGCCTGTCGTCCGTACCAAGATCGGCCTTTTCATGGTGGTCTCGTTCCTCGGCTGGTTCGTCGGCATGCACCAGCTCTTCCGCTTCAACACGCTCCAGGCGGGCGGCGGCGTCGGCAACGAGTTCCTCTACATCATCGCGGCGGTCGTCGGCGGCACGCTGCTGACCGGCGGCTTCGGCAACGCGATCGGCGTCGCCATCGGCGCGTTCATCTTCGGCATGACCAGCCTCGGCATCATCTACGCCGGCTGGGACCCCAACTGGTTCAAGGCGTTCCTCGGCGTGATGCTGCTGCTCGCCGTGCTGGTGAACCTCTACGTCAAACGCATGTCCACCCGGCGGAAGGTGGGGTGACCCCATGACCGACACCCTGGCGGAGCACGCCGACAAGGGCCTGCACCGCGGCGAGCCACTGGTCGAGATGGAGGGCGTCGGCAAGTCGTACGGCGCGATCCGGGCCCTGCGCGGCATCAACCTGCGCGTCAACGCGGGCGAGGTGACCTGCGTGCTCGGCGACAACGGCGCCGGCAAGTCGACCCTGATCAAGATCATCTCTGGCCTGCACCCGCACAACGAGGGCAGCCTGCGCGTCGACGGCAAGGAGGTCAACTTCAGCTCGCCGCGCGAGGCGCTCGCCCACGGCATCGCGACGGTCTACCAGGACCTCGCCGTGGTCGGCCTCATGGAGGTCTGGCGCAACTTCTTCCTCGGCTCCGAGCTGACCGCCGGCAAGTACCCGCTGGCCGGCCTCAAGGTCAAACAGATGCGGGAGATCGCCGACGCCGAGCTGCGCAAGATGGGCATCGTCGTCAAGGACATCAACCAGCCCATCGGTACGCTCTCCGGCGGTCAGCGGCAGTGCGTGGCCATCGCCCGCGCCGTCTACTTCGGCGCCCGCGTGCTGATCCTCGACGAGCCGACGGCGGCCCTCGGCGTGAAGCAGTCCGGCGTGGTGCTCAAGTACGTCGCCGCGGCGCGCGACGCCGGCCTGGGCGTCGTGTTCATCACGCACAACCCGCACCACGCCTACATGGTCGGCGACCACTTCGTGATCCTGAAGCTCGGCGCGACCGCGCTCGACAAGACCCGCAAGGAGGTCGGCCTCGACGAGCTGACCCAGCAGATGGCCGGCGGCGACGAGCTCGCCGAGCTGTCCCACGAGCTGAAGCGCTAGGGGAGGCCGCATGCTGAAGGTCGGAGTCATCGGCACCGGGATGATCGGGCAGGACCACATCCGCCGGATGACCACCGTGCTGGCCGGTGTCCGCGTGACCGCGGTCTCGGACGTCGACACCGCGGTGGCCGCCTCGGTCGGCGCGCGCACAGGCGCGCGGGTTCACTCTCTCGGTGTCGACTTGATCAACGATCCGGAGGTCGACGCCGTGGTCGTCTGCTCCTGGGGGCCGACCCACGAGCAGTACGTGCTGGCCGCGATCGACGCCGGGAAGCCGGTGTTCTGCGAGAAGCCGCTCGCGACCACCCAGGAGGCGTGCCTGCGGATCATCGATGCCGAAGTCGTCGTCGGCCGGCGACTGGTGCAAGTCGGATATATGCGTCGTTATGACGGCGAATACCGAGCGTTGAAGGCCGCGCTGGGCCGGGGCGTGATCGGGTCGCCGCTGATGATGCACTGCACCCACCGCAACGCGAGCGTGCCGGCGTTCTACGAGAAGGAGATGGCGATCACCGACACGGCGGTGCACGAGATCGACATGGTGCGCTGGCTGTTCGACGACGAGGTGGCGGCGGTCCGCGTGCTGGTGCCCCGGCGGAGCCGCAACGGCGGCGAGCTCCAGGACCCGCTGATGCTGCTGCTCGAGATGAGCAGCGGGGTGCTGGTCGACGTGGAGATCTCGGTGAACATCCGCTACGGGTACGACATCCGCGGCGAGGTGGTGGGCGAGAACGGCACGGCGGCGCTGGGCAACGCGAGCCCGGTGACGGTGCGCCACGCGGGGACGGACTCCCGCCCGGTACCGGCGGACTGGCGGGAGAGGTTCCTGCGCGCGTACGACGTCGAGTTCCAGGAGTGGATCGACTCGCTGTCGGCGGGCGGGCAGCCGGTGGGGCCGAGCGCCTGGGACGGCTACGCGGCGGCGGTGGTGTCGGACGCGGGCGTGGCGGCGCTGCGCACGGGAGATCGGGTGCCGGTGGTGCTGGCGGACCGGCCGAAGCTGTACGCGGCGGAGGTGGCGGCGTGAGGATCGCTCTGGACCCGTACATGTTGCGGAAGGTGCCCTTGCTGGAGCTGCCACGGGTGGTGGCGGACCTCGGCTACCGCGACATCGAGTTGTCGCCGAGGGACGACTTCCTGCCGTTCTTCGTGCACCCGCGCGTGGACAGGGCGGGCGTGGCGGCGTTCCGCAAAGCGCTGACGGCGGCGGACGTCACGGTCGCGTCGGTGCTG
Source organism: Paractinoplanes deccanensis (assembly GCF_016862115.1). Lineage (GTDB taxonomy): Bacteria > Actinomycetota > Actinomycetes > Mycobacteriales > Micromonosporaceae > Actinoplanes > Actinoplanes deccanensis. The sequence goes on from NZ_BOMI01000104.1 coordinate 114,580, forward strand.
CCGCTCTACCGCTGGTCGGGCCCGTCCGAGGACGAGCGCCAGGCGGCCGTACGGTATTGGAAGCGCGCCATCGAGATCACCGTGGACCTCGGCGTGACCGTGATGAACTCCGAGTTCAACGGCCGTCCCTCGATGCCGGACGTGTGCGAGGCCCAGTTCTGGCGCTCGATGGAGGACCTGCTGCCGATCTTCGAACGCGAGGGCGTGCGCCTGGTCCTGGAACCCCACCCCGACGACTTCATCGAGGACGGCATCGCGGCGGTCAACATGATCCGCGGCATCAACTCGGACCTGGTGTCGTTCCTCTACTGCGCGCCCCACACGTTCCACCAGGGCGGCGACCTGGAAGCGATCATCCGGTACGCGGGCCCGCTCCTCACCCAGGTGCACATAGCGGACTCGTTCGACTTCCGCGGCTCCTCGGGCCTGCGCTACATCGTCAACCCGCCCGGCTCGACGGCCCGCGTCCACCAGCACCTGGACATCGGCCAGGGCGAGGTCGACTGGGACGTCTTCTTCCGCACCCTGACCGAGATCGGCTTCGACGGCACAGCCACGGTCTGCGTCTTCGCGTGGGAGGAGAGGGCGGAGGACAGTGCCCGCTACAACCTGAGCCAGATCACCCAATACCTGCAGAAACAGCAGTCGTAAGCGAGGCGAGGTCAACCGGAGCGTCGGTGCGAACCCGCAGGATGGTCCCCACCCCCAGCGGTTCCGCCCCGGCGCTCCACTCGGCCCAGTTCTCGGCCAGCCGCCGGCCATCCTCGTAGTAGCCCGGCCGGCGGCGGCGCTCGACCCGCTGCCGAGCCACCTCCGCCGAAACCTCACACCAGACCTCGACAACGCCGATCGCCCCACTGCGGCCGAGCCCGGACCGCACGAAGCCGAGATCGCGCGGCTTGAACCACCACGACTCCAGGACCACTGTGCCTTGCTCGGCCGCCGCCAACTCCCACATCAGCTCGGACGCCGCCGCCCCGAGCTCGGCGATCTCCGCGGGCGCGCTGTCCGCGGATCTTTCCGTCGCGTTGTCCGTGGCTTTTTCCGTTGCGCTGGCCGCCGTTCTTTCCGCCGCCAGCCGGTCCTTGATCGCGTCCTTCGAGATCAGCGGGACCCCGAGCGCTGCCGAGAGTCCGCGCGCGAGCGTCGTCTTACCCGACCCCGGAAGCCCGTTGATCAGAACGACCCATTCCGCCACCCCCGAGATCGTGCCACGCGGACGCCACGCGGGGCCGCCTGAAGCCTTTCACCCGGCGTGTGTCGCCCCGTCCTCCCCTCTGGCGCGTGTCGCCCCTGCCTTCGGGCGCGCGTGTCGCCCCTGCCTTCTGGCGCGCGTGTCGCCCCTGTCTTCGGGCGCGCGTGTCGCCCCTGCCTTCGGGCGCGCGTGTCGCCCCATCGTCCTTTCCGGGGCCGGTCGCCCTTATGCGTCGGCGCCGGTCAGCGCCGCGTAGCGCTCGAGGTAGAGCGCCCACCCCTGGTCGTTGGCAACCCCGTCGCGCACGGATTCCCAGCCGGGCCCATGCCGGTCGATGTTGCGATGTTCAAGCTCCACCCGCGTCCGATCCGGCCCTTCCGCGACGAACCGCACCTCGACCTCACTGGCGTTCGCCGGATCCTTCTCCAGGTTCCACGTAGGACCGATGTCCCAGCTGAACACCACCCGATCCGGCGGCTCGAAGACCAGCACCCGTGCCCACCGGCACTCACTCCCGTCCTCGGCACGGTCGTAGATGTGGCCACCCACCCGCCCTTCGAACACCGTCTCCACAATCGGCGAGCTCATCAGATTGTGCTCACGCGGCTTGATATCCGCGAACCGCTGAGTGAACACCGCAAACGCCTTCTCGATCGGCGCCTGCACCACAACTTGCCGCACCACCATCGGAGCCCCTGTCCCCACCATCAGTCCTCCTCACCGGCCGTCCGCTCGACGGCCACCTCATCGCCAG
>NZ_BOMI01000105.1 GCF_016862115.1 Paractinoplanes deccanensis
TTGGCCGCCCGTCCGACAGCCTTGTTGTCGGTGGCCGTCCGTCCGACGGCCTTGTTGTTCATGGCCGCCTGCTCGACGGCCTCCTTGTCGCTGGTTGCCCGCTCGGCGGCCGCCTGGTCATTGGGCGTCCGTTCGACGGCCTTGTTGTCGCTGGTCGTCCGCTCGACGACCTCCTTGTTGCTGGCTGCCCGCACGACGGCCTACTCGTCGCTGACCGTCCGCTTGCCGGCCTCGTCGCCGGCCGTCTGCTCGATGACCTCCTGGTAGCCCTGGAGCGCCCGATCCCAGAAGGCGTCCAACTGATCGCGGAGGGCCAGCACTCCCGCCGGGTTGAGCCGATAGACCCGCCGAGTCCCCGCCGCCTCGTCCGCGACGAGCCCCGCCTCTTTGAGAACCCGAAGATGCTGCGACACGGCAGGCCGGCTGATAGGTAACTCGTCCGCAAGCTCGCCCACAGCCCGAGGCCGCTCAGCCAGCGAAGCCACAATCGCCCGCCGGCTCGGATCCCCAAGGATCTCCCAGCCATCCCCATCTCGGTAAGTCCCCACGAACGGTAAGCTACGACTTACCGAAGCTCGCGTCAACCATCGCGAGCGCTCGCAGGGCATCTGCTTCCGACCGCGAACTGCCTACCCCGCGGCGCCGCACTACCGCGGCTGGCCGACTTGGCGCCCCAGGGCTGCGAGCCCGGACGCCCAATGCGGTACACCGCCGAATCTAAGGCGATCGCGCAGAGGCCGGCGGGAGGGCTCGGCCGCGGCCGTCAGGCGGACGGGAGGTTGATCAGCGGAAGTCCGAGCCGGTTAGGGCGAGTCCAGGGTTGGCCAGAGCGAGCCCGGATCGGTTGGAGCGAGCCCGGATCGGTTAGGGCGGGGGCCATGTTGGTCAGGGCGAGGCCGGGTCGGTCAGGGCGGGGCCGGGTCGGTTAGGGCGGGGCCGGGTCGGTCAGGGCGGGGCCAGGTTGGTCAGGGTGAGGCCGGGTCGGTCAGGGTGAGGCCGGGTCGGTCAGGGCGAGGCCAGGTCGGTTAGAGCGAGGCCGCTCAGAGCGAGTCCGGCTGGTTGAGCGCCGGGTGCTTCTCGCCGGGTGTGGCATGCCAGGCCGCGTCGACGCCGGACAGCGCCGCCTCGATGCGCAGCTTCGACCAGTCGTCGAGCGTGGGCAGCGCCTCCGGCGCGAACCAGCCCACCTCCAGCGACTCGTCGTCCGCGACCGCCGCGTCCGTGGACAGCGCCCGGCACAGGAACCAGACGTTCAGGAACTCGCACTGGTCGCCGTTCGGATAGACCACCGGATGTGTGGCCACCCCCGCGACCCGGACGATCTCCGCCCGAACTCCCGTCTCCTCGAACACTTCCCGCAGCGCCGCCTCGGCCGGCTGCTCGCCCGGATCGATCGTCCCGGCCGGAACCGACCACCGCCCGTTGTCCACCCGCCGGGCCAGCAACACCCGTCCGTCATCGTCCACGACGACCCCGCTGGCGCTGGGCAGGAAGAGCAGATCGTGGCCGACATGCGCCCGCATGCGAGCCACGTAGGGAGGAACAGGCACGAACCCACCCTACTGCCCACGATCATCTCCACCTCCGCATCGCCGCGCCGTAGAGAGGCGGCCAGTAAAGGAAGCCGCCGACTGCGGCCGGACCGTCGGGCGGCCGCTGGGCGGCGGCCGCAACGCCGGGCGACCGCGGCGCGGGGGCGAAAACGCCAGGCGCCACGGGCTGTGGCTAGATCGCTGGGCGAACCGTGGGTGAAGCCGGAACGCCGGGCGGCCGCTGGCTGTGCCTGGACCCTTGGGCGGCCCGTGGGCGCCGCCGGAACGCCGGGCGGCCGCTGGGTGCGGCTGGGCTGCCGGGCGGCCGCTGGGTGCGGCTGGGCTGCCGGGCGACCGTTGGGCGGCGGGAACGCCAGGCGGCCATGGGCTGCGGCTGGACCGTTGGGCGACCGCTGGGTGCGGCTGGACCGCCAAACGACCGTTGGGTGACCGCTTGGCGGCGGCTGGACGGTCGGGCGGCCGCTGGGCAGCGGCCGCAACGCCGGGCGACCGTTGGATGGCGGCCGGAACGCCAGGCGGGCACGGGCTGCGGGCTGGACGGTCGGGCGGCCGCTGGGTGGCGGCGGACCGCAAGCTGGCCACTGATGCGACCGGACCGCTGGCTGCCGGGGGACGTCGGGGGATCGCTGGGTGGTGGCCGGCTGGGCTCAGATGCCGGCCTTCCTGGCGGCGGCGGTCAGGTTTTCGGCGGCCAGGCGTAGGCCCTCGATCTGGTCGAGTTCGGTGTCCTCGTGTTCGATGTTGACGGCCATCTCGGGGTCGATGGCGTGCAGGGCCTGGAGGAACGGCACCCAGAAGTCGTCGCCGTGGCCGCGGCCGACGGCCACGAACTGCCAGGACGGGCGGTCGGGCCACTGGTTGAGGGTGTTGGCGCCGCCGAGGTTGAGTGGGGTGCGGTCGGCCGGCGTGCGGGTGAAGCGGTCGTCGAGCACGCCGAAGAGCTTGACGTTGTCGGCGTTGATTCGCGTGTCCTTGGCGGCCGCGTGGAAGACCAGCTCGCCGAGGTGGCGCACCGCGGCGACCGGGTCGATGCCCTGCCAGAACAGGTGGCTCGGGTCCATCTCGGCGCCGACGTGGGTGGCGTTGGTCTGCTCGACCAGCCGCATCAGCGTGGGCGGGTTGAAGACCAGGTTGTGCGGGTGCATCTCGATGCAGACCTTCACGTCCGCCGCGGCCGCCCGGGCCTGGATGTCACGCCAGAACGGGATCGCCACCTGTTGCCATTGATGATCGAGGACGTCGAGGTATTGGCTGTCCCACGGGTTCACGACCCAGTTGGCCACCGTGGCGCCCGGCTCGCCGCCGGGCAGGCCCGACATGGTGACCACCCTCTTCACTCCGAGCGCGGCGGCCAGGTCGATCGTGCGGCGCAGGTCGGCGGCGTGCCGGGGGCCGACCCGCGGGTCGGGGTTGAGCGGGTTGCCGTTGACGTTGAGCCCGGTCAGCGTGATGCCCGCCTGGGCGTACCGGCCGAGGTATTCCTCCCGGGCGCCGGCGCTGGCCAGCAGGTCGTCGACGGGGATGTGCGGCGCGGCGATGAAGCCGCCGGTGTTGATCTCGGCGCTGGTCAAGCCCAGTTCACCGAGGATTTTCAGGGTCTCGTCGAGGGAGCGGTCGTGCAGGCACGCGGTGTAGGCGCCGAGTCGCATGGGGGGCTCCTCAGATCTGGACGGGTTTGTCGGCGGCGGACACGACCGCGTCGAGCACGCGCAGGTTGTGCAGGCCGTGTGCCAGGTCGGGACAGGGCGGCAGGCTCTCGGCCCCGGCGATCTGGTCGAGGAAGGCCCGAGCCTGGTAGACGAAGAAGTCGTTCTGCCCGTGGCCGACGGTGGGGAAATCCATGGGCAGGCCACGAGCCACGTACGGATGCCAGGGGCCGACGAAGACCGTCCGCGCGCCGTTGACCGCCGTCTCCGCACTGGCGTCGACGATGGTGAACTCGGCCGGCCGGGTCATCTCGAACGAGGCGGACCCGTTCTCGCAGAACAGGTCGACCCGCAGCGAGTTGGCGTGCCCGAAAGCGACGCGCGACAGCGAGAACGTGCCGACCGCTCCGCTCGCGTACGACGTGGTGAAGGTGCAGACGTCCTCGTTCTCCACCGGGACGAGCTCGTCGCTGACCTCGACGCCGCCGGCGTGGCCGACCGCGACCCCGAGCGGGCGTGGCCGCTGTTTGACCAGGGTGGCCATCGTCGTGCCCTGCACCCCGGCGGTCGGGCCGCAGAAGAACTCGGCAAGGTCGGTCAGGTGGCTGCCGATGTCGGCGAGCACGCCGGAGCCGGGGCCGCCCTGGTAGCGCCAGCTCATCGGGCGGGCGGGGTCGTAGCCGTAGTCGCACCAGTAGTTGCCGACGAAGTGGCGCACGGGACCGAGCCGGCCCTCGACCTCTCTCTTGACGGCGTTGAGCGCGGGGGACCGGCGGAACGTGAAGCCGACCGCGTTGACCAGCCCGGGTGTCGCGGCGGCGGCAGCGACCATGGACTCTCCGTCGTGGACGGTCGGCGCGAGCGGCTTCTCGCACAGGACGTGCTTGCCGGCGGCGAGGGCGGCCTCGGCCACCTCGCGATGCAGGGCGTTCGCGACGGCGACGCTGACCGCGTCGACGTCGGGCGCCTCGACGACCGCGCGCCAGTCGGTCTCGGCGCGGTCGTAGCCGTATCGCCGGGCGGCGTCGGCGGCGAACGGCTCGTGCAGGTCGGCGATGGCGACCAGGCGCGGCGCGGGCAGGCCGAGGTCGAAGACGGTGGCGGCGTTGCGATAGGCGTTGGCGTGCGCGCGGCCGACCATGCCGGCCCCGATCACTGCCACGCCGATGGAGGGGTGGCTCATCAGGAGACCTCGCTTTTAAAGCGCTTTAAAGTCCCCTGTACTATCGACGTTGATCTCGATGGGTGTCAAGGCTGTTACCGGGAGTAAAGAAGTGGATCAGCGTCCGCGCCTGGCAGACGTGGCGGCCCGCGTCGGGGTCTCTCCCGCCTCCGTGTCGCTCGTGCTCCGCGGCGCGCCCGGGCCGAGCGCCGAGACGCGCGAACGGGTGCTGGCCGCCGCCGCCGAGCTGGGCTACCGTGCCGATCGCGCGGCGAGCCTGCTGGCCCGGCGCCGCCGGCACCTGCTCGGCGTCATGCTCGACGTGCGCAATCCGTTCCACGCCGAGCTCGTCGAGGAGCTGCACGTCGCGGCCGGCGCCGAGGGTTACGAGGTCGTTCTCTCCACCCTGACGCGCGACCGCGACGAGGACCGCGCCACCGAGACACTGCTCGACTTCCGCTGCGAGGCGCTCGTCCTGCTCGGTCCCGACTCGCCGGCGTCCTTCCTGGACGGTCTGGCCGAGCAGGTGCCCTGCGTGGTGGTCGGCCGCCGGGCCGAGGACGCGCAGGTCGACGTGGTGCGCTCGGCCGATGACGTCGGCGTCGGCGCGGCGCTGCACCACCTGATCGGTCTCGGTCACCGCCGCATCGCCTTTGTCGACGGCGGGTCCGGTGCCGTCACCGCGGTCCGCCGTCGCGGCTATCGCCGGGCCATGCGCGACGCCGGGCTTCCCGCCCAGGTCATTCCCGGTGATCACACCGAGGAGGGAGGCGTACGGGCGGGTCGGGCGCTCGCCGCCGCCGCCGACCGTCCGACCGCCGTCGTGGCGTCCAACGACCGGCTCGCCGTCGGCGTCATGGACGCGTTCCTGCGTGCCGGCATCGATGTCCCGGGTGAGATCTCCGTTGTCGGATATGACGACAGTACGCTGGCCAGGCTCGCGCACATCGACCTGACCTCGGTCAACCAGGACGCGCCGGCTCAGGCGTCGAGCGCGGTGAGCCTGGCGGTCTCCCGGCTCGACAAGGGCCGCTCCGGGCGTACCGAAATCGTGCTCGTCCCTCGATTGGTCGTGCGGGGAAGCACGGCGGCTCCCCGCAACGATCGATGATCCCGAACGGTCAGCCGCACCTGAGCAGGCCGGCGCGTTCCTTGGTCTGGAGCACGTGCCGTGCCGCGTCGTCGACCCGCGCGCGGAACGCCGGGTCGCTCTCGGCGCGCTCGATCAGCGCCGCCGACATCGGCTTGGCGTCGGAGGGCACGATCGTCAGCACCATGTCGCCGCCGGCCGCGACGAAGCGTACCGCCCTCTGTGCCGGAGGAAGCGTGCTCGCCGCCTTGGCCGCGCCGAGGTCATCGGAGATGACGAGGCCCTTGAAGCCGAGCTTGCCGCGCAGCAGGTCGGTCACGATCGGTCTGGAGTAGGCGGCGATCGCGCCGCTGTCGAGCCGCGGATAGGACGCCGACGAGATCATCACGGCCGCGGCGCCCGCGTCGATGCCGGCGGCGAAGGGCTGGAGGTACGGGTCGTTCACCGTCGCCGTGGTGTCGACCGCCTTGGTGGACGTGTCGGTGTTGGCGCGCACCCGGCCCAGCCCGGGGAAGTGCTTGAGTGTCGTGAGCACGCCGGCGTCCTGCGAGGCGGGCACGACCGTCCTGATCGCCGTGGCGACCTTGGCGGGATCGGAGCCGTACTGCCGGCGGAAGGCGCCGATCGGCGGGTTGTCCTCGCCGATGTCGGCGGGCACGGTGTCGGCGACCGGGGCGAGGTTCATGTTCACACCGATCGCGGACAGGCGCCGGGCGCTGTCCTGTGTGGTGCCGCGCAGCGTGGTGACCGGGCCCGCGCCGAGCCGCGCGGCGGAGGGCAGGATCGGGAAGTCGGGTCCCTTGAGCGTCTGGACGCTGCCGCCCTCCTGATCGAGCGCCACGAGCAGCGGCAGCGTGGCCTTGCCCTGCACGTTCGCGATGTCGCCGCGCAGCTCGGCGGCGGCGTGGGTGCTGCGCCCGCGGAGGAAGATGCCGCCGAGCCGGTAAGCGCGCACCGCGCCCGCGTAACCCGTGGGCGTGTCGACCGGGAGGCCCACCATGAGCAGCTGTCCCGCCCGTCCGGCCAGGTCGAGGCCGTCGAGCGTACGGGTGACGCAGTCCTTGGGCGGTGTCGGCGACGGTGCCGTCGAGGCGGGCGTGCTCGACGGCGCGAGGTCGCTCGCCGGCGCGGAGGAGGGCGTGGCGGACGTCGGCGCCGCGGAGGGCGCACCGGGGGCGTCCGTGCCGCACGCGGTCAGGACCAGGGTGGCCGCGACCGCGACGGCGGCCCGGCTCTGCCAGCTTTTCATCGGCGCCCACGCTAACGCGTCCGCGCGACTCACCTCTCTGCCGTGCGCAGGCCCTCGAACGCTATGCGGGTCAGCGCGTCGGCGATGGCCTCGGCCCCGCCGGTGCGCGGGCGGTACCACTCGGTGAGCGAGTTGACCATGCCGAAGATGAGCCGCGCGGCGGTCGCGGGGTCGATGTCGGGGCGCACCCCGCCCTCGGCCTGCGCCTGTTTGACCAGGTCGGTGAGGATGGCGTCGAAGTCGCGGCGGCGCGACAGGGCGTGCTGCTCGACCTCGGTGTTGCCCCGGACGCGCAGCAGCACCGTGACGTATTCGAACCGCTCGGCCAGCACCAGCACGCTGCGGCGGACCAGCCTCTCGAGCCGCTCGGGAGCCGGCAGGTCGAGCGCCTTGACCTCGCCGGCGGCCTCGAACAGGCCGTCGAGTGCCCGGTCCATCGCCATCTGAAGCAGCTGCTCCTTGCCGCTGATGTGGTGGTAGACGCTGGATTTCGTGATGCCCAGCGATTCGGCGATGTCGAACATGCTGGTGGCGTCGTAGCCGCGCTCGTTGAACAGCCGCACCGCCGCGGCGAGCACGGCATCCTGGTCATGACCGGGTCGTCCGCGCCGGCGCGGAGCCGCAGGCCGGGTCATGTCAGTGCCATCCTGTCTCCCAGGGGTTGATTACCGGCCGTTCGGTCGGTAAATATGAGCACAGCCAAACGCAATGGAGCGCAGATGACAACCCCCACCGAGTTGTACGAGACGCATTCCGACCTGCTGGATCAGGCGATCCGGGCCGCAGCCGTCCGGGACTACTGGTCCGCATTCCCCGAGTCTCCCAGCAAGTCTGTGTACGGCGAGGAGGCCGCCCCCGCGGGTGAGCGCGCGTTCCGCGCCCTGCTGGGCAAGCCCTTCCCGATCGAGGTGCCCGGCGCCGACGGCACTGTCTCCACCGAGCGCTCACCCTACGGTCTCGAGCTGGGCGTGAGCTATCCCAAGACCGATCCGCTCGCGCTGATCGCCGCCGCCAAGGCCGCCACGCCCGCCTGGCGCGCCGTCGGCCCCCAGGGCCGCGCGGGCGTCGCCGCCGAGATCATCAAGCGGATCAACGCGCGCAGCTTCGAGCTGGCACACGCCGTGCAGCACACCACCGGCCAGGCCTTCGTCATGGCCTTCCAGGCCGGCGGCCCTCATGCCCAGGACCGCGCCCTCGAGGCCGTGGCCGTCGCGCTCGCCGCGACCACCCGCATCCCGGTCACCACCGAGTGGAGCAAGCCCCAGCGCGGGGGCGACCCGCTGCGGCTCGCCAAGACCAGCACGGTCGTCGGGCGCGGCGTCGGCCTGGTGATCGGCTGCAACACGTTCCCCACCTGGAACAGCTATCCCGGCCTGTTCGCCAGCCTGGTCACCGGCAACCCGGTGATCGTCAAGCCCCATCCGGGCGCCGTGCTGCCGCTCGCCATCACCGTGCAGATCTGCCGCGAGGTCCTCGCCGAGGCCGGTCTGAGCCCCGACCTGGTGACCCTCGCCGTCGAGGAGCGGGGCGACGGCATCGCCGCGACCCTCGCGACCCATCCCGACGTGCGCATCGTCGACTTCACCGGCTCCAGCGAGTTCGGCAACTGGCTCGAGGCCAACGCGCGCCAGGCGGTCGTCTACACCGAGAAGTCCGGCCTCAACACGGTCATCGTCGACTCCACCGCCGACTACAAGGGCCTGCTGCGCAACCTGGCGTTCTCGCTGTCGCTCTACAGCGGCCAGATGTGCACGACGCCGCAGAACATCCTGGTCCCGCGGGGCGGCATCGTGACCGACGCCGGCCGCCGTAGCGTCGAGGAGTTCGGGGCCGACCTGTCCGCCGCGCTCGACAAGCTGCTCGGCGACCCGGCGCGAGCGGCCGGCACGCTGGGCGCGATCGTGAACGACGGTGTCCTCGCCCGGCTCACCGAGGCGAGCGGGGCGGCCAGCGTGATCCACCCGTCCACCGAGGTCGCCGACGAGCACAACCCGGGTGCCACCATCCGGACGCCGGTCGTCGTGCGGCTCGACGCGGCCGACGAAAAGGCGTACACGCGGGAGTGGTTCGGACCGGTGTCGTTCGTCATCGCGACGGAGTCCACACCGCACAGCCTCGAGATCTTCGTCGAGACCGTCCGGGCACACGGCGCTCTCACGGCCACGGTCCACTCGACCTCGCCCGACGTGATCGCCGCGGCGCGCGAGGCGGCTCTCGACGCGGGCGTCCACCTGGCGGAGAACCTGACCGGTGGCGTCTTCGTCAACCAGACCGCCGCCTTCAGCGACCTGCACGGCAGCGGCGCCAACCCGGCCGCCACCGCCTCGCTGACCGACGACTTCTTCGTCAGCGGCCGCTTCTTCACGATCCAGTCCCGTCACCACGTCGCGGCGGGCGATGGCGATGCCTGAGGCCTTCCTCGTCGGCGGTGTGCGCACGCCCCAGGGCAAGTACGGCGGCGCGCTCGCCGGTGTCCGTCCCGACGACCTCGCCGGGCTGGTCGTCCGTGAGGCGGCCGGCCGGGCGGGGCTGCCCGGCGAGGCGGTCGACGAGGTGGTGCTCGGCGCCGCCAACCAGGCCGGTGAGGACAACCGCAACGTCGCGCGCATGGCGGTGCTGCTGGCGGGCCTGCCCGACACCGTGCCGGGCTACACGGTCAACCGGCTCTGCGCGAGCGGGCTGACCGCGATCGTCTCGGCGGCCAATGCCGTCCGCGCCGGCGAGGCCGACGTGATCGTGGCCGGCGGCGTCGAGTCGATGACGCGCGCCCCCTGGGTGATGCAAAAGCCCGGCACGCCGTGGGCCCGCCCCGGCGAGGTGGTCGACACCTCGCTGGGCTGGCGCTTCACCAACCCGCTGTTCCAGGAGCACGACAGGGCGGCGGGCACCGGCCCCGAGGACCGGCGCGTCACGCTGAGCATGGGCGAGACCGCCGAGGAGGTGGCCGCGCTCGACGGCATCACGCGCGCCGACAGCGACGCGTTCGCGCTGCGCAGCCACGAGCGGGCCGTCGCCGCTCTCGACGCGGGCCGCTTCGCCGGCGAGATCGTCCCGGTGGGTGACGTCGCCGTCGACGAGATCCCGCGCCGCGGCTCGACGCTGGAGAAGCTGGGCGGGCTCCGCCCGGTGTTCCGGCCCGAGGGCGTCGTCACCGCCGGATCCTCGTCGCCGCTCTCCGACGGCGCCGCCGCGCTGGTGGTCGCCAGCGGCGAGGCCGTCGAGCGGTACGGTCTGACGCCGCGCGCCCGGATCGTCACCGCCGCCAGCGCCGGGGTGGCCCCGCAGCTCATGGGCCTCGGCCCGGTCCCCGCCACGGAAAAAGCGCTCTCCCGGGCCGGGTGGGGCGTCGGCGACCTGGACGCCGTGGAGCTGAACGAGGCGTTCGCGGTGCAGTCGCTCGCCGTGATCCGCCGGCTCAAGCTCGACGACGAGCGCGTGAACGCCGACGGCGGCGCGATCGCCCTCGGCCACCCGCTCGGGTGCTCCGGCGCTCGCATCACCGTGACCCTGCTGGGCCGCATGGAGCGCGAGAGCGCCCGCCGCGGCCTCGCCACCCTGTGCGTCGGCGTCGGCCAGGGCGTCGCCATGCTCCTGGAGCGGCCGTGAGCGCCCCGGCCGCGGCCGCCGCCCGCCGCCGCCGGGATGGCGGCGTGGACGGTGGCGTGCGACGCCGGGCGGGAGGTGCCGCGTGACGACGCTCGTGGTGGAGGAGCTCGACGACCGGGTGGTCGTGACGTTGCGCCGGCCCGAGGCGCGCAACGCGATCAACGCGGCCATGGTCGCCGAGCTGCACGAGGTGTGCGCCTCGCTGGAGCAGAGGCCGCGGCTGCTGCTGATCACCGGCGACGGCGGCACGTTCGCCGCCGGGGCGGACATCGGCGAGCTGCGCGAGCGCGGCCGGGAGCAGGCTCTCCAGGGCATCAACAGCCGGCTCTTCGACCGGATCGCCCGGCTTCCGCTGCCGACCGTCGCCGCCGTCGACGGCTATGCGCTCGGTGGCGGCGCCGAGCTGGCCTACGCGTGCGACATCCGGCTGGCCTCGCCCGCCGCGGTGTTCGGCAACCCGGAGCCGGGGCTCGGCATCCTCGCCGCGGCCGGTGCCTGCTGGCGGCTGCGCGAGCTGGTCGGCGCGTCCGTCGCCAAGCAGGTCCTGCTCGCGGGCCGGCGGCTCGACGCCGACGACGCGCTGCGGCTCGGCCTGGTCGCCGAGGTGGTCCCGGCCGGTTACCTGCTGAAGCGGGCGCACGCCCTGCTCGACCGGATGGCCCGTTCGGGTGGGCTCGCCCTGCGGCTCACAAAGCTCGTCGCCGACGGCGGCGGCCACCCCCTCACCGACGACCTGGCGCAGGCGATCCTCTTCGAGTCCGACGAGAAGCGCGAGCGCATGGACGCTTTCCTCGCGGGAGGCCGCTCATGACCACCACCGCTGTGCAGCCCGCCGTGCCGAAGACCGTCGGCGTCATCGGCGGCGGCCGGATGGGCGCCGGGATCACCCAGGTCTTCGCCGTCGCCGGCGCGGTGGTCTGCCTCGTGGAGCGCGACCCGGCGACCGCCGCGGCCGCCCGCGACCGTGTCGCCATGGGGCTGTTGCGCGCCTCGGAAAAGGGCCTGCTCGCCGAGTCTGCCGACACCGTCCTCGACCGGGTGGTCCTGGTCGACGACGTGGCCGCCCTCGGCAGCGACACCGAGCTCGTCGTCGAGGCCGTCCCCGAGGACGCCGCCCTGAAGGTGCGGGTCCTCGCCGCCGCCGACAATGCGGTGGGCGAGCAGGCAGTGCTGGCCAGCAACACCAGCTCCCTGTCGATCGCCGGGCTGGCCGACGCGCTCGGCCGGCCCGAGCGGTTCATCGGCATGCACTTCTTCAACCCCGTGCCGGCGAGCAAGCTCGTCGAGGTGGTCGTGGGCCCGTTGACCGGCGACGCCGCCCGCGACGCGACCCGGTCCTGGGTGGCCGGGCTTGGCAAGAGCGAGGTCGTGGTCCGCGACTCGCCCGGCTTCGCGACCAGCCGGCTCGGCGTGCTGCTCGGGCTCGAGGCGATCCGCATGCTCGAGGAGGGCGTCGCCGACGCGTCCTCGATCGACCGCGCCATGGAGCTGGGCTACCGCCACCCGATGGGGCCGCTGCGCTCCACCGACCTCGTCGGCCTCGACGTCCGCCTCGCGATCGCCGAGCACCTGCACCGGGAGCTGGGCGAACGGTTCGCGCCGCCGCGGCTGCTGCGCGACAAGGTGGCCGCGGGCGAGCTCGGCCGCAAGACCGGGCAGGGCTTCTTCACCTGGGAGGTGTCATGAGCGACGTCGCCGGCGAAAAGGTCTTCGCCGAGATCATCGAGAAGGACCAACGGATCGAGCCCCGCGACTGGATGCCGGACGGCTATCGCAAGACGATGATCCGGCAGATCGCCCAGCACGCCCACTCCGAGATCATCGGCATGCAGCCCGAGGGCGCCTGGATCACCCGCGCGCCGTCGCTGCGCCGCAAGGCGATCCTGCTCGCCAAGGTGCAGGACGAGGCCGGGCACGGCCTCTACCTCTACTCCGCGGCCGAGACCCTCGGCGCCGACCGGGGCGACCTGACCCGCCGGCTGATCGAGGGCCGGCAGAAGTACTCGTCGATCTTCAACTACCCGACGCTCTCGTTCGCCGACGTCGGGGTGATCGGCTGGCTGGTCGACGGTGCGGCGATCTGCAACCAGGTGCCGCTCTGCCGCAGCTCCTACGGGCCGTACGCGCGAGCGATGATCCGCATCTGCAAGGAGGAGTCGTTTCACCAGCGGCAGGGCTACGAGCTGCTCATGACGATGATGCGGGGCACCACCGTCCAGCGCGAGATGGTGCAGGATGCGGTGAACCGCTGGTGGTGGCCGTCGCTGATGATGTTCGGCCCGCCGGACGCCGACTCGCCGAACACCGCGCAGTCCATGGCGTGGAAGATCAAGCGCCACACCAACGACGAGCTGCGGCAGCGCTTCGTCGACATGACGGTCCCGCAGGCCGAGGCGCTGGGCGTCACGCTGCCCGACCCCGATCTGCGCTGGAACGCCGATCGGGAGCACTACGACTTCGGCGCCATCGACTGGTCGGAGCTCAAGCGCGTCATCTCCGGCGACGGGCCGATGAACGCCGAGCGGATCGCCCGCCGGCGGCAGGCCGACGAGGAAGGCGCCTGGGTGCGCGAAGCGGCCGCGGCACACGCGGCCAAGCGGACGGAGGTGCGCGCATGACCGGCGAGATCAAGCACGAATGGCCACTGTTCGAGGTGTTCGTGCGGGCCAAGCGCGGCCTCAACCACGTGCACGTCGGCTCCCTGCGGGCGGCGGACCACGAGATGGCGCTGCACCACGCGCGCGACCTCTACACGCGCCGCAACGAGGGCGTCAGCATCTGGGTGGTGCGCTCCGAGGACGTGGTGGCGTCCGGTCCCGACGACAAGGACGCCTTCTTCGCGCCCAGCGGCGACAAGGCCTACCGGCACCCGACGTACTACTCCATCCCCGACTCCGTGCCGCACATCTGAGGCCGCCCATGTCCTTCGACGACGCCTACCACTCCCTCACCGATCACGACGACGACGCCCGCTGGGCGTACGGAACGGGGTTCGCCGACCCGCTCGCCGGGGTGCCCACCGCCCTGCCGGAGGGCGTCGACCGCGCCGATCTGGCGGCGTACTGCCTGATGCTGGGCGACGACGCGCTGGTCATGTCCCACCGGCTCCAGCAGTGGATCACCCGTGCGCCGGAGATCGAGGACGAGCTGGCGGTCGCCAACATCGGCCTCGACCTGCTCGGACAGGCCCGGCTGTTGCTGACCCGGGCCGGCGAGGCCGAGGGCGCGGGCCGTGGCGAGGACGAGCTCGCCTATCTGCGCGATCCCGGCGACTTCCGCAACGTGTGGCTGGCCGAGCGGGCCGACGCCGACTTCGGGCAGCTGGTGGCCCGGCTGCTGGTCTTCTCGACGTGGCGGCTCGCGCTCCTCGACCGGCTGGCCACGAGCGGCGACCCCGTGCTGGCCGCGATCGCCGCCAAGGGTGTCAAGGAGGTCAGCTACCACCGCGAATACGCGGCCGGCTGGGTGGTGCGCCTCGGCGACGGCACCGACCTGTCCCACGCCCGCATGCAGGCCGCGATCGACGCCGTGTGGCCGCTCACCGGTGAGCTGTTCGCGCCGCATCCGACCGAGCTGCGCCTGGCCGAGCAGGGCGTGGCGGTCGACCCGTCCGAGCTGCGCGACGAGTTCGACGGGGTGCTCACCGAGGTGCTGCGCGTGGCGACGCTGGGCCGTCCCACGGTGCCAGCCGGGCCGGCCCCGGGCCGCGGGCGCGACGGTGTCCACGGCGACGAGCTGACCGAGATCCTGGACGAGATGCAGGGGCTGGCGCGGGCGACTCCGGGCGGTGCGTGGTGAGCGCCCGGACGCTGACGGCGGCCGACGTCGCCGCCACGGTCACCGATCCCGAGCTGCCCATGCTGACCCTGGCCGAGCTGGGCATCATCCGCGACGTCACGGAGAGCGCGGAGGGCGTCGTCGTGACGATCACGCCGACGTACTCGGGCTGCCCGGCGATGGAGGCCATCCGGGCCGACCTGCTCACGGCCCTGCGCGAGGCCGGATTCGAGCGCGCGGAGGTGCGTACGGCGCTGGCGCCGGCCTGGACCACCGACTGGATCTCCGAGTCGGGGCGGGCGAAGCTCGCCGAGGCGGGTATCGCGCCGCCCGGCCCGGCGCCCCGGCGCGCCGCCGGACCCGTCCCGCTGACGCTCGGCGTCCGGGACGACGGGGTCGCCTGCCCTCGATGCGCCCATCCGCGGACCGAGCGGATCACGGCGTTCAGCGCGACCGCCTGCCGCGAGCTGCGGCGCTGCCCGGCGTGCCGCGAGCCGTTCGAACATGTCAAAGCGATCTGAGCGGGGTGAGTGATGGCGGTACGGGAGTTCCACCCGCTGCGGGTCGCGCAGGTCGAGCGGCTCTGCGACGACGCGGTCGCCGTGACCTTCGACGTCCCGGCCAAACTGGCGGCCCGATACGAGTTCCGGCCCGGGCAGTCGCTGACCGTGCGGCGGCCGGGCGACGAGCGCGACGAGCGCCGCTCCTATTCGATCTGCGCCCCGGCCGGCGGCCGTCCCCGCATCGGTGTGCGGGAGGTGCCCGGCGGGCTGGTCTCGAGCTGGCTGGTGCGCGAGGTGCAGCCGGGCGACGCCGTCGAGGTGGCGCCGCCGTCCGGGACGTTCACGCCCGACATCGAGGCCGGCGGCCGGCACGTCATGATCGCGGCGGGCTCGGGGATCACGCCGGTGCTGTCGATCGCGACGTCGCTGCTGCGCAACCCGGAGGCGCAGGTGGCCGTGCTCTACGGCAACCGCCGCGCCGACACGGTCATGTTCGCCGAGGAGCTCGCCGACCTGAAGGACCGCCACCCGTCCCGCCTCGAACTGGTGCACCTGCTCTCCCGCGAGGCCCGCGAGGTCGACCTCCTCAGCGGCCGCCTCGACGCGGCGAAGCTGCGCACGCTGCTGCCGCTGCTGCTGGACGTGCCCGCCGTGGACCACTGGTGGCTGTGCGGCCCGTTCGGCATGGTCACCGACGCGATCGAGGTGCTCGGCGAGGCCGGCGTGCCGCCGGAGCGCATCCATCGCGAACTGTTCTGGGTGGACGAGGTGCCACCCGAGCCGGTCCGCGAGGAGGCCACGACCGCCGGGGAGGACAGCTGCGAGGTGACCGTGCTCCTCGACGGCCGCTCCACCACGGTGACCGTGGCCGCCGGCGACACGCTCCTCGAAGGCGCGCAACGGTCCCGCCCCGACCTGCCGTTCGCCTGCAAGGGCGGCGTCTGCGGCACATGCCGGGCCCGCGTCATCGAGGGCGACGTGACGATGCGGCGCAACTTCGCCCTCGAGCCGGCCGAGCTGGCCGCCGGCTTCGTCCTGACGTGCCAGTCCGTGGCCGCGACTCCCAAGGTCACCGTCACCTTCGACGACTGACGAGGCGCCGCGGGCCACGACTGACGAGGCGCCGCGGGCGACGACTGACGAGGCGCCGCAGGGCGTGGGGATCCGGTCGGCGGGCGGGGTCAGGCCGCGCGCTGGGCCAAGGCGAAGATCTGGCTCTCCGGCGGCGTGCCGGGCGGTGTGAAGTCGACCGTCTCGATGCTGAGCACGTTGAAGCCGTGGGCCTCCAGCACCGCCTTGAGGTCGGGCTCCAGGTAGCCGGACACGGTCACCGGGACGCCCAGGAACTCGAACGGGAGGCTGTCGCCGTCGAAGTTGACCATGCCGATGCCGAGGTGGCCGCCGGGCTTGAGCCAGCCGGCGGCCTTGTCGAGGACGCGTTCGATGTCGGCCTTGCTCAGCATGAGCAGGGAGAAGAACGCGGTCACCGCGTCGAACGTGCCGAAGTCGTCCGGCAGATCCTTGAAGTCGGCGCGCACGAACTCGGCCGCGGGCACCTGCTCGCGGGCCAGCCGTAGCATCCCCTCGGCGATGTCCACGCCCACCACCCGGTGATCGGATTCGGTCAGGCGCTTGGCCGTGGGCACGCCCGTGCCGCAGCCCAGATCGAGCACCGAGGCGCCGGCGGGCAGCAGTGCGGCGATCCGCTCGACGAGCGCGGCCTGGTGGGGGTTGCTGCTGTGCTCGCCCTGATACTTCTCGGCGAGTTGATCGAATACCTCCATGCGCGGCACGCTACCGGGGGCTGCTGGACGATCTCCACGGCTGATCGTCCTCAGTGGATGGCCGGACGGCTGAGCCGGCCACGGTGCGCCGTGCTGCGGCCGTACCAGAGGCGTACTAGAGGAAAGAGTGAGTGATCCGCTCGGCCGCCGCCCGGGAGTCGATCGTGGCAGGGTCCAGATCGGCGCAGACGACGATGGACGCGCCGGCGACCAGCGGGGCCAGGAGCCAGATCAAGGGCTGCTCCTGCGTACGGGCATCGACCAGCACCCGGTCGCCGGCCTTGATGCCGCGCCCGGCGGCGATGTCGGCGGCCAGCGCGGCGTAGGCGCCGTAGGTCGTACCGTCCACTGTGGCAAAACGGTCAGGCCCGGGCGTCGCGGCCGGGGGAGGGGCGCCGAGGTGAGGGCGTACGGCGGTGAGGAAGTCGCGGTAGCCGGCGGGCACTCGCGAGCCCGCAAGCGCCGTCATGCCAGAAGGTGCCTGAGTGCCGGTAGGCGGGTGCTCGCCGGCGGGTGCAGCCGGTCCGGTGGCCTTCGACAACGTGAGCGCGAACTGGTGCGTGCCGACGGGAACCTCGTCGAGCCAGCTGTCGATGCGGGGCTCGTGCACGAAGGTCGCGTCCAGCGGATCGCCGGCGGGGATGAGGCCGGCGGTGGCCCAGCCGCGGTAGGAGACTTCGATGCCGGCGGACCATGCGCCCAGCAGCACCGCCGCGGTCTGCCAGTGCGGGGGGAGCAGGACCGCGGCGGTGCTGCCGGTGCCCAGGCCGCACTCCTCGGTGAGCAGGGCGGCGGTGGCTGATGCCCAGTCGCCGAGCTCGGTGGCGGTGAGCGCGGTGTGTTCGCCGGTGGCGTCGTCGTAGTAGGTGATCAACTGATCCTGACCGGTCATGGGGCGTAGCTTAGGCCGCCAGGTCGAGCCGGAGCTCGCGCGCCTCCGAGGCGTATCTCGTCAGCAAGTGCACGGTTTTCGGGCCGGCGACGCCGTCGGGGTCGAGGCCGGCGCGGGCCTGGAACGCACGTACCGCCTCCGTCAGGTTGTCGTCCCCGTCGGCCGGCGACGGTCCGATCTCGGCCAGCAACTCCCGCAGGCAGGCGGGGTCCGGCGGGGGCGGCGGCGCGCTCCAGCCCACCAAGCCGCCGACGGCGTTGCCGACCACGCTGAGCATTCCTCGTGCGGACATCTCGTTACCTCCTGCTGAAGTGGTGCTGACTCCAGCATCGGGCGGACATCTGTGTCCGGCATCGGACTCGCGTCTGTCAAACCTGTGCCGACTGCGACTTTCGGCCGATGGGCAAGCCCGCCTTTACGAAGACCCGGACCGGCCGGCGTACGCCGCTACGGGCAGGCGGTGACGCGAGCCAGCGCCAGCAGCTGCCGAGCCTGCGGATCGGGTACACCCTGCGCCCGGATCTCATTGACGACGGTGGCGCTCTTCTTGCCGGAGCGCAGGCCCGCGCAGGTCCGCTCGCCCAGCGCCGCGACCTCCTCGTCGCGCCGGTCGACCGCCACCTCCGGAAGATCACGCTGCACCGACGCGACGAAGTCGCTGAAATCCGTCGGCCTCACGCTGGGTGCCTTTCCTTCCGCAGGCGGTGCGGAAGTAACGACCTCAGGCGGTACGGAAATGACGACCGTTTCGGGCGCAGCAGCGGGTGGCGCGTCGCCGGAGGAGCACGCGCCCAGCGCCGCCGCGAGCGCGACGGCACCAGCCAGGGCGACGAGCGGCCGGCTCATCGGATCGGCGCCGGGTGAGGGGCCAGCGCGGGACTCCTCGGCGGCCAGACCGGCGTGTCGCGAGGCGGCGTGACGGTCGGGCCGAAGGGCTTGCGCTCCGCGACCGTGGGACCGAACGGGCCTCTACGCGCCCGGTTCGAGCGTCCCGCGTCGTGCGGCGGCGCACCATCGCGGCCCTCGGCGGCCACGTCGGTGGGTTCGGTGTTGTCCGCCGCTTCGGCGAGACGGGACGAGATGGGGGCAACTGGGACGAAAAGCACCCGACGACCGTAGGGGGCGGGTCCCCGTACCACTGCCGACTCGCCCACTCGCGGGCGGTAACCGAACCCGGATGGGTGACCCGGCGCATACAGCGAACCCACAGACGGCTCACCGCTCGCGAACAAGAACCGGCGTCAATGTTGGTCGCATCAGCCAACGAAGCGAGGCGTCGCCATGACCGACCTGATGAACCGGCCCAGCAACTCCGACGAGTCGTCGCGGATCGGCGACTACTACAGCCGGTACAACGAGACCCCGCCGCCGCCTCCGCCCCCGTACGTTCCGCCGACCCCCTCGTCATCGGGCGGCAACCGGTGGCCGCGCCGGATCGCCGGTGGCGCCGCGGTGCTCGCGTTGGTGGCTGGGGCGGGTACGGCCGGAGGCGTCGTCGCCGAGCGCTACCTCGCCGACCACGACTCGACGACCGCCACGAGCGCGACTACGGCGAGCAGCACCACCACGGTCACCGAGAGCGCAGACCTCGCCGCCGTTGTCAAGAAGGTGCAACCGAGCATCGTCACGGTCATGGTGGACGGGGCGCGCGAGTCGTCGCTCGGCTCCGGCGTCGTGATCAGCTCGGACGGCCTGATCCTCACCAACAACCACGTGATCTCGTCCGACGGCACCGTGAGCGTCCGCCTGTCGAACGGCACCACCGTGCCGGCGACCGTCGTGGCCACCGACACCACCCACGACCTGGCGCTCGTGCAGGCCGCCGGGCTGACCGGGCTGACCCCGGTGACTTTCGGTACGGACGACAGCGTCGCCGTCGGTGACACCGTGCTGGCATTCGGCGCTCCGCTGGGTCTGGAGAACACTGTGACCTCGGGCATCGTCTCGGCGACCGACCGCAGCATCAACACCGGATCCGAGCAGCTCACCGGCCTCCTCCAGACCGACGCCGCGATCAACGAGGGCAACTCGGGCGGCGCGCTGGTCGACCTCTCCGGCCACGTGATCGGCATCAACGTCGCGATCGCCACCGCCAGCGACACGGACACCGGCAGCATCGGCGTCGGCTTCGCCATCCCGGCCGACACGGTCACCAGCGTCATCAAGCAGTTGCAGAGCCAGACCAGCTGAACGCCGAGCCCGTCCCGCCGCTCAGTCCCCGTGGCCGGACGTGCCGGGCGGCTCGGGCAGGCCCGCGGCGATCTGCTGCAACGCGGTGACGAGTTGGGGCTTCATCTCGGTGAGGTGGCAGCCGGCGGACAGGAGATGCTTGGTGGCGGCGGTGGTGGCGGCCATCACGATCGCGGCGACCAGCTTGGGGTAGAGGTCGGACTCCGGGTCGGTGGCGGTCCGGGCGGCCACGGCGGCGGCCAGGGCGGCTTCGGCGTCGGCGGAGGCGCGCAGGGTCTCGGCCTGGATGGCCGGAACGGCGAGCATCAGGCGCAGTCCGGCAACCCACGCTTCGGCGTCGCGCGGCGGATGGGCGGCGACCTCCGGCGGCGGCCCGAACGGTGCCATCACCGCCTGTGAGATCGCCTCCCACAGGGGCTCGGCGGCCGGCCGCTCCCGCAGGGCCGAAGCCACCTGCAAACACCGATCCAGGTGGCGGGACGCGACGGCCTCGGCCTTGCTGGAGAAGTAGTTGTTGAACGTACGCGCGGAGACCCCGGCCTCGGCGGCGATGTCCTCGACGAGCACGCCGTCATAGCCGCGCTCGACGATCAGGCGGATGGCGGCCCAGCTGAGCGCGGTCCGGGTGGCCTGCTTCTTACGCTCCCGGAGTCCCACACATCAACAGTAGCCAGACCTGCGCGCCACGCAAAGATGCCCGTTGCGCACGTTGCCCCGCCACCGCGGCGGCCACGGTGTCAGCGCGCTTCTTCCGCAGCGCCGCCTCCCGCAGGGGACGCCGCCTCCCGCAGGGGACGCCGGCTCTCGTAGGGGACGCCGCCTCTCGTAGGAGACGGCGCCTCTCGTAGGAGACGGCGCCTCTCGCAGGGGACGCCGCCTCTCGCAGGGGACGCCGCGCCTCCCGCAGGGGACCCCAACCTCTCGCAGGGCACGCCGCGCCTCCCGCAGGGGACGCCGCGCCTCCCGCAGGGGACCCCAACCTCTCGCAGGGGACGCCGCGCCTCCCGCAGGGGACCCCAACCTCTCGCAGAGGACGCCGCCCTCCCCGAGAGCGCTGCCCCTTGGCAGGGGGCGCCGCCCCTCCCGGAGAGCGCCCCTTGCCAAAGACAGAACGTTCTTTCTGCTTAATCGCGGGGTGAAGGCGGGCTGGGGGTGAAGGCGGCCCGGGGTGAAGGCGCGCCGGGGGTGAAGGGGGTGCGGGGTGAAGGCGGGCCGGGTGAAGGCGGTGCGGGGTGAAGGCGGGCCGGGTGTGAAGGCGCG
>NZ_BOMI01000106.1 GCF_016862115.1 Paractinoplanes deccanensis
GCGGAGTGCAGGCGGCCCGGGGTGAAGGCGGGGCGGGGGCGAGACGAGCGCGAGGCGAAACCAGCGCGAGGCGGTCGAAGGGCTCGCGCGGCTCCGCCGCAAGCGAGTGCCGCAAGACAGAACGTTCGTTCTACCCACGCACCGTCGGGACTCAGGCCGCGGAGGCGTCGCACCCCTCGGAAGCTAGGGCGCTGGGAAAAGCAGCCCTCGGTGCGCGAAGAGGCGCCCTCCCCACGGAAGGCGCCTCTCAGCCTCGGTGGTGCTTGTTCAGCCGGCCAGGTGGCCCCAGCGGTCTTCCAAGTCGTGCCAGGTGCCCTGGTCCTCGACCTTGCCGGCGATCAGGACGACCACGTGGTCGGCCTGGCTCAGGGCGGCTCGTTTGGACGTGGAGCCTACGACGGTGACGCCGTGGGTGCGCAGGGCCTTCCACAGCTCCAGCTCTGTCGTCACGTCGAGGGCCGACGAGACGTCGTCGGCGATCAGGAGCTCGGTGCGGGGGGCCAGGGCTCGGGCCAGGGCCAGGCGTTGCAGCTGGCCGCCGGAGAGGCGGGTGCCCTTGTGGCCGATCAGCAGCTGGAGGCCGCCGCCGGCCGCGGCCAGGTCGTGTTCCAGCTGGGCCGTGGAGACCGCGTCGGCGGCGTCGACCTCGTGGCCGAGCTGGATGTTGTCGGCGACCGTGCCGGACAGCACGCGGGGGAGCTGGGCCACGTAGCCGACCTGGTTGGGGCGCAGGAACACCTCCGGCTCGTTGACCGGGGTCTCGTTCCACACCAGCTCGCCGGTGTGGTGGACGATGCCGGCCAGCGCGCGAAGCAGCGACGACTTGCCGGAGCCGACCGGGCCGACCACCAGCACGAGCTGGCCGCGCTCCACTGTCAGGTCGACGTCCTGGGCGCCGACCGTGCCGTTCTCGTGGACGGCGCTGAAGTGGCGCAGCTCGAGACGGCGCAGTGGGTTGCGCGGGGCGCTCGGCGGGGCCGGGGCCGTGCCGGCCGACAGGTCGACGCCGGGGACGTCCGCCGAGTACTCGGCCACGCCGGTCATCGCGACCGTCCGCTTCGTCCACACCCGGGCCGACGGGAACTGGGAGACCAGTGACGCCGTCGTCCAGGCGAACCAGCGGGCCGAGCCGAGCGTCGCCACCGCGATCAGCGTGGCCGCCGACGACAGCGAGCCGGCCAGGTAGAGCGCCCACGCGGCGATCGGCAGCAGGCCGCTGGCGATCGACGGCGTCGAGCGCGCCCACACCTGAATGGCGATCTCACGCCGCTGGAGCTCGCTGCGGGTGCCGTCGAGGCGGGCCAGGTGGGCCAGCACCGGCTCGGTCGCGCCGGCCAGCTTCACCGTGCGCGCCGCCGACAGCGACGAGACCAGCGACGTGGCGAACGCGGCGCGCGCGGCCACCGTACGGCGGGCTGCCTTTTCGAGGCGGGGGCCGAACAGCGTCGCGGCCAGGCCCGACAGCACCATCGTGCCGATGAAGAAGAGCGCGGGCACGATCGACTGCGACGCCAGCGTCATCGCCACGATCATGACGAGGCTGGTGGCGTTGTCGATCAGGTTGTCGGCGAGCATGACCACCCGCTCGGTGTCGCCGCCCTGGGCGACCACCTCGGCCGGCGTGTGCTTGCTGACCCGGCGCGGGCCGATCTGGCCGTGCACCAGGCGCAGGCTGATCCGCAGCATCTGCCGGACCCACCACTCCGGGAACCAGGCGCCCGTGTAGTAGAGCGTCGGGATGGCCACCAGCAGGCCGGCCGCGATGCCGACCGCCGGGTAGAGCGGGTTGCCGACGCCGTCGACCACGTTCGACCAGAGCAGCGGCAGGATCGCGCCGTCGAGCCCGAGCAGCACGAGGATCGCGAACAGCGCGACCGCGCCCAGACCGTACCGCTTGTCGTTGGTCGTCAATCGCGCGATCTCACGGAACGTGCGGGCCTTGGGCGGCTCGGGCAGCGGCGGCGGGTCGACCGGCGGCAGCTTGTTGGCCAGGGCCTCGGCGCCGAGCTCGACCTGGGCGGCCGTGTCCCAGTCGTGCTCCTCGACCAGCACCCCGCCCCCGCCGGACGGGGCCGCCGGCACGGTCAGCGCGCTGCTCGCCATCAGCTCGGCGAAGCGCCGCGACTCGCGCAGCGGGCCGGCCTCGAGCACCTCGCCGTCGGCGAGCACGACCACCTCGTCGCAGCGCTGCACCGAGGAGAGCCGGTGCGCCACGATCACGCCGATGCGCCCGGTGAGCAGCCGGTCGGTGGCGCGCTGCACCCACGACTCGGTGACCGGGTCCATGCGGGCGGTGGCCTCGTCGAGGATCACCACATGCGGGTCGCGGACGAGGATGCGGGCGAACGCGACGAGCTGCTCCTGCCCGGCCGACAGTTTGTACCCGTTCTCGCCCAGGCGGGTGTCGATGCCGTCGGGCAGGCTGCTCACCCAGGCGCCGAGGCCCAGCTCGTCGAGCGCGCCGGGCGCCTTGGGCAGCAGCTCGGGGTCGAACAGCGCGATGTTCTCGGCCAGGGTGCCGGCGAGGATCTCGGTGCGCTGCGGCACGATCGCCGTCCACCGGCGCAGGCCCTCGACGTTCATGTCGTTGAGGTCGACGCCGCCGAGGAACACCGTGCCGCGCGGCACGTCGACCGCCCGGGTCAGCACCTTGGCCAGCGTCGACTTGCCCGAGCCGGTGCGGCCGATCAACGCGTACGAGCGCCCGCGCGCGAAGGTGAGGCTGACGTCGCGCAGCGCCGGGGGCCGCCCGCTGTCGGACTCGCCGTAGCGGAACGTCAGATCCCGTACGACAAGATCGCCGTCGACCGGGGCCACGCCCTCCGTCGGCTCCTGGGGCACGTCCTGCAGCAGTTGGACGCGGCTCCAGGCGCCCAGCGCGTTCTGCAGCTCGGGGACCATGCGGGTGACGTGCTCGAGCGTGCCGCCGAAGCCGAGCGCCAGCAGCCAGACCGCGGTCAGCCGCGCGCCGTCGATGTGGCCGGTGAACAGCGCCCACGCGCCGACGACCACGAGCACGGCGATCAGCGACCGGGTGATCGAGCCGGCGCCCATGGTGATGCGCGCCGAGGACCGCCACACGAGCCGGCCGCGGCGCAGCACCTCGGCGGCGCGGCGGGCGTAGAGCTGCCGGACGTACGGGGCGGCGAGGCTCGTCCGCACGTCGTCCTGCCCGTGGATCGACTCCTCCATGACCGCCGCGAGGTCGGACCAGGACTCCTCCTCCGAGATGCGCAGCGGGGAGATGCGCTGGATCGGCTTGCTCATCGTGACGTAGAGCAGGATCGACACCAGCACCATGCCGACGCCGGCCGGCCACCAGACGAAGAACGCGGTGACGATCGAGAAGACCGCCACGGCCACCGACTGGGCGATCCGCACGCCGCTGCCGCGCAGTTGGGCGCCCACCTCGTACACGTCGGAGTCGATGCGGTCGAGCAGCTCGCCGACGGGCGTGTTCTCCAGGGTCGGGAGGTCCTGGCCGAACGCGACGCGGTTGAGCCCGCGGCGCACCTTGGCGGCCCAGTCGGCGGTGAGCCGGGAGGCGACGAGGCCGACGAACACGTCGCTCAGCACGGACGCGACGAGCGCGGCGGCGAGCACCGTGAACAGCGGCATGGAACGGTCGACGAGCACGGCGCCGGCCAGCGCGAGAGCACCCGCCTGCCCGGCCGCACCGAGCAGGATGAGGGTCGCCACGAGGCCGGTGCGGCCTCTCGACGTGACCCACAGGTCGCGAAGCAGACGCATTGACTAGTCCTTTTGGGAGGGGGTGAACCGGGGGCGGTCTGTCCATCCTTGTCGGCGGCCGGAAGCTCTTCAACGGAATTACGTGGACGCCATATATCGCCTGTGTCACCCTCGGCAGTCGTGCGAGATCTTCCTGCGGCGGTACGGGCGAAGGCCGTGCACACCGGTGCGACGGGCTGGCTCGACGGCCTCCCGGCGCTGGTGGCGTCGATGGCGCGCGAGTGGGGGCTGACGGCCGGGCCCGCGTACGGCGACGCGACGGAGGCGTACGTCCTCGAAGTGACCCGGGCCGGCGGCGAACCCGCCGTGCTGAAGCTGCACCCGTCCCCGCGTGCCGCGGCCGGCGAGATCACCGTGCTGCGGCTGGCCGGGGGAGTGGGGTGCGCGCGGCTGCTGCGCTCCGACGGTGATCGTGGCGCGCTGCTGATCGAGCGACTGGGCACGCCCATGTCGGACATGTCGCTTCCGCAGCCCCGGCGGCTGGAGATCCTCTGCGACCTGGCGGCCGCCCTGTGGCAGGTCGATGCCGCCGCCGAGCCGCCGATGACCGCCGGGCCGTCGATGGGCGCCGGGCCGTCGATGGGTGCCGGGCCGTCGATGGGTGCCGGGCCGCCGATGACCGCCGGGCCGTCGATGGGCGCCGGGCCGTCGATGGGCGCCGAGCCGCCGGCGGGCGCCCGCTTGCCGGCGAGTGCCGGGCTGCCGACGGGTGCCGATTGGGCGGTCCGGCTGGCCGGGACGATCACGCGCCGCTGGGACGAACTGGGCAAACCGTGCAGTCGCGCGGCGGTGGACCAGGCCCTGCGTGCCGCCGAGAGCCGCGGGCGGGGACCGGCGCGGACCCTCTGTCACGGCGACGTGCATCAGTGGAATGCGCTGCGTGACGGCGACGGGTTCAAGCTGGTCGACCCGGACGGCGTCCTGGCCGAGCCGGAGCTCGATCTCGGCGTGCTCATGCGGGAGGACCCGGCCGAGCTGATGACCGGCGACCCGCGCGACCGCGCCCGGTGGCTGGCCGCCCGTACCGGCACCGATCCTCAGGCGATCTGGGAGTGGGGCCTCGCGGACCGCGTCGCCACCGGGCTGATCCTCACCGCCGGCGGCGTGCAACCGGTCGCGTCCCAGATGCTCGCCGCCGCCGACCTGATCGCCGCCCGCTGGTGACGATCAGGGCCAGGGCAGCTCCACCTCGACCGGCGCGCCGTAGTCGACGCCCGGCACGTCGAACCCGTACAGGGCACGGAACTGCGACCGGAACCAGTCGACGTCGCCGATCTCGCCGGCCGCCCACCGCTCGGCCACCTCGCCCTGCACGCGCGGATCGAGCTCCCAGCGGTCGAGCCGGATGCGGCCCGCCTCGTCCAGGTCGAACGGCTCGGCGCCGGTGAGCTGGTCCCAGAGCCGCACCGACTGCGCCACCGGCGACTCGAGCCGGTCGCCGAGCACCGCACGCAGCAGGCTCACGTAGAGCGCGATGCCCGGAATGGCCGTGGACGCCTGGGTGACCGCGGCCCCGTTCACCGAGGTCAGCGCCCGGCCCGCCAGCCGCTTGTCGAGGTCGAGGGCGGTGGCCTCGAGGTGCGCCTTGGCCGCGCCGATCGTGCCGGCGCGGTAGATCGCCGACGTCAGCTCCGACCCGATGTACGACAGCGCGACCGTCCGGAACCCGTCGTGCAGCAGCCCCCGCTCGGCCAGCGCCGTCATCCAGAGCGACCAGTCCTCGCCGCCCATGACACGGACCGTCGCCTCTGTCTCGGCCTCGGTCGCCGGCGCCACGCTGATTTCACGCGCCTCCGGGGTGCCGTCCCGGTCGAACTCCAGCGTCCGCGTCGTGTGCACCGCGCCGATCGGCTTGATCACCGACTGGAACGTCTCGCCGCTGCCCGGGTCGGCGCGCCGCGGCGCCGCCACGCTGTAGATCAGGTAGTCGAGCCGGCCGAACCGCTCGGCGATCAGGTCGAGCGTCTCGGTCTTGGTGGCGTCGGCGAACGCGTCCCCGTTCCGGAAGACGAAGTCGTGCCCGAGCTCGCGCGCCAGGGCGTCGGCGGCGACGGCGCGGTACCAGCCCGCGGTGGCCGTACGCCGTCCCGCGGGCCGCTCGAAGCCGATGCCCACACCCCGGATGCCGTGCCGCACCAGGCCCGCCACGGTGGCCGCCAGCCCGTACCCCGCCGTCGCCCCGACGATCAGCGCGACCGGCCCGGCACCGTCGCGCACCTCCCCGGCCTCGGCCCGCATCCGCGCGACCGTCTCGAAACACCCCGCCGGGTGCGAGTCGAGCAGCAGAAAACCGCGCCCGGTGGCGCCCACGATCCGTTCCGGCATGGAGTGGACCTTATCGCCCGGCCATCCGGAAGAGCACCCCGAGGAGATGGGCGTAGCCGCGCGCGTCGTCGATCGCCCGATGGGTGTGCTCGATGTTGCCGAGCCACTCCGCGGGTAGCTTGGCCGGCGGCACGTCCATCACCGGACGGCCGGTGATCGCCGCGGAATAACTGCGCAGGCAGAGTCCCGGGCGGCCGTCAAAGAGCACATCCTTCTCGTACGGGCCCTGCACCAGCCCGTAGCGCGTGAAGCGCCGCAGGTAGTAGTCGATCCACATCCCGTCGAACGCGATCGGTGAAGCGGTGAAGACGCACGGGCCCGGCAGCGCCTTCACCCAGTCGGCGAAGCGCGCCATCTCCGCGCCGGCCGGCTGAGGGTTCTCGGTCGCGGCCGCCCAGGCCTCGGGAAAGGTCTGGAACCACGCGTACGTGTCCGGGTTCGGCGCGGCGCCGGGCAGCGGTTCGAGAACCGTCTCGAACGTGCCCAGCTCCGTACCGTCGCCGGTCACCGCGACGCTGGCGAACGAGCGCATCGAGTTCGGCCCCGGCCACGGCCCGTCCGCCTCGATGTCGGTCACCACATAGATCCAGTCGGTCAAGACGATCTCCCTCGGACGTCGGCCCCCACATGATCGACCCCGCCGTCAAGGAACCCGCGGCGCCGGCGGAGCAGGGCGAGGGCCCCGAGAGTGGCCGAGGACAGGCCGAACACGATGGCCGCCCAGCCGCCGACGATGCCGTTGCCGGTGCCCGGTCCGCCGTCCGCCAGGGCCACCACCAGGATCCCGGTGATCGTGCCGGCCAGTCCGGTGGCCAGGGCGATGCCGGGCTTCAGCGACCCGGCGGGGCGGACCATCGCCAGGATCCCGGCGACGACACCGGCGAGGGTCGCCAGGGCGGCGGTGGTGGCGATGAGGCGATCTGCGGTCAAGCCGTACGCGTCGGCGGCCAGGATTTCTGCGGCGCTCATGAGTGTCTCCCTCTGTTCGATGGCGTTGCTTGATGCTGTCCGGCGAGGGTGGGGCCGCGCGTCGTGCCGATGTGGACTCTTCGATCTGCTGCGCGCGTGGGAGAAAACGGCGGACTACCGCGTTCGTGGTAGGCGGCGGGGACCACGCCGGTGGGATTCGCCGGCCGCGATGTCCGGCTAGGGTGCCCGCATGGGCAGTGCGCGTGTCGACGCGGCGATCGCGGCGGGGGTCGCCGGCGTCCTGCTGACCGCGGGGCTGGTCGAGCAGCGGCCCGGGGCCGAGACCCATCCGATCGGGTACGCGTTGCTGGTCGCCGCCGGCCTGGCGCTGGCCGTGCGCCGGCGCGCACCCGTGGCCGTGCTGATCGCCGTCGGGGTGTGCACGGTGGGCTACCAGGCGGCCGGGTTCGACGTGGTCGCCGTCGCCTTCCTGGTCGGCGTCTATTCGGCCGTGCGCGCCGGCCATCGCCTCGCCACCGTCGTGACCAGCGTGGCCATGCTGGCCGCGCTGCCCGTCGTCGCGCTCGTGGCCGGTCCGCTCGTGGCCGGTCCGCCCGCGGCCGCGACGGTGAGCGTGACCGAGGCGCTGGCCCAGGCTCGCGGCGTCCTTGAGATCGCCTGGCTGGTCGCCGCCGGCGCCGCGGGCGAGGCGCTGCGGCAGGCCGAGCGCCGAGCCGACGAGGCCGAGCGCACCCGCGAGGAGATCGCCCTGCGCCGCGCCGACGAGGAACGCCTGCACATCGCCCGCGAACTGCACGACTCGCTCACCCACCAGATCTCGGTGATCAAGGTGCAGTCCGAGGCCGCCGTCCACGTGGCCGAGCGCAAGGGCGAACCGGTCCCCGACGCGCTCCTGGCCATCCGCGAGGCCGGCCGCCAGGCGTCCCGCGAGCTGCGCGCGACCTTGGAGGCCCTGCGCGACGACGGCCTGGCCCCGCCGTACGGCATCGATCAGATCCCCGACCTGGTCGAGCAGTCCCGCGCCGCCGGCGTCGACGCGACCCTGACGGTCGAGGGCAGCCCGGCGGACGTGCCCGCGGCGGTGGAGCGCACCGCCTACCGCATCGTCCAGGAGTCCCTGACCAACGTCGCCCGCCACGCGGCCCCCGCCGCCGCGACGGTCAGCGTGCGCTACCGACCCACTGCGATGACCATCCAGGTGGACGACAACGGCGCGGCATCGCGCGGTGCGGCCGCGCCACCACCCGGCATCGGCCTGCTCGGCATGCGCGAACGCGTCACCGCCCTCGGCGGCCACCTGCACGCCGGCCCCCGCCCCGAGGGCGGCTTCCGCGTCAGGGCCGAGCTACCCCTCGAAGGCGACCGCCCACCACGCCGCGAGGTCGGCCGCCTACCGCATCCTGGGGGCGACGGCTCACGGGATCGCGAGGTCGGCCGCCTACCGCATCCTGGGGGCGACGGCTCACGGGATCGCGAGGCCGCCGGCGCCGCGAGCCCCGAGGGTGACCGGGCAGTGGGCAGCGGTGCAGGAAGCCGCGAAGTCGCACGCGCAGCGGGCCGCCAGGCGTTGAGCCGCGAGGTTCAGCGCGGACAGAAGCGTGACGGCGATCCCGCCGACGGCGCGCGCGGAGGCGATGGTGCACAAGGCCGCAGCGGAGAGTGGGCGGAAGATGCCACGGGGAGCGTGGGATGACGCTGGGAGGGGATCGGGGCCTGTGATCCGGGTGCTGCTTGTCGACGATCAGCCGTTGATCCGGAGTGGGTTCCGGGCGCTGCTCGACATCGAGGACGACATCGAAGTGGTGGCGGAGGCCGCGGACGGGGCCGAGGCGGTGGAGCTGGCGCGGCTGCACCTGCCCGATGTGGCGCTGGTGGACATCCGGATGCCGGTGGCCGACGGCATCGAGGCGACACGCCGGATCGCGGCGGACCCCGGGCTGGCCGGGGTGCACGTGGTCATCCTGACCAACTACGGGCTGGACGAATATGTCTTTCAGGCGCTGCGGGCGGGCGCGGCCGGCTTCCTGGTGAAGGACGTGCACCCGGACGACTTCCTGCACGCCGTGCGGGTCGCCGCGCGCGGCGACGCGCTGCTCGCGCCGTCGATCACGCGCCGGCTGATCGACCGCTACGTCAACCAGCCGCGCCAGGCAACCTCCACGCCGGCGCTCACCGAGCTCACCAACCGCGAGCGCGAGGCCGTCGCCCTGGTCGCCCAGGGCCTGTCCAACGACCAGATCGCCGCCCACATGGTGATCAGCCCGGTGACCGCGAAAACCCACGTCAACCGCGCCATGACCAAACTGCACGCCCGCGACCGAGCCCAACTCGTCGTGATCGCCTACGAGACCGGCCTGGTCACCGCCCCGACCACGAGATCACCCGGCTGATCGAAGACCGCCGAGACCACCTGGGATCCCTGCGAGCACGCCCAGGAAGGCCGGCCGTCATACATCCGCGGTTGTCCGCCGGACGATGCGGGCCACACCCCTATTGCGGGGACGAGCGATGAAGGTCCCGAACTTGTCGCACCCTCCCGATACGATCCAGCCGAATCGTTATGGACTCCGTCGGCCGCCTCGAGACCCATATCAGCCGGCTCCAGCCCGCGGACGGCGACGTCCTCCACCGTGACCACACCGGAGGAAAGGTCACCTCCGGCGAAGGGCAGGCTGCGCGAAGCCGGTGGCTCGGACACTTGCACGGCGAGCTCTTCCAGCGGCACCACCACCACGCTCTCGGCGCGCGGCTTGAGGCCACGCAGCAGCACCGCGGCCAATTCTGTTCTTCGCGCGAACATGAGCTGGTGCGCCCACGTCACAGCCGCGACGCCGTTCTCCCGATATACCGTGCCCCGCCATCTCCGCAGGTGCGTGTCGTCGCGAAGATCGAAGCCCGCCCCGGGATTGGCCGCCAAGTCCGCCAGCCAGCCTGCGAACGACACGGCGCCGCAAGGGCTCGCCGCCCCAGCGTCCAGGTCGTCCATGGTCGCTGCCTAGCGGTCAGAGAGGGGGCACGGCGAAAGCCCCCACCAGCGGAGCGGCCGAGCGGTCAGGGGGCGAGCGCCGAAGGATCCGAGCGGTCGAGGGACTGAGCAGTCAGCGGGCCCGAGCGGCCAAGGGCCGAGCGGCCAGGGGGCCGAGCAGTTGAGACGGCGTAGCGGTCGGGGGCCGAGCGGTTGGGTGGCGGAGCGGTCAGAGGGCCGAGCGGTTCAGAGGGCGGAGCGGTCGGGGGCCGAGCGGTCGAGAGGCGGAGCAAGTGAGGGTCAAACGGTCGATGGGCCGAGCGGTCATCAGGGCCGAGCGGCCAAGGAGTCGGGCGGCCAAGGGGTCGGGCGGCCAAGGGCCGAGCGGCCAAGGAGTCGGGCGGCCAAGGAGTCGGGCGGCCAAGGGGTCGGGCGGCCAAGGGCCGAGCAGCCGAGGGGTGGAGCGGTCAGGGGGCCGCGTGGAGGGTCAGGAGGGTGATCTCGCTGGGGGCGAAGACGCGGAAGGGTGGGCCCCAGAAGCCGGTGCCTCGGCTGGTGTAGAGCTGGGTGCGGTCGGAGTGGCGGGACAGGCCCTGGAGGACCGGCTGGTCGAGGCGGACCAGGTAGTGGAAGGGCCAGATCTGGCCGCCGTGGGTGTGGCCGGAGATCTGGAGGTCGACGCCGTGGGCGATCGCGCCGGTGATCTGGGCGGGCTGGTGGGCCAGCAGCAGGATCGGCAGGGACGGGTCGGCGCCGGCGAGCGCGGCCTCGTGGTCGGCGTGGTGGCCGGGGACGCCCGAGCCGGCGGCCGTGCGGTCGTCGACGCCGGCGATGATCAGGGTGGCGCCGTCGCGGGTGACCTCGACGTAGCGGTTGTGCAGCGCCTCCCAGCCCAGCGAGGCCATGTGCTCGACCCAGCGCTGGGCGCCGCTGAAGTATTCGTGGTTGCCGGTCACGTAGACGCGGGCCATCGACGCCCGGATGTCGGCGAGCGGCGCCGCCTGGGTGCGCCGCTGGGCGACCTCGCCGTCGGCGATGTCGCCGGTGTGGGCCACCACGTCGGCGTCGAGCGTGTTGACCACCTCGGTGACCCGGCGCGACCAGCGGGACCTGTCGATCGGGCCGTAGTGGGTGTCGGTGAGCAGCACCAGCCGCAGCCCGTCGAGCCCCCGGCCCAGGCGGGGCACTGTCACGTCGACGCGCCGCACGCGGGGGACACGTCTCGCTTCCGCATACCCCCAAAGGAGCAGGACCAGGGAGACCACGGCGACCACGACGGTGGCGATGCGCGAGCGAGCCGGGGCGCCCACGCCGAAGGCCCAGAGGAGCAGGGTGAGCACCTGGCCGAACAGGGACTGGACGAACAGGACCCAGATGACGCCGAGCGTCGTGTCGGCGACGACCGCGGCGCCGTCGCGATGGTTGCGGCCGTGGCCGGTGAACATCAGCACCGGGAAGGCGGCCAGGGCCACCGCGAAGATCACCGTGCCGGTCACGAACACGCCCGTGGGCCAGTCGTTGCCGGAGCCGAGCAGCGTCCACCACGGCACGCCGAACAGCAGCGCCAGGACGGCGACCACGATCAGCGCGAATCGGACGGCCCGGCCCGGCCGCCGGCGCGGCTCGGTCTCGACTGCTTCACCAACTGACACGCCTGAAGCATGCCACTTCAGGACGGCGCGCTGCCGACCCTGTGGATAACCTCGGCCGGCACGATCAGGTCGGCCCGGGGACGGGAGGCCGCGATGAGCTGGGCGTTGCGTTCGTCGGTGCCGGTGGCCCACGCCTCGGCGTCGGACGGCGGCTTGCCGAACCGCACGTGCCGGTCGATGAGCCGCCGCATCCGGGTCGGGTGGTCCAGGTCGGCGTACCAGACCTCGGCGAACAGGCCCCGCACCGGGCGCCACAGCGGATCGTCGAGCAGCAGGTAGTTGCCCTCGCTGACGACCAGCCGGGCGTCGCGGCCGATCGGGATCGCCCCGGCGATCGGCTGCTCGATCACCCGCTCGAAGCCGGGCGCGTAGACCACGTCGTCCTCGTCGGCGAGCACCCGGCGCAGCAGGGCGGCGTAGCCGAGCGGATCGAACGTGTCCGGCGCGCCCTTGCGGTCGCGGCGGCCCAGCCGTTCCAGCTCGACGTCGGCCAGGTGGAAGCCGTCCATCGGCACGTGCGCCACCCACGCGCCCGCGACCAGCCCGGGCGGTGGCGCCGGGGCCAGCGTGGCGACCAGCTCCTCGGCGAGGGTGGTCTTGCCCGCGGCCGGGGGCCCGGCGATGCCGAGCACCGCGCGCCCGCCGCCCGCCACGAGCCCGCGCGCCCGTTCGGCGAGGCCCTGGAACGTGATGGTCATGGCCGGAACCTACCGGGCCGGCGTCGGATCAAGGACTGCGGTCCCGGCCGGCCTCGGGCAGGGTCGGCTGCACGGGGGTACAACATGATCACATTGGTTGCCCTGCTGAGCGCCGCGCTGCTGGGCGTGCCGGCTCAGCAGGAGGTCGATCCGCGCGGCCGCGTCTATGTCACCGAGGGGTCGTCGCTGGTCCGCCTGGCGCCACGCGCGCGCCGGACGACAGTGGCCGTCTTCCCGTACGCGGGACCTCTCGCCCTGCGCCCGATGGCCAGCGGCGTCGCGCGGGGACCCGACGGCGCCTTCTATGTCGGTGAGGTCGCCGCCGTGCCGGGCAGGGCGCGCCTGTGGCGGGTGGTGCCGGGTCAGGCACCTCAGGTGTACGCGGCCGGCTTCACCGCCGTCGTCGAGGTGCGCTGGTCGGGCGATCGGCTGTCCGTGCGGGAGCGCGACGGCACCCTGCTGCGCGTGCACGCGCGCGGCCGGCACAGCGCGGTCACGTCACCGCGATAGGCCGAGGCGCAGTCCGGCCACGCCCGCGGGCGAGAGCGGCCGGGCGGTGGCACGGGACAGCTCCTCGCGTACGCATGCCGGAAGCTCGTCGGCGAGCGCCCGCAACCGTGGGTAGAGGTCCAGCACGTCCCGGTGGGTCAGCGCGCCCACGCCGATGAGCAGCCCGTTGACCGCGCCGGGCGTGCGCACCAGCTCGACGCAGAGCTCCCGGCGCCAGTCCGGGTCGTCGACGTGGGTGGCCAGCTCGCGGGCGATCCGGTTGCCCGCCGGCGACGGCTCCTCGGGCGCGGCGTGCCGGCCGGCCCGTGCCGGCACCGGGGCGAGGCGGCAGGCGATGCCGAGCAGCCGGGCCAGCTCGGGCACGGTGAGCACGTCCAGCCCTGCGGCGCACGTCTCGCAGAGCCGGTGGTACGTCGCCGCGTGCACCAGGGAAGCGGGCCGCGGGCAGTCGCCGAGCGGCCCGCACAGCCGGTCCAGGATGATCTCGGCGAGCGTGCCCTCGTGGTCGAACCGGCCGACGCCGAAATACGCGGCGGGAGCGCTGCGGTATCGGGTCAGCGCGGTCCGGGCGCTGACGTAGCCGTCGGACTCGACGCTGATGCGCGGGCTGCCGCTCTCGGCGTGCAGGTAGATAAGTCGGAACATCTCGATCGCTCCCGGTGGTGCAGCGGACCGTCGTCGCCTCCAGATACGGGCGCGGCCGCGCGGGAGTTCAAAATGCGGAACGAGTCGAACGTGACCGCGTGCAGCGCGTAGATGCCCGCACTGGTGATCACGAGCATGCCGGCGAGCACCGCGCCCACCGCGCCGTCGAGGCCGCGCCACGCCACCGGAAAGACGGCGATCCCCAGCACAAATGCCGCCTGACCAGTGGCCTCCGCGCAGCGCAGTGGATCGAATGCCATGGCCTCAGCCTTCCGGGTCGGCGCTCCGCGCGCCTCTGCCCGGAGCGGGAGAGGCGACTACGACTTTCGGCAGAGGGACAAAACCGCACAAAAGCGCGGGGTGTTCCGCCTAGCGTGGACCATCAGGAGGTCAACCCCGTGACCGTATTGCCGGTGCTGATGTACCACTCCGTGTCCGCGGTCGGCGGCCCCATGCGTGATCTCGCGGTGCCGCCCGCACTGCTCCGGGAGCAGCTGAGCGCGCTGCGGGCCGCCGGTTACCGCCTGGTGGGCCTGACCGAGGCGCTCGACCTGATCGACCAGGGCAGCACCGACCGGCTGCTGGCGGTCACCTTCGACGACGGCTACCGCGACTTCCTCACCGAGGGCGTGCCCATTCTGCGGGAGACCGGCGCCGGCGCGACCCTGTACGCCTCGGTCGGCCATCTCGGCGGCACGGCCGGCTGGCTCGGCCGATGGGCGCCCGACTTCGGCCCGTTGCTCACCTGGGACGAGCTGAGCGAGGTGGCCGCCGCCGGCGTCGAGATCGGCAACCACAGCATGATCCACCACCCGCTCGACGTGCTCCCACCCCGGCAGCTGCGCGCCGAGATCCTCGACAGCCACCAGCAGCTCGAGCAGAGGCTTCAGACGCGGGTACGGTCGTTCGCCTACCCGCACGGCTACCACAGCCGCCGGGTGCGCGACCTCGTGGCGTCCGCCGGCTACGACAACGCCACGGAAGTCGGCCGCCGCCTGCACACCCCCGGCGAGAAGCGCCTCGCCGTGCCCCGCCTGCAGCCCACCCCCGGCCACCGCGGCGCCGACCTGGTCGCCCTGGCCCAGACGGGCGAGACCGGCCTGGCGCCCAGGCTCAAGCAGATCGCCCAGCCCGGCTGGCGGGTCGCGCGCCGCGTCGCGCGGGCCCTCGGGAAGAACCTGACATGAGGCGCCGCAGCCTGCTCGGCCTGAGCGCGCTGGCCGCCCTGCCCCTGGCCGGCTGCAAGACGTACCGCTCCGACGAGACCCCGCCGCCGATCGAGTCGCCCGCCACGTCCCCGTCCTCGCCGGGCGGCGGCACCGTTCCCGACCCGGGCGGCAAGGTGATGCTCGGGGCGTACACCCAGCTCAAAGGTCTCTCGACGGCGGAAGGCATCGCGCTGCGCGAGAGACAGCTGGGCCGGCCCGAACGGATCGTGCACCGGTTCTATTCGTGGACCGACACGCTGCCGGTGTCGCTGTCGTACGTGACCTCGCGCAGCACCGTGATGATGTCGTGGCGCGGGCCCGGCTACCAGCAGGTCACCAACGGCAGCGCGGACAAGCTCATCGCCAGGGCGGCCCGGCGCCTGGCCGAGCGCAAGGTGCCCACGCTCCTGCGCTGGGCGTGGGACATGAACCGCAAGGCCGTCAGTGAGAACGCCGCGAGCTACGTGCCGGCGTACCGGCGGATCCACAAGATCTTCCAGGACGAGGGCGCCGAGAACGTGAGCTGGGTGTGGAGCCCGAACTGGAACTCCTACCCCGACGAGGACTGGAACGCCTGGACGCGGTACTACCCCGGCGACGGGTACGTGGACTGGGCCGGCGTCTCCGGCTACGCCGACGGCCAGACCCCCGGCGACATGTTCGACCAGTTCTACGAGACGTACGCGGCACGCAAGCCCATCATGATCACCGAGGTCTCGGCGGTCGACCGGGGCGGCAGCACGAAACCCGACTGGATCACGGCGTTCCACGCATGGGTCAAGACCCGGCCCGCGGTCGGCGCCGTCGTCTGGTTCGACACGGACACCCACCCCGGCTCCACCGAGAAGTGGCGCATCGACTCGACCGCCGCGTCCCTGAAGGCGTACCAGGCGATGTCGGCCGACCCGGTCTTCACCGGGTGAGCGGAACGCACCGCGCCGGCCGTTCCCGCCGGTGGCTCGCCCTGATCGCGGTCCTCGTCGCCGGAGGTGCCGCGGCCGCCGGATACCGCTTCTGGCTCTACGAGGCGCCGCCGGACGTCGACGCGGCCGGGCCGGGCTACTGGGTCTCCACCCGCGGCTCCGACGACGCCGACGGCACACCCGCACACCCCTGGCGGTCCGTCGCGCACGCCGTCGAGGCCGCGCCGGCCGGATCAAAGATCTTCGTGCGAGAGGGTACGTACGACCCGTTCACGGTCGCCCGGCCGAACCTGACGGTGATGAGCGCCCCGAACGAGCACGCGACGGTCAAGGGCAGGTCCGGGGTGCGCGACGGCATCCTCGTGACGGCGAGCGGCACGACGATCGCCGGCCTCACGGTCCGCGGCTGCGTGCCGAAGCCGAACGCCGACGTCGACATCACCGGCGACCACGGCAGCGGCATCCGGGTCGACGAGACCAGCGACGTGACGGTGAGCGGCGTGACGGTGCGCGACAGCCACGGGACGAACGCGGCGGGCCTGCCCGTCGGCTGCTACGGCATCCTGGTCACCGACTCCCAGGACGTGCACGTCACCGGCTCGGAGGTGATGCGCAACGGGGCGGGCATCGTGGTCAGCGGCGGCGGCCAGGGCGTCGTGGTCGACGGCAACGACGTCCACGACCAGGACGTGATCGTCCAGAACAGCACGCAGCAGGACGACGACTTCGGCGGCTACGGCCTGGCCGCCACGTTCGTGCAGGCGAATCCGGGCCCGGTCTTCCGCAACAACACGGTCCGCGACAACCACGGCCCCTCCACCGACTACGGCACCGACGGCGGCGGCGTGGAGATCTACGACGCCGCGAACCTGACCATCACCGGCAACACGTTCGAGGCCAACGACGGCGTCCTGGAAACGGGCACGGGCGGCCGCGGAGGCTGCGCGAACAACGTCTTCACCGGCAACCGGGCGATCGGCGGCAACGGGCCGGCCGGCTTCGACAGCGACACGGGGCTGGTCCTGCGCTGCGCGGCGGGAAACACCATCAGCAACAACACCTTCAGCGGCATGCAGAAGTTCACGTTCCTGCTGGCCACGGGCAGCGACTTCGCGGGCAGCA
Source organism: Paractinoplanes deccanensis (assembly GCF_016862115.1). GTDB lineage: Bacteria > Actinomycetota > Actinomycetes > Mycobacteriales > Micromonosporaceae > Actinoplanes > Actinoplanes deccanensis. The sequence goes on from NZ_BOMI01000106.1 coordinate 16,729, forward strand.
TCTCCGGCCTGAAAATCACGGGGAACACGGTGTCGCGCAATTCTGGGACGGTCGTGTATCGCTTGCAGATCGATGCGGGGAAGCCTTTGGTGACGATCGACAGCAATACGTACGACACGGGGGAGAACGCGTTTGCCGTGCTCAACGGGTCGGTGTCGGAGGCTAATGTGCCGTATGACCAGTGGCGGTCTCAGACGGGGTACGACGCGCATTCTACGTTGCGGTAGGCGGGCTGGGATTGGTTGCGGTTGACGGTGGAGGGCCGGGGGTGGGCACTCTCGGCGACAACCATCATGTTCGAGCAAGACGGGGGCGATAAGCCTGGGCGCCGACGACGTTCACGTGCGAGCCTTTCGGTGGCTTCTCGTCGATTCCGGGAAAGGCGGTCACCATGCTGAAGGCGCCTCTGGAAGTCCGGAGATTCCTCTGCGGACCGGGCCGTAAGCGGCTTTACCTGCCTGGGTGAGCGCGGGCCGGCAAGAGCTTTGCGGGATCGTATGTCAAGGCTTTACGGCGTGTCGTAAATCCATCTGGTGAACAGTCGCCATCGTGGAAGTCCGAAGCATTTTGGCATGATCCATTACTGACATTCGGCGATGCCTCCCTGAGAGAATATCGGCATGACTCAGCTGTCGTTCTTCAGTCGAGCGCAATTGGCCGCGATGCGTGATCGGACGGCCGCCCGCAACTTCTCGCCGGAGCGTGATGCGTTCCGCCGCGACCATAAGCGCCGCCGCGACCATGGCAAGGCCCGGCGTCACGCGCTGCGCATCTACCAGCAGTTCCAAGCGTCGTGCCCAGACGAGCCCCCGCCCATCCCGCCACGCCCAGCCCCGAGGCCGCCTCGGACGCGTCCAGCCGCCCTGAGGCCACCCCGACCACGCGCCGCCCCGACGTCGGATGTTCCCCATTCCGGCACGCCCTCCGGCGGCTAACGCAATCGCGCAAGACACAGGCCGAGCCGGCCGATCACCCAACGCGGCCGGCCGGCCCTGGCCTGGGGTGGTCCCTCAGGCCGACGGACAGATGCGCGGCGAGGCGCGGCCAGGCGCGGCCACGGCCAGGCGCGGCCAAGCGTGCGGCGAGAGATGCGGCCGGTGGCCAGGCGTGGCCAGGAGGGGTGGCCAGCCGCGGCCAGGAGGTGCGAGGGCTTGGGCCGGGAGGTGCGAGGGCTGGGGCCGGTAGGTGCGAGGGGTGCGGCCGGGAGGTGCGAGGGGTGCGGCCGGAAGCTGCGAGGGCTTGGGCCGGGAGGTGCGAGCGCTGGGGCCGGGGAGGTGCGAGCGCTGGGGCCGGGGAGGTGCGAGGGGTGCGGCCAGGAGGTGCGGAAGGGGGTGCGGGTCGAAGATGTATGAGACGGCCGGCGGCCGATCGCTCAGCCAAGCCATGCAGCCTGCCCCCGAGACCACCAACCCGCGCAACCGGCCTGGAATTGCCGATGGACCAACAACGAAGCGTGCCTGCGAAACCAACCTGCCCTGGCCGGACCACAGCGCGGCAGCGAACAACGACCCCGACGGCCGAATGGGGACTGCCCAGCCCGGCCACCCACACAGCGGCGAAGTACCACCGACTGGCCGTAACGGAACACCATGCGAGGTGGAGGGCCGGGGGTGGGCACTCACGGCATAAAGCGAAGCCAGCCGCGAGTGCCCACCCCCGGCCCTCCACCGTCAACCGCAACCAAGTCCACCCCCAGAAAGCGCGACTATCCGGCCGCGGACGAGCCGACCAACTGGAAGATGGCCACCCCCGGACCCTGATAGAAGACCTTCCAGTCCGGCGACGCTCGCAGCGCCTTCTCCAGGGACGCCATGGCATTGTCCGGCTCCGTGCCGAAGTAGTCGGTGTAGGCGTCCATGGCCTCGCTGACCACCAGGTAGTTGGTCTTGTAGTTCATGGCTCGGATGTACGTCTCGATCTCCGGGAGGCGGGCGCCGCTCAGGGTGTTCGTGAAGAGCGGGTCGCCGACCAGGGAGATGTCGACCGAGACGTGGCCCTTGTTGAAGGAGCCGTAGTTGCCCGTCAGCTTTGTCGGGAAGTTCGGGGCCACCAGGATCAGGCCCGAGTCGGTTTCGGCGCGGGCGTAGAAGTAGTTGGCCGCTTCGATGTCTGTCGCGCGCATCTGGTGGACGTACAGCTGGCCTTGGAGACCTTGGAGGCCGGCCAGGAGCAGGGCGGCCATCAGGAGGCCGGACAGGATCATGGTGGGGACGCCGCGCCTGCCCTTGCCGGCCCACAGCAGGCCGATGAGCAGGCCCACGAACGGCAGGGAGAAGGCGAAGACGCGGTAGATGGCCTCGCCGCCGTAGTTGCCGCCGGCCAGGGTGGCCATGGGGGCGAAGCCCAGCACCACCGGGACCAGGACGCGGCCGGCCTTCTTGCGGGTGAGGAAGACCGTCAGGAGGGCGGCCAGCCACAGGCCGATCGCCAGGACGCGGGAGACCAGGGCCGAGAACTCCTGCTCGGGGGTGCCCCAGGATTGGGCGTTGCCGCCGGCGTTGTGCAGGAAGTCGAGGCTGAACAGGCTGTACTGGCTGGCCACCGAGACCATGCGGGGGCCGATGAAGGCGACCGCGATGACGATCAGGCCGGCGGTGAGCAGGCGGGGGCGCAGCGCGCCCAGGACCGCCAGGATGATCACCGGGATCATCATGACGACCGGGGTGAGCTGGTGGGAGACCGTGATCGCGCCGTAGATGCCGGCCGCGGCCAGCGACGCACAGAGGCGGGCGCGGGCGGTCGTCTCGCGTGCCGGGGGCATGCCGTTGACCAGCCGGCGGCGCAGGCGGCCGATGCGGCCCCTCGGCTCGCCGGTGAGGACGGGCGGGGCGATCAGCCAGCGGGCCACGACGAGCCAGAAGGCCAGCATGAGCGGGAAGACGAAGGCCTGCGGCGAGAAGTAGCCGATGTCGACCCACATGCATGCCTGGAAGAGCAGCACCGCGACCGCGATGACCCGGCGGTCCTCGGTGAACTGGCGCAGCAGGGCCGCCACGATCAGCGACGTGAGCAGGGCGAAGAACAGCGAGGACCAGGCCGAGAAGGAGATCGCGTCGACGCCGGAGACGTGCGAGATCATCGCTACCACGGCGAAGAAGCCGGGCCACTGCTGGTAGATGTCGCTGCCGCTGATCAGGTGGCCGTTGTCGCGGATCAGGTCGACGACGCCGATGTGCTTGTAGGTCCACGCGTACTCGGTGGTGCCGTCGAGCAGGGGGACCGTCGCCTGCATGATGACCGGCACGATCACCAGGTGGGCGGCGAGCACGGCGCGGCGGGCCGGGCCGAACAGCTCGACGGCGAAGCCGATCAGGAGCAGGACGGCGCCGATCACGAAGGGGACGCCGAGCGCCGCGGTGAAGCCGTACAGGCCCACCTGGCCGGGCTGAAGCCGGACGAGCGCGACGATCCACAGGGCCAGGCCGGCGGCCATGGTGACGAAGGGAACCGCGCTCGCGCCGGCGGTGTCCTCGCGGGTCAGGGCGGGCGCCCACGCGTGCCGCAAGCGGGCGAGCTGCACCGCCGATCCGATCAGGCTCGCCGCGGCGAGCAGGCCGAGCCAGGCGTACGGCTGCCAGACGCGCAGCCACAGCGGCACCACCGCGACGAACGTGGTGACCGAAAGGCTGCCGGCCACGGTGAGCGCCCACGACGTCAGGCGGTTGCGCACGTCGGCGGCCGACAGCAGCGCGGCGCCGGGGCCGAGCGTCACGAAGGCCACGAGCAGCGCCACCGAGAGCGGGCCGGAGAAGGCCAGGCCGAGCAGGCCGATCACCGACGCGGCGATGCCCGCCAGCGCGAACTCGGGGCGGTGGTCGACGGTGACGGTCCGTTCCGGAGAGCCGGTGGTGATCACCGGGGCGGGCAGCATCCGGGTCTCCGACTGGTCGTCGGGGCCGAGCGGGATGCGCAGGGTCCGGTCGCCGACGTCGAGGCGGGTCGTCGCGTCCCGGTCGACGGACGTGATCACCGCCGTCTGGTCCGGGTCCGGCGCGGGGGTGCCTGCCGCGCCCAGCACGATGCGGACGGTGGTGTCCGGCTGGTCCGGCGTCTCGGCCATTACTGTCGGGCCTCCGTGTGTCTCGTGGCGGCGCGGCGGCCCTTCAGGTACGCCCGAGGCCCGGCGAGCATGCCCCGGCGGTTCGCCGACAGCAGCTCCCGAGGGAAATCGTCGCGCAGCGTGGCGGTCCGCGGGGTGTCCTTGCCCGTCATGTCCCGCAGGGCGTGCGGCGCCAGCCTGATCAGCGGGAAGATCAGCCAGGGGCGTTTCATCAGCAGGCTGGTGTACGCGGCCACGAGCCCCGTGCCGTAGCCGACCATCTGCTTCTCGAGCCCCTGGTAGTCGCGGCGGTGGTAGTGGCGGGTGACCGCCGTCGGCTGGTAGACGATCGTGCCGCCGCCGAGCAGCACCTGGGTGAACGCCAGCGTGTCCTCGGAGCCCATGGCCGGGGTGCCCGCGCCGAGCGCGGTGTCCCACATGCCGATCCGCTCGATGACGCCGGGACGGAAGGTCATGTTGGCGCCGGTGCCGAACGGCGGCAGCGGGTAGAGCGGGCTCTGCCGGTGCGCCGTGTGCGGGCCGAAGGTGTCCGGCGTGAAGCCGCGGCCCTTGCTGTGCCCGCCGAACTGCTCGAACCACATCTGGGCGCGGGTCTCCAGCTCGGCCGGGACGATCACGCCGGAGATCACGTCGGCCTCGGGGTGGTCGTGCAGGGCGCGGGCGATCTCGGCCAGCCAGTGCCGGTCGGCCACCTCGTCGTCGTCGATCCAGGCCAGGATCTGCCCGGGCGCGGCCCTGACCGCGGCGTTGCGCGCGTGCGAGAGGCCGGCGCGTGGCTCCAGCAGGTAGTCGACCGGGCCGCGCCGGGCGGCGTCGCGGACCACCCGCTCGGTGGCGCCGGTGACCGGCGCGTTGTCGACGACGAGCACGCGGAAGCTGGGGTATTCCTGGCCGAGCAGGCTGTCGAGGCAGCGGGCCAGCATCTCGGGGTGCTCGCGCGTGCAGATCACGACGGTGAGGTGCGGCGCGGTGGCGAGGACGCGGCGCCGGGACGCGAGGAACTCGGCGCCCGCGGCGAGCCTCGGCCGGATCACGTCGCCCAGCTCCGCGTCGATCGCGGCGGCCAGGGCCTCAGGATCAAGACCGTTCTTCGGTACGTCGACCAGCACGGTCCCCAGCGGCTCGGTGAACAGCCGCACCAGCACCCAGGCCTGTTCGGCGCGGCGCCCGTCGGGCCGGATCGCGGCGACGGCCGGCAGCGGCTCGGCGAGGTCGGCGTCGAGGACGACAGCGGGCAGCGTCCCGGTGCTCGTGGTGGTGCTCATCGGGCGGGCTCCAGCGCCGCCTTGGGCTGCCGCTTGGCAGCGACCGTCTCGACCGCGCCGCCCCAGCCTGCGGCGGCCACCCCGGCGAGGATGCCGCCGGCGCGCAGGAAGCGGCCCGCGCCCAGGTCGCGCAGGAACGCCTTGGGCAGCGACCACAGGTAGGAGCGCTCGGCGCCGAGCGTCTCACCGCCGTCGTGCAGGCCGGCCATCTGCACCTTGCCGCGCCCCTCGGCGTAGCAGCGGTGCACGAAGAACGAGAAGGTCGAGCGTTTCGCGGGGACCTCGTGGCGGATGACGGCGCTCGGCACGTACATCCAATGGCCGCCGTCGAGGGCGCTCATCCGCAGGCAGAGCTCGGTGTCCTCGGGGCGGTTGCGGTCGCCCAGCTTGCCGAAGCCGACCCGGAAGCCGCCGACGGCGTCGAAGGCCGAGCGGCGCACGACCATGCTCGCCGACCAGACGTTGCGGATCGGGGAGGTGACGGTGGGCATCCCGGCGTACGAGCCGCCGACCGCCCAGAGGAACTCGTCGGGCATCCAGCGGGGGCGGCTCGACTCCCACGCGGGCTCGATGCCGCCGCCGGTGCCGACGACCCGGGGGTCGGCGAACGGCGCGATCAGGTTCTCGAGCCAGTCGGGCTGGGCGGTGATGTCGTCGTCCATGAAGGCGACCAGCGGGGTCCGGGCGTGGAAGGCGCCGGTGTTGCGGTTGCCGGAGACGCCTTTGCCGTACGCGTTCTCGAGCACTGTCACGCCGGGAAGCTCGCGCCGGATGCGGCGGAACAGCGCCGGGTTGTGGTCGACGACGACGATGACGTCGGCCGGGGCGGCCCGCTGCGACCGGGCGCAGGCGATCGTGCGCACGAGCGACGGCCAGCGTTCCTCGGTGTGGGTCGGGATCACGATCGACGTGGCGAGCAGGGGGGCGGAAGGCACGGGGAGCGTCTCCTGGGGCGAGGGGAGGGGCGGAACGGGCGCGTGCCGTCAGTCGTCGAGGACCGACGCCCGCTTGGCCTCGGCGTTCACGGCGCCGGACGCGAAGCGGCGCGGGGCCGGGCGCGGGGCGGCGGCCGGGTCCTGGTGCACGACGACCCCGCCGGGGCGGCGCTCGCCGGTGCGCTTGTCGCGCCGCATGCGGCCGTACTCGCTGAAGATGGTCCGCAGGACCCGGAACCCGTCGCGGAAAGTGTTGAGGTTGGTCTCGCCGTGGATGCGGCGGTGCTCGATGCTGCCGACCTCGCCGACCTTCATGCCGTCCACAGCGGCCCGGATGTTGATCATGGTTTCGATCTCGAAGCCGTCGCCCCACAGCTTCGTGCCGTCGGTCGGCCGCGGCAGCCGGACGTCGGGGAGGTCGAGCACCGGTACGACGCTGCGCCAAAACGCGTTGTAGCCGTAGCAGAGGTCGGTGAACCGGGTCCCGAACAGCACGTTCACGACCAGGTTGAGCCCGTCGTTGCCCATCTTGCGCAACCGGGTGATGTCGTGACTGTGCCCGCCGTGGTTGAAGCGGGAGCCCTTCACGAAGTCGGCGCCGGCCACCAGCTTGGCGACGAAGAGCGGGATCTCGGCCGGGTCGGTGGAGCCGTCGGCGTCGATCATCACGATGATGTCGCCGGTGCAGGCGGCGAAGCCGCACGCGAGCGCATTGCCCTTGCCGGTGCGGGTCTGGTGCACCACGACGACGTCCGGGCGCAGCTGGCGGGCCACCTCGACGGTGCGGTCCACCGAGCCGCCGTCCACCAGAACGACCTCGTCGATGCTCGCCGGAAGCTTGGCGAACACGTGGGGGAGGTTGCGCTCCTCGTTCAGGGTCGGGATCACGACGCTCACTGTGGGTGACTTCTTGCCGTTACCGTTCGTGTCGGCAGTGGGCGTCGAGTGCTCCATGTCGATCCCTTCCCAGAAGGCCGATGCGGCAAGAGGCGTAGCGCCTTCGCTTCTGTCGCCCCACCGTAGCAAGCAGCTACGAAGCGTCAACTAGCCGAAAACCTGACCGCTCTCATCCGCCCTGACGAACCTGTGAGCAGGCTGAATTGCCGACCGTCACGCTGAACGATCTTCGTCACACTGTCACCGTCGGTAATGGTCACGGAATGTGAGCCGGGCACGAAACGCTCGGAAGGGCGATGTGCCGCGAACCGGCGCGAAGGGCTCAGCGCGGGCCATAGAAGTAATGTCCGAATACTCGGTGTGATCTGAGTCACCGCATATGAACATCACGGTGTGTGAAGGTCGAGTAGCAGCTCGGTTGCCGAGGTATCGACGAGCTGCGATCGCGGGGTCGCCGAAAGGGCTGCCGCCCGTAGCCTTCGGTCGCGCATGCCGTTGGTGAGGCGATGAACGCTGACGAAGCACTCTGTGTTTGTGGGCATCCGTTGCGCGCTCACCGGCACCACCGCCGGGGGGCGGACTGCGCGCTCTGCGAGCCGCCGGTCTGCCCGCGATTTCGGCGACTGCGGTGGTGGCACAGGCGGGGCGGCCGGGGTGCAAAAACCTACTAGATCTGTAGGCTAAGTGTCACTTGCTCGCACGACAGGCCGGAGGGACTGCCATGCCGCTGCCCGATTTCCTGATCGCCGGGGTGCCCAAGGCGGGAACGACCGCGCTGCACGCCGCCCTCGCCCGGCATCCGGAGCTGTTCCTCCCTGCGGTCAAAGAGCCGAAGTTCTTCCTCTCCGACGGCCCGCCACCCACCGCGGGCGGCCCCGGCGACGTGCAGACCTACCAGGAGCACGTCTGGCGGCAGGAGGACTACGAGGCCCTGTTCAGCCCCGCGCCCCCGGAGGCCACGCTCGGCGAGGCGACACCCTTCTACCTGTACGACCTTCAGGCGCACGAGCGCATCAAGGCGCTCATCCCGTCCGCGCGGCTGATCGTGCTGCTGCGTGACCCGGTCGACCGGGCCCACTCCAACTGGACCCACCTCTGGAACGCCGGACTCGAGCCGGAGGCCGACTTCCTCACCGCCTGCCGCGCGGAGCCGCGGCGCAAGGCGGCCGGCTGGGCGCCGTTCTGGCACTACGTCGGCCTCGGCAGGTACGGCGAGCAGGTGCGCCACCTCTACGAGCACTTCCCGCGCGAGCAGGTGCTGCTGCTGCGCTACCGCGAGCTCAAGGACGACCCGGCCGCCACGCTCGACCGGGTCTGCGCGTTCCTCGGCGTCTCGACCGGGGTGCTGACCGCCATCCCGCGCGAGAACGTCAACCGGCACGTGGTCGAGGACAACGAGGTGAACCGGATCCTGCGCTTCCTCCTGCGCGCCGGCGCCTCGCACGGCCACCGGTTCCCGGTGCCGCTGCGGCTGGCCGCCCGCGGGCCGCTGCTGACGCTGCTGCACCGCAAGAAGGGCACCCGGCCGGTGACCACGCCGCACGAGCGGGCCGAGCTGCTGCCGCTGTTCGCCGACGACATCGCGCTGCTCGAGGAGGTGACGGGGGAGCGGTACGACGACTGGCTCGCCGTCGACCGACACGCGGGCGGCGCGCAATCCCCTCAAATTCCATAGGTGACGCATACTTGAGCACTGTCCCGCCCGCTTGATCCGCGCCGCATGGTTGCCCGCTTGACCGTGGCGCTTGACCCGCCCGCTTGATCCGCCCGCTTGGTTCGCCCGCGCCGAAGGAGTCGCCTTGACCGCCGGAATCTCGACCCTCCCGCTGCCCCGCTGGGACGACGCGACCGTGGTGGTCGAGCCTCCCGGTGACGAGCCCGGCGCCTGGGCCGGCGCCCCCAGCTCGATCGTCGCCGGCCGGCACATCTATCTCGCGTACCGCCTGCGCCTGCCGATCGGCGAAGGGCGGGGCATCGCGAACGTGGTCGCCCGCTCGGACGACGGGGTGAGCTTCACGCCGGTCGCCGAGGTGACCAAGGAGCAGTTCGGCGCCGAGTCCCTGGAACGGCCCGCGCTCGTGCACACACCCGACGGCAGGTGGCGGCTCTACGTCAGCGCCGCCACGCCCGGCACGAAGCACTGGCGGGTCGAGCTGCTGGAAGCCGCCGACGTCGCGGGCCTGGCCACGGCGACACCCCGCACGGTGCTCGCCGGCGACGAGACCGCGGGCGTGAAGGACCCGGTGCTGCACCACGACGAGTTCGGCTGGCACCTCTGGGCCTCCGTGCACCCGCTGGAGAGCTGGGACGACGCGGACCGGATGACCACCGAGTACGCGACCAGCCCCGACGGCGTGCACTGGACCTGGCGGGGCACGGCGCTCGCCGGCCGGCCGGGGGAGTGGGACGCGCGCGGCGTACGCGTGTCGTCGGTGCGGGTCGACGGCGACGAGATCACCGTGGCGTACGACGGGCGGGCCACCGCGGGCGAGAACTGGGAGGAGCGCACCGGAGTCGCCCGCGGCAAGCGGCTCGCCGACGGCAGCTTCGGCGAGCTCGTCGCCGAGGACGCGGAGCCGCTGGGCAGCCCGCACGCGCCGAACGGGCTGCGCTACCTGAGCCTGGTCGCGCTCCCCGGCGGGCGGCAGCGCGTCTACTACGAGGCCACCCGGGCCGACGGCGCGCATGACCTTCGTACCGAATTGTTCTGATCTTGTGAGAGCGTCATCACGATCTCCGGGGTCCGCTCCCCACATTGATCTTGATGGCCTACCGTCGTTGACGACGCAAGGTGCGCGCGGAAAACGGCCGCACCGTCGATGGCCGGAGCCGCCCCCACAAGGGGCGGCTTCGCCATTTCCCGCACCCGATCCGCAACCGTCGTTTCCCTGAACTGTCCTCGCCCGCGGCCGATGGGGCCCACCGCTCGGCAAGCTTCGGACGGGTCAGGAGAGATCAGTGGTTCTCGCAACGGCATCGAAGGAACTCCCCTACTTCGGCGAATGGGCGACCGACGTCAGCGACCCCCGCATCCTGGTCGCCGACGACGACGAGGACATCCGCGAGCTCGTCGTGCAGAAGCTCATGGCGGCCGGCTACAACGTCATCACCACGGACAACGGCAGCAGCGCCCTGCACCTGGTCGAGGCCGAACAGCCCGACATGGTCATCCTGGACGTGGCGATGCCCGGCATGGACGGCCTGAGCGTCTGCTACGAGCTGCACTCCAAGGCGGCGACCGCGCAGATCCCGGTGCTGATGATGAGCGGCCGCGACCGCCCCATCGACATCGACCTGGGCCTCACCGTCGGCGCCGACGACTACCTGGTCAAGCCGTTCCACCCGGCCGAGCTGATCCGCCGCGTCCGCTGGCTGCTCATCGCGAACGGGGACTGACACCCCGGTCCGCCCGCAGAAAAGAGATCAAGGCTTCGCGGTACGGCGCCACGGTGGTCAGATCGGCGTACTCGTCGGCGCCGTGCTGGCCGTCCCCGCCCGGCCCGAAAATGACGGCGTCGACCCCGCGCGCGTAGTAGTGCCGGCCGTCGGCGGCGCCGTGCTTACGCAACAAGGTCCCGGGGAAGCCGGCACTGACGGCGGCCTTCCGCAATCGCTGCACGAAGTCGCTCTCCGGATCGGCCCGATGCGGCGCACCGAGCGCGACAACCTCGACGTCCAGCCCGGTGACGGCGCCCAGATGCTCGGCCACCTGCGCTTGCGTACGGCCGGTGAAGTCAGGATCCTCGGGCGGGAAACGAAGGTCCACCCAGGCGTCCGCCTCGGCCGGCACCTGGTTGATGGCGCGGTTCGGCGTGCCGATCCGCGCCACGTTGGCGGTGGTGCGCCAGGCCGCCTCGTCGGGAACGGGATATCGCGCAACGAGCCGGGCCAGCCCGTCGGCGACGGTGAGCAGCGCGTTCCGGCCCAGCCACGGATAGGCGGCGTGCGCGGAAGTGCCCTTGGCGGACAGCCGCACATGGGCGAGACCCTTGGACTCGGTCACGATCTCCAGCCGGCTCTGTTCCCCGATCACCACGAAATCGGCGGTCACCCCGCGCTCGACCTGGTGCGCGGTCCCGTGAAAGCCGCCCACCTCCTCATCGGTGACAAGCTGAAGCCCGAGCTCGTACGGGAGAACAGGCGCCAACTCGCGGAACACCAGAGCCATGACGAGCGCGGCAACCTTCATGTCCTGAGCGCCGCGGCCGTAGAGCCGGTCGCCGACCCGCCGAGCGCTGAACTGCTCGTCGCTGCCGGGCACCACGTCGAGGTGAGCGTTCAGAATGATCCGAGGACTGGTGCCGGTGTTGCGCGGCCGCACCAGGGCGCTGGGCTTCCCGCCGGACTCGAACCGCTCGACGGCGAAGCCGGGACCGACAACATCGAGCACAAAGGAGAGGGCCCGCCGAAGCTCATCCTCCCGGTCGGCGGTGGAGCGGATGGCGATCAGTTCCGAGGCCAGGTCAACGAGATCGTCCATCGGGCCACGCTAAGCGCCGGCGTCCGCGGACACCACCGTTGGGGGCGCATCCGCCTGGCAGATCGGTCCGCCGCGGTCGTCTGCCGGGAAACTACTCCGTTGGCTTCGGCAGGGTGGGACGGTGGCGGCAGGGTGCGTTGGACTTTCTTGCGGTTGACGGTGGAGGGCCGGGGGTGCGCACTCACGACTGAGGAGCACTTTTACGTCGAGAGTGCGCACCCCCGACCCTCCACCTTGCCTGGTGTCCACTGACGGCCAGTCGGTGGTCCATCGCCGCTTTGTGGCTGGCCGGGCTGGGCGGTCCCCTCACGGCCGTCGGGGTCGTTGTTCGCTGCCGCGCTGTGGCCGAGCCAGGGCAGATCGGTCACGCAGGCACGCTTCGTCGTTGGTCCATCGGCAATTCCAGGCCGGTTGCGCGGGTTGGCGGTTCGGCGGGCGCGGGTTGGCGGTTCGGCGGGCGCGGGGTGGTGGTTTTGGCGGGCGCGGGGTGGTGGTTTGGCGGGCGCGGGGTGGTGGTTTTGGCGGGCGCGGGTTGGTCGTTTTGGCGGCGCGGGGTGGTGGTTCGGCGGGCGCGCTGCAGTGGTTTTGACGGGGCCGCGGCGTGGGTGGCGGCTCGGCAAGCTGGTGCGCCGGTGGAGGTTCCCTCGTGGTGGGAGCGGGAAGCGGATAGGTGGTGGGCGCTGAGCGGATGGTTGTCCGGATCGCGCAAAGGGCACGCGGCTGCGCACTTGTCTGCACCTGACCAGCCACGCAGCATCCAATGATGCCGACCGTAGCTATCCTCGCGCCGTATCAGCAGATCGCCGCCGAGATCCGCCACGAGATCGTCAGTGGGCATCTGCCGGTGGGCGGCAAGTTGCCTTCGGAGCATGTCCTCGCCGCGGAGCATCAGGTGGCTCGCGCGACTATTCAGAGTGCCCTTCGCGTGTTGCGGACCGAGGGGCTGATCGCCTCACGCAAGGGGGCCGGCAACTATGTGACGAGCTTGGCTGCGGCGGACGCCAGTCGGTGCCCGGCGCGGATCGAGCTCGATCATGCGCAGGTGGGGTGGCTGAGCCGGCTGCCGTTGCCGCCGCAGGGGCTGGATCCGGTGCTGCACTGCGAGCTCGACCATCCGCATCCGGGTCCGCATGCGGGGCTGGCGCAGAACGCCAACGGGACCGGGTGGTGGGTGCAGTGGTCGCTCACCGCATCAGAGATCAATCCGTTCCGGGCGTGCGATGAGGAGGACTGCCCGCTCTATCACGGGCATCCCGGCCGGCATCATCAGCCATAGCCGACAAGCTTGCGCAGGGCGTCGGTGAGCAGGCCGTCCGCGAGCGAGCCGTGGATGGGTGGGTGGTCCGCGGGGTGGCGGGCGGCGGAGGATGCGGCCGCGTGTGGGGCCTCCGAGGATGCGGCCGCCAGGGGTGGGTGCGAGGTTGCGGCCGCGTGTGGGGTGTCCGAGGATGCGGCCGGGTGGCTGCGGTCGCAGCTGCGCCTCGATCCCCACCCGGCGGCGAGTGGTGGGTGCGAGGCTGCGGCCGCGGGTGGGGCGTCCTCGGGTGGGGTGGGGGCGTCGACGGGTGGGTCGCCCAGGGCCCGGGGCAGTGTCAGGCCGTCGATCAAGGCCTGGGTCTGTCGTGCGACCGCTTCGGGGGGTGCTGTGGTGGTGAAGGCGCCGCAGTCGAGGCCGGCCTCGATGGTGGTGGCTATCAGGGTGCGCCAGCGGGCTCGGTCCGCGAGCACCTCGTCTCGCAGCTCGGGGTCGCGCAGGGCCCATCGCCATGACTCGACGGAGACGCGCCAGGGGGTGTCGTCGGCCCCGGCTCTGGTCAAGTGCTGGGCGATGGTGACGAGGCGGTGCCACGGGTCGGCGATCCCGGCGGCCACGGCGACGGCGGCCTCGAAATCCTTGCGGGCGGCGTGCTGGAAGACGGCGAGCAGGAGGTCCTCGCGGCTGCCGAAGTAGTACTGGAGTGTGGAGGTCCCTGCGCCGGTCGCCGCCGTGACATCGGCCAAGCGGGTGGCCTCGGCGCCGCGATCGGCGACGATCGCGCAGGCCGCGTCGAGCAGGGTGGCGCGCTTGCCTCCAGCGGCTCGGCCATCGGTCACCGCAAATGTCTATCACGGGTTGTCGCCGGTCACGACACCGTAGGCGGGCGTCATGACGCTCCAAGAGGGTGGTCGCGAATCGGCGGAAAAGGCCGAGAAGGGCAGGTGAGGGCTTTGGCGAAGGGCGGCGAAGGGCGGCGAAGAGCGGGGAAGGGCGGCGAAGGGCGGGGAAGGGCGGGGAAGGGCGGGGAAGGGCGGCGAAGGGCGGGGAAGGGCGGCGAAGGGCGGGGAAGGAGGGCGAGGGCTCAGGGAAGGGGGAAGGCGACGGCTCGGGAAAGGGCGGTCAGGACTCTCCGGAAGGGAGGGAGGGCTGCGGGCCCCGGGGTGAGAGGGAGGGCTGGGAGTCGCGCGTGGCCAGGGGTGGGCGGTGCCGGGTGCCGCGGCCTTCGAGCAGGGGAGTGGATCGGTCCCAGCGAGGGCCGCCGGCGTCCTTGCGGCGGCGGGCCATGCCGGCGAGGGCTTCGAGGACCACGCGGTTGCCGAGCATGGCGGTGATGTCGGCGTGGTCGTGGGGTGGGGAGACCTCCACGATGTCCATGCCGACGACCGGGAGTTCGTGGCAGACGCGGGAGACGCTGTCGAGCAGTTGGCGGGCCGTGAAGCCGCCCGGCTCCGGCGTTCCTGTGCCGGGGGCGTGGCCGGGGTCGCAGACGTCGATGTCGACGGAGAGGAAGACGCCGTCGCAGCCGTCCAGCGCTGTCGCGAAGGCTTGGTCGAGGACCGTGTCGAGGCCGCGGGACACGATCTCGCTCATGTGGAACGACTGCATGCCCTGGTCGGCCATCCAGTCGAGCACGTCGGGGCCGGGCCAGTAGCCGCGCAGGCCCAGCTGGAGGAAGCGGTCGCCGCGGACCGCGCCGGACTCGATGAGGCGGCGCATCGGCTGGCCGTGGCCGTAGAGGGAGCCGAACTCGATGTCGCCGGTGTCGGCGTGCGCGTCGAAGTGGATGACCGAGACGCGGCCGGCGCCGTGGTGGCGGGCGACGCCGGCCACGTCGGGCCAGGTGATCGTGTGGTCGCCGCCGAGGATCAGCGGGACGGCGCCGTGTGACGCGACGAACGCCACCGCCTCCTCGATCGTGTCGCAGCTGCGCTGGATCTCGCCGCTGAAGACCTCGAGGTCGCCCGCGTCCTTCACGGTCAGGTCGCCGGTGAGGGCGTCGACGCGCATCGCCAGGTGGGGGCGGCTGCCGTCGTGGGGCAGGTAGTCCGTACCCCTGATGACCTGGGGTCCGAAGCGGGCGCCGGGCCGATGGGAGGTGCCGCCGTCGAAGGGCGCCCCGAGGATGACCACGTCGGCGTCCTCGTACGTCCCAGGGGTCTGCCAATCGCAGGCGGGCACGCCCAGGAACGTGTAGTCGGGGCCGAACATCGGTCCGTACCGGGTCATGAACGTCGACTGTATCGGAGGACCGGCGTTTCCCCGCCCGGTTCACCGGGTACCGCCACCCGAAGATCAGTGGGAGGTCAGTGCGGAGATGCGGACCCTGGGCGGGCGTTACGAGCTCGTACGACGGATCGGCGTCGGCGGCATGTCGGAGGTGTGGCGCGGTCACGACCAGGTGCTGGACCGGCCGGTCGCGGTGAAGATCATGGCGCCCGCCGTCGAGGGCACCCTGGGCCAGGTGGGCGTCGACCTCGTGCGCACCGAGGCCCGGTCGGCGGCTCGCCTCGCACACCCCAACGTGGCCAATGTGCACGACTTCGGCACGTCGCCGTCGGCGGGCGAGGGGCGCGACGTCCCGTACATCATCATGGAGCTCGTCGAGGGGCAGACGCTGGGCGCGCACATCGCCGCCGGGCCGCTCGACTGGCGCATCGGCGTGCGGATCTGCGCCGAGGTGGCGGCGGCGCTGGCCGCGGCGCACGCCGAGAAGGTGGTGCACCGCGACATCAAGCCGGGCAACGTCATGCTCACCCCGGCCGGGGCGAAGGTCCTCGACTTCGGGATCGCGGCGGCCATCGGCACCGCCGAGCCCGACCCGGACGAGCCGGTCATGGGTACGCCGGCCTACGTGGCCCCGGAGCGTTTCCAGGGCTGCCCGGCGACCCCGGCGACCGACATGTACGCCCTGGGGGTCCTGCTCTACCAGTGCATCGCCGGGCACCTGCCGTGGCGCGCGGACACACCCACCGAGCTGGTGCACGCCCAGCGCTACCTCGACCCGGACCCGCTGCCCGAGCTGGACGGGATGCCGCCCGAGGTGGTCGACCTGTGCTCGCGGTGCCTCAGCCGCGATCCGGCCGAGCGCCCGACGGCCCTGGTGGCGGCGCTGCTGCTCGCGGAGGCCGTGGACGCGCGCGTCTACGTACCGCTGCAGGATCTGAACCCGTCGCCGGTGCGGCCGAGGATCTCGCCGTGGGACGCGCGGGCGGCGGAGGCGCCGACGTCGGTGGCGATCGCCGCGCACGACGACGGGCGCGGCGGGCGCCACCGCGCCGATTAGCCACTTCGCGGTACGACGACCACGGGCAGCCGGGCGCGGCGGATGAGCCGCGTGGAGACGCCGCCGAGCAGCACCCGGCGGGCCGGGCCGTAGCCGCGGGAGCCGCAGAACAGCACGTCCACCTCGGTCAGCCCGGCCAGCTTCTCGACCACGTCGCCGGACTCGACGCGCCAGTCGGCGCGCAGGTCCGGCACGGTCTCGGCCGCCCGGGACAGCGACATCTCGTACGTCTCGCGGGCCGTGTCGAGGAAGGCCCGCTCGGCGTCGTCGCCCACCAGGAACGGCAGGGCCGCGTCCGCCTCCGCCACCACCGTGTAGAGCCGCAGCTCCGCGCCGGTGCCGCGGGCCACGCGCGCGGCCTGCGCGAGGGCGGCCCGGCCGTCCGGCGTGTCCACGTAGGCCACCCCGATGCGGCCGAGCTTGCCGAGCGGGGCGGTCAGCCCGGCCGGCGCCACCGCGACCGGGCACACCGTGCCGGCGAGCAGGCGCTCCGCCGTGCTGCCGCCGGTGCCGACCACCAGCACCGACGCGCTCGTCTCCTCGGCCAGGTCGTGCAGGCCGTGCGCGGCGGACGAGGACGCGACCAGCCGGTAGTCGACCTCGATGGTGGTGCCTTCGAGCACCGCCCGGGCGCCGTCGAGCACGCGGGCGGCGGCCCGGTGCCGGTCGGCGACCCATTCGGCGTCCACCCGGCCGGAGCCGAGGGCGGCGGGCGCGGGGTGGACCACGGCCACGATCAGCCGTACGCCGAGCGTCTGTGCCGTCCAGCTCGCCAGCGTGAGCGCGTCGGCGCCGGAGGGCCCGCCGTCGTACCCGGTGACCACGGGGCCGGTGACCGCGGGCCCGGTCATCGCGGCTCCTCCGGCTCGTCGTCGTGCCCGCGCGCCCAGTTCGGCGTGGACGAGGGCTCGCTGCGCAGGCGGGAGTTGCGGTAGCCGTACAGCCAGTAGATGAGGACGCCGATCGCGAGCCAGACGACGAAGCGGATCCAGGTGTCGAGCGGCAGGTCGGTCATCAGGTAGACGGCGAACGCGATGCCGAGCAGCGGCAGCACCGGCGACCACGGCACGCGGTAGGGGCGCGGCATGTCGGGCCGGGTGCGCCGCAGCACTATCACCCCGATGTTGACCAGCACGAACGCGAACAGGGTGCCGATGTTGACGAGCTTGACGATCTCGCTGAGCGGCACCAGCGCGGCCAGGATCGCGATCAGCACGCCGAGCACGATGGTGAGCCGGGCCGGGGTGCCGTACCGCTGGTTGACCTGGGCGAGGCGCTGGGGGAGGAGGCCGTCGCGGCACATGGCGAAGAAGATGCGCGTCTGCCCGTACATGATGACCAGGACGACGCTGGTGATCGCGACGACGGCGCCGAGCGCGAGCACCGCCGCGGCCCAGCTGATGCCGGCGCCCTGGTCGAGGGCGGTGGCGAGCGGCGCGTCGCTGTCCTTGATCTGGTCGGGTGAGGCGATGCCGATCGCGCCGGTCGCGGTGAGCACGTAGAAGAGCGTGCAGATCAGCAGCGACCCGATGATCGCCAGCGGCAGGTCGCGCTCGGGCCGGCGCGCCTCCTCGCTGCCGGTCGAGACCGCGTCGAAGCCGATGTACGCGAAGAAGATCACCGCCGCGGCCGCTGTCACCCCGTCGACGCCCTCCGGCGCGAACGGCTGGAAGTTGCCGGTGCCGAAGTTGGCGAACGCGACGACGATGAAGAACAGCAGCACGGCGAGCTTGATGACGACCATCACGAGGTTGACCCGCGCGCTCTCGGTGACGCCGCGGACCAGCAGGAACGTGATGGCGAGGACGACGAAGACGGCGGGCAGGTTGAAGACGCCGCCGTCCTCGGGCGACTTCGCGATGGCGTCCGGCAGGGCGAAGCCGAAGGCCGCGTCGAGGAACGCGTTGAGGTTGCCGCCCCAGCCGACGGCGATCGCCGCGACCGACACGCCGTACTCCAGGATGAGGTCCCAGCCGATGATCCACGCGACCAGTTCACCCAGGGTGGCGTACGTGTACGTGTACGCGCTGCCGGCCACCGGGATCGACGACGCCAGCTCCGCGTAGGACAGCGCCGAGAACGCGCACGCGACCGCGGCCAGCACGAACGACAGGATCACCGCGGGCCCGGCTATGCCCGCCCCCTCGCCGATCACCACGAAGATGCCGGTACCGATGATCGCGCCGACGCCCATGGCGGTCAGGTGGGTGGCACCGACCGCCTTCTTGAGCCCGTGGCCCTCTTCCGCCGTCTCGGTGATCAGGGAGCGGACGTCTCGGACCGCGAAGATGCCCGGCCGCCCCGAAGTCGTCGCCATACCGCGTTCACCTCCCGTTATCGGTTCCCGCCGATGTAACGATGTGCCGACACCCGGTCGCGCGCAACCGGAGGGCGAAATCGGACACGCACCGGCTGTCCGCTGTGGCGGCGGAAACACGCGGCAGCCTGCGAGGGTCCGTTCCCCCGGGGTACGGTGTGGCCACGGGAAAGAGAGGTTCTCAGCCATGGGCGAGGCGGTCATGACGGCGCGGCGGCAGGCCGACGGCGCGATCGTCGTCGACGTCCGCGGCAGCCTCGACGCCGCGACCGTCGGCGCGCTTCGTGACCTCCTGCTGGGCACGGTGCAGCGCGAGCGGCCGGTCAGCCTGATCGTCGACCTGACCTTCGTGGTCTTCATGGACTCCCAGGGCATCGGCACCCTGGTCACCGGATACAACGCGGCCCGCGAGGTCGGCACCCGGTTCGTCCTGCGCAACCCGAGCGAGTTCGTGCACCGCCAGCTGCGGGTCACCGGGCTGACCGAGATGTTCGGCCTGCCGCCCTCGTCCTCGTCGACGCAGACCTATACGCCCTGAGCGCGCGCGGTCCCGCCGCCCGGCGGTTAGGGTGCGGAGATGGAGCGCTCGGCCGGCCGTGAACCCGACTGGCTGAGCCTGCCCGCGGCGGCCGGGCGGTGGGACGAGACCGAGCTCAAGGCCCCGCGCCTCGGCGCCGCGCTGACCGTCCGGAGCTGGACGCCGGCCCAGGCCACCAGCCGGGTGCTCGTCGCGCACGACGGCCCCGACTACGACGGCCGCGCGGGGCTCGGGCGCTACGTCGCCGCCTCCATCACCGCCGGGCGCATCCCGCCCTGCCGGCTCGTGCTGCTGCCGGCCGGCGACCGCTTCGAGTGGTACTCGGCCTCACCCGCGTACGCCCGCAGCCTGAGCGGCGAGATCCTGCCGCAGGTGGCGGACGGCCCGGTGGTGGGCGTGGGCGCCAGCCTCGGCGCCCTGGCGATGCTGCACTGCCAGCGGCGCCATCCGGAGCCGTTCGCGGGGCTGTTCCTGCAGTCCGGCAGCTTCTTCCAGCCGCGCTTCGACAAGCAGGAGTCGGGGTTCGCGCGGTGGCTGCGGATCGTGCGGTTCACCGGCCGGGTGCTGCGGGCGGGCGACGGGCCGGCGGTGCCGGCGGCGATGACCTGCGGGCGCGGCGAGGAGAACCTGGCGAACAACCGGAGCATGGCCGTCGCGCTTCGCGAGCAGGGTTATCCGCTGAGTTTCGCGGAAATTGAGGGTGGTCACGACTGGCCGGCGTGGCGAGACGCTTTCGACCCGCATCTGACTTCGCTGTTGCAGAGGGTTTGGCCGCGCTGAATTTCAAGGAGGCATCGCCGTGGCTGACGTCGAGCACACCATCGGACTGCTGCTGGGAACCGAGGACGACTGGCCGCGCGCGTACGAGGCGCTGCTGCGCAGGCTGGGCACGATCACCGGGGCGGACGGCAAGACGCACCGGGTGAACGCCGAGCGCGTCACGATCGAGCCGTTCAACCTGCGCTACAAGCCCCGCCACGAGCTGGTGATCGACCGCCTCGCCTACTGGTACTACCACCCGCGCGAGTGGCTCAAGAAGATCGCGCTGATGGACGACGTGTACCTGCTGAACAGCCCTTTCACGTTCCAGTCGATGGAGAAGCACGCGGCGTACTGCGCGATGATGCGGCTCGGCCTCAAGGTGCCGGAGACGGTGCTGGTCCCGTACAAGAATCCCTTGGACAACAGCCGGTACGCCTACACGGCGGCGCGCTACAACCAGCCCTTCGACCTCGACCGTACGGCCGAGCAGGTGGGCTTCCCGATGTACATGAAGCCCTACGACGGCGGCGCCTGGGTCGGCGTCTCCAAGATCCGTAACCCGGACGAGCTGCACGCCGCCTACGACGCGTCCGGCGAGCGGCTCATGCACCTGCAGGCCTCGGTCGAGGGGTACGACGTCTTCACGCGCTCGCTGAGCATCGGCCCCGAGACGATGGTGATGAAGTTCCGTCCCGAGCAGCCGATGCACGCGCGCTACGAGGTCGACCACAGCTTCCTCTCCGCCGAGGTGGGCGACGAGGTGGTGACGATCTCGCGGCTGGTCAACGCGTTCTTCCGCTGGGAGTTCAACTCCTGCGAGTCGCTCGTACGCGGCGCCGACGTGCACCCGATCGACTATGCGAACGCCTGCCCGGACGTCGCGATCACCTCGTTGCACTACTACTTCCCGTGGGCGATGGCCGCCCTCATGCGCTGGACGGTCTACTGCGTCGTGACCGAGCGCCGCCCGCGCCTCGACACGGACACGGCGGCCTATTTCGCCGTCTCCGACGACCCTTCCCTGTCGTACGCGGAGCGCCTGGGCGAATACCGGCGGCTCGCCGACGCCTACTTCGAGGTCGACCGCTACCAGGACTTCTGCGCGCGCTACCTGGGCCACGTCGACGAGATGGTGTACGAGTGGGTCACCTCCGAGGAGTTCCGGTCGCTGCTGCGCGAGACGGTCCGCGCCACCTATCCGGTGCACGAGCACGAGAAGTTCCTCGCCCACTTCGGCGGCCTCATCGACGCCTGGGTGCGCGATCATGTCGTACCCTCGGCCTAGTCTTGCCGGGTGCGGATCCGCCTCGAAGGACACGACCTGCCCGGTCAGCGTGCCGGGGAGCGCGCTCATGCGCTGCGGCTGGCCGGCGTCCACGTGGGCGTGCAGCGCAAGGCGTCGGCCGAGCTGCTGGTGCCGGCCTGGGCGCCGTCGGCCGTGTGGGAGCTCGAGGTCACGGCCCGCGAGGTCGACGGCCTGCTCGACGTCGGCGGGCCGTGGGTGCACGGGCGGCCCGGCGCCCGGTTCCTCTATGTGACCTGGGGCAACCTCTCCGGCGACACGTTCGCGATGTTCCGGCGGGCCAAGCTGATGTTCGGTGACGTGCCGACGGCGACGCTGCGTGCCGCCTACGAGGGTGCGCTGCTGGTGGGCTCGCTGGGCTTGACCGACGAGCACGGCGACCCCGTCTGCGCCCGCGTGCGGCCCGCCTGGAGCGTCGCATGACCGCCGTCGTCCAGGCCACGGTCCGGGTCCTGCACGGCTTCGTCGGGCGCGACGGCTCGCTGGGCCTGTGGGGCGAGTCGTCCGACCGGCAGGCGTTCGCGCTGCCCGCCTCGGAGCTGCCGGCGGGCGAGGCGCGGCCCCCGGTGACGCTGATCCTGCCCTCGACCAGCGCGGGCCCGCTGCCGTCGCCCCAGCTCGGGCTGCCGCCGCGGCGGGGCACGCCCAAGCTGCGTGCCTGGCAGGTGCCGGCGGTGACCGTGCCGTTCCTCGACGACGACCTGGCCGACTCGTGGGACGGCCGCCTCGGGCAGTCGGTGCTCTGGCTGGTCGAGCTGTGCTCGTTCGCCGCCGACCTGGTGCGGCGCGGCCGGGTGCTGCCGGCTGTCCACCCGCACGGGCCGGTCGCGCGCTGGCGCCCGGTGATCACCGGATTCGACGCGGTCCACCACGCCGACCTGCTGCGCCGGCTGCCCCCGGCCGCCCGCGCCGAGCGCGCCCGCCCCGGCGACGTGGCCGGCCTGCCCGCCGAGGACGCGCTGGCCGCCGCGCTCGCCCGCCTCGTCGACGGCCTGGTCCGCACCCGCCTCGCCGAGGCCGGCGTGCGCATCGGCGACGGCTGGCTCGCCGCGCTCACCGACGAGCCGCGCTTCGTGGCCGCGCCCGCGCTCGCCGACGACCTCGCCGACAAGCTCGACGCGTGGCACGCGGGGGCCGTCTCCGGCGCGGCGGTGCGGCTCTGCTTCCGGCTCAGCCACGTCTCCGACGAGGGCGAGGAGCCCGACGCGGTCAACCCGGCCGGCACCCCGCCGCGCGACGCGTGGCTGCTGGAGTTCCTGCTCCAGGCGGTCGACGAGCCCAGCGCGCTGGTCACCGCCGCCGACGTCTGGCGCGACGACTACGCGCCGCTGCGCCGCTGGACCCGGCACCCCCAGGAGAGGTTGCTCGGCGGCCTCGGCCGGGCGGCCCGGCTCTACCCCGACCTCGAGGCCGCGCTGCGCGTGCCGCGTCCCGTCGACATGGTCCTCGACACCGAGGAGGCCCATCGCTTCCTCACCCACGCCGCCACGCTGGAGGAGGCGGGCTACGGCGTGCTGCTGCCGGCCTGGTGGCGCGGGCGGCCGGGGCTCGGCCTCGGGCTCACGCTGCGGCCCCGCGAGGCGGTGCCGGCGGTGCTGCGCGACCAGGCCGCCGACCTGGGGCACATGGTCGACTACCACTGGGGGCTGGCGCTCGGCGGCGAGATGCTCACCGAGGCCGAGGTGACCGACCTGGCCCGGGCCAAGGTGCCGCTGGTGCGGCTGCGCGGCCGGTGGGTCTACCTCGACGCCGAGCGCCTCGACGCCGGGCTGCGGTTCCTGGCCCGCGGCGGCGGCACGATGACCGCCGGCGACGCGCTGCGCACGATCCGGCTGCTGCCGCCCGAGGAGCTGCCGCTGCCGGTGACCGCGACGAGCGGCTCCGGGTGGATGGCCGACCTGCTCTCCGGAGACCTTCCGCAGACGCTCACGCTGCTCGACCCGCCGGCGGCCCTGCGTGGATCGCTGCGGCCCTACCAGGCGCGCGGCTTCTCGTGGCTGGCGTTCCTCGACGGTCTCGGCCTGGGCGCGTGCCTGGCCGACGACATGGGGCTGGGCAAGACCGTGCAGCTGCTGGCGCTGCTGCTGCACCGGCGCCCGGGGCCGGTGCTGCTGATCTGCCCGCTGTCGGTGCTCGGCAACTGGCAGCGCGAGATCGACCGGTTCGCGCCGTCGCTGCGGGTCTCCGTGCTGCACGGTTCCGAGCGCGTCGTCCCGGCGGACGCCGACGTCGTGCTCACCACCTACGCCACCGCGGTGCGCGACGCCGACCAGCTCGCCGCCGTGCGGTGGGACAGGGTGGTGCTCGACGAGGCGCAAAACGTCAAGAACAGCGCCGGCGCGGCCGCCAAGGCGGTGCGGCGCTTCCCGGCACGGGTGCGGATAGCGCTGACCGGCACCCCGGTGGAGAACAGGCTCGCCGAGCTCTGGTCGATCCTCGACTTCGTCAACCCGGGCGTGCTCGCGTCGGCGCACACGTTCCGCGCCCGCTTCGCCGTGCCCATCGAGCGGTACGCGGACGAGGAGGCCGCCGCGCGCCTGCGCCAGGCCACCCGGCCCTACCTGCTGCGCCGGGTCAAGTCCGACCCGGTCGTCGCCGGCGAGCTGCCCGACAAGCGCCACGTGCGCCACCTGTGCGGGCTGACCGGCGAGCAGAGCACGCTCTACAAGGCGATCCTCGAGGAGATGACCACCCGGCTCGACGAGTCGACCGACCGCTGGAACAAGGGCATCGTGCTGGCCGGCATGACCAAGCTCAAGCAGGCCTGCGTCCACCCTGCGCTGCTGCTCGGCGACAACTCGCCGCTGCCCGGCCGCTCCGGCAAGCTCGAACGCCTCGAGGAGATCGTCGACCAGGCCCTGGGGCAGGGCGAGAGCCTGCTCTGCTTCACCCAGTTCGCCCGCTTCGGCGCGATGCTGACGCCGCACCTGGCGGCCCGCTTCGGCGCGCCCGTGCGCTACCTGCACGGCGGCACCCCCAAGGCCGCCCGCGACGAGATGGTGGCCTCGTTCCAGGCCGACACCCGGCCCAGCGTCTTCGTGCTGTCGCTCAAGGCGGGCGGCACCGGCCTCAACCTGACGGCGGCCAACCATGTCGTGCACGTCGACCGCTGGTGGAACCCGGCGACCGAGGAGCAGGCCACCGACCGCGCGTTCCGCCTCGGCCAGACGCGCGACGTGCGCGTGCACACCCTGGTCTGCCTGGGCACGCTGGAGGAGCGCATCGACCGCCTGCTCGCCGACAAGGGCGTGCTCGCGGCCCGGGTGGTCGGCAACGGCGAGGGGTGGCTCACCTCGCTGTCCACCACCGAGCTGCGCGACCTGCTGCTCCTCGCCCCGGAGGCGATCAGTGACTGACCCCCGGCTCTCGCTGGCCTTCCTCGGCACGTTCGAGTCGCTGCGGATGGGCCCCACCTTCGCGCGCGGGCGGCGCGACGAGCGGGCCGGCCACGTGCGCAGCCTGACCATCTCGGGCAGCCTCGTGGTGGCGCTGGTGCGCGGGCCCGACGACCCCCAGGCGTTCCGGTCGCGCATCGCCGTGCGGGCCTTCGGCGCCTCGGAGTGGGCCCGGGTCGAGGAGGACCTCGTGCGCGAGGCGCGCTACGCGGCCGACCTGCTCGCGGGGCGCATGCCGGCGGGCATCGGCGGCGTGTTCCAGGCGGCCGGGCTGTCGCTGGTGCCGCTGTCGCTCGACGAGGTGGCGATGGACTGCACCTGCGAGCGCTGGCCGATGCCGTGCGTCCACCTGGCAGCGACCACCTATGCGCTGGCGCGCAGCTTCGAGGAGGACCCGTTCGGCGTCTTCACCTGGCGTGGCCGGGGCCGCGACGAGCTGCTGCTGCGCCTGCGGGAGCTGCGCAGCGCCCGGGCGGTCACCGCGGCGCCGGCCCAGGACGAGGCCGGCGAGGCCCGGGCGGAGGACGACCTGGGGGAGCGGCTCGGCGACCCGGCGGCCTTCTGGGGCGAGACGCTGCCCGCCGCCGCGGCACCGGCCGGTGGCCGCCCCGGGGCCGTCACGAGGCCCGACGCGCTGCTCGACCAGCTCGACCCGCCGCCGTTAGCACACGAGGGGCGCCCGATTGTGGACCTGTTGCGCCCGGCCTACCTGGCGCTGCCGGAAGAGTAGCCCAAGTCTGTTCTTCCACGATCGGGTTACACGTAACGAAACCGACCCGTGACAATCCGTAAACGTGATCTCCTTCTTGCGACACAGCGTTTTGTCAAGAGAAGGTGTGAGATGAACCGAATCACCCGTATGCTCACGGTCTCCG
Organism: Paractinoplanes deccanensis; assembly: GCF_016862115.1. Classification (GTDB taxonomy): domain Bacteria; phylum Actinomycetota; class Actinomycetes; order Mycobacteriales; family Micromonosporaceae; genus Actinoplanes; species Actinoplanes deccanensis. The sequence continues at coordinate 42,097 of NZ_BOMI01000106.1, forward strand.
GTCTGGGTCTCGTCGCCGCCGCCACGCTGGGCGCCGGGCCCGCCATGGCCGCCACCGGCAGCAGCAGCGCCGGTGTCGCGCCGCAGGCGAGCCAGGGCACGACCCAGCACTGGTACGACGACGATGACGACTCGCGCGTCGTCGGCTACTACCGCAGCCTGCGTCGTTGCATCATCGCCGGCCGCATCGGCGAGCGCTTCGACCGCTGGGACGACTCCGAGTGCGTGCGCGTCGGCTACGGCTTCCACCGCCGCTACGCCCTCGTTGTCGAGTTCGACGACAACGACTGGGACAACGACTGGTACAACTGGGACGACGACGACTACAACGACAACGGCCCGTGGTGGTTCCACAAGTACCACAAGCACTGACACCAGTCAGTCGCCGCACCACCCGAGCCACGGCCCCGCAGGGTCGTGGCTCACCTATTTCTCACCAGGGCATCGGCTCGTAGTCCTTGAGGAAGCATCCGTACAGGTCCTCGCCCTGCTCGCCGCGGACGATCGGGTCGTAGACGCGGGCGGCGCCGTCGACCAGGTCGAGCGGCGCGTGGAAGCCCTCGTCGGCCAGGCGCATCTTGGTGGGATGCGGCCGCTCGTCGGTGATCCAGCCGGTGTCGACGCTGGTCATCAGGATGTTGTCGGTGAACAGATCCACGGCGCTGGTGCGGGTGAGCATGTTGAGCGCGGCCTTGGCCATGTTGGTGTGCGGGTGACCGGCGCCCTTGTAGCCGCGGCTGAAGACGCCCTCCATGGCGGACACGTTGACCACGTAGCGGCGCGGGTAGGGCGAGCGGGTCATCGCCTCGCGCAGGCGGCTGACCAGGACGAACGGGGCCGTCACGTTGCAGAGCTGGACCTCCAGCAGCTCCAGCGGATCCACCTCGTGGACGCGGTCGCTCCAGCTGTTCGTCGAGGTGGTGTCGGGGACCAGGCCGCCGGCGTCGATGGCCGTGGACCGTGCGGTCAACGCCAGGGTGGTGATCTCGCCGGGGGACAGAACGGACTCTATGCCGCTGGTCAGGGCGGCCGCCGGGGAGGTCTGCGCGCCGCCGAAGTACTCCAGCTCGGGCAGGTCGCCGGACGGCAGGGGCTCCTTCTCGGCGGCGGTGATGGCGGAGTACGAGCCGGGCGTACGGCGTACCGTCTGGGCCGCGTTGTTGATCAGGATGTCGAGCGGGCCGCGGGCGGCGACCGAGTCGGCGAGGCCCACGACCTGTGCCGGGTCGCGCAGGTCGATGCCGACGACGTGCAGGCGCTTGAGCCAGTCGGCGCTGTCCGGCATCGCCTTGAAGCGGCGGACCGCGTCGTGCGGGAAGCGCGTCGTGATCGTCAGGTCGGCGCCGTCGCGCAGCAGCCGCAGCGCGATGTACATGCCGATCTTCGCGCGGCCGCCGGTGAGCAGCGCGCGGCGGCCGGTCAGGTCGGTGCGGGCGTCGCGGCGGGCGTGGTTCTTCTCGGCGCACGACGGGCAGAGCTGGTGATAGAACGCGTCGACCTGCGTGTAGCGCTGCTTGCAGATGTAGCAGCCGCGCGCCTGGCGCAGCACGCCGGCGACGGCCGACCGCACGCTGGTCTTGAGCGGGATGCCGGCGGTCTCGTCGTCGATGCGGCCGGGCGCGCCGGTCGCGGTGGCCTCGGTCACGGCCCGGTCGTTGGCGAGGATGGCCTCCCGGCGGTCGCGGCGGCGCTGCTGCTTGACGGCCTTGTAGATGCCGGCGGTGGCCCGGCGCACGGCGACGGCGTCGGGGTGCTCGGGCGGAAGGGACTCGACCTCGGCGAGCACGGCGAGGCAGAGCGCCAGGCGCTCGGGGTCGACCCTGGTGTCCGTCATGTGGCTCTTATCCCTCTGGTAACCCAACCTTCGCACGGCACTCTACTTATCGAGTGCGGAGACCGTCTTGTGAAGGGCATCGCCGAGAATCTCCGCGAGCGGGTTGGGACGGCGTTTGGGCATGATCAGGCCGATGTAGCGGGTGGGGCACGGCGGCGCCAGCGGCACGCAGGCGGCGCCGTGGGTCAGGGCCACCCGGGGGATCATGCTGATGCCGACGCCGGCGGCCACGAGCGACTGGGCGAAGACGTAGTCGGTGCCCCGGCAGGCCACCCGCGGTTCGAAGCCGGCCATCGCCGCGTAGTGCTCCAGCAGGTCGCCGACGACCAGGCAGCCGTGCACCCAGCGCTCGCCGGCCAGCTCGGCGACGGTGAGCTCGTCGCGGCCGGCCAGCCGGTGCCCTGGCGGCAGCACGATCCAGAAGGGGTCGTCCATCAGCGGGAGGTAGGCGAGGCCCGGCGGCGCGGGCGGCGGCCCGTCGAAGTGGTAGATCAGCGCGACGTCGGCGGCGCCCTCACGGACCAGCGCGATGGCGTCCTCGGGCTCGTTCTCGAGCACGGCCAGCTCGACGCCGGGCCGCTCCTCGGCGAACCGGGTCAGCGCCGGCGGTAACAGGCGCTGGCCGCCGCTGGTGAACGTGGCGACGGTGAGCGTGCCGCTGTCCGCCTGCGCCAGCCGGCCGATCTCGTGCTCGGCGCTGGCCAGCTCGGCCGCGATCGCGTCGCCGGCGTCGACCAGCACCCGGCCGGCGTCGGTGAGCTCCACGCCGCGGGTGCTGCGCCGGGCCACTGCCGTGCCGAGCGAGCGCTCCAGGGCGCTGATCTGCTGGGACACGGCCGACGGGGTGATGCGCAACGTGGCGGCGGCCCGGTTGAAGCTGCCGAGCCGCGCCACCTCACGCAGGACTTGCAGTCGTCGCACGTCGATCATAAGTATTCCTAATCGATACATCAGCAGGCTGGTACTACCGCTTACTACCGTAGGCGACGAGGCTCGAGGTGTGAATCGTCGTGCCTGGCTTCTCTTCCTGCTCGTGTCCGTGCTCTGGGGCATCCCCTACTTCCTCATCAAGGTCGCCATCGAGGACCTGTCGCCGCTGCTCGTCGTCGCCGGGCGCATCGCCATCGCCGCCCTCGTGCTCCTGCCCCTCGCCGCCGCGCGCGGCACCCTGGCCGGCCTGCGGGGCCACCTCGGCTGGGTGGTCGTGCTCTCCTTCGTGCACGTCACCGGGCCGTTCCTGCTCATCACGTACGGGGAGACGCACATCAGCTCCTCGCTGACCGGCCTGCTGATCGCCATCGAGCCGGTCGCCATCGCCCTGCTGATGATCCGCCAGGAGCCGCTCACCCCGCTCCGCACGGCCGGGCTGGCGCTCGGCTTCGGCGGCGTGGCCCTGCTCGTCGGCCTCGACGTCTCCGGCGACCGCTGGGGCCTGCTCGGCGCCGGCATGGTGCTGGTGGCGGCGCTGAGCTACGCGGTGGCGACCATCCTGGTGCAGCGCAAACTGGCCACGGTGCCGAGCGAGGCGCTGACCGGGGCGACCACGGGCATCAGCGCGGTGGTGCTGGCGCCCTTCGCGGCGTTCGCCCTGCCCACGGCGCCGGTCGCGGCGTCGGCCTGGCTCTCGCTGGTGGTGCTCGGCCTGCTGTGCACGGCGGTGGCGCTGCTCGCCTTCTACCAGCTGATCGGCCTCGCCGGGTCGACGCGGGCTGGGCTCGTGACCTACGTGAACCCGGTCGTGGCAGTGCTGCTGGGCGTCATCCTGCTGAACGAGCACGTGGGCGTGAGCACGGTGGCGGGCTTCGCCCTCATCGCCGCCGGCTGCTGGCTGTCGACGCGGCCGGCCCGCGTCGTCGAGCCCGCACCGGAGCCATCGCTGCTGGAGGCACCCGCCGGCCGGTGAGCGGCCGCGTTCTCCTTCCGCGGCCGCGGCTTGCGTTCGTGGCCGCGGCTTGCGTTCGTGGCCGCGGCTTGCGTTCGTGGCCGGGGCTTGCGTTCGTGGCTGGGGCTTGCGTTCGTGGCCGCCGCTTCTTCTTGTGGCCGCCGCTTGCTTTCGTGGGCGTCTTCTTTCGTGGTGGTCGTGCTTCTGGTGGCGGCGGCCTGCCGCATAGGGTGATCGGCATGCGGATCCTGATCACCGGCGCGCGACGGGGTATCGGCGCGGCCATCGCCGTCGGCCTCGCCCGCCCCGGCGACACCCTGCTGCTGCACCACCTGAACGCCGCCGCGGAGACCGAGGGAGTCGCCCGCCTCTGCCGCGACCTGGGCGCCTCGGCCTCCCTGCTCGACGCCGACCTGAGCGACCCCGAGGCCGTGCGCGACCTCGCCGCCCGATCGGCTCCCGTCGACGTCCTGATCAACAACGCCGCCCGGGCGTCCAACGCCGCCTTCCCCGACCTGTCCCACGACGAGTGGCAGCAGACGTTCGCCGTCAACGTCACCGCCCCCATGCTGCTGGCGCAGGCCCTCAGCCCCGCCATGGCGGAGCGAGGCTGGGGCCGCATCATCAACGTCGTCTCGCCCACCGTCGTGATGGGCGGCCCGTCCGGCCCGGCCTACGTCTCCAGCAAGGCCGCCCTGATCGGCTTGACCCGATCGTTGGCCCGCGCCCTCGGCCCCGCCGGCATCACCGTGAACGCCCTGTCACCCGGCGCCATCCGCACCGAGGGCGAGGCCGAGCTGGCCCAGGGCCACGACCAGGAGTCCCACGCCCCGTTGGTGGCCCGCCAGGCGGTGCCCCGCCCCCTGCTGCCGGAAGACCTGGTCGCCACCGTCCGGCTCCTCGTGTCGGACGGATCCGGGGCGCTCACGGGGCAGGTGCTGGAAGTGGGCGGGGGTCTGGTCTTCCGCTGAGGCCCTCAGCCCTCGTCGCTTTCGGGGTCGTCGGGGTTGCCGGTGGGGCGGCGGGTGGAGATCTGGTCGGCCAAGGTCGCGGGACGACGGGTCGGCTTGGCCTCGGCGAGGGTCTCCGGCCGGCGGGGGCCGGGTGGGGTCTCGTTCGTGGCCGGGCGCGGCGTCCGGTCGGCCGGTGGGCGGGTGCGGCTGTATTGCGCCAGGTCGGCGGGTCGCGTCTCGCGCAGGTGCTCGCCGAGGTCGGCGGGGCGGCGTGCGGGGGCTTCGGGTAGGGCGGGCGCCGGAGCGGGGAAGGCGGTCTCGTTACGGCCCGAACGGTGGGGCAGCGGCTGATCGGCCAGGGACGCGGGGCGCCGCGGGGGAGCGGGCTCGGCGGGCTCCTCGGGGCGGCGCTGGGCCGGGATCTCGGTGCGGCGCGGCGGGAGGTAGCTGCCGAGGTCCGTCGGGCGGTCGCTGCGGCCGGTCGAGGGGACGGGCGCAGCGGGCGGCGTCGGGACGGTCGGGACGGTCGGGACGGTGGGCGGCGTCGGGACGGTGGGGGCGGTCGGAACGGTGGGGGCCGTCGGGACGGTGGGGGCGGTCGGAACGGTGGGGGCCGTCGGGACGCTGGGGGCGGTCGGAACGGCGGGCGGCGTCGAGACGCTGGGAGCCGTTGGGACGGTGGGGGCCGTCGAGATGGCGGGCGGCGTCGGAATGGTGGACGTGGACTCCGCCGGTGCGGCCACGGATTCCGGCCGGGACGGGCGGCGGGGGAGGTTCGTGCGGAACGGGTCCTGGTCGGCCGTCGGCTGTCGGCGGGGCAGCGGGTCCGGCTGCGGTGGGGTGGTCGGCTGTGCCTCCACGGGAGGGGTCGCCGAGCGTGAGGGCAGGGGCTCGGCCGGGCTCGTCCGGAGCGGGGCGGGCTCGGCGAGCGGGGTGCGGCGCGGCAAAGCCGAGAAGTCCGGCGTGGGCTGGGCCTCGGCGGCGATCGGATGCGGTGCCGCGGGCTCCGCCGGAGGCGTGCGCTGAGGGAGAGGCTCGGGGAGCGGCTGGCGGCGTGGCAGCGGCTGGGGCTGGGGGGCAACCGCTGGGTCGGTCGTCAGCGGGGATGCGGGCTCTGCCGGGCGCGGGGCATCGGCGGGTGCGGGACGTTCCGGCGGCGAGACCGGCTCGATGCGGGCGGGGTGGTCCGGCATGGAGCTGGGTTCGGCCGGGGTGGGGCGCTGCGGCGGGGAAATGGGTGCAGCCGGGGTGGACCGCTGGGGCGGGGAAATGGGTGTGGCCGGGGTGGGCCGCTGGGGCGGGGAAACGGGTGCAGCCGGGGTGGACCGCTGGGGCGGGGAAATGGGTGTAGCTGGGGTAAGCCGCTGCGGCGGGGAGGCGGGGGCGGGCTGCTGCTGCGGCGACACGGGCTCGGCTGGGGTGGGTCGCTGCGGCGGGGAGAAGGGCTCGGCTGGGGTGGGCTGCGGCGGGGAGGTCGGCTCGCTGGGAGTCGGGTGCTCCGGCGCGGAGGTGGGCTCGGTGGGGGCCGGGCTCTCGAGCGGCGGGGTCGCGTCGGTGGGGAGGGTGATGCGGGTGGTGGCGTCCAGGTCGGGGGCCTCGAAGGTGCGCGTGACGTCCAGGCCGGGCTCCGGGGCGCGGACCAGGTCGGAGAGGTTGCGGGTGCGCTCGAAGTCGGTGTCGGCCAGGTCGTGTTGGCGGGTGGCGGGCGGGATCGGCGGGAGGGCCAGGGGCTCGCGGAAGAAGGTGGGGGCCTCGGGGCGGTCGCCGAAGAACGGGGTGGGCGCCGAGGTGTCCACGGGCTCGGGTTCGGCCGGGAGGGCGAAGGCACTGGTGAAGGTGCTGGACGGCGACGAGGAGAAGAAGAACTCGTCGGGGGCCGACCAGTCGGTGTAGTTCGTGCTGCTGTAGGTGGAACCGCGCGCGGGCTCGGGGGAGTGGAAGAACTCGGTCGAGCTGGGGTAGGGCGTGCCGCGGTCCTCGTCCGGGTCGATGATCTCGGCGTCGACGACGTCGTCGTCGGTCGGATCATGGCCGGCTTCGGTGCTGGCCTCGACGGTCACCGGGCCAGGGGCGTGCGCAATGGCGGCGTCGGCCTCGTCGGCGGCCATCTCGGCCTGGGCGCGCTCGATGCCGGCGCGCACAGCCTCGGCGGCAGCAGCCTCGACGCGGTCCGCGTCGGCAACCTCGGCGGACCGTGCCTCAACGGACTGTGCCTCGACGGGCTGGAGATCAGCAGGGGCGACCTCGACGGACTTGGCCTCGACGGACTGCGCCTCGACGGGCTGGGCCTCGGTAGGGGCAGCCTCGGCGTCGGTGTCCTCGAACGGCTCGGCCTGGGCGTCGGTCGGTGAAGTGCCGGCCGTGGTGGTCGAGGTCTCGCCGCGGAGGCCGACGATCGGATAGGCGGCGGTGCGGTCGCTGGAGCCCGCGAAGTCGGCGGCGGGAACCTCCTCCGACGCCTCACCCGTCTCATCAGACAAGACGGAAATGTCGGAATCGTCCGAAGTTCGAATGGGAGAAGGCGTGGTGGAGGAGGACGGGGCAGAGGAAGGCGAGGTGGGCGAGGACGAGGCAGAGGAGAGCGACGCGGAAGAGGGCGTGGCAGGCGAAGCGGGCGAAAGCGACGACAGGTCCGCCACGACCGCCGTCGCGTCGGTCTCGGGGGAGGCCGAAGGGGAGGCGGCAGGGGAGGCGGCAGGGGAGGCGGCCGGGGCGGCGCTGATCGGGGTCGGATCCACCAGTTCGGCGTCCACCGGCTCATCCTGGTCGGGGGTGGGGGTCCTGTCACCCACCACGTCGGGGATGATCTCGGCGTCGATGGGCTCGTCGTCGGTGATGCGGGGGATGACCTGGGTCGCCGCTTCCGGGCCGGCCGGCAGGGCGTACGGCCCGGACGCGGGCAACGCGGGGGACGGGCGCACCCAGGACGGGCCCGCCGGCAGCGCCAGCACCTGGGTCTCGTCGGAGGCGGCGTGGCGGCCCGACGGCAGGGCGTGACCCGAGTGCTCGGCCAGGCCGGCGCGCTGCTGGAGGCGCCGCAGGGGGCCGGGCGCCCACCAGGCCGCGTCGCCGAGCAGGCCCAGGACGGCCGGGACCAGGAGCATGCGCACGACGGTGGCGTCCAGGAGGAGCGCGATGATCATGCCGACGCCGACGAAGCGCATCGTGGTGACCGAGGAGAGGGCGAAGGCGCCCGTCACGACGATCAGCAGGAGGGCCGCCGCGCTGATCACGCGGCCGGTGCGGGACAGGCCGACGGTGACCGCCTGCTTGGTGGTCGCGCCCTGCGAGCGGGCCTCCACCATGCGGGAGAGCAGGAACACCTCGTAGTCCGTGGACAGGCCGAACACGACCGCCGCCATCAGCACCACGATGCCCGCCTCGAGCGGTGCGGGTGTCACGTTCAGCAGGCCGGCGCCGTGGCCGTCCTGGAAGATCCAGACCAGGATGCCGAAGGTGGCGCTGAGGCTGAGCGCGCTCATCAGCACCGCCTTGATCGGCAGCAGGACGGAGCCGAACGCCAGGAACATCAGGATCAGCGTCGCGCCGACCAGCAGCGCCACCATCAGCGGGAGCTTGTCGGCGGTGGCCTGGAGGCTGTCGATGTTGCGTGCGGTCGTGCCACCGACCAAAAGCTCGGTCTTGGCCGGTACGGGCAGAGCACGGATCTCGTCGACCACGTCGCGGGCCTCGGCGCTGAACGGGTCCGTCGACTTCAGCGTCGCCGTGAAGACGGTCGTGCCCTTGGCCCGCTGCGCCGGCGTGAGCTGCTGGATGCCGGGGATCTGACGCAGGCGTACGGCGAAAGCGGAAGTGTCCCCGTCGCCGCGGAGCACGATCTGCACGCCGTCGCCCGCGAACTGCGGATAGCTGCCCTGGAGCGTCTCGATCGCCTGGCGGGCCGGATCGCTCGCCGGCAGCGTCCGCTCGTCCGCCTCGCCGAAGCGGACCCCGCCGATCGGCAGCGCGAGCAGCAGCAGCGCGGCGAGGATCGGCACCGCCACGACGACCGGGCGCCGCAGCACGCCGGTCGCCAGCCGCGACCAGATCGACTTGTCCGGGTCGCCGGCCGCGAACGGCAGCCGGATCGGCAGCTTGTCGACGCGCGGGCCCAGCACCGCCAGCACGGCGGGCAGCAGGGTCAGCGACAGCAGCGCCGCGAGCCCGACCGCCGCGAGACCGCCGTACGCGAGGGAGTTGAGGAAGCCCTGCGGGAACAGCAGCAGGCCGGCGAGCGCGATCATGAGAAGGCACGCGGAGAACAGCACCGTGCGGCCCGCGGTCGCCACCGTGCGCTGGACGGCTTCGAACGGCGTACGGCCCGAGGCCTGCTCCTCGCGGAACCGGCCGACCATGAACAGGCCGTAGTCGATCGCCATGCCGAGGCCGAGCAGGGAGGCGACGTTCACCGCGAACGAGTTGACCTCGTGGTGCGCGGCGATCGCGTGCAGGATGCCGAGCGAGCCCAGCACCGCGGCGCCGCCGACCAGCACCGGCAGCGCGGCCGCGACCAGCGAGCCGAAGATGAACAGCAGCAGGATCAGGGTGATCGGCAGCGAGATCGCCTCGGCGGTCGCCAGGTCGGACGTGGAGCGCGAGGTGGACGCGTCGGCGAGCACGGTCGCGCCGGCGAGCTGCACCTTGGCGCCCTCGACCGCGAACTTGTCGTCGATCTCGCGGTACGCGTCGAGCTTGGCGCCGTCGTCCGCGCCGGCCAGGGTGATCAGCGCGACGGCGCTGGATTTGTCCTTGGCCGCGTACTGCGCCGACCTGCTCTGCCAGTACGACGCCGAGCCGGTGACCGCCGACTTGGGCAGCGCCGCGAGCCGCTCGCGGATGCGCTTGCCGAGCGCCGGGTCGTCGATCTTGCCCTTGACCGGGGTGTAGATGACGACGAGGTCGCCGCCCTGCGCGCCGAACGCCTCCGTGACCGCCTCGGCAGCCCGGGAGGACTCGCTGTTCGGGTCGTTGTATCCGCCCTCGGACACCTGGCCGAAAACACCCAGCCCCCAGATGCCTGCGCTGATCACCGCGACGAGCGCGACGGCCAGCACCGGCCACCGGAAGCGGGCCACCCACGATCCCCAGCCCGCGAACACCAGAAAACCCCTCTTGTCGCCCTCTACCGGCCCAGGGCCGGCTCGTTATGCAAGCACGTCATCGAAGCGTCGCCGCTTCCAGGGCCACCCCGCCGCAGCCGTTGCCGTAGGCCGCGTCGGTGGTCCAGGTCAGCTGCACCTGACCGCTCTTCGGAGCTTGGTAGGTCACGGCCAGCACCGCCGTGCGGAGCGTCCCGGTGCGCTGATCGAGCACCATAGAGGCGCCGGCCGCGCCCGTGGAGAGCCGGGCGGTCAATTTTCCGCGGGCCGCGAGGGAACCCACATACAGCCTCAGGGTCCTGGGGGTGGTGCCCGCCGGGGCCGAGAGGGTGAAGCCGTTGCCCTTTCCGCAGGTGCGGATGCCTGTGGGGGTGCCGGTGCTGGACGCCACCGGGCTGCCGCCCGTCCAGGTGAACTTCTGCGGGCTGAGCTCGTGGCGGAAGCGCGGCGCGGTCGGCGCCCCCTCCAGGATCTTGAAGCCGCCGCCGGAGTCGCGTTCCAGGGAGAAGGTGCCGTCGAGCCCCCAGTGCACCCAGTCGGCCGTGCCCTCCGCCGACAGGTCCACCACGGCGGGCACGGCGGACTGCTCGATCCGCACGGTGGCCGGCGGCGGCGTCGGGCTGCGGAAGACCGGCGACTTGGGGGCCGCGGGCGACGGCGAGGGCGACGGGCTGCCGAGCGGGATCAGGCCCTGCGGGCCCACCGAGGGCAGTTGCACGTCGCCGAGCGCGGGGGCGGGCGGATCGGCCGGCGGCTCGTCCTGGTGCACCATCGCCCGGGTCGCCACGAAACCGAAGCCGATCACCAGGAGCACGCCGGCCAGGATCACCGCGGCCGAGGAGAGCACCTCGTTGCGGCGGCTGCTGCCGTCGAGCCCGTCGAGCGGCGGCGCGGCGGCCCGCCGGCGAGGACCGGCCCGATGGCCCGTCAGGCGTCGGCGCGGGGGCAAGCGGAACTCCTGCGAACGATGGGGAGGGTGATTGACGAACGCAAACGATCTCACTTCGATCTGTGACGGTGAAGAGCGGGTTCGGTGACCGGCCGGACGGATGATCACACGCATCGGCGGTTCGGCCGAGGTTTCACGCGGCGTATCGGCGTGGAGCGCGTATCGTGTCCGAAGTTTCCGGACCGGCGGCAAACAGGAGAGTCGACGACATATGAGTACTGAGACTGCCCGACCGATCAGCACGAACTCCGCCAAGCGGCGCGGCCAGGCCATCGCGGGCGGTGTCGCCGGCGTCGCCGTGATCGCCGTGCTCGTCGGGGTCTTCATCGCCGTGCAGGGCGGAGACGGCGAGAAGCTGCCGGTCGCCGCGGCCCCCGCGTCGGTCGAGGCCACTCCGGAGGCGGCCGCGCCCACCGAGACCGCGCCGGCCGAGCCCGCCGCGCCGACGCCGGCCCAGGTCGAGACGCCCGCCGCGCTGTCGAAGGAGCCGGACGTCAAGGGCGGCGAGGGCAAGCTGACGAAGCTCGGGGTCACGGCGCTGGTGCCCGGCACCGGCCCGGCCGTGCAGAAGGGCCAGACGATCACCGCCAACTACAAGCTGGTCAGCTACCGGACCGGCCAGGTCATCGACTCGTCGTGGTCGCGCGGCGAGCCGTTCAGCACCCCGATCGGCGTCGGCCAGGTCATCAAGGGCTGGGACGAGGGCATCCCGGGCCAGAAGGTCGGCAGCCGCGTCCAGCTCGACGTGCCCGCGGCCCTGGCCTACGGCGAGCAGCAGGGCGACCTGCGCTTCGTCGTGGACATCCTCGCGGCCCAGTAGCCGGGCGTCACAGCTCCGCGACGACGATGTCCAACTGGCGGGGCTTGCCGGGCGCGCTGGGCTGCTCCTCGACCGTGTATTTCAGGTCGCGGAGGGCGGCGATCATCTCGTCGGCCGTGGCCGGGGCGGCGCCCGCCTCGGCCAGGGCGCGGACGATGCGGCCCTTGGTGGCCTTGTTGAAGTGGCTGACCACCGAGCGCTTCGTCTCGCCGCCGACGACGCGCTCGTGCAGGACCCGCACGGTGGCGGCGTGGGCGGCCGGCGGCGCCCACATCGCGGCGTACGCGCCGGAGCGCAGGTCGAGGATCGGTCCCGGCAGGGCGTCGAGGGCCTTGGGCAGGGCCTTCTTCCAGTACGCGGTGAGGCCGCCCACCGACGGCAGCGTCACCCCGACCGAGCAGCGGTACGCCGGGATGCGGTCGTCGAGGCGCACCACGCCCCACAGGCCCGAGAACACGACGGCCGTCTCGTCGAGCCACGCGCGGGCCTCGGGGGCGAGCGAGGGCGCGTCCAGCGCTTCGTACAGCACCCCGCTGTAGATCGAGGCGGCCGGCGCGGCCGGAGCCGACAGCAGCTCGGCGTTGCGCCGGATCTCGTCGCTCTGGCCGGCACTGAGCCCCAGCGTCGCCAGGGAGTCGGCCATCGACCGGGCGCTGGACCGCTTGCACATCGCGACCAGCCGGGAGAGCACCCTCGTGCGGGCCGGCGCCAGGGCGGGAAGCCAGTGCGCGGCGGGGTCGACGGGTGGACCGGAAGCGGCGGGGGTCTTGCCCTCGGACGGCGGCAGCAGGATGAGCACGCCGCGAGACTAACCGGGGTTTCTGTCCGCCAGCGCGTCGGCCACCGTGGCATAGACCGGGATGCGCGGGGTCAGCCCCACCGTGTCGAGCAGCCGGCCGAGGAACTCGCTCGGTGCCGCCAGCCGCAGCCAGCCGCCACCGGCGCGGGCCCGGTTGTGGCCGACGACCAGCGCGCTGAGCCCGGTCGAGTCGCAGAAGTTCACCCCGGACAGGTCGACGATGATCATCGGATGGTCGCGGTCGAGCACCTGGCCGAGCGTGGTGGACAGGACCGTGTTGCTGTCGATGTCGAGGTCTCCGCGCACGGTGACCACCACCGAGTCGTCGGGATTACCCACCACGGACACGTGCACGACTTCCTCCCGGCTTCCGGCATCCACGGGCGTCGCCATGTCACTGCCCAATCGGTGACCGAAAGTCACCTGGAAGCCGGAACGGAACCCGAGCCGTCGACGGTCACCGTCGTCTTCACGGTCGCCTGATCGAGCTCGCCGATCCGGACGGTGAACTTGATCTCGTACGTGCCGGGGAGCGGGAAGGCGATCGCGCCCACCGCGTGGTGCCGGGGCACCAGGCCGAGCAGCGGCTGCGTGACCGGCTCGAGGTCCTGGTCGAGCAGGCGCGACGTGACGCTCCACTCGTCGGCGGGCAGCGGCGCCCCGGCCGGCGTGTAGACGAAGGCGTGGATGGTGTTGCTGTCGCCGATCTCGACCGGATAGATGTTGAACTGGAGCGTGTAGAGCGGGCTGGTTAGCGTCTGCGACACGCCCTCCTCCCGGACGGCGCCCTGGTCGACCGTCGCGCTGCGTCCCGGGTTCACCTGCACCAGCACGGCGCTGAGCCCGAGCACCACGACCGTGGCGAGCACCTCGGCGCCGACCGTGCGGCGCATCCCGGCGGCGCCCGGCGAGCGGTGCACGAGCTTGCGGGCGTACCCGGCGAAGGTCAGCGTCACCGCGAGCACCGCCACCTTGGCGAGCAGCAGCCGCCCGTACCCGGTCTGCCAGAGCGCGCCGACCGACCCCACCTGGACCACCGCCTGCACCACGCCGCCGGCGACCAGCCACACGACCGCCAGCGCCGCCCACCGCGACCAGACCGGCAGCACCACGCCGAGCACGCGCGGGTCGGTGCGGCGCAGCAGGAAGACCGTCAGCGTGACCAGCCCGCCGAGCCAGACCGACATGGCCGCGATGTGCACCACGTCCGCGGCGACGATGACCGCGGCCAGCGGCGAGGCGGACGCGTGCCCGGTCAGCGGCCACGTCGTCATGCCGCCCAGGGCCAGCGCGATCACCCCCAGCGCGCGGAGGCGGCCGGCCGCACCGCGCAGGACCGCCGGCAGCAGCCCGGCGAGCACGGCGAGCACGCCGAGGCGGGCGAGGAGCGTGATGCCGTACGCGCTGCCGAGCACCTCGCCGAGCTCGCGCGCCGAGACGTCCCACACCGCCGCGCCGCTGCTCGCCGGCGCCTGCACCCACAGCGAGAGCAGCGTCGCCACCCCGATGAGCCCGAGGCCCGCGTACGTGAGCCGGATCGCGGCGAGTCGCGAGCGGCGGCGGGGCCACAGCAGCGCGAGGAAAAGAGCCGGCCCGGCGGCGAGCGTCAGCCCCGCGTACCCCAGCAAGCGCGTGACCGGCGTGGTCAGGGTGACCGACCGATGGGTCCCGGCCTCGCCGGGATCGGCGGGGCGCGTGGAGGGCGCGCCCACCGAGAAGGTCAGGGCGCCGCCGATCGGATGGCTGTCCGCCGAGATCACGCGATAGCTGACCAGGTACGTGCCGAGCGGCTGATCGGCGCGGCGCACCGGGATGCGCAGCGTGGCGCCGTTCGCCTTCGCCTCGCCCGAGATGCGCTTGCCGTCCGGGGCGATCACCTGGATCCGGCCGGCGACCGGCGTGACGGCCTCGCTGAACGTCACCACGATCTCGGCGGGCGAGGTGCCGACGATGCTGCCGGGCGCCGGGACCGCGCCGAGCAGGGACGCGTGCGCCTGCGCGGGGGAGGCGGGGACGGCGAGCACGCCGAGTGCCACCAGGAGCAGCAGGAGCACGCGTTTCACGGAAGGTAGTTCGGATCACGGGCCGAAAAGGTTCAACCCCTTACCGCCCGGATGCCCGGGGCACCCGATATGGATACGCTCACGGCAGGTCCACGCGCCACCGAAGAGGAGACCGTCATGTCCGTCAACCCCCGCGCCGGGAAGCCCGCCGAGCCGCGCGACCTGATCGACGTGCCCAAGGTCGTCTCGCGGTACTACACCGAGCACCCGGATCCTCAGGTGGTGGGCGAGCGGGTCACCTTCGGCACCTCCGGCCACCGCGGCTCCAGCCTGCGGACCGCGTTCAACGAGGACCACATCGCCGCGACCAGCCAGGCGATCGTCGAGTACCGCAAGGCGCAGGGCACCGACGGCCCGCTCTTCGTCGGCCGCGACACCCACGCGCTGAGCGAGCCCGCGATGATCACGGCGCTGGAGGTCTTCGCGGCGAACGACGTGACCACGCTGATCGACAGCCGCGACGGCTACACCCCGACGCCGGCGGTGTCGCACGCGATCCTCACGTACAACCGGGGCCGCTCGTCGGGTCTCGCGGACGGCGTCGTGGTCACGCCGTCGCACAACCCGCCGGACGACGGCGGCTTCAAGTACAACCCGCCGAACGGTGGCCCGGCCGACACCGACGCCACCAAGTGGATCCAGGACCGGGCCAACGAGCTCATCGCCGGGGGCCTCGCGGGGGTCAGGCGGATCCCCGCCGCCCGCGCCCGGGACAAGGTCGACACCTATGACTTCCTCGACTCGTACGTGGGTGACCTGGCCGCCGTGATCGACATGGAGGCGATCCGGGCGGCCGGCGTGCGCATCGGTGCCGACCCGCTCGGTGGGGCCAGCGTCGCCTACTGGGGCGCGATCGGCGAGCGGTACGGGCTGGACCTGACCGTGGTCAACCCGAACGTCGACCCGACCTTCGGCTTCATGACGCTCGACTGGGACGGCAAGATCCGCATGGACTGCTCGTCGCCGTACGCGATGGCGTCCTTGATCGCCCAGAAGGACCGGTTCCAGCTGGCCACCGGCAACGACGCGGACGCGGACCGGCACGGCATCGTCACGCCCGACGCGGGCCTGATGAACCCCAACCACTACCTGGCCGTCGCGATCAACTACCTGTTCGGCGCGCGCCGGGACTGGCCGTCCGGCGCCGCGATCGGCAAGACGCTGGTCTCCTCCTCGATGATCGACAAGGTGGCGGAGAGCCTGGGCCGCCGCCTCGACGAGGTGCCGGTGGGCTTCAAGTGGTTCGTGCCGGGCCTGCTGGACGGCTCGATCGGCTTCGGCGGCGAGGAGAGCGCCGGCGGCTCGTTCCTGCGCCGCGACGGCGGGGCGTGGAGCACTGACAAGGACGGCATCCTGCTCGACCTGCTCGCCTCGGAGATCCTGGCGGTGACCGGCCGCACGCCCAGCGAGCACTACCGTGACTTGACCGCCAAGTTCGGCGAGCCCGCGTACGCCCGGATCGACGCCCCCGCCACCCGCGAGGAGAAGGCGATCCTCGCGAAGCTCTCACCCGAGCAGGTGACCGCCAAGGAGCTGGACGGCGAGCCGATCACCGCGGTGCTGACCACGGCGCCCGGCAACGGCGCGGCGATCGGCGGCCTCAAGGTGGCGACGGCGACCGGCTGGTTCGCCGCCCGCCCGTCCGGCACCGAGGACGTCTACAAGATCTACGCCGAGTCGTTCAAGGGCCCGGACCACCTCGCCTCGATCCAGGAGGAGGCCCGCGCCGTGGTGGGGGCCGCGCTCAAGGGCTGAGTTCTCTCAGAAAGGTCGTGCAACGGCCGACAGGTAGGCGGTAGGGAACTGCCTATCCGGGAGCCGTAGACACGCATGACTGAGGCCGTGAAGCCCGCCGCGATCCGCGCGGGCGGCGGCGCGCCGGCGCCTTTGCTGGTGGCGGCCGCCGCCACCCTGGCGGTGGCCGTGTGGCTGGTCGTGCGCGACCCCGCCGACGTCGTCTACGGCTACCTCGGCGGGCCGGTGGCGCTGGCCGCCGCCGTCTTCTCGCTGCAGCGGCTCGGCTCGACCGTGGTGCTGCCCCGGGTGGTGCGCGCCTTCTGGCGCCAGCTCGGGCACGCCGCCTTCATCCTGCTGATCGGCTCCTCCACCGCGCTCGCGCTGGCCAACAACAACGCCGGCATGTCGCTCTACGTCGCCGTGCCGCTGCTGACCGGCGTGCTGTGGGCGATGTCCGCGTTCGCCCGCCTGCCGATGGGCGACCGCACGCCGCTGGGCTGGGCCCGCGTGCTGCTCGACGGCGCGACCGTCGCGGTCGCCGGGGCGCTGGTCTTCTGGTACGTGGTGCTCAGCTACGCGCTGCCCGGCGCCGACCTGGTGACCCGCGCCGCGGCCGGCGTGGTCGGCGTGGCCGGCCTGCTCTGCCTCGTGGTGATCGGCAAGGCGGCGGCCCGCCCCGACGCGCCCGTCGACTCGCTGTCGCTGCGCATCCTGACCACCGCGCCGATGGTGGCGGTGGCCCTGGCCGTGCTGCTCATCGCCGGCAACGACACGTTCCGGCTGATCCTGTCGGTCCTGGGCAGCCCGCTGGTCGCGCTCTCGTTCACCGCGGCGGCCTACCGTCAGCGGCGGGTGCACCTCAGGACCGCGGTGCTGACCGTACGCGGCCGCCGCTCCATCTACGAGCTGCTGCCCTTCGCCGCCGTGCTGGCCACCGCGGCCCTGGTCACCGCGGTCTCGGCGCAGGAGATGGCGGGCCGCGAGCGCGCCGTCATCGTCGGCGCCGTGCTGATCGCCGCCCTGGTGGTGCTGCGCCAGCTGCTCGGACTGCGCGAGAACCGGCAGCTCGTCGCCGGCCTCCAGACCCAGCAGGCCCAGCTCGAACGCCTGGCGATGACCGACCCGCTGAGCGGCCTCGCCAACCGCACCCGCTTCACCACGGTCCTCGCCGAGCGCCTCGCCGGCCACCGTCCCGCCACCGTCCTGCTCATCGACATCGACGACTTCAAGACCATCAACGACACGATGGGCCCCGCCGTCGGCGACCAGCTGCTCTATCAGATCGCCCAGCGCCTGCGCGCCGCCGCGAAGGAGGGCGAGCTCCCGGCCCGCCTGGGCGGCGACGAGTTCGCCGTGCTGCTCGACGTGGAGGAGCCCGCGTCGGCCGAGGCCACCGCCGGCAACATCCTGGCGGTCCTGTCCGAGCCGTTCCGGGTCGGCGAGCACCACCTGCTGGCCCACGCGAGCCTCGGCATCGCCATCGCCGGCCCCGGCGACACCGCCGACGAGCTGCTGCGCAACGCCGACATCGCGATGTACGCGGCGAAGGAGGGCGGCAAGGCGGCGTGGACCCGCTTCGAGCCCCGCATGCGCGCCGACGTGGTCAGCCACGCCCGCCTCGGCAGCGAACTGCACAACGCCATCATCCGGCGCGAGCTCTACCTGCTCTACCAGCCGGTCTTCGACATCGTCACGGGCCGCCTGCACGGCGCGGAGGCCCTGGTCCGCTGGAAGCACCCGGTCCGCGGCTTCGTCTCGCCCGGCGACTTCATCCCGGTCGCCGAACGCTCCGGCCTGATCGTCCGCCTCGGCTCGTGGGTCCTCCGCGAGGCCTGCGAGCAGCTCTCCCGCTGGCGCCGCGAACACGGCGACGGCGCCATCAAGGCCATCAACGTGAACGTGGCGGTCCGCCAGCTCCGCGAGCCAGGCTTCGTGGACGAGGTAGCGGCCGTCCTGAGCGAAACCGGCCTGCTGCCGCAGAACCTGGTCCTGGAGGTGACCGAGTCGTCGGTGGCCGACGGCCGCCAGGTCCGCGAGACCCTGCACGCCCTGCACGAGATGGGCGTCCGCCTGGCCCTGGACGACTTCGGCACCGGCCAGTCGTCGCTGTCGCTGCTCAGAGCCTTCCCGGTAGACGTCCTGAAGCTGGACAAATCTTTCGTGGACGGCATAACAGACGGCGAAGACCGAGGCCGCCTCGCCGTGGCCGCAGCGGTAGCCCAGCTGGCCGAGTACCTCCAGCTGTCGGCGGTGGCCGAGGGCATCGAAAGCCAGGAACAGATGGACCGCCTGCGCGAAATGGGTTACCGCCTGGGCCAGGGCTTCTTCATGGCCAAGCCATTGCCGGCCGAGGAGGCGGGCGCCCTGATGGCCGCCCCCGCCCCGGTGATGCACGTCGCCTGAATCCATCACCACGCCCCACAGTTTCTCGCGCCCCGGCGAAATAGTGCCGTTGCGGAATTCTCCCCGAAATCGGCCGGCTGGTGGTCGGCGTCCGATTTCCGTGGGCCCGGCGTTCGCTGGTGCCGGCATTCGGCCTGATTTTGTGCTCGCGATGGCGGTTGTTTTTGCCTTCGCTCCGGACGTGAGTTTGCGGTCGGGGCGGGTGTTGCACCCCGGCCTCGGCTTGGTTCTGTGCCGGGGCGGAACCTGCGGTGTGGCTTGGGCCTGTGCACGGGGTCGGGGTTGATCGTGGGTTTGGTCTGTGGCGCGGGTCCGTGGTGTGGTCCGGGCCTGTGCATAAGGTCGGGGTTGGCCTTGGTTGGTGGCGCGGGTCTGTGCATAAGGTCGGGGTTGGCCTTGGTCGGTGGCGCGGGCCTGTGCATAAGGGCGGGGTTGGCCTTGGTCTGTGGCGCGGGTTTGCGGTGTGGTCCGGGCCTGTGCATGCGGTCGGGGTTGATCTTGGGTTTGGGCTTTGGCGCGGATCTGCGGTGTGGTCTGGACCTGTGCATGCGATCGGGGCTGGTCGTGCGCCCGGCTCGTCGCCCCGGTCCGCGGCATCGCCCCGGCCTGCGGCATCGCCCCGGCCCGCGGCGTGGCCGTGGCGTGCGGCTGGTTCTGCGTCTCGGCCCGGACCCGCGCGCGCGGTTTCGACTCCGGCGACGACGTCGGCGCGACTTGCCGGCCTTCGGCGCGGGCTGTCGACCGCGCCCGGCTCTCCTCCATGCGCAACCGGAACAGCTTGAGCCCGTGACGTTGCGCGAGCCCCCACGCGCGGCGCTTGGCGTGTTCCCGACGAAAGGCGTCACCCTCAGGCGACCAATTGCGTGCACGCGTGCGGTCACGCATTTCCGTCATCTGTTTCCGAGAGAACAATCCAAGCTGTTGGTACCGCATAACCAATTATCCCGCCAACTGCCCACCAATACCATCCACGAGCCCGAGTCGACCATGCCAAATTCGGCAGCGATAAGGACGGAGCACAAGATCACTCCGCCAATAAGAATGCCGAGCTAAAAACGTGACGTGGGAGCCCGGCAGCGCCTGGTGGGCCCGGCGTGAGGGTTCGCCGGGGGTGGGGTGGGTGGCGGGCGGTGGGTTGCGCCGGGCGGCCCATGGTGAGCGGGGCGTGAGGGTTTGCCGGGGGTGGGGTGGGAGGCGGGCGGTGGGTTGCGCCAGGTCCCCATGGTGAGCGGGGCGTGAGGGCC
>NZ_BOMI01000107.1 GCF_016862115.1 Paractinoplanes deccanensis
TCCCTGCCGACCACGCACACGGGCAACGCCAACCGCCGGCCGGCCCATCACACGGACGCGGCCGAGGGAACCCGGCCGACCCCACATCCGGGCGACGCCACGGGAGGCCGCTCGGCCCACGATCGAGCCGACCCGCGCCCCGCGACCGGTGATCCCGTTCGGAGCGGGAAGAGCCGGGTGGCCCGAAGACCCGAGGGCACCACGCAGGAGCGGCCGGCTCGGCTTCCGGGCGCGGGCGCGAAGAAGCCGTCGCGCGGCCTGCGGGCGTCGAGCCGGCGCGGGCGGGCCGTGCCGGCGTTCTCGGGCGGGCGGGCCGCGCCGGCGTTGGCCGGGGAGGACGGCGGCGAGTGGCTGGCGATGCCGCGGGCGGTGGTGGGCGAGGGTGTCCACTTCATGCTGCGGGTGCGGGACGACACGATGGCCGGTGCCGCCGTCCGGTCGGGAGATCTGGTGGTCGTGCGGCGGCAGCCGAGCGCCGAGGCCGGTGACATCGTCGCGGCGATGGTGGAGGGAGAGACAGTGGTGCGGATCGTGCAAGCGGGCGACGACGCCGTGGTCCTCGGCCGGGTGGTCGCGGTCCTGCGGCAGCTGTGATGACGCTACCGGCGGACAGCCATGTCCACAGCGAATGGTCGTGGGATGCGCCCCTCGGCGACATGGCGGCGACCTGCGAGCGCGCGGTGCGGCTCGGGCTGCCGGCGATCGCCTTCACCGAGCACCTCGACCACACGGTGTGGCAGATCGCGCTCGACGGGCCGTACGCCTCGGACCATCTCACCGCGACCGCCGGCCCGGACGGCGTGCTCACGCCGCCGCCGTTCGACGCCGCCGGCTATCTCGAGGCGATCGAGCGGTGCCGTGCCCGCTTCCCCGGTCTGCGGATCCTCAGTGGAGTGGAGATCGGCGAGCCGCACCACCATGCCGCCGCCTGCGCGCGCGTGCTCGCCGCCGGACGCTTCGAGCGGGTGCTCGGCTCGTTGCACACGCTGCCCGACCGCGGCGGCTACGCCGAGCCGTGGGGCATCTACCCTCACCGCGACCCGGCCGAGGTGATGCGCGAATACCTGGCCGCCGTCGCCACCATGGTCGCCACCGACGCGCCGTTCACGGTGCTCGCCCACATCGACTACGCCGTCCGCTCCTGGCCGGGCCGCCAAGGACCCGCGCCGTTCGAGCCCGGTGCGCCCGGAAACACGGCGGGCCACTTCGACCCTGCTGAGTTCGAGGAAGAGTTCCGCCATGCGCTGCGGGCGACCGCCGAGTCCGGCCGGGCGCTGGAGATCAATACGCGGATCCCGCTGCACGACACGATTCTGCGGTGGTGGCGCGAGGAGGGCGGCGACGCCGTCACCTTCGGCAGCGACGCCCACCTGCCCGAGCTGGTCGGCCACGGCTTCGCCGACGCGGCCCGGATGGCCGAGGCCCACGGCTTCCGGCCCGGACGCAACCCCTACGACCTGTGGGGCCGGGGCCCGAGGTGACCGCTGCGCCTTCGGAGGGTCCACGGGTGATCGACACGCTGCTGCTCGACGTCGACGGGGTTCTCCAGTTCCCGCGGCCGCGGTTCGTCGCGGACATCGAGCGGGACTACCGGTGGGCCGCCGGCTTTCTCGCGTTCCAGCGGGAGCTGCTGCGGGACCCGGCGGAGGCCCGGTCCCTCGTCGGCGACGGCGACCTGATGAGCGTCGTGGAGCGGTTGTTGCCACGGCACGTGAGCGGGTTGTCGGCGCGGGAGTTCCTCGATCGCTGGCTGGCCGAGAACATCGAGGTCAACCAGGATCTGCTCGACCTGCTTCCGGCGGTCGAGGTCGCGCAGATCTACCTGGCCACCAACCAGGAAGCGTTGCGCGGTCGGCGCGTCAAGCAGCTCTACGCGGGACGGCCGGGCGTGACCGGCGTCCTGATCTCGCACGAGCTCGGCCACCGGAAACCACACCGCACCTTCTTCGACGCCGTCCTGGCGCGCGTGGCCCGGCGCCCGCAGGAGTGCCTCTTCGTCGATGACAAGCCCGCCTATGTCGCCGGCGCGGCCGATGTCGGCATCACCGGCCTCCTTTATCGGGACAACGCGCGGTTCGTCGCGGCGCTCAAGTCCTACGGACTGCTGGGGCCGGGCCACGCCTGAGGTCAGCCCGCGGCGGTCCAGCCGAAGGCCGGGGCGATGTGCTTGGTGATGGTCTCCAGGATGCGGGCGTTGTAGGCGACCCCCAGCTGGTTCGGCACGGTGAACAGGACGGTGTCGGCCGCCTGGACGGCGGCGTCGGCGGCCAGTTCCCCGGCGATGCGGTCCGGCTCGCCGGCGTAGGTGCGGCCGAAGCGGGAGCGGACGCCCTCGAGCAGGCCGATCTGGTCCTGCTGGTCCTGGTTGCCGAAGTAGACGCGGTCGATCTCCTCGGTGATGGGCAGGACGCTGCGTGAGATCGACACGCGGGGCTCGCGGGTGTGGCCGGCTGCCTCCCACGCCTCGCGGTAGAGCCGGATCTGCTCGGCCTGGAGCTGGTCGAACGGCACGCCCGTGTCCTCCGACAGCAGGGTCGAGCTTTGCAGGTTGAGGCCGAGCTGGGCGGCCCACTGCGCGGTCGCCCGGGTGCCAGCGCCCCACCAGATGCGCTCGCGCAGGCCGGGGGACTGGGGCTGGACGGCCAGGCCGCCGCTGATGCCGCCGGTGCGGGCCGGGTCGGTGCGGGCCACCGCCTCGCCGGAGATGGCGGACAGGAAGAACTCGGTCTTCGAGCGGGCGAGATCCGCCGCGGTGGTGCCCTCGGGCGGGATGTAGCCGAACTCGTGGGCGCCGTTCAGCGCGGTCTCCGGGGATCCGCGGGAGACGCCCAGCTGGAGGCGGCCGCCGCTGATCAGGTCGGCCGCGGCGGCCTCCTCGGCCATGTAGAGCGGGTTCTCGTAGCGCATGTCGATGACGCCGGTGCCGATCTCGATGCGGGAGGTGCGGGCGCCGATCGCGGCCAGCAGCGGGAACGGGGACGCCAGCTGGCGCTCGAAGTGATGCACGCGGACGAACGCGCCGTTGACGCCGAGCTCCTCGGCGGCCTCGGCCAGTTCGATGGTCTGCAGCAGGGCGTCGGCGGCGGTGCGGGTCCGCGATCCGGCGGCGTCGCGCCAGTGCCCGAAGGACAGGAAACCGATCTTCTTGGTCACGCCCGGTGCCAACCTTGCGGGCCGTCTGGCTATTTCCGTACGCATGAAGCGCCGCGAAACGGGAATATCGGCGTGCTGTCTACACGCCCGAAAGGACCGAAATGTTCAGAACTTTGACCGCGCTGGCGGCCGTGGGTGCCCTGCTCGTACCCGCCCAGCCGGTGCACGCCGCACCGTCGTCGGCCGCGGTGGCGAGCCGCCCCAGCCTCCAGGATCAGGCCTTCCTGATCGCGGCCCACGAGTCGCACCTGTTCGAGATCGCCGGGGGCCGGATCGCCCAGCGGCGGGGCCTCACCCAGGCGGTGAACGCCCTGGGCTCCCGCTTCATCCGCGACCACACCGTGATGGACCGCGCCCTCACCGCCACCGCCGCCGAGCTGGGCGTCGCGCTGCCGAACCAGCCGAACGCCGCACAGCGTGCCCGGCTGGCCCAGTACGAGGAGTACGACGCGGACCGCTTCGACATCGTCTTCGTCCTCACCCAGCTGCTCGGCCACCAGGCCGCCGTCGCCGACGGCAAGCGCGAGGTCCGGGAGGGCTCCGACCCGCGCGTGATCAAACTCGCCCGCGACGCCGCGCCGACGATCACCGCGCACCACCACCAGCTGATCGCCGCGCGCCTGGCCCTTCAGCCCTGACGTACCGCCTTGATCTGGAACTGCTCGACGATCTCCTGAAGCTCGCGGGACATGGCCTCCAGGTGCTCCGCCGTCTGCTGGGCCTCGGCCACGCCCTCGGCGGTCACCTGGGCCGAGCCTGCGACGCCGGAGACACCCTCGGCGATCTCGCCGGAGCCGGTCGCGGCCTCGGTGATGTTGCGGCCCATCTCCGCGGTCGTCGCGGTCTGCTCCTCGACGGCCGCGGCGATGGTCGTCGAGTGCTCGTTCACCTCGCCGATGATCCCGGTGATCCGGTCGATCGCGCCGATCGCGGCGGTGGTGTCCTGCTGGATGGCCTGCACCCGGGCGGCGATCGACTCGGTCGCCTTCGCGGTCTCCTGTGCCAGGTCCTTGACCTCGGAGGCGACCACCGCGAAGCCCTTGCCCGCCTCGCCGGCGCGGGCCGCCTCGATGGTCGCGTTCAGCGCGAGCAGGTTGGTCTGCTCCGCGATCGAGGTGATCAGCTTGACCACCTCGCCGATCTCCGCGCTGGAGCGGCCGAGCTTGCCGATGGTCTCGCCGGCCTGACGGGCGCTGTCCACGCCGGTGGCCGCGACCCCGGCCGCCTGGCTGGCGCTGCCGGAGATCTCGCGGATGGCCGCGTTCATCTCCTCGGTGCCCGCGGCGACGGTCTGCACGCTGAGCGAGACCTCCTCGGCGGCCGAGGCGACCCGATCGGACTGGTCCGACGCGCCCGCCGCCGCCTCCGCGATGCGCCCGGAGGCGGCGGTGAGCTCGTGCGAGGCGCCGGCGAGCGTACGGCTGTGGTCGCTGATCCGGTTGAACGTGTCGAGCAGGACCTCCAGGGTCCGGTTCATCGCGCAGCCCATGGTGGCCAGCTCGTCGCGGCCGCCCTCCGGTGCCCGTACCGTCAGGTCCTTGCCCGCCACCGACCGCAGGGTGGCGACGGTGGCGCCGAGCGGCCGGGTGATGCTGCGGGTCACCACGAAGGCGAGCAGCGCGGCGAGGGCGAGCGCCAGGATGCCGGCCACGACCATGAAGGTGCGGGCGGTGTTCGCCGCGGCGGTCGCCTCCGCCTGCGCGTCGGCGGCCGCGGTGGTGGTCAGCGCCGTCAGTTCGTCGATCGCGGAGATGATCTCGTCCATCAGCTCCAGCGCTCTGCCCGACACCAGGTCGTTGGCCTGGTTCGCGGCGCTCGCCGTTCCCTGGCGGTAGAGCGCGATGACCTGCTCGTCGACCTCCATGAACTCGCCGAAGGCCTGCTCGGCCGCGGCCACGGCTCCCTGCTCGGGGTCGCTGAGATGGTCCGCCCGCAGCGTCGCCAGGTCCTCCTCGAAGGCCGCGGTGGACGCGAGGAAGTTCTTGCGCTGCCCGACGGTGTCCGACGTGGCGTTCTCGACCCCGCGCAGGGTGTCGAACGCGTATCCGGTCTGCCAGCCGTTGAAGTCGGCCGTGCGGAACTTCGCGGTCTGCGCGTCGGCGCGCATGTCCGCGGCCTCGGCGAGGGTCTCGGTCGCGTGCTCGGCGGAGTTCTGCCCCCACAGGCCGATCGCCAGCGCGATCACCATGCAGACGCAGACCCCGGTGAAGGCGGCGCCGAGCCGTACGCCGATCTTGATGTTGGCCAGCATGCCCATCGATGAGCCTCTCAGACGCGGAAGCGAGCAACCACCGAGCGGAGCTCGTCGGAAACGCGGGACAGCTCGGTCACCGACGCGTCGGCCTCGGTGAGCGCGCTGGTCTGTGCCTGCACCGCCTCGGCCACCACGTTGATGTTGCCCGCGATGGCGGAGCTGCCGCCTGCGGCGTCGCCGATGCTCCGGCTCATCTCGTTGGTGGTGGCCGTCTGCTCCTCGACCGCCGAGGCGATGGTGACCTGGTAGTCGTTGATCTCGGAGATGATCCGGGAGATCTCGCCGATCGCGTCGACCGCGCTGGAGGTGTCCTCCTGGATCGTCTCGACCCGGCGGGAGATGTCCTCGGTCGCCTTCGCGGTCTCCTGTGCCAGGTCCTTGACCTCGGTCGCCACCACGGCGAAGCCCTTGCCGGCCTCGCCGGCGCGGGCCGCCTCGATGGTGGCGTTGAGGGCCAGCAGGTTCGTCTGCTCGGCGATCTGGGTGATCACCTTGACCACGTTGCCGATCTCCTCGGACGAGGTGCCGAGCTTCGCGACGGTGTCGTTGGTGTTCTGCGCGACCCCGACCGCCCGGGAGGCGACCTGGGCGGCGTTGTTGGCGTTCTCGGCGATCTCGCGGATCGAGACGCCCATCTGCTCGCTGCCGGCGGCCACCGACTGCACGCTCGTCGACACGTCGCCGGCGCTGTCGGCCACGACGTTGGCCTGGTCGGCGGCGGCGCGGGCGCCCTCGGCCAGCCGGGTGCTGATGTCCGCGAGCCGCCGGGTGCCGTCGCCGAGCGTGGCCGCGCCGTGGTTGAGGGCGTCGACGGTGGTGCGCAGGCCGTCGCGGGCGCGGTTCACCGCGTACGCCATGGCGCCGAGCTCGTCGTGCGAGCGCACCTCGGCGGGGACCGTGAGGTCGCCCTCGGCCACCGCCTCCAGCGCGGACGAGACGGTCGCGAGCTGCGGCCGGATCAGGCGGATCACGCCGACGCAGACCAGGAAGGCGAGCACCAGGCCGATCGCCAGGCCGATCAGGGTCACGGTGCGGGCGCTCTTGTAGGCGGCCTCGCCGGCCGTCGCCATCGCGTCGGACTCGGCGTCCTCGGTCTCCTGGAGCTTGACGATGTCGTCGGACATCGTCTGCTCGATCTCGGCGAACGCCTTGAGGCTGTCCGCGGGGTCGGGCGTCTCGTACTGCGCGGGCAGGGCCACGCCGAACAGCGCGTAGTCGCGCAGGGCCCGGTAGTGGTCCATCGCCTCGGTGAACTCGGTGACCACGGCGGTGCGGGAGGCGGAGCCGGCGGTGATCGAGCTGTATTCGGTGAGGGCGTCGTCGACAGTGCCGTCGGCCGTCTCGATCGCCGTCCGGGCCGTGGTCCGGGCCGCGTCGGTGGTCGCGATCTCGTAGAGGACCATGCCGCGGAACATCTGCGCGATGCCGCCGCGGATGTTGGCGACCTGCTGGAGGCTGTCGACGTGCTGGGCCTTCATGAGCTTGAGGTCGTCACCGAGCGTGGCCATCCGGTTGATCGACACGATGGCCACGCCGACGGCGACGACGGCCATGCAGACGGCGGCGGCGATGGTCTTGGCGAGCAGGCTGCGGTCCGCGAAGAACGCGGTGAGCGGCTTGCGCTCGATCGTGGTCGCGAATCCGCCGCGGTCGCGCATCGCATCCCCCTTCAGGACCGGGACCGTAGGCCCAACGGTAGAACGAGGCTCACTAATAGGGGCGAACTTCGGCAAATCGCCTGCATCGGACGCCGAGCCGCGATACGCACCGTTATTACCGCACTGTTAACGCGGACGGTGTTGATCCTCTCACCGTCGGAACGCGCTCCTGGTCATCAACCGTCGGTAGCATCGCCCGTCGTTCCCCCCATGTTTCCAAGGAGAGCGACTGATGCCGTTCAAGGCTGAGTACATCTGGATCGACGGCACGGAGCCGACCGCCAAGCTCCGCTCCAAGACCAAGATCGTTGAGGACGGCGCCGAGCTGCCGATCTGGGGCTTCGACGGCTCCAGCACCAACCAGGCGCCCGGCGACAAGTCCGACTGCGTGCTCAAGCCCGTCTTCGTCTGCCCCGACCCGATCCGCGGCGGCGACAACAAGCTGGTCCTCTGCGAGGTCCTGCTGATCGACGGCACCGCGCACCCGACCAACACCCGCGCCGCCTGCGCCGAGGTCGCCGAGAAGTTCGCCGACCAGGAGCCGATCTTCGGCATCGAGCAGGAGTACACGTTCTTCCAGGACGGCCGCCCGCTCGGCTTCCCGCTCGGCGGCGGCTTCCCGGCCCCGCAGGGCGGCTACTACTGCGGCGTCGGCGCGGACGAGGTCTTCGGCCGCGACATCGTCGAGAAGCACATGGACCTGTGCCTGCAGGCGGGCCTGCACCTGTCCGGCATCAACGCCGAGGTCATGCCCGGCCAGTGGGAGTTCCAGATCGGCCCGGTCGCCGCGCCGCAGGTCGCCGACGAGCTGTGGGTGGCCCGCTGGCTGCTCTACCGCATCGCCGAGGACTTCGGCGTCAGCGCCACCCTCGACCCCAAGCCGGTCAAGGGCGACTGGAACGGCGCCGGCGCGCACACCAACTTCTCCACCAACGCCATGCGCTCCAACTACGACGCCATCATCACGGCGTGCGAGTCGCTGGGCAAGGACGGCAAGGTCGAGGAGCACATCGCCGGCTACGGCGCGGACATCCAGCACCGCCTCACCGGCATGCACGAGACCGCCCCGTGGAGCGAGTACAGCTACGGCGTCTCCGACCGCGGCGCCTCGGTGCGCATCCCGTGGCAGGTCGAGAAGGACGGCAAGGGCTACATCGAGGACCGTCGCCCGAACGCCAACTGCGACCCGTACGTCACCACCCGCCTGCTGATCAACACGATCTGCTCGGCGCTCGCCTGACGTAGCGTTGCGCCCGGGAGGCGGTGACGCTTCCCGGGCGTACGGGGGAGCAGGTAGTTGATCTTCGACATCCGCGGCGGTGACCCGGCGTCGCCGGTGGTGCTGCACGTGCCGCACGCGTCGCGCGAGCTGACGGCGGCGGCGCGCGCGTCGCTGCTGCTGGACGACGAGCAGCTCGCCGAGGAGCTCGACCACCTGACCGACCGGCACACGGACGTGATCGCCGCGCGGGCCGCGCAGCGAGCGCGCGTCACGCCGTGGGTGTTCCAGAACCGCTGGTCACGGCTGGTCGTCGATCCGGAGCGATTCCCCGACGAGCGCGAGGAGATGCGCGCGGTGGGCATGGGTGCGGTCTACACCCATGGGTACGCCGGGCGGCGCCTGCGCGACGACGATCCGGTGCGCGACGCTGCGCTCGTGCGGGAGCACTTCGAGCCGTACGCGGACGCCATGACCGCGCTCGCCGGCGAGCGGCTCGCCGCCGCGGGTCACGTGGTGATCGTGGACGTGCACTCGTACCCGGTCGCGGCGCTGCCCTATGAGCTGCACGGCAACGGCCCGAGGCCGCCGGTGTGCCTCGGTACCGACGCGTTCCACACTCCGCCGGGCCTGGTCGCCGCCGCAAAAGCCATGTTCCCCGAAACAGCGGTCAACAGCCCGTTCAGCGGCTGCTACGTCCCGCTCCAGTACTACGGCCGCGAGCCCGCCGTACAGGCGATCATGATCGAGATTCGGCGGGACGGCGACCCGCTCGCGACGGCCGACCGGCTCAGTGCTTTCGTGGACGCGATCAGCTGAGCGTCGCGGCGATCCCGGCCACGTGGCGAGCCGATCGTCGCGGCGGATCCGGCCCGCGGGGGTCAGTCGACCGTCGCGGTCACCTCGCCCACGCGCAGGATGCCGTCGTCGAGGGGCTCGCACCGGATGCCGCCCTTGCCGCGCAGCCCCTTCCACGCGCCCGGCCCCACGGTCACGTCCATCCACGCGCACGGGTGGGCCTTGCTGTGCACCCGCAACCGCACCGGCCCGTCCCCGGAGTCGAGCGTCAGCACCCGGCCGACCAGCTCGTCGACCGCCAGGCCGGCGACGAGCACGTTCCGTCGTACCGCCACCAGGCCCGCACCCGGCGGCAGGGACTCCTGGCTGATCAGCGTGACGCTCGCGTCCCGGTGCGGGGGCTTGTTGAAGTAGCGGTCGCCGACGATGCCGAGGCCCGCCCGGATTGTCACGGCCTCGGCCAGCTCCCCGGGCGGCGCGGGCGCCGGGCCGTCGGACGGCCGCCCCTCGAAACGGTGGACGGGCGACGCGAGCAGTTCCACGATCTGCGGCACCCGCGCAGTCTAGGCACGGCAGGCGGAGAGCCCTTCCAGCACTCCCGAGCGGTACGAGGCGATCCGGTCGAACGCGGTCGGCCCGCCCCCGTCGGACGCGCGGCCGAACGCCAGCAGCGCCGACACCGCCTCGTCCAGGTCGCCGGGGGACAGGCGCAGCGTGTCCTGGTCCTCGCGGGTGAGGATGTCGTTCGTCCACGAGCCGGCCAGGCAGTCGACGGCCAGCTGACCGGCCCGGTCGCGCGTCTCGGCGCCCCGCCGGTCCTGCGCCGCCCGCGCGAAGAGGTCGCCGAGCAGCATGCCCACGGCGTAGTCGCCGATCCGCTCGTGCAGCTGCGGGCCCAGCTCGGTGGTGTCGAACGCCGCGAAGTCGCCGTCCGCGCAGTAGAACGCCGCCCCGCCCGCCGACGCGTCCGGCCGCGAGCACGACGGCGGCGAGCCGGCCTCGAACGCCTGCACCGGCAGCCGCCGCCACTGCTCGCCGGTCAGCTGCGGATACGTGCGCGTCCAGTACTCCTGCGCGTCCGTCGCCAGCGCCTGGATCGCGTCGTCGTACGGCAGGTCCCCACCGCTCGCCGCCTCCTCACGCGTCGAGAACGGAACCTCGGTCACCGGCAGGTTGCTCGCCCGGTATTTGGCGCACTGGCCGACCCCGTCCTCCACGCCCTCCTGCAGGGCCCGGATCCGGTCGAACGCGTTGCCGTGCGCCCCCTCCGCGGCGGCCGGCGTCCCCGGCTGGTCGCGCAGCAGCAGCAACCCGGCGACGGTCGTGTCCAGCTGCTCGGCGGTCAGCTTCTTGAACGCCTGCGACCGGCCGGCGAGCACATCGGCCAGCCACGCCCCCGCGTAGCAGTCGGCCTGCTGCTCCAGCACCACGGTCCGCTGGTTGGCCGGCCCGATCCGCGCCTGGATCGCGTGCCCGTACTCGTGCGCCATCACCACACCGACGAGCGCCGGCCCGTAGTCGGCCTCCAGCGACGGGATGAGGGTCTGCGCGTCCCAGGCGATGAAGTCGTCACCGGGGCAGTAGAAGGCGTTCGGCTCGTAGCCCGCCTGCTGCCCGCCGCACGCCGGCGGCGGATCGTTCTCGGTGTACGGGTGGTAGCCGCCCCGCACGGGCTCGAACGCCTGCCCGTCCGCGACCTCCGGGAAATGCTCGCCCCAGAACCGCTCCACGTCCTTGAGCGCCCGCGTCACCGTCCCGGACGCGCGCCCCGTGTCCGGCTCGTCCTCCAGCGACGGGAACGAGCACGCGCCCAGCATCACCACGACCGCGACCGCGACGAGCCGCCATGCCTTCACTGACATCGATCCTCCCAGCCCGCCACCGGTATACCCCCGCCACGCGTTCCACTCACGCCACTTCAGATGTACGGGGTGGGCACAAGCGCCGATTACAGTGGGGCGGTGATCGTGAGCAGCGGCCTGGCCGGAAGCGGGCCTCGGGGCGCGCCGGACGGTCGTGCCGCTGGACGGCCGCCGGGGATGGTGCGGGCGGGGGCGGGCCGGGTCGTGCTGGCCGACCGGCGCACGCAGCGGCGGTGGCAGGTCGAGCTGGCGCCGTTCGAGATCGCGGCGCTGCCCGTGACCGAGGACGAGTACGGCGCGGTGGCGGGTTCGCGGCTGCCCGCGGCCGACGTGTCCTGGCTCGACGCGGTGCGCTTCTGCAACGAGCGCTCGGCACGGGAGGGGCTGGACCCCGCGTACCGCATCGAGGGTGAGGCCGTGTCCTGGGATCGGGCGTCGGGTGGCTATCGGCTGCCGACCGAGGCGGAATGGGAGTTCGCGTGCCGGGCGGGGACGGACGGGCCGCGGTACGGCGAGCTCGACGCCATCGCCTGGCACCGGGGCAACTCGGGCGGCCGCCCGCACGAGGTGGGCACCCGCGAGCCGAACGCGTGGGGCCTGCACGACATGCTCGGCAACGTCTGGAACTGGTGCTGGGACGTCTACGACCCCGAGGTGTACGGCGACTACCGGGTGCTGCGCGGCGGCGGCTGGTTCGACGAGCACTGGAGCTGCCGCGCCTCGGTGCGCCGCCGCAGCCACCCGTCGTTCCGCGTCGACGACGTCGGTCTCCGGCTGGCGCGCTCGATCTGACCCGTCAGCCGATCACCTTGCCGGCGGACACCTCCAGGTGCCGGGTGGTGCTGACCGCGTCGAGCATGCGGCGGTCGTGGGTGACGAGCAGGAGCGTTCCCCGGTACGAGCCGAGCGCCGACTCGAGCTGCTCGATGGCGGCCAGGTCGAGATGGTTGGTGGGCTCGTCGAGCACCAGCAGGTTGACGCCGCGCGCCTGCAGCAGCGCGAGGGCGGCCCGGGTCCGCTCGCCGGGCGACAGTGTCGCCGCGGGGCGCAGCACGTGCGCGGCGCGCAGGCCGAACTTCGCGAGCAGGGTGCGCACGTCGGCGTCGGAGAGCTCGGGGACGGCCGCGCCGAACGCCCGGGCGAGGGTCTCGTCGCCGAGGAACAGCCCGCGCGCCTGGTCGATCTCGCCGACCACCACGCCGGGGCCGAGGGCGGCGCTGCCCGAGTCGAGCGGCAGCCGCCCGAGCAGGGCCGCGAGCAGCGTCGACTTGCCGGAGCCGTTCGCGCCGGTGATGGCCACCCGGTCGGCCCAGTCGATCTGAAGGGTGACCGGCCCGAGCGTGAAGTCGCCCCGCCGCACCACCGCGTCGCGCATCGTCGCCACGACGGCACCGGCCCGCGGCGCCGCGGCGATCTCCATGCGGAGCTCCCACTCCTTGCGGGGCTCCTCGACCACCTCGAGCCGCTCGATGAGCCGCTCGGTCTGCCGCGCCTTGGCGGCCTGCTTCTCGCTCGCCTCGGCCCGGTACTTCTTGCCGATCTTGTCGTTGTCGGTGGCCTTGCGGCGCGCGTTCTTGACGCCCTTCTCCATCCAGGCCCGCTGGGTACGGGCCCGTTCGAGCAGGTCCTCCTTCTTGTCGGCGTATTCCTCGTACTGTTCGCGCGCGTGCTCGCGGGCCCGCTCACGCTCGTCGAGGTACGCCGCGTAGCCGCCGCCGTAGAGGCTGATCCGCTGCTGCGCCAGGTCGAGCTCGAGCACCTTGGTGACGGTCCGCGTCAGGAACTCGCGGTCGTGGCTGACCAGCACGGTCCCGGCCCGCAGCCCGCCGACGAACTCCTCGAGCCGGCGCAGCCCGTCCAGGTCGAGATCGTTGGTGGGCTCGTCGAGCAGGAAGATGTCGTAGCGGCTGAGCAGCAGCGAGGCCATGCCGGCCCGGGCGGCCTGCCCGCCGGAGAGCGCGGTCATCGGATGGTCGAGCGCCACGTCGAGCCCCAGCTCGGCGGCCACCTGCGCGGCACGCTCGTCGAGGTCGGCCCCGCCGAGGTCGAGCCACCGCTCCAGCGCGACCGCGTAGGCGTCGTCGGCCCCCGCACGCCCCTCGGTGAGATCCTCGGTGGCCGCGTCGAGCGCCCGCTGCGCGGGACCCACACCGGTGCGCCGGGCGAGAAAGTCCCGCACGGTCTCGCCGGCCCGCCGCTCCCGCTCCTGAGGCAGGTAGCCCACGTTGGCCGTCGGCGGGCTGAGCGACACGGTCCCGCTCTCCACCGGCAGGATCCCCGCGAGCGTCCGCAGCAGCGTCGTCTTGCCGGCCCCGTTGACCCCGACCAGCCCGATCACGTCCCCCGGCGCGACCACCAGGTCGAGCCCACTGAACAGCGTCCGGTCCCCGTGCCCCGCGGCGAGCTCGCGGGCAATCATCGTCGCACTCATCTCAGCGCCGATCCTATGCGCCCGCCGGCACCCGGCCACCGCCGCGCCGCCGCGCCGCCGCCCCCCGGCCGCCGCCGCGCCGCCGCGCCGCCGCCCGTCGCCCCCCGGCCGCCGCCGCGCCGCCGCCCGTCGCCCGCCCGGCCGCCGCCGCGCCGCCACCGCCCGGCCGCCTGCCCGGCCCCGCTCGTCAGGCTGTCATCGGCACCGCCTTGCCGCGGACGCGCACGCCGGGCACGCCGGAGCGCAGCTCGACGGTGATCCGGCTGGGCCGGCCCAGGTCGTCGCCCTGCCGGAGGTCGATGGTGGCGTCGTCCGGCACCAGGCCGAGGGCGCGCAGGTAGCCGCCCAGGGCCGCGGCGGCCGCGCCGGTGGCCGGGTCCTCGTAGACGCCGCCGACGGGGAACGGGTCGCGGACGTCGAAGCTGCCGTCGGCGGCCCGGTGGACGAGCTGCACGGTGGTCCAGCCGCGCGACTCCATCAGGGCCTTGAGGGCGGGGACGTCGTAGTCGAGGTCGGCCAGGCGCTCGCGGCTGCCCGCGGCGATGACCGGGTGGTGGGCGCCGGCGTAGGCGACCCGGGGCGGCAGCGCCGCGTCCAGGTCGGCGGGGCTCCAGCGCAGGGCGGCCAGCAGGGCCGTGAGGTCGTCCGCGGGCAGCTCGGCCACGGACGGGGCGACGCTGGTCAGGGTGGCGACGCCGTCGCTGACGCTGACCGGCACCTCGCCGGCGTTGGTCACGAAGACGTGGTGGCCGGGACCCAGCGCGACGGCCGTGGCGACCGTGGCGTGGCCGCAGAAGGGCACCTCGGCGAGCGGGCTGAAGTAGCGGATGCGGTCTCCGGTGACGAAGGCCGTCTCCGAATAGCCCACCTCGGCCGCTATGCGCAGCATGGCCTCGTCGTCGAGCCCGGCGGCGTCGAGCACGACACCGGCCGGGTTGCCGCCCTTCGGGTCGTCGCTGAAGGCCACCCATCGTTCGATTCGCGTCATGGGGCAAGCCTTGCGCCCGGGGCGTCGCGGGCACCAGCGCCAAAAGTAGGGGTGCGGCTGTGGCGGCCGTCACATGCGCGATTCCGGATCTTTCGTCACATCAACTTGTCACACCGCCGGAGTAGCGTCGTTGCCGTGACAGATGCACCAGTTGCGATCACGCCCGAGATTCCCTCCGACCTTCCGCGCACCCTGGGTGAGCTGCGGGCCTCCGGCCACGCCTACCGCAGCGTGAAGCAGGAGCTGCGCGACAACCTGCTCGAGCGGCTGCGCGCCGGCGCGCCGCGCTTCCCGGGCATCGTGGGCTATGACGACACGGTGCTGCCCGAGGTGGAGCGCGCCCTGCTCGCGGGGCACGACATGGTGCTGCTCGGCGAGCGCGGGCAGGGCAAGACCCGGCTCATCCGCGGCCTGATCGGCCTGCTCGACGAGTGGACGCCGGTGATCGCCGGCTCCGAGCTGCACGAGCACCCCTACCATCCGCTGACGCCCGCCTCGCGGCGGCTGGCCGGCGAGACCGGTGACCTGCTGCCGATCTCCTGGCTGCACCGCTCCGAGCGATACGGCGAAAAGCTGGCCACCCCCGACACGAGCGTCGGCGACCTGATCGGCGACGTCGATCCGATCAAGGTGGCCGAGGGCCGCGCCCTGGGCGACCCCGAGACGATCCACTTCGGTCTCGTGCCGCGCACCAACCGCGGCATCTTCGCGGTCAACGAGCTGCCCGACCTGGCCGAGCGCATCCAGGTGTCGCTGCTCAACGTGCTCGAGGAGCGCGACATCCAGGTCCGCGGCTACCAGTTGCGGCTGCCGCTCGACCTGCTGCTCGTGGCCTCCGCCAACCCGGAGGACTACACCAACCGCGGCCGCATCATCACGCCGCTCAAGGACCGGTTCGGCGCCGAGATCCGCACGCACTACCCGGTCGACCTGACGCTCGAGACCGAGCTGATCCGGCAGGAGGCGGCGCTGGTCGCGTCCGTGCCCGACCACCTGATCGACGTGCTCGCGCGCTACACGCGGGCGGTCCGCGAGTCGCCGGCCGTCGACGCCCGGTCGGGCATCTCGGCGCGGTTCGCGATCGCGGCGGCCGAGACGGTGGCGGCGTCCGCGCTGCGCCGGGCCGGCCTGCGCGGCGAGGCCGAGGCGGTCGCGCGCATCGGCGACACGCCGTCGGTGACGTCGACGCTGCGCGGCAAGGTCGAGTTCGAGAGCGGTGAGGAGGGCCGCGAGACCGAGGTGCTGGCCCACCTGCTGCGGGTGGCGACGGCCGAGACGTTCCGCGACCGGCTGGGCGGGCTCGACCTGTCCGGCTTCACGTCGCTGGTCGCCGAGGGCGCGATCATCGAGACCGGCGACCTGGTCAGCGCCGACGAGCTGCTCGGCCAGATCGGCCCGGTGCCGGGGCTGGCCAAGGTGCTCGACCGGCTCGGGCTCGGCGACGCGCCGTCGCCGGGGCAGGCCGCCTCGGGCATCGAGTTCGTCCTCGAGGGCCTGCACCTCACCCGCCGGCTGGCCAAGGAGCTCACCGACGACGGCCGCACCCTCTACGGGAGCTGACATGGCGGGCAACAGATTTCGCTACGGGGCGTGGCGCGACGGGCCTGATCCGCTCGCGCCGCCCTACGACGTGCGCGCGGCCGTCGACGAGGTGGGCGAGCGGGTGCTCGCCGGCGACAGCCTGCGCGACGTGCTCCGCGACCTGATCCGCCGCGGGCCACGGTCCGGGCGGGGGCTCGACGAGCTGCGCGACCGGGCCCGGCGCCTGCGCCGCGACGCGCTGCGCCGGGGCAACCTCGACGGTGCCGTCACCCGGGCGCAGCAGCTGCTCGACCAGGCGCTCGCGACCGAGCGCGACGCGTTGCGGGCCCGGCCCGACGATCCCGAGGCGCGCTTCTCCGAGGCCGTCCTGGACAATCTGCCCCGGTCGACCTCGCGCGCCGTCGAGGAGCTCTCCGAGTACAACTGGGCCTCCGACGAGGCCCGGGGGCTTTATCAGCAGATCCTCGACGGGCTCCGGCGCGAGGTGGTCGAGCAGCGCTTCGCGGGCATGAAGCAGGCGCTCGAGAACGGCGACTTCGCCGGCGTCGAGGAGATGGTGGCCGACCTCAACCAGCTGCTCGAGAAGCATGCCCGCGGCGAGGACACGTCCGACGCGTTCCAGCAGTTCATGGACAAGCACGGGCAGTTCTTCCCGGAGAATCCGAAGGACATCGACGAGCTGATCGACTCGCTGGCCCGGCGCGCCGCGGCGGCGGAGCGGCTGA
Source organism: Paractinoplanes deccanensis (assembly GCF_016862115.1). Classification (GTDB taxonomy): domain Bacteria; phylum Actinomycetota; class Actinomycetes; order Mycobacteriales; family Micromonosporaceae; genus Actinoplanes; species Actinoplanes deccanensis. The sequence continues at coordinate 16,631 of NZ_BOMI01000107.1, forward strand.
TGCGGTCGTTGTCGCCGCAGCAGCAGGAGGAGCTGTCGCGCCTGATGGACCAGGCGCTCGGCGACGGCCCGCTGCGCGGCCGGCTGGCGGAGCTCACCGACAACCTGCGGGCGCTGCGGCCCCAGCTCAACTGGGGCCGGGGCGAGCGCATGCGCGGGCCCGACGACCTCGGCTACGGCGACGCGGCCGCCGCGCTGGGCGAGATCGGCGAGCTCGACGAGCTGCTCGACCAGCTGGGCCAGGAGCATCCGGGCGCGACCCTCGACGACGTCGACGTCGAGATGGTGGAGCGCCAGCTGGGCCGCTCGGCCGCCGACGACGTGCGGCGGCTGCGCGAGCTCGAGCGGGAGCTGTCGCGGCAGGGCTGGGTGACCCGCGACGCCGAGGGGCTCACCCTCTCGCCCAAGGCGCTGCGCCGGCTGGGCCGCACGGCCCTGGCCAAGGTCTTCGACGACCTGTCCGGCCGCAAGCAGGGCCAGCACGACCTGCGCGACGCCGGCGCGGCGGGCGACCTGATCGGGTCGTCGCGCCGGTGGGAGTTCGGCGACGAGCAGCCGCTCGACGTGGTCCGCACGATCGGCAACGCGGTCCGTCGCCGAGCCGCCGGCGGCAACGTGGGGGTGCTGCCGGTGCGGCTGGAGCCGGACGACTTCGAGGTGGCCGAGACCGAGCGGCGCGCGTCGGCGGCCGTCGCGCTGCTGGTCGACCTGTCCTATTCGATGTATGCGGACGGCCGCTGGGGGCCGATGAAGCAGACGGCGCTCGCGCTGTCCCACCTGGTCGCGACCCAGTTCCCGCAGGACTCGCTCCAGATCATCGGTTTCGGCCTGCACGCCGCCGCGCTGTCGCAGGGCGAGCTCGCCGCGATCGACCCCACGGCCGAGAAGGGCACCAACCTCCAGCACGCGCTCAAGCTCGCCGGGCGTCACCTGCGCCGCCACCCGGGCGCCGAGCCGGTGGTGCTGGTGGTCACCGACGGCGAGCCGACGGCCCACCTGGAGCCGGACGGCGAGGCGGTGTTCTGGTGGCCGCCGCTGCCCGAGACGGTGCGGGCGACCATCCACGAGGTCGACCATCTGACGCGGTTCGGGGCCACGCTCAACGTCTTCATGCTGGGCGAGGACCCGGGGTTGCAGCGCTTCGTGGCCGCGGTCGCCGAGCGCAACGGCGGGCGGGTCTTCAGCCCCGACGCCGAGGAGCTGGGGCGTTACGTGGTGGACGACTATGTGAGGGCGCGCCGAGGGCGCCGCTGACACGCAGCGGACCGGCCGTCGAGAGGCGGCCGGTTTTCTGTGCCCGACCCCGGAAGACTAGGTTCCTAGGATGCCGGACACGCTGTGCGACGCGCTACGGGTCCGTGAGCGGGAACCTGGGGCTGGTTATAGTTGCTCGGCGAGTGGCCGGGCAGGGGGTCCGGACGTTCGAGGGACACAGCCGCCCGGCTGGGTGCATGGTCGAGTCAGTCGATGGGGTCGGCTGGGCGCCGTGTGTGGCCGGGACGAGGCCGTGCCCCGCGCCGGAGGGGGAGAGGAAACCGCGATGTCGCAGCAGCCTGCGCCGTCCATCGCCGCCTCCGATCGGATCTGGACGATCCCCAACGTGATCAGCTTCATCCGGCTGCTCGGGGTGCCGCTCTTCCTCTATCTGCTGCTCGGGCCGCACCACGACGTGGCCGCGGTGATCGTGATCGCGATCGGCGGCACGACCGACTGGGTCGACGGCTACGTGGCGCGCCGGATGAACTCGGTGAGCCGCCTCGGCACGCTGCTCGACCCGTTCGCGGACCGGCTCTACATCCTGGCCACGCTGATCGGGTTCACGATCCGGGGCGTGGTGCCCTACTGGCTGACCGGCGCGCTGCTGCTGCGCGAGGTGGTGCTCGGCATCGCGCTGCTGGTGCTGCGCCGCCACGGGTACGGCCCGCCGCCGGTGCACTATCTCGGCAAGACGGGCACGTTCGTGCTGCTCTTCGCGTTCCCGGTGATCCTGCTCGGCCGGGCCGTGCCGTCGCTGGACTGGTGGGCCGGTCCGGTCGGCTGGGGCCTCGCCTGGTGGGCGCTGGCGCTGTACTGGGCGGCCGGCGTGCTCTATCTGATCCAGGTGGCCCGGCTGCTGCGCGCCGACCGGGTGGCCGCCGGAGCGCGGACGGCGTCCTGATGACCGACCCGAACACCGCCGGCGACGACGACACGCCGCCGAAGCGGGTCTACGCGCCGGACTTCCTCACCGAGCTCTTCCGGAACCCGCTCGATCCCGGGTACGCCGACGCGGCCGCGCGCAAGGCCGTGGAGGGCGAGCCCACCGGGGCGCGCAAGTGGGTCACCAGCGGGGTGTCGGCGCTGACCCTGGTGGCGCTCGGGTTCCTGCTCGTCGTGGCCTACCAGCAGACGGTGGCGGACGAGCCGGCGCGGACCACCGCCCGCGCGGAGCTGGTCGAGCAGGTGCAGAAGCGCCGCGAGGACACCACGCGGCTGCAGGACCGTGCCGAGGCGCTCGGCGACGAGGTCGCGGAGCTGCGCGAGCGGGAGCTGAGCAGCACCACCGTGCAGCGGCTGCGCGACCTGGAGGCGGCCACGGGGCTGGCCCGGGTGACCGGCTCGGGCGCGCGGATCACCGTGGCGGACGGCCCTACGCCGATCAACCCGGTGACGGGGGAGCGCAACACCGTCGCGCGGGTCAAGGACAGTGATCTTCAACTCGCCACGAACGCGCTCTGGTCGCTCGGGGCCGAGGCCATCGCGATCAACGGGCAGCGGCTGACGGCGACCTCGACGATCCGGCAGGCCGGCGAGGCGATCCTGGTCGACTTCCGGCCGGTCACCACGCCGTACGAGGTGGTCGCGATCGGGCCGGACGATCTCGCGAAGGACTTCCGGAACGGCTACGCCGGCAAGTTCTTCGAGCAGCTGGGCGCCAAGTACGGCATGTCGTTCCGGTCGGAGGACGTGGACGACGTGACGCTGGAGGCGGCGACCGAGCTGAAGCTGCGGGTGGCCGAGCCGTCGGCGCCACCGCCCGCGCCCTCCACCCAGATGTCACCCCCCATGTCGTCCGCGGTGCCGGACGAGAGCTCCTCGTCGGAAGGCGGCCGATGATCGCCGTACTCGCCCTGATCGCCGGTGTCGTGCTGGGCATCGTGTTCAACCCCACGGTGCCGGCCGCGTTGCAGCCGTACCTGCCGATCGCGGTGGTGGCCGCGCTCGACGCGGTGTTCGGCGGGGTGCGCGCGAAGCTCGACGGCATCTTCGACGACAAGCAGTTCGTGATCTCGTTCATCTCGAACGTGCTCGTCGCCGCGCTGATCGTCTATCTGGGCGACCAGCTCGGCGTGGGCGGTCAGCTCTCGACCGGTGTGGTGGTCGTCCTCGGCGTGCGCATCTTCGGCAATGTGGCGGCGATTCGCCGGCACCTGTTCCGGGCATGATCGGCCGCGACATGGGTGAGCGGGACATGAGCGACGAGAACGAGCCCGAGCGGCGCTCCAAGGCGGCCGACAAGCCCGAGCAGGCCAGTCGGCCCGAGCAGGCCAGTCGGCCCGAGCAGGCCAGTCGGCCCGAGCAGGCCGGCAGGCCCGAGCAAGCAGGGGAGCCCGAGCAGGGCGGCGAGCTGCCCACCGCGGGCCGCAAGCCGGCGCACACCGGCGAGCTGCCGCGCTACGGCACGATCGAGATGGCGCCCGCCGACGAGGGCCCGACCGTCGAGACGGCCAGGCCCGCGCCGCCGCCACCCCCGGGCCCGGACGGCAGCCCGGCGCTGCCGCCGGGACCCGCGACGGCGTCGGTGGACGCGACGGAGACCGAGTCGGGCGGCGCGGGGTCACCCGATCAGGTGAGCGGTGCTCACGGCGCACCGCCGAAGGAACCGGAAGCGGACGACGGCGCGCCACCGCCCGGCGCGGAGCAGCGCAAGCGCCCGTCGAGTGCCGCGGCGCTGATCGCGTTGCTGCTGGCGCTGTTCGGCTTCACGCTCGTGGTGCAACTGCGCAGCAACAACACCGACGACGGGCTGGCCGGCGCGCGGCAGGAGGACCTGGTGCGCATCCTGTCGGACCTGGAGGCGCGGGACAGCCGGCTGCAGTCCGAGATCAGCGCCCTGGAGAACAGCCAGCGGCAGCTCACCTCGGGTGTGGCCGGCCGGCAGGCGGCGCTCGAGGAGGCCGACAAGCGGGCCGACGAGCTCGGTCTGCTGGCGGGCACGTTGCCGGGGCGCGGGCCGGGGCTGGTGATCAATATCGACAAGGTGAAGGCGTCGGCGATCCTCAACGCCGTGCAGGAGCTGCGCGGCGCAGGCGGTGAGGTGATGCAGATCGCCGGTGCCGGTGGCGGCACCGTGAGAATCGTCGCGTCCAGCTATTTCGTGGACGCCGAAGGCGGCGGGATCATCGCCGACGGACAGCGGCTCACCGGCCCGTACGTGCTGACCGTCATCGGTGTGCCACAGACGATGCAAACCGCGCTGCAAATCCCCGGCGGGGTGGTCGCGTCGGTGAACAGCGGCGGCGGTAGCGTGACGATGGAACAACGGACCATGGTCGAGGTGACCGCGATCCGGGACGCCACGACATTGCGATACGCGCGGCCGGCTTCATAGTTGTCCGCGCGACAAACGGGGATTCGTGAAACGGGAGAGATTGCGTGATTCCTGAGGACCTGCGGTACACGGCTGAGCACGAGTGGGTGGCCGGAGACGGCAGCGGGCCCGTGCGTGTGGGCATCACCCACTTCGCGCAGGATGCGCTGGGCGACATCGTCTTCGTCGACCTGCCGGAGGAGGGCACCGAGTTGTCGGCGGGCGACTCCCTCGGCGAGATCGAGTCGACGAAGAGCGTTTCGGAGATCTACGCGCCCATCTCGGGCACGGTGGTCGCCAAGAACGCGTCGCTCACCGACGAGCCGGAGCTCATCAACGCCGAGCCGTACGCGGCCGGCTGGCTCGTCGAGATCGCTCCGTCGGATCCGTCGCAGCTGGCGGGTCTGCTCGACGCGAGCGCTTATCAGGCGATCACCGAGAGCTGAACGGCTTCTGTTGTAGTACAGCTTTTGCGGCGTGTGAACGTTGCGTCCGCGCGTCCGGTTGCCCCGCGATATTGGCCTTCACTAGGCTCGCGGGGCACAACAAATGTTATGCCTTTGAAACCGATAGTCGTGTGTCCGGGCCATATGGCCGCGGCGGGGGTGATCCCATGCCGCATGGCGGCGACCAACTGATCCGTGAGGTGGTCCGATGACGCGCCCAGACGACGAGTTCCCCCCACTCGACGTCACGTCCACGCTGAACCTCGGTGCGCTCGACGAGGTGCTCGAGGGACCCGATACCGACGTGGTGCCGAGCCGCATGTCCGGCTCGCTCCCGCCCGGCATGGCGCTGCTCGTGGTGCGCCGCGGCCCCAACGCGGGCGCGCGGTTCCTGCTCGATCACGACGTGACGACCAGCGGCCGGCACCCCGACAGTGACATCTTCCTCGACGACGTGACGGTGTCCCGCCGGCACGCCGAGTTCCACCGCGACGGCGGTACCTTCACGGTGCGCGACGTCGGCTCGCTCAACGGCACGTACGTGAACCGGGAGCGGGTCGAGGCGGCGACGCTGAGCAACGGCGACGAGGTGCAGATCGGCAAGTTCCGTCTGGTGTTCATCGCCGGCCCGCGGCCGGAGGGCGAGGGTAGCGGGGCGTGAGCTCGTCGGGGGCGGCCGCGCGCGACCCGGGGGCCTCGCGTCCCCAGGGCGGGCGCGAGCCTGCGCTGATGAGCATCGGGGAGGTGCTGGCCCATCTGCGCACCGAGTTCCCCGACACCACGATCTCCAAGTTGCGGTTCCTGGAGGCGGAGGGGCTGGTCGATCCCCAGCGCACCGCCTCCGGGTACCGCAAGTACTCGTGGAACGACGTCGCGCGGCTGCGGTTCGTGCTGACCGCGCAGCGCGACCAGTACCTTCCGCTGCGGGTGATCCGTGAGCAGCTCGACCGGATGGAGGCCGAGCCGGCGCCGCCGGCCCGGCCCAACCTGGTCGCGGTGGGCGCCGAGAAGGCGGCCGATCCGTCCGACACCCGGGTCCCCCGGGAGGATGTGATCGAACGCACGGGCGCGCCCGCGGAGCTGCTCGACGAGCTCGAGGCGATGGGCCTGGTGAGCGCGCGCCCGCCGGGGTGGTACGACGGCGACGCGGTGGTCATCGTGGAGGCCGTGGTGGGCCTGACGAAGTACGGCCTGGAGGTGCGCCATCTGCGCGGGTTCCGGGCCGCGGCCGACCGCGAGGTGGGCCTGTTCACGCAGCTCCTGGCGCCCCTGGTGCGCCAGAGCGACCCGGCGGCGCGTGCTCGTGCCGCCGAGACCGCCCGGGACCTGCAGGCGCTGTCGCAGCGGCTGCACGCGGCGCTGGTGCGGGCGGGGCTGCGGGGAGAGCTGGGGCGCTGAGGCCGGTTCGGCGTTCGCGAGGTGGGTATGCCGCACTCGTGGGATCCGGACGAGGGGCGTGTACCGTGCAGGTTAGGGGCAGCCGTTGCGGGGGCGGCGCGACAAAAAGACGACACGGAGGCGGGCGGTGCGCGAGCTGAGCGTGGTCGGAGTTCGGGTGGAGCTCCCCAGCAACCAGCCGATCGTCCTGCTGCGGGAGGTCGACGGCGATCGGTATCTTCCGATCTGGATCGGCGCTGTCGAGGCGACGGCCATCGCGTACGAGCAGCAGGGCGTCAAGCCCGCTCGCCCGCTGACCCACGACCTCCTGCGCGACATCCTGGCGGCGCTCGAGGCGCCGCTGACCGCCGTGGAGATCACGGAGCTGAAGGACAACGTCTTCTACGCCGATCTGCTGATCGGTGACGGCCTGCGGGTGTCGGCCCGGCCGAGCGACTCGATCGCCCTGGCGTTGCGGGTGGGCGCGCCGATCCGCTGTGCGGATCAGGTGCTGACCGAGGCGGGCATCGTCATCCCGGACGAGCAGGAGGACGAGGTCGAGAAGTTCCGCGAGTTCCTCGACCAGGTGCGGCCGGAGGACTTCGCGGGCTGACATCGGTCCCCGAAGAGGTTGAAGATCGATACTTGCCTCGCTCGTGCGCGGCGTGTCGTGGCGTTACCTAGCTGTTTCCGCGTCGCCTGAGATATACGCTCGTGAAGTCCAGGTGAAGCGGCGGCACCGCGCAGCGGGGAGGTGGTCGCGTGCACGAGCAGCCTCTTGAACATCAAGATGGCCCTCTCGTCGGCGAGGACGGCTCGGTAGGGTATCGCGGGGTGACGGCGTGCCAGGCGGTCGGCATCAGTTACCGTCAGCTCGACTACTGGGCGCGCACGACGCTCGTGGTGCCGAGCATCCGGGACGCGTCGGGTTCCGGCACGCAGCGGCTCTACTCGTTCCGCGACCTGGTCGTTCTCAAGGTGGTCAAGCGCCTGCTGGACGCCGGTGTGTCGCTGCAGAACATCCGCCGGGCGATCGAGACGCTGCGCTCGCGCGGCGTGGAGGATCTGGCGGGCATCACGCTGATCTCCGACGGCACGACCGTGTACGAGTGCCGGTCGCCGGAGGAGGTCGTCGACCTGTTGCAGGGCGGCCAGGGCGTGTTCGGCATCGCGATCGGCGGCGCCTTCAAGGAGATCCAGGGTTCTCTGCTCAACCTGCCCGCCGAGCCGGCCGCCGGCCCGCAGCCGGTGGGTCCCGCGCCGGAGCCGGCCGCGGGTGACGAGCTGGCCGCGCGCCGGGCCCGCCGCCGCGCGGGCTGATTTGCCGTTCCGGCAAGTTCCCTTGCCGGCTCGCGCCGGTTGATCGCAGGCTGTGCGCATGAGCATCGAAGCTGAATGGGATGCCCGGTACGCGGAGAGCGACCGGGTGTGGAGCGGCAACCCGAACGTGGTGTTCGTGCGGGAGGTCGCCGATCTGCCGCCGGGCCGTGCCCTCGATCTGGGGTGCGGCGAGGGCGCCGACTCGATCTGGCTGGCGCGGCGAGGCTGGCGGGTCACCGGTACCGACGTCTCCGGGGTGGCCCTGGCGCGGGCCGCGTCGCACGCCGCCGAGGCGGGGGTGACCGTCGACTGGCAGCGCCACGACCTGTCCACGGAGTTCCCCGACGGCGAGTACGACCTGGTCAGCGCGCAGTTTCTCTATTCCTGGGGCGGCTTCGACCGTGCGGCGGTGCTGCGCCGCGCGGCCGCCGCGGTCGCGCCCGGCGGCGTCCTGCTGATCGAGGGGCACATGGACGCGGGCCCGTTCGCCCACCAGCACGGCGACCTGACGTTCGAGACCCCCGCCGAGACCATCGCGTCGCTGGGTCTCGGCGAGGGCTGGGAGACGCTGCTCGCCGAGGAGCATCCGCGCGAGCACAACGGCCACCAGCGCACCGACAGCACGGTGAAGCTGCGCCGGCGGGGTTGACCCTCACACGGTGTCAGGCTGTCGGATGGGCGCATGACGATGACCGATCTCGGCCGGCACGCCCCGGCCGTCGCCGCCCTTGCGGGCGATGTCGCCTCCCTCACCCGAGTCGTGCAGGGCCTGTTCCTGCACGAGCGGTGGGCGCAGAGGTACGGAGTCGAGCACAGTCCCGAGGAGCTCGAGGCCGTGCATCTGCGCCGCGCCGAGGACCTGCTCGACGCGGCGCTGCAACGGGACGGCCGCCCGCTGGACGTCGCCCGGGAGCCGGCCGGGCGGTTGCCGGCGATGTGCCGCAACCTCTCGGTCGTGCTGGTCGCGATGCTGCGCGCGCACGGGATCGAGGCGCGGGCCCGGGCCGGTTTCGCCACGTACTTCATCCCCGGCTGGTACGAGGACCACTGGGTGGTCGAGCTCGGCGACGGCCGGTGGGTGGACCCGCAGATCGACGACGTGCAGCGCGCGGCGCTGGGTATCACGTTCGACCCGCTGGACATGCCGGCGGGTGCGTTCGTGCCCGGTCCCGACGCGTGGCGGCTGCTGCGCGGCGGCGCCGACCCGGCGTCGTTCGGCCTCAGCGGCTCGGGCCTGGCCGGCGAGTGGTTCGTGGCCGGGGACGTGCTGTACGACCTCGCCGCCGTCGGCGGGGTCGAGACGCTGCCGTGGGACACCTGGGATCCAATGCCGGGCCCGGACGACGAGGTCGACGTGGCCCTGTTCGACGCGTACGCGGAGGGCCGTGCCGCACCGCCGCCCGTGCCCGCCAAGGTCCTCAACACCCGCCGGGGACGGGTGGAGGAGCTGCACCAGATCGCTTAACCCTGTGCTCACCCGGCGCGCGCAGACTGCGGGGATGGACGTGATCGGGTCGCTGCACTCCAGCGGCCTGGTCACGCTGGAGCGTGCGCCGCAGCCGGTAATCGCCACAAGCCGGGCATCCGTCGCGTACCGTCAGCACCATGATCCCGCAGCACTACCCGCTCTACCTTCGCGAGGTCGGCGAGACGCCCGGCAGTGACAAGATCTGGCTGGTCGTGGGCTGGCTGCCGGACAAGGTCTCGCAGCTGCCCCGGCAGCCGGTGGCCCTGCTCTGCGACAACGACGTGGAGGAGCCGCGGGTGCTCGAGCTGACCGGGGTCTTCCGCGTGATCGGCACCAACCGGCTCTGACAGTGATCACGTGACGTGCCCGTGACATGACGTCCAGTGTTGTCTATGCTTCCAGGTGGCTACCTGGGGGAGGCGCGCGTGACACAGCAGGCTCTGGCATCTCAAGCTTTGGCAGGTCAGGCATCCGCGGAGGCACCGCTCGACGAGGTCCGCCGGACGCCGATCGACCGCATCGACCATGCCGTGTCCGCGACGATCGTGCGGCGGATCGTGCGCCGCGAGGCCGAGAGGGCCGAGGTGACTCCCTTCTCCTCGGGGATCTGACCCGCCGGTGTCGACCCCGTGGCGCCCGCTGCGCCACTTCGTGCTGAAGGTTCACAGCCGCTGCGACCTGGCCTGCGACCACTGCTACGTGTTCGAGCACGCCGACCAGTCGTGGCGCGGCCGCCCGCCGGCGATGTCGGCGGCGACGGCCGCGCGGGCCGCCGAGCGCATCGCCGAGCACGCCGCCCGCCATCACCTGCCCCGCGTCGGGGTCGTCGTGCACGGCGGCGAGCCGCTGCTGCTGGGCGCGGCGCGGCTCGACGAGATCCTCACGATCCTGCGCGCCACGATCGGCGCGGTCTGCGAGCTCGACCTGCGGATGCAGACCAACGGGGTACGCCTGACGGCCGCGACCTGCGCGATGCTGCTGCGCCACGAGGTGCGGGTCGGGGTGTCGCTCGACGGTGGCCGCGCGGCCAACGACCGGCACCGCCGGTTCCGCAACGGCGCCACCAGCCATCCCCAGACCTTGCGCGCGCTCGCCCTGCTCCGCGAGCACCGCCCCCTTTATGCGGGGATCCTGTGCACTGTGGACGTGGCCAACGATCCGGTCGGCGTCTACCGAGCCCTGCTCGCCGAGCGCCCGCCCGCCGTCGATCTCCTGCTGCCGCATGCCACCTGGGACGATCCGCCGTCGCCGGGCAGCGCGGGCGCATGGCTCCGAGCGTTTCACGAACGATGGAACGACGACGGCCGGCCCGTGCCGGTCCGGCTGTTCGACTCGATCCGCTCGCTCGGCCGGGGCGGGCCCACCTTCACCGAGGCGGTCGGCGTCGACGCGGGCGACGTCGTGGTCATCGAGACCGACGGCGCCTGGGAGGAGCCGGACTCGATGAAGACCACCCGCGACGGCGGCGGCGCCACCGGCCTGACCGTGCACACGGCGAGCGCCGACGAGGTGGCCGGCACCCCCGCGATGCGCCGCCGGCGCGGCGGCCTCGCCGTGCTCAGCGCCACCTGCCGCGCCTGCGCCGTCGTCCACCAGTGCGGCGGCGGCCTCGTCGCGCACCGCTACCGGTCCGCGAACGGCTTCGACAACCCCTCGGTGTACTGCGACGACCTGAAGGAGCTGATCACCGTGATCAACGAGCACCCCGGTCCGGTCGGCGGTGACCTCGGCGCGCTCCCGGACGACGCCTTCGAGCGGCTCGCCCACGGCTACGGCGACGCCGCCGCGGTCGCGCTGCTCGCCGAGGCCGAGCTGGCCGTCAACCGGGCCCTGGTCAGCGAGATCCTCGGCGAGACCGCGTCCGGCGGCGAACTGCTCGCCGAGCTCGAGCGCGCGGCGCCGGCCGACTTCGACGCCGTGCTCGGCCACCCGTTCGTCCGGGCGTGGGCGGTGTCCTGCCTGGACGGCAAGGACGCCGAGCCGGACCGCACCGCGGCGATCGCGGCGGCCGTGGCCGTGCGCGCCGGGGTGCGCGCCGACGTGCAGGTGCACACCCACGACGGCCTGCTGCACCTGCCCACCGTCGGGGTGTTCGAGGCCCCCGCCGAGCAGGTGCACGTCACCACCGGCCCGGCGTGGTGCGTGCTGCGCTGGCCCGGCGGGCGCGCCGAGGTCCCGGCCGGTGGCGGCGCCGGGCACGTGCCCGGCTGGCATCCGGCGCGCTGGGTGCTGCTCGACGGCGTACGCGTGCAGCTGGAGGACGCCGACCCGTACCGCGACCGCCTGGAGTTCGCGGCCGCGGGCCGCCTCGGCGCCGCCGCCGAACGGGACTGGGCCGACCTGCTCGCCGGGGCGTGGGAGCAGGTCGGCCTCGACGCGCCCGAGCAGGCCGCCGGGATGCGCCGCGGGTTGCGGGCGATCGTGCCGCTGGCCCCGGCGCGGGACGGCACGCTGCGCAGCGCCACCTCGCGGCACGCGTTCGGCGCGCTCGGCGTGGCGCACACCCCCGACCCGGCCGCGGCCGCCGTGCTGCTGGTGCACGAGTTTCAGCACACCAAGCTCGGCGCGGTGCTCGACCTGATCGACCTGGTGCCCGAGGAGGCCGCGGGCGACCGGCTCACCGTCGGATGGCGGCCCGACCCGCGCCCCGTCGAGGCGGCGCTGCAGGGCGCGTACGCGCATCTCGGGGTGGCCGACGTGTGGCGGCACCGGGCCGAGCGCGACGGCGACCCGGCCGGGCGCACCCTGTTCCGCAAATATCGCGACTGGACCGCCGAGGCGATCGACGACCTGCTCACCGGCGACCGGCTCACCCCGGCCGGCACGCGCTTCGTCGCTCACATGGCCGCCACGGTGCACGGATGGCCCGGCTGACCGTCCGCAGTAGATATTGTGCCGACATGATTCACTGGGGTGTGTCGATGCCGGAACAACCGGGCGTGCCCGACGACCCGGCCGCCCCGGTCTTCTTCCTGAGCTACTGGCGGCCCAAGCCCGCCACCGTCGGCGTGCCGCGCGAGGCCAACCGCGACGTCATGCGCTTCTTCGACGACCTCACCGAGGACGTCAACAACCTGATCGGGTACGTTCCCGGCCGCGACCCGGGCTTCATGGACGTCGCCGGCGACGGGGGCGAGCTGTGGCGCCGCCGCATCCTGCGCGCCGCGGGCACCTGCCAGGTCTTCGTCTGCCTGATCTCCGAGCCCTACCTGACCAGCAGCAAGTGGTGCGCCCGCGAATGGCACCTGTTCGCCAAGCGGCGGGTGATCGCCCGGCACCCGGACGCCGACCCGGCCGAGAGCGCCATCGTGCCGGTGCTGTGGACCCCGGTCACCTGGCCGCTGCCGCCGGTGGTCGCCGAGGTCAACCTGTTCATGCCGACCCGGCTGCGCGACGACTTCCGCGCCGGCTACCAGGCCGAGGGCATGCTCGGCCTGCTGCGCACCGGGCAGGAGAACGTCTACCAGGCGATCGTCTGGCGGCTGGCGCAGCACGTGGTGCGCATCCACCGGTCCTACCGGGTCGAGCCGCTGCACGTCACGGACACCAGCGAGCTGGGCACCTCCTTCGAGGGGAGCGGGTCATGACGCCGCGCTACTACTTCTATCTGTCGTACGGGCATTCGGCGCGGCTGCGCGCCGACGACCGGCCGGACACCGACTACTGGGCCGGTCATCTGTTCAGCGAGCTGTCCGCCGAGGTGGCCCGGCAGGTGGGCGCCGACCGGCGCACCCCGGTCGGCTACTACGACGACCTGGTCGAGCCGATGACCGACTGGAAGACCGCGCTGGCCGGGGTGCTCAGCAGCAGCGACGTGTTCGTGGCGCTCTACTCGCCGGGCTACTTCAACAAGTCGTGGCCGCTGCGCGAGCGCGCGTCGTTCGCCAGCCGCTACGCCGACCCGGCGATGGCCGAGCGGTTCCTGCTGCCCGTGCTGTGGGTGCCGTGGCCGTCCTACGAGCACGAGGACGAGCGGGAGGCGGCGCTGCGCCTGGCCCGCGACATCCCCGAGTACGGCGACGAGGGACTGCAGGCGATGTCGCGGCTGTCGCTGTACCGGCGTGAGTACCGCACCATCGTGCGCCGGCTCGCGCGCGAGATCGTCGCCCGGGCCGCCGAGGCGCCGCGGCCCGCCCCGCTGGCCGTCGCGATCGACGAGGTCACCGCCGAGCCGACCGGCCGCGCCGAGATCCTGTTCACCGTCGCGGTGCTCGCCCCCGCCGGGCGCGGCTGGAACCCGTACCGCGAGCGGTTCCCCATCGCCGAGTACGTGGCCAACGTGGCCGAACGGCTCGGCCAGCCCGCCCGCGTCGTCGACCGTGACCAGGGCCTCGCCGACGGGGCCGCGCTGGTGCTGGTCGACCCGGCGCTGGCCGCCACCGCCGCCGGCACCGACCGGCTGCGCGGCCTCGCCCGGCGGCTGCCCGAGTGGGCGAGCGTGCTGCTGGTCGCCGACGACGAGCCGGGGCGCGGCGCGCGCCTGCACGCCGCCGTGGCCGATACCCTGGTCGCCGCCGGGGTCGAGCGGGGCCGCATCACGCTGATCGGCGACTCCGCGCGCCTGGTCGAGCGGATGCCGTCCATCATCGACCAGGCCTGCACCGCGTACCGCAAGAGCGCCCCGGTGTTCCTGCCCAAGGGTCCCGACCCGACGTTGCCCAACATCTCCGGGGGAGAGTCAAGCGATGACTGACGGCGGCGGCAAAGTCGTCACGTTCTACTCGTACAAGGGCGGCACCGGCCGCACGATGGCGCTGGCCAACGTCGCCTGGATCCTCGCCGCCAACGGCAAGCGGGTGCTCGTCGCCGACTGGGACCTCGAGTCGCCCGGCCTGCACCGCTTCTACCGGCCGTTCATCGACCCGGCCGCGCTGGCCAACAGCGGCGGAGTGATCGACCTGGTCCGCGAGTACGAGGCGGCCACCCTGCTCGACGTGCCCCGCGACGAGAACTGGCACCGCGACCTCGCCCGGGTCAGCCGGCACGCCTTCACCATCTCGTGGGACCACTTCCCGGACGGCGGCACGCTGGACTTCCTCGGCGCCGGCAGCGAGAACCGGCACTACGCGCGCAGCGTCTACGAGCGCGACTGGGACGAGTTCTACGAGCGGCTCGGCGGCGGCAAGCTGTTCGACGCGCTGCGCGCCGACATGAAGGACCACTACGACTACGCCCTGATCGACAGCCGTACGGGGTGGAGCGACGTGGCCGGCATCTGCACCGTGCAGATGCCCGACGTGCTGGTCGACTGCTTCACCTTCAGCGAGCAGGGCATCGACGGCGCCGCCACGATCGCCGCGAACATCACCCGCGAGAAGGGCCCCCGGCCGCTGCGCATCCTGCCCGTGCCGATGCGCGTCGACCTGGCCGAGAAGAACCGCGCCGAGGCCGGCCGGCTCGCCGCCAAGCAGCGCTTCGCCGGTCTGCCCGCCGGACTCAGCCCCGCCGAGCGTGACCTCTACTGGGCCACCGTCGAGGTGCCGTACCTGCCGTTCTACGCCTACGAGGAGACCCTGGCGACCTTCGGCGACCGGCCCGGCTCGCGCACCTCCATGCTGGCCGCCTACGAGACGCTCACCTCGTACATCACCGAGGGTGAGATCACCCGCCTGCCGGCCATGGACGAGCCGCTGCGCGAGCGCACCGCCGCCCGTTTCGTCCGCCCGATGCTGCTGCCCGAGTCGGCCGTCGCCCTGCGCTACGCCCCCGACGACCGGCTCTGGGCCGAGTGGGTCGCCAAGGTCCTCGAGGCGGCCGGCATCACCGTCGGCCTCGACGGCGCCGAGCCCGCCCCCGGCGCCCGCCCGATGACCCTGATCTCGTCGTCGAACGTCGCCGACGAGCGCGCCCGCACCTCCCGCGACCGCGGCGACGCGCGCGGCGCCCTGATCGTCTACGTGACCGACGAGCGGCCGCTGCGCGGGGTGGCCGACGCCGACTCCGCGTTCCTCGCCGGGCAGACCGAGGAGGTGGCGATCACCCGGCTGCTGCGGCTGGTCGGCCACGCGGTCGACGACTTCGACCGCGGCCGCGTCGGCCTGCGCTACCCGGGCCGCTCCACCGTGCTGTTCAACGCGCCGATCCGCAACGTGCAGTTCACCGGCCGCGAGGACGACCTGCTCAACCTGCGCGAACGGCTGCTGCGCGCCAGCACCCCGGTGGTGCTGTCGGGCGCCTCCCCGGTCGCGCTGCAGGGCATGGGCGGCATCGGCAAGACCCAGGTGGCGATGGAGTACGCGCACCGGTTCCGCAACGCGTACGACGTCGTCTGGTGGGTCAACGCCGACCCGGTCGCCTTCGTCGACACCGCCCTCGCCGAGCTCGGCAAGGAGCTCGGGCTGCCCAGCGCCGGCGGCATCGCCGACCAGGCGCAGGCCGTGCTGACCGCGTTGCGCCAGGGCACCGTCCTGCCCCGCTGGCTGATCATCTTCGACAACGCGGAGGACGTCGCCACCGTCAGCCGGTTCCTGCCCAGCGGCCCCGGCGGCCACGTCATCGTCACCTCCCGCGACGCGGCCTGGGGCGAGCGGGCGCAGACCGTGCAGGTGGACGTCTTCGACCGCCGCGAGAGCGTCGCCCACCTGCGACGGCGGGTGCGGGACCTGCGCGCCGAGGACGCCTCCCGGCTGGCCGAGGTGCTCGGCGACCTGCCGATCGCGGTGGCCGCCGCCGGGGCGTGGCTGGCCGACACCGGCAAGCCGGTGGGGGAGTACCTCGACTACATCGACCGGTACGGCATGGAGAACCTCGCCTCGGTGTGGGAGCTGTCGCTGACCCGGCTCCAGCAGCGCTCGGCGGCCGCGCACCGGCTGCTGCAGCTGTGCTCGGTGATGGGCCCGCAGATCGCCCTCGACCTCGTCTACGGCGACCGGATGGCCGAGCTGCTGCGCCCCTTCGACGGCCGGGTCGCCGACTCCATGTACCGCGGCGCCCTCGTCCAGCAGATCAACAAGCTGGCCCTGCTCAAGGTCGACGTCGGCAGCGGGCAGCTGCACGTGCACCGCATGGTGCAACACGTCGTACGCCAGCGGATGAGCGCCGAGGAGCAGGACGAGGCCCGCCGCCAGGTGCACCTGGTGCTCGCCGCGGCCCGGCCGCCCGGCGAGGTCGACGACCCGGCCACCTGGCCCGTCTTCGGCCAGATCTGGCCGCACCTGGAGGTGTCACGCGCCTACGACAGCCGCGAGGAGGCCGTCCGGCGGCTGATCATCGACCGGTTGCGGTACGTCTGGTTCAGCGGCGGCTTCAACGACGGCCGGGCGATGGGCACCCTGTTCGTGGAGCGCTGGGAGCGGCTGCGCCCCACGCTCGCCGACGACGCGGAACGCGACGCGCTCGACCGGCAGTTGCTGCACCTGAAGTTCAACCTCGCCAACATCCTGTGCGACCAGGCCGCGTTCGCCGAGGCGCGGGCCCTCGACGAGGCGGTGCTGGCCCGCCAGCGCGACCTGCTCGGCGAGACCCACCCGCACACCCTGACCACCGCGAACGGGCTCGGCCGCGACCTGCGCGCGCTCGGGCTCTACGGCGAGGCGCTCGCCAACGACGAGCGCACGTACGCGGCCTGGCTGGAGAACTTCGGCCCCGACCACCCGCGCACCCTGTCGGCGATGAACAACCTGGCCAGCTCCGAACGGCTCGCCGGGCGGGTGCTCGACGCCCGCGACCGCGAACGGCTCGCCTTCGAACGCTGCGAGCTGGTGCTCGGCCCGCTGCACACGCTCACCCTGATCGCCGGCAACAACTACGGCCGCGACCTGCGCGAGGCCGGCGAGTACGAGGAGTCGATCACCACGCTGACCGACATCCTCAACCGGCACCGCGAGGCGCACGGCGACAACGCGCCCAAGACGTACAGCACGATGGCGAACCTGGCCGTCTCCGAGCGCAGCGCCGGCCGCGCCCGGCAGGCCGCCGCGCGCCTCGAGCGGGCGTACGAGAACCTGAACCGGCTCCTCGGCCCGGACGGCCCCGAGACGCTGGCGTGCCGGCTGAGCCGCGCGGTGAACTCGCTGGCCGTCGGCGAGCTCGACAGCGCCGCCGACGAACTGGGCCGCGTCGAGAGCGCGTACCGCCGCAGCCTCGGCGACACCCACCCGCACACCATCACCTGCCGCAACAACCGCTCGGCCGTGGCCCGCGCCGCCGGCGACCTGCCCACCGCCCTGCGCCTGGCGACGCAGGCCGCCGACGAGTTCACCGCGCGGCTGGGCGCCGCCCACCCGTACACCCTGGCCGCCCGCATGAACGTGGCCATCTTCACCGCCGAGTCCGGCCCCGTGCGCGAAGCCCACGACCTGATCGAGCCGGTCGTGGCCCGCCTCGACGCCCTGCTCGGCCCCGACCACCCCGACGCCGCCCGCGCCAGCGCCAACCTGGTCCTGATGCGCGACGACCTGCTGGGCCGCTCCGCCGCCGACGAACAGGCCGCCCTGCGCCGCCTCACCACCACCCTCGGCGACGCCCACCCGGCCGCGCAGGCCTTCCGCGAGGGCCGCTACCTGCACCGCACCCTCGACCCGCACCCGTACTGATCCGGAGGCGCCGTGAAGCAGCGACGGGGGTGTCCGACTCGTTGGGCAACCGGACCACCTGTAGGCCGCTCCGCAGGCCACTCTCGACCGCTGTCAGCAGTGCGAGGCGGCCGGCACACCGACCGCGGCTCGCCCGCGGCCGTTACCTTGGGGCCGTGCGAACAGTGGAGGTCACCGCGCCCGGCGGCACGCGGTGGAGCGTACGAGTGGTGTGGGAACCGCGGTGGCGGGTGCTGGCCCGGCGGTTCGGCGGCTGGCGTGCCCAGCGCCGCAAGGACGTCGGGCCCGGCGACGTGCTGGGCGGCGGCGCCGAGGCGAGCAGCGAGATCGGCGGCCACCGGCTCGGTTCGAGCATCAGCGACGAGCTCGTGATCATCGGGATCGTGCTGTTCGCGCTGGTGCTGGCCGCCGTGCTGTTCTGGTGGGTCCTGCTGCCGCTTCTGCTGATCATTGTGGACGCTCTGATCGTGTTGATCCTGCTGGCCGTCTCGCTGACCGCCCGCGTCCTGTTCCGCCGGCCGTGGATCGTCCGGGCGGCCGCCACGACCGGCGAGACGACCGAGGTCGAGGTGGTCGGCTGGCGCGCCGCGCTGCGCCGCCGCGACGCGATCGCCGACTCCCTGCGGCACGGCCTGAGCCCCGCACCCGAGGTGATCGGCCGCTAGGCACCCTCCCGCTCGGTGATGCCGTCCAGGACGGTGGTCAGGTTGTGGCGGAAGGTCTCGTCGGCGTCGAGATGGGCGCCGTCGACGACGAGGCGGGCGACGGTGGGGTAGCGGCCCGTCGCCAGCATGCGCTGCAGGTAGGGGCCGTGGGCCGCCTGCCAGGCGGACAGGTCGGTGCCGGTCGCGCGGGCGGTGCGGCGCTCGGTGATCTCCCGGCGGAGCGCGCCGGCGAGGAACGCGTTGAGGGCGCCCAGCGTGCGCTGGAGATCGTCGATGTCGCGTACGGCCGGGGCCTGGCTGAGCGCCGCGGCGGTGGCCTCGCCGACGGCGAGCGCGTGCGGCCCGAGATGGGGCCGGGCGCCGAGCAGGTCGGCGAACCACTCGTGGTCGAGGGCGGCCGCGCGGGTCCGGTGCATGATGTCCAGCACCGTCGCGCGCCAGCCGGGCTGCGGGCCGGCCTCGGCGATCCGGGCGTAGACGGCGTCGACCATCAGGTCGAGCAGCTCCGACCTGTTGACGACGTAGTCGTACAGCCGCATCGGGCCGACGCCCAGCTCCTTGGCGATCTTGCGGACGGACAATCCGTCGAGGCCGTGCTCGTCGGCGACCCGGATCGCGGCGGCGGCGATCTTCGCGCGGTTCAGCGGCACCGGCGCGGCCCGGGGCTGAGGCTCCGGCCGTTCCCAGACGGGCAACGCTGCGCTACCGTACGGCGTATCCATGGGGTACATCGTACGGTAAGGGTGTTGATGATGCGTATCGCGATCGCCGGTGGCGGCCTCGGCGGCCTGACGCTGGCACGAGTGCTGCACCGGCACGGCATCGGAGCGGTGGTGTACGAGCGGGAGGCGAGCCGCACCGCGCGGTCGCAGGGCGGCATGCTCGACCTGCACCCGGAGTCCGGGCAGCACGCTCTGGCCGAGGCGGGTCTCACCGCCGGCTTCCGCTCCGAGGCGCGGCCCGAAGGGGAGGAGCTGCGCATCCTCGACCCGTCCGGGCACACCCTCGTGCACCACACGCCCCGGCCGGGCTCGTTCGCCGGCCGTCCCGAGATCGACCGGCGCGTCCTGCGCGACCTGCTGCTCGACTCCCTCCCGGGCGACACGGTCAGGTGGCAGCACCGGCTCGTCGCCGCGGCGCCACGGCCACACGGCGGTTACCAGCTGACGTTCGACAACGGCGAGACGGCCGGCTGCGACATCCTCATCGGCGCGGACGGCGCGCGCTCGGCCGTCCGGCGGCTGCTGACCACCGCGGAACTGTCCCCCGTGGCCACCCTGGTGGAGCTGACGATCAGCGACGCCGACCGGCGCCACCCGGCCCTCGCCGAGCTGGTCGGCCCCGGCAACCTGTGGTGCGTCGGCGTCAGCCGGATCCTCGCGGCGCAACGCCTCGGCGACGGCAGCATCCGCGTGGGGATCTCCCTCCGCGCGGACCAGATCGACAGCGACATCGACACCTACCGCGGCAAACACGCTGTCCTGTCGCTGTTCGACGGCTGGGACGCCCGCCTCACCGCGCTCATCGAGGCCGGCGACAGCGCCCCGGTGCCACGCCGGATCGAGGCGATGCCCACCGGCACACGCTGGGAGAGCCGGCCCGGCATCACCCTCCTCGGCGACGCCGCCCACCTCATGCCGCCGGTCGGCGAGGGCGCCAACCAGGCCATGCTGGACGGCGCCGAGCTGGCCGCCGCACTGGCCGCCAACCCCGCCGACCCCGACACGGCCATCCGGGCGTACGAGGAGGGCATGTTCGCCAGGATCCAGCCGATCGCCGAGATGTCGGCACGAGTCCAGGCGATGATGCTGTCCCCGACGGCGGCGGAGGACATCACCCGCTTCTTCACGCGAAAATCGGCCGAGCGCTTGTCCGCCGGATGAGTGTTATCGGCGCCGTTCTCCGTGGGGAAATATTCGGCCTGCGCGATTTGAGTCAAGCCGCGTCGTCCCGGTGGGGGAGTATCCGGACGATCATGCGCGGCGGCTGTGCGGGGCTCGGGGCGCGCAAAGAATTGGCGCCGGCACGACGCGGTGTGGCTCTGCTCGGCCCGGTTGCGCTCCGTCGGTTGCGCTCGGCTCGGCCTCGGTTCGCTTCGGCGCCGAGGCCATCACCCGTCGATATTCGAGCCGAGACAGCGGCTTTCGCCGAGCCTCGCCACACGTGCGAAACCTTCGCTGACCTGCGTCGTCGTGCGCCGCCTTAAAGCTCAACCTGAGCTTTAGCCTCAACCTCAACCCCAGCTTTACCCCCGGACCCGGAAGCCGGTGATGCCGCCAGGTCGTCGACTGAGCTCGAAGCCGGTCAACGCCTCCGGCGACCCGTTACCGGTGGCCGAGCCGATCGCCGCAATGGCTGGCCGGGCGGCCGGCAGTCCGAGCAACAGCGAAATTCCGGTCCGCGGCCTCAATGGCGAGGGAACGCGACGTCCAGCGTGCGCGCGCCGGTGCGAGGCCCAAGGGCGTCGTGCTGCGGCAGTACGGTGCCGCGGTCGAGCTGGTGAGGCGGCATGCGCCAGCTCGTGGCCGGCTTCCCCCTGCTGGGGTAGCCGGCCTCAGAGCCGCAGGTGGTAGAGGTTGCGCCGAGGGCGCCGGTCACGGTCGACGTGCGGCGGGGGAAGGAACTCGGGCTGCCGGTCGGCGCCGAGGCGGATCTGCCAGCCCGCGGCCGGGTCGTGGACGATGCGGTGGTGGTGGCGGCAGAGCAGCACCAGGTTGTCGAGCGACGTGGTGCCGCCGGCCGTCCAGGCGATGATGTGGTGTGCGTCGGTCCAGCGGGGTGGCCGGTCGCAGTCGGGGAAGGCGCAGCCGCCGTCGCGGAGGTGCAGGGCTCGGCGTAGCGGGCCGGTGGCCAGGCGGCGGGTGCGGCCGACGTCGAGGACCTGGCCGGCGCTGCCGAGCACGACCGGGAGGAGGCGGGCGTCGCAGGCCATCCGGCGCGCTGCCGTGGCCGACAGGCGGCTGCCGGTGTCGGTGGTGGCCGTGCCCAGCGACTGGGTCAGCTGGTCGTAGCCGACGGTGACCGCCAGCTGGGCCGGCTCCCCGCCGGTGTCGGGGAGCTCGCCGGTGCGCAGGGCCAGCCGGCACACCTCGGTCAGGGCGTCGGCGCGCCGCTGCGCCGGCGAACGGTCGTCGCCGGGGTGGGGTGCGCACAGCGGTTGCAGGGCGGCCTGCACGATCGCGGCGTCCTCCGCGCCGAGGCGCCCGGTCAGCCGGACCAGCCCTTCGGCCGGGGCGGACAGGGTGAACCCGCGGGCGCGCTGGGCTCGGGCCTCCTGCCGGGCCAGCGCCAACTCGTCGGCCCGCTCGGCCAGGTGGGGGGCGACGTGGGCCAGGATGCGCTCGCCGATGCGGCGCAGCTGGTGAGCGGAGAGCCGGGCGGCCATGTCGATCATCGTGGTTTCGGCGTTGCGGAGGATGTCCTCGGCGGTGGCCGGGCCGAGGTCGCCGAGCTCGGCGAGCCCTGTGGTGAGGTTGTCGAGGGCGTCGGCGATCTCCGTGGCCTGGCGGATGTCGGCGTGGCCGTCGAGCAGGGCCTCCTGGAGGGCCGCGTGCCGGTCGAGCGTGGCGGCGCGTGCGCTCAGCTCCCTGGCCGGGTGGGGATCGAGGCGCAGCTGCGAGCGCAGCCACCCGGCGGTGGTGCGGTGGCCGTGGGCAGTGGGCAGGCCCCGGGACTCGGCCTCCCGCACGAGCCTGGCCTGCATGACCGCGACGGTCTGCGCGAGGTGATGGGTGGCCCGCAGGCAGGCGGTGAGGTCGTCGTCGCTCAGCGGCCACGTCGAGGACGCGGCGAGCTTGGCCGCGTCCTCGTTGAGCTCTCGCACATCTGCCAACATGAGAGCCATCGTCGAACACACGTACGACACTTCTCGGGGCCGAAAGGCGACCACAGAGATCGACATTCACCATCTGCAAAGCCGGACCGGCGGGCCCGCAGGGCGCGAGACCCGCTCAGGGCCGGTATCGGCCGGCCAGCTCGGGCGACTGGCCGCCGAAGGCCGCCAGGTCCGCGTCGAAGACGCGGTGCAGCAGGCCATAGTCCTCCACGCCGGGGGCGATGACGGTCTCGCCGAGGCGGATGCCGGCCAGGGTGGCCGTGACGACGTCGGCGGCGGTCATGCGAGGCAGCGCCGACAGGTCCATGCCCTGCACCTCGTGGAACTCGGTGGCGACGATGCCGGGGCAGACCACGTGGACGCGCACGCCGGTGTCCGCCAGCTCCGCGTGCAGGGTCTGGGTCATCGCCACCGTGTACGCGAGCGTGCCGGTGTAGACGGCGCGCTGCCCGGGCGCCGGGGCGGCGGGAGCGGGGCCGGAGAAGGCCAGCATGCCGGCGACGTTGACGATCGTGCCGGCGCCGCGCTCGAGCATGCCGGGCAGGGCGGCACGGGTCAGCAGCGTCGGGGCCGTGACCTTGACGTGCATCAGCTCGCGGGCCTTCCGCGGCGGTAGGTCGGCCAGCGGCATGTAGTGGGCCACGCCGGCATTGTTGACCAGCATGCTCAAAGGGCGGCCCGCGGCGATCTCGGCGACGGCCTCGACTCCGGCCTCGGTGGCCAGGTCGGCGGCGACGACCTGCACGCCGGTGCCGGGCAGGGACTCGGCGAGGGCTTCGAGGCGGTCCTTGCGGCGGCCGGCGATGACCAGTCATAGCCGTCGGCGGCGAGGCGCTCGGCGAAGGCCCTGCCGATGCCGGAGGACGCGCCGGTGACGAGGGCGAGTGGTGAGGTGCTCATGATCTGACTGTCGCCCGATAAAGCGGGGAGAGCCAGGGCCACGCTCGTCCTGGGACTCAGGGGGCCACCAAAGCGGGCTCGGCGAGCCACGACAGGATCTCGGGCAGGATCTCCATGGCGCCGAAGTGGGCCGAGCCGGACTCGACCTCGACCTCGGCGTGCGGGATGCGCGAGGCGAGCCAGCGGGTGTGTGCGGCCGGGACGCAGTTGTCCTCGGCGCCGTGCCACAGGCGGATGGGCTGGGTGATCTCCTCGAGGCGGAAACCCCAGTCGCGGCGGGTCGCCAGGACGTCGTCGATCCAGCCGTACGGGCCGCCGCGGGTGGCCTCCGCGTACGACTCCAGGAGCAGCTTCTGGATCGCGTGATCGCGGACGACCAGCACGTCGGGCAGGGCGATCTCGGCGCGCAACATGTCGAGCAGGCTCACCGGGCTGCGGCGGGTGCGGTCGGCCTGCAGCCGCAGGCTCTCGACCAGGCGGGACTCGTCCTGCCCGGCGGTGGTGAACTCGTCGACGTTGGACGGCATCATCCCGCCGTACCAGTCGATCTCGGCGTCGTGCGGGGCGAGGCTGACCAGCACGGCGGCGCGGGCGACCCGGCCGGGCAGGCGGGCCGCGCAGGCCAGCGCGTGCGGGCCGCCGCCGGAACGGCCGACCACGGTGAACGCGTCGAGGCCCAGGTCGTCGGCGATGGCGGCCACGTCGGCGGCGCAGTCGGCCACGGACCGGCCACGGTGCCGGTCGGAGCCGCCGTAGCCGGGACGGTCGTAGCTGATCAGCCGGACGCCCAGGCGGTAGAGCACGCTCGCGCGGGGCCGGGGGCCGAGGCGGCTGCCGGGGGTGCCGTGCAGCAGGACCACGGGGACACCGTCGGGTGCGCCCGCCTCCTCGTAGCGCAGCCGCCGCCCGTCGGCCGTGCGCACGTCCCGAAACGTCGTCGTTCCCACGGCCTCTCCCGGGAGTCGGCAACCTCACGCAGTTGACTGGCAACCCTACTGACGTCTACCCGTCCCCACCAGTATCGAACGGTCACACCAGCCGGGAGTCGCAATTGGTGAACACCCGACAGAGTGATGTCACGGTTGGTAGCGGTAGCCCATACCCGGTTCCGTGATCAGGTGTCGCGGGCGGGTGGGGTCGTCCTCGAGTTTGCGCCGCAGGCGGGCCATGTACTGGCGCAGGTAGTTCGTCTCCGTACCGTATTGAGGTCCCCACACGTCGTGCAGGAGGCTGCGCTGGGTGATCAGCTTGCCGGGGTTGCGCAGCAGCCGTTCGAGCAGCTGCCACTCGGTGGGGGTGAGGCGCTGCTCGGGCGTGATGGTGTGGTCGGTGAGGTCGATCGTGTACTGCCCGAGGGTGACCGTGGCGGGAGCGGACCCGTCGGTCGTGTGCGCGCGGCGGGTCACGGCGCGGATGCGGGCGAGCAGCTCGTCGACGCCGAACGGCTTGGTCACGTAGTCGTCGGCGCCCGCGTCGAGCGCGCCGACCTTGTCGGTGCCCTCGGCCCGGCCGGAGAGCACGATGATCGGCACGGTGGTCCAGCCGCGCAGGCCGCGGATCACGTCGGCGCCGTCCATGTCGGGCAGGCCCAGGTCGAGCACGACGAGGTCGGGCGGGTGCGCGGCGGCGGTCCTCAGCGCGGCGGCGCCGTCGGGGGCGACGTCGACCTCGTACTGCCGGGCGCGCAGGTTGATGCGCAGCGCCCGCACGATCTGCGGGTCGTCGTCCACGACCAGGATGCGGGTCATGAGCCGCTCATCGGCAGCGTGAGGACCATGGTGAGGCCGCCTCCGGGTGTGTCCTCGGGTGTCAGGGTGCCGCCCATCGCCTCGGCCAGGCCGCGCGACAGGGCGAGGCCGAGGCCGACGCCGGTGTGGTTGTCCCGGTCGCCGAGCCGCTGGAACGGCAGGAACACCCGTTCGCGGTCGGCCGCCGGGATGCCCGGGCCGTGATCGACCACGCGCAGCTCGACCCACGTGCCGGCGGCCCGTCCGATGATCTTCGGCGGGCGCCCGTCCGGAGAATAGCGCAGGGCGTTGCCGACGACGTTCACCAGCACCCGGTCGAGCAGACCGGGGTCCACCCGCACCGCCTCAAGATCATCAGGCAGCTGTACGGTGACACGCCGGCCCGCCGGGCCCAGCTCGTCCAGGGCCCGCGGCACCACGTCCTCCAGCCCCACGTCGGCCAGGGTCATGCCCAGCGTGCCGGCCTGCAGGCGGCTCATGTCGAGCAGGTTGGCCACCAGCCCGCCGAGCCGGTCGAGCGACTCGTCCGCGGTCTCCAGCAGCTCGCGCCGGTCGGCGGCGTCGAACTCGACCTCGTCGCTGAGCAGCCCGGCCACCGCCGCCTTCGCCGACGCCAGCGGCGTACGCAGGTCGTGCCCGACCGCCGCGAGCAGCGCCGTGCGCACCTTGTCGCCCTCCGCGGCGATCGCCAGCCGCTGCTGGCGCAGGGCGACCGCGGCCTGCGCGGCGAAGGCCCGCACCACCTGGCGCTCGTCCGGCGACGGCACGCGCCCGCGCAGCACCAGCGTGAGCGAGCCGTCCACCGGGATGGCAGCGGTGCCGCCGGTGGACGGCTTGTCGCCGGCGGCCGCGACCGGCCGGCCGTCCTCCAGCAGCGCCACCGAGTCGAGGCCGAGACTCTCGCGCAACTCCGTCAGCAGGCCGCGCAGCGGATCGGGCCCGGTCAGCACGCCCCCGGCGACCGCGGCGAGCGTGCGCGCCTCGGCGGCGGCCCGGTCGGCCTGCCGGGTGCGGCGGGCGGCGAGATCCACGACCCAGGAGACGCTGAACGCGACGCCGGCGAAGACCAGCAGCGCCAGCAGCCCCTCGCCGGTGTTGACCTCCAGCGAGTAGAGCGGCGCGGTGAAGAAGAAGTTGAGCAGCAGGAACCCGCCGACCGCCGCGAGCAGCGCCGGCCACAGCCCGCCCAGCAGGGCCACCGCCACCACCGCGGCGAGCAGCAGCAGCACGACGTCGGGCAGGGCCAGCTCGGTGCCGTACGCGAGGAGGGTCAGCAGGGGCACCCCGGCCGCCGCCGTCGCGAAACCGGCGATCTGCCGGCGCCGGGACAGCGGCGGCCCCGTCAGCATCAATGCGGGCCGACGGCCGTGACCACGATCGCCGCCGCGCCGGCCTCGTCCGAGGCGGCCAGGTCGACCGTCGCGTCGATGCCCCAGTCGTGGTCGCCCTCGGGGTCCTCGAAGACCTGGCGGACGTGCCACGCGGTCGGGGACTGCTCGATGTGCAGGAACGCCGGGCCGCGCGCGGACGCGCCGGTGCCGATCTCGTCGTACTCGTCGAAGTAGTCCTCGATGGCGTCCTGCCAGCGCTGCGCGGTCCAGCCGTGCTCGCCGTCCATCTCGCCGAGCACGTCCCAGCGGCGCAGCGCGGCCAGCTCGACGCGGCGGAACATGGCGTTGCGCACCAGCACCCGGAACGCGCGGGTGTTGCGGGTGACCGCGGGCGGCTTGTCGTCGAGGCGTACCTCCTCGGCCTCGAACGTGGGATTGCGCAGCCGCTCCCACTCGTCGAGGAGGCTGGAGTCGACCTGGCGGACCAGCTCGCCGAGCCACTCGATCAGGTCGGTGAGCTCCTCGGTGCGGCGGTCCTCGGGCACCGTCTGGCGCAGCGCCCGGTACGCGTCGGCGAGGTAGCGCAGCACGAGACCCTCGGAGCGGGACAGGCCGTAGAAGGACACGTACTCGGTGAAGGTCATCGCCCGCTCGTACATGTCCCGCACGACGCTCTTGGGCTTGAGCTCGTAGTCGGCGACCCACGGGTGACCGCGCCGGTAGGTCTCGTACGCGGCCTCCAGCAGCTCCAGCAGCGGCCGTGGGTGGGTGACCTCCTCGAGCAGCGCCATCCGCTCCTCGTACTCGATGCCCTCGGCCTTCATCGCGTTGACGGCCTCGCCGCGGGCCTTCTGCCGCTGCGCGGAGAGCACCTGCCGCGGGTCCTCCAGGGTCGACTCGATCACCGAGACGACGTCGAGCGCGTACGCCGGGTCCTCGGGGTCCAGCAACTCCAGGCTGGCCAGCGCGAACGGCGACAGGGCCTGGTTGAGCGCGAAGTCGAGCTGCAGGTCCTCGGTCAGCCGGTACGTGCCGTCGGGGGTGCGCTCGATGACCCCGCCGGCCAGCAGCGCCCGCGCGATCGCGATGGCCCGCCGGATGTGCCTGCGCTGCGCGGCCGGCTCCTCGTGGTTCTCGGTGAGCAGATGCCGCATCGCGGCGAACGGGTCGCCGCCGCGCGAGATGACGTTCAGCAGCATCGCGTGCGACACCTGGAACGAGCTGTTCAGCGGCTCCGGCTCGGCGGCCACGAGGCGGTCGAAGGTGGGCTGGCCCCAGCCGATCGTGCCCTCCGGCGGCTTCTTCCGGACGACCTTGCGGCGCTTCTTCGGGTCGTCGCCGGCCTTGGCGAGCGCGCGCTCGTTGTCGATCACGTGCTCGGGCGCCTGCACGATGACCGTGCCCAGCGTGTCGAACCCGGCCCGGCCGGCGCGCCCGGCGATCTGGTGGAACTCGCGGGCCTTGAGCAGCCGCGTCTTGACCCCGTCGTACTTCGACAGACCGGTGAACAGCACGGTGCGGATGGGCACGTTGATGCCGACGCCGAGGGTGTCCGTACCGCAGATGACCTTGAGCAGGCCGGCCTGCGCGAGGGTCTCCACGAGCCGGCGGTACTTCGGCAGCATGCCCGCGTGGTGCACGCCGATGCCGTGCCGGACCAGCCGCGACAGGGTGCGCCCGAAGCCCGCGGTGAACCGGAAGTTGCCGATCGCGGCGGCGATCCTGTCCTTCTCCTCGCGGGTCGCCATGTTGATGCTGGTCAGCGACTGGGCGCGCTCGAGGGCGGCGGCCTGGGTGAAGTGCACGATATAGACCGGGGCCTGCTTGGTCTGCAGCAGTTCCTCGATCGTCTCGTGCAGGGGCGTCATGGCGTACGAGAAAAGCAGTGGCACCGGGCGCTCGACGCTGCTGACCACCGCGGTCGGCCGGCCGGTCCGCTGGGTCAGGTCGTCGACGAAGCGCGTGGTGTCGCCCAGCGTGGCGGACATCAGGATGAACTGGGCCTGCGGCAGCTCGATGAGCGGCACCTGCCAGGCCCACCCGCGGTCGGGCTCGCTGTAGAAGTGGAACTCGTCCATCACGACCTGGCCGACGTCGGCGTCCGCCCCCTCGCGCAGCGCCAGGTTGGCCAGCACCTCGGCCGTGCAGCAGATGATCGGCGCGTCCGCGTTCACGCTGGCGTCCCCGGTGAGCATGCCCACGTTGTGCGCCCCGAAGACCGCGCAGAGCGCGAAGAACTTCTCACTGACCAGCGCCTTGATCGGCGCGGTGTAGAAGGTGGTGCGGTTGTCGGCCAGCGCGACGAAGTGCGCACCGGTGGCGACGAGGCTCTTGCCGGACCCGGTCGGGGTGTTCAGGATGACGTTCGCCCCCGTGGCGACCTCGATGAGCGCCTCTTCCTGATGGGTGTAGAGGGCGAGGCCCTGCTCGGTGGCCCATTTCTGGAAGGCGTCGAAGACGGCGTCGGGCTCATTGGTGCCGGGAAGGCGATCGGTCAGAGTCATGATCTGCCAACTATAGATTCCGCCTATGGGCGGAGCGCCCGCATGTGGTCCTGCGTGGCCACGGCCGTGGAGAGAGCGAAATTCGGGTCCGCCACCGGGCGGCCGAAGTAGTAGCCCTGGAGCAGGCGGTAGCCGAGGCGGTGCAGGGCCTCGGCCTGCGCGGCGGTCTCCACGCCCTCGGCGACGGCGGCCAGGCCCAGGCCGTGGCTGACCTGGATGAGGGCCTCGGCGATGACGGCGTGGCGGCCGGCCTCGGTGATGGTGTCGACGAAGGACTTGTCGACCTTGAGGATGTCGACGGGGACCGTCTGGAGCAGGTTGAGCGAGCTGTGGCCGGTGCCGAAGTCGTCGAGGGCGATGCGGACGCCCAGGTCGCGCAGCTCGTTGAGGGTGACCACCGCCTGGCCGCCCTCGAAGACGGCGGTCTCGGTGACCTCGACGGCCAGGCACGGGGCGGGCAGGCCGGCCTCGGCGATGACGGCGGCGACCGTGGCCGCGAAGCCGTGCCGGGCCAGCTGCCGCGCCGAGACGTTGACACTGATCCGGTCGGGGGCCTGCTCGCCCAGCTCGCGCCGCCAGGTGGCCATCTGGTGGCAGGCGGTGCGCAGGATCCATTCGCCGAGCTCGACGATGAGGCCGTTGCGCTCGGCGACGGGCACGAAGTCGACGGGGCTGACCAGGCCGCGCTGCGGGTGCTCCCAGCGGACCAGGGCCTCGACGGCGGCCACCCGGCCGCTGGGCAGCTCGACGATGGGCTGGTAGACGACGCGGAACTGGCCGTGGTCCAGGGCCAGGCGGATCTCCCCGCCGAGGCGGGTGTGCTCGCCGGCGCGCTCGTCCAGGGCGGGGCTCCACCGGCGGGCGGTGTCGCCGGCCTGCTTCGCGGCGTACATGGCCGCCTCCGCCTGGCGCAGCAGCTCCTCGGCGTCGACGCCGGTGCCGCCGGCCAGGCCGATCGCGACGCCGACGTACAGCTCGTGGCCGCCGGCGTTGACCGGGCTGCGCAGCGCGGCCGACAGCCGGTCGGCGAGGACGCGGAGGTCGTCGGCGCAGGCGTGCGCGAGCAGCACGGCGAACTCGTCGCCGCCGACGCGGGCGATGACGGCGCCGGCGGGCACCTGATCGCGCAGCCGGGCGCCGAGGGTGGCCAGGACGGCGTCGCCGACCGGGCGGCCCAGCTCGTCGTTGACGTTCTTGAAGGCGTTCAGGCCCAGCAGGGCCAGCTGCGGGCGGGGCGCGACGCTCAGCGCGTGCACCAGGCGGCGGCGGCTGGCGAGGCCGGTCAGGTCGTCGGTGAGCACGGACCGGTCGACCTGCGTCACGAAGCCGGCCATCCGCGCGATGACGAGCAGGAACACCACGCCGTCGCCGATCGCCACGGCGATCAGATCGTGCGGGCTGGAGCGGATCGACGGCAGGAACAGCATCGCCGGGCAGAGCAGGGAGCACGCGCCGAACACCAGCACCCGCGCCCGGCCGACCCCGGTGGGCGCGCCGGCCTGGTACGGGCGCGTCATGGACGGGTGCAGCGCCGCCGCGGCCCACAACACGTACGAGAGAAGGAAGATGGGGTCCACGAAGTGTGCCTCGGGCAGCAGCGCGAAGCCGGTGTCGGCGGCGAACAGCAGCGTCACCGCCAGGCCGAGCATCCAGGTGCTGGGCGTTCCCGCGCGGGGGCCGGTCACGATGCGGGCGATCAGCGCCAGCAGCAGCATGTCGGCGGCGGGATAGGCGGTGCTGGTGAGGCGTTCCAGCGTCGAGCCCGCGTCGCCGACGACGACCGGGTAGATGACGAAGATCCAGTAGACGAGGCCCAGGCTGAGCGAGACGATCGCCGCGTCGATCAGGTTGCCGCCGCGGCCCCGCACCAGCAGCAACAATCCGGTCACGAGCATGGGGTACGAGGCGAGGTAGAACACGTCCGCGAACGACGGGTACGGCTCCTGGCGCAGCACGAGCTGATAGAGCTCGTAGGTCAGGTCGCCGAGCACGAAGGTCAGCTGCCCCGCCGCGAACCAGTACCACATCGCGGGGCGTTCGGGCCGGTGCAGCCGTACGGCGGCGAGCACCGCCAGCCCCGACGAGAGCCCGATGACGTTGTACGCGATCGTCGCGAGGAGCCCGTCCTCCGGCAGCGCGTACTGCAGGAGGATCGCGACCGCTCCGGCCGCGAGCCACCAGCGCCACACCCGTTCCCGGCTCACTCCCTCGGTGTTCGGCCGCGCCTGCCCGAAGTTGAGGCCCGGCGGTGGACCTCACAAGATCGGATGCAGTACGGTGCCGCACGTGTACCGGATCGGGACTGTGCTCCTGTTGATCGCGGCCGTGCAGGTGGCCATCCTCGCGGGGCTGGGTGTGATCTGGCCGGTGTGCTGGGCGGCCGTCCCGGTGCTGGTGGCGCTCGCGGTGCGGCTGGTGGTCAGGAGCGTGCCCGCCGAGAAGGCGCCCGCCGAGAAGACCTCCGTCCCCTGACATGGAGCCGCTGGACGCCGCCCGCGAGCTGGTCGCCGAGCGTTTCCCGGACGCGTCCTGGGCGCTGCTGACCGGCAGTGTCGTCAACGCGTACCGCACGGCGGGCTCGGACCTGGACATCGTGGTCGTCCGGGAGGCCGGCGACGCGTACCGGGAAAGCCTGCGGTTCCGCGGCTGGCCGGTGGAGCTGTTCGTGCACACGCCGGCGCGGCTGGCCGAGTTCCTGAGCCGCGAGCTGGCCGACCGCAAGCCGAGCACGCACCGCATGCTGGCGCACGGCGTGGTGCTCACCGGCGACCCCGGCGACCTGCCGCAACGCTGCGCGCGGGTGCTCGCCGACGGGCCGCCCCCGCTGTCGGCGGCGGAACGCGACCGGCTGCGGTACGGGCTCACGGACCTGCTCGACGACCTGCGGCACGCCACCGACCCGGGCGAGCACGCCGTCATCGCGGCGACGCTGTGGATGGCCGCGGCGCGGGCGGCGACGGCGTTCGCGGGGCGGTGGGTCAGCTCCGGCAAGTGGGCGCTGCGCGACCTGCGCGAGCTCGACCCGGCGCTGGCGGAGCGCTGGCTGGCGTCGCGCGACGACCCGGCGCAGGTCGCGGCCGAGATCCTGGCGCGCGGGGGAGGGCCGCTCTTCGAGGGCTACCGCGCGTAGGAGCGGCCCTGTGGCCCCCGGCTCAGCCGGCGGGCCGGTTCGCGACATGCGCCGCCACGAGGGATCACCGTGGCCCGTGCGCGCCGGGGTGACGTCCCGCTAGGACGGACCGGCCGATCTCCGATATCCTCTCCGGCGTGGCTGATGCGGCCCACAACGCCGCCGGTCCGGTCTCCGGCCCGGCGGCGCCAGACTCTCTCCGCCCGGCCGCGCCGCAGTGAATTCGCGTTCCCGGCCGACCCGGCGTTCCCGGCCGAGGCGCCGCGGGCCCCTCAGACTGCGGTGACCGGGACCCGCACGGCGGCGTCGAAGAGGTAGCCCAGCGTGTTGAAGCGTGCCACCTGCGGCTGCGTGGTGCCGCGCACGTCGGTGGCGCGGGCCAGCAGGACGTGGTCGCCCGCCTCGGGCCGCCAGTCGATCTCCCAGCGTTGCCAGGCGGCGTCGGCGGAACGGCCGGTGAAGCGGGCTCGCCGCCACGTGGCGCCGCCGTCGGTGGAGACCTCGACCCGCTTGATCCGGCCCGCCGCCGACCAGGAGCGGCCGGTGAGCCGCGAGACGGCGCCCGCGGGGAAGGTCGCGCCGGGGTCGAGCTCGAACGCGCTCTTGATCGACTGCCGGTCGAACGGCAGGCCCTCGGCCGGGAACCCGGGGCCGAACAACCGATAGAACTGCGTGTTCCACGGCGAGAACAGCGGCTCGTCGGAGACCTCGATGCGCCCCACCCACTTGATCGACGCGATCCCGATCCAGGAGGGCACCACCAGCCGCACGGGATGACCGTGGTCCGCCGGCAAGGGTTGACCGTTCAGCTCGTACGCGAGGATGACGTCCGCCAGCGCCTTGCTCACCGGCAACGGCCGGCGCACCGGCCCGAGGTCGACGCCGCCGCTCACGAAGTTCGGGTCGAGACCCGATGCCTGTACGTCGACCGCGCGCGAGCTGATGCCGGCCGCGCGCAGCACGGTCGACAGGCGGACGCCCCGCCAGCGGCCCACGCCGACCGCGCCCAGACCCCACGCCGTGCCCGAGACCGTCTGCCCCTGCTGCGAGGCGAAGTAGCCGCGCCCGTTCCCGGCGCACTCGACGGCGACCGACCGGGTGACCGACGGCAGCCGGCGCAGGTCGGCGAGCGAGAACGACCGGGGCGCGCCGCGTAGCCCGGCGCCGAAGACTTCAAGCGCCCAGGTGGCACTGTCAATCACCGGTGTACTTGTGTGGTTGCGCACGAAGAACCGGTCGACGGGAACGTGGTAGCCGACGCCCTTCAGCGCCGACCACCGGGTCTCCGCGTTGGTGCCGAACACCTTGAACAGCTCGGCCGGCAACGGCTTGACGATCGGCCCGGCTGCGGCGCTCACCCTCGTCGCGTCTGCTCCCGCCGCGTCGCTCGCCGCGGCGCCGCCGGGCGCCGCGCCGGCCCTCGCCGCGCCGCCGGCCGTGGCGCCGCCGGGCGCCGCGCCCAGTGCAGTGCCGGGGACGCTCAGCGCGCCCGCCACCCCCAAGGCGCCGCCGGCCGCGCCCAGGGCGGCGCCGAGTCGCAGAAGATCGCGGCGGGAGAATCCGCGCGCCTCCCCGGACAGCCATTGCCGGAGCCGAAGCGCGTCATATTCGAGCTCGTCCATGCCGCGAACTCTATCGGACCTATAGGAGATACGGATAGTGTGAGGACATGGACTTCCACTGGTTCCTGCCGACCAACGGCGACAGCCGGGACATCGTCGGTGGCGGCCACGGCGTGCCCGTCGGCGCGGCCGGTGGCGTGCGCCCGCTCACCATCGGCTATCTCGGCCAGATCGCGCGCAGCGCCGAGCAGCTGGGCTTCACCGGAGCGCTGACCCCGACCGGCGCGTGGTGCGAGGACGCCTGGATCACCACGGCGATGCTCACCGAGGTGACCGAGCGGCTGAAGTTCCTCGTCGCGTTCCGGCCGGGACTCGTCTCGCCGACGCTGGCCGCGCAGATGTCGTCGAGCTTCCAGCGCCTCTCCGGCGGCCGGCTGCTGCTCAACGTCGTGACCGGCGGCGAGTCGCACGAGCAGCGCCAGTTCGGCGACTTCCTCGACAAGGACGCGCGGTACGCGAGAACCGCCGAATTCCTCTCGATCGTGCGCGCGCTGTTGCGGGGCGAGACCGTCGACTTCGCCGGCGAGCACCTGCGGGTCGAGGGCGCCAAGCTGACCAAGCTGCCCGATCCGCCGCCCGCCATCTACTTCGGCGGCTCGTCGCGGGCCGCGGGCCCGGTCGCAGCCGATCATGCGGATGTCTACTTGACCTGGGGCGAGCCCCCGGAGCAAGTCAAACAGAAGCTTGACTGGATCAGGCAGCTCAAGCCCGACATGCGCTTCGGCATCCGCCTGCACGTGATCAGCCGCGACACGTCCGACGCCGCGTGGCGCGAGGCCGACCGCCTGCTCCAGGGCGTCGACGAGTCCGCGATCGCCGCCGTGCAGGCCGGTCTGCGGCGCAGCGAGTCCGAGGGCCAGCGCCGCATGCTCGACCTGCACGGCGGCAACCGCGACGGCCTGGTCGTCGCACCCAACCTGTGGGCGGGCGTGGGTCTCGTGCGAGGCGGCGCCGGCACCGCGCTCGTCGGCAGTCACCTAGAGGTGGCCGGCCGCATCCAGGAGTACGCGGCCCTCGGCATCGACGAGTTCATCCTGTCCGGCTACCCCCACCTCGAGGAGGCCTACTGGTTCGGCGAGGGCGTCCTCCCCGAGCTGTCCCGCCGCGGCGTCTGGCACCACCCCGCCGGCAGCACCGTCACCGCGACAACGGCAATCCCGTTCGCCGGCGTGCCCACCGCAACCCCGTCCTGAACGGCGAAGCCGAGCGGTGCGTCAGGCGGGGGAGGGCGCCTTCTCCTCCTTCTTCGCCGGCACCCCGGGGCGGCCCGGCCACCAGAAGCGGTCGCCGCACATGGTTGCCAGGGCCGGGACCAGGACGGTGCGGACCAGCAGCGTGTCCAGGAGGACGCCGATGCCGACGATGATGCCGATCTGGGTCAGGGTGATGACCGGCAGCACGCCGAGCACCGCGAAGACCGCGGCCAGCAGGATGCCGGCGCTGGTGATGACGCCGCCGGTCACGGCCAGGGCGTGGACCATGCCGTCCCGGGTGCCCTTCGACGGGACCTCCTCGCGGGCCCGGGTGACCAGGAAGATGTTGTAGTCGACGCCCAGCGCCACCAGGAACAGGAACGACAGCAGGGGCACGCCCGTGTCCAGGGCGCCGTAGTCGAGCACGTTGCGGAACAGCCACGAGCCCGCGCCCAGCGCCGCCGCGAAGCTGCCGATCACCGTGACCAGCAGGAGCAGCGGGGCCACCAGCGCGCGGAGCAGGCCGATCAGCACCAGCAGGACCACGATGAGCACCGCCGGCACGATCACCGTCAGGTCGCGGCGGGCCGCGTCCCGGTCGTCCAGGTTGGCGGCCACGCTGCCGCCGACCAGGGCATCCTCGCTGTGCACGCGGTCACGCAGCGCTTCGATCGTCTCGTACGCGGCGGGGGTGTCCGGCGCC
Organism: Paractinoplanes deccanensis; assembly: GCF_016862115.1. Taxonomy (GTDB): domain Bacteria; phylum Actinomycetota; class Actinomycetes; order Mycobacteriales; family Micromonosporaceae; genus Actinoplanes; species Actinoplanes deccanensis. Next base: position 51,976 of record NZ_BOMI01000107.1, read on the forward strand.
GCCTCCAGGACCGCCGAGATGCTGGTCAGGTCGGCGGTCTGCTCGCCGATGCGGGCCTGTGCCACCCCGGGCGTCTTGCTGACCAGGGCGAGGACCTCCTCGGCGCGGGCCGGGGTGGTGATGATGGTCGCCGGGTCCGTGGCGCCGGCGGGGAAGTACTTGCTCACCGTCTCGAGGCCGTCGACCGACTCGGCCTCCACCCGGAACTGCTCGGTCTGCGACAGGCCCAGCCGCGTACCGAGAAGACCCGAGGCGAGCGCGCCGAGAATGACCACCGAGGCCAGGGTGACCGCGACGGGGCGGCGCGAGACGGCGCGGCCGACGCGGGCCCAGGCGCCCTTGCCCGCCTCGACGCCGGCGTCGCCGACGTGCGGGACGAACGGCCAGAACAGGCCGCGGCCGCAGATGAGCAGGGCGGGCGGCAGCACGAGCAGCGCGAAGACGGCGGCGATCGCGATGCCCGCGGCGCCGGCCACGCCGAGCGCGACGTTGTTGCCGAGGCTGGCGAGCAGCAGCGTGAGCAGGGAGAGCACCACCGTGCCGGAGCTGGCGAGCACGGCCGGCCCGGCGCCGCGCAGCGCCTGGCGCATCGCCTCGAAGCGGTCCTCGTGCTTGTGCAGCTCCTCGCGGTAGCGCGAGATGATCAGCAGCGCGTAGTCGGTGCCGGCGCCGAAGACCAGCACCGTGATGATGCCGTTGGTGGACGCGTCGATCGCCAGGCTGGTGTGCTGCGACAGCAGGGCGACCACCGAGCTGCTCAGCCGGTCGGCGAGGCCCACGACCGCGAGCGGCACGAGCCACAGCAGGGGGCTGCGGTACGTGACGAGCAGCAGCAGCGCCACGACGACGACCGTGACGACCAGCAGCCGGGTGTTGGCGCCGGAGAAGCTGTCGGCGAGGTCGGCCGTGAAGCCCGCGCCGCCGGTCACCTGCGCCGTCACGCCCGGTGGGACCTCCGCGCGTACTTGCTCACGCAGTTGGGTGACTGCGTCAACCGTCTGCTCGGCGGAGTAGCCGGCGGGCAGCGGCTTGGCGACGATGGCCGCGTCCTTGCCGGGCGCCAGGATCGGCGTACCGAAGCTCTCGATGCTCTTGATCTCGTCAGCGGTGAACGCCCCCGACTCCTTGGCGAAGACGATCAGCGCGGGGTTGACCTGGCCGGACGGGAGCTGTTTCTCCAGCTCGGCGACCTTCGTGGACTCGGCGGAGGACGGCAGGGTGGCGGTGGGGTCGTTCGCCGTCTCGAGCGGGCCGGCGAACCCGAGGACGGCACCTCCCAACAAGACCGCCACCACGAGCGTCAGCCAGGCGCGTCGCATTGATCCCTCCACGGTTAAGTATCTCGACAATCGAGAGTCTTACCCAGCCGGAGGGAATCTGCAACACTGGCACGGTGGAAGATCGGAACAAGTTGCAGGCCGACCTGGTGGATCTGCTGCGCCTCTACAGCATCGAGGCCCAGCACGTCGCGAACTCGTTCGCGCACCTTCAGGGCCTGCATCACACCGATCTGCAGGCGCTGGCCGCCGTCATGCACGCCGAGCGCCGCGGCGACCCGCTCACCCCGGGCCGGCTCGGCCAGCAGCTGGGGCTCTCGTCGGGGGCGACCACGGCGGTCATCGACCGCCTTGAGAGGGCGGGGCATCTGCGGCGTACGAGGGAGAGCGCCGACCGCCGCGTCGTGCACCTGCGCTACGCGGAGCCCGCGATGGCGCTGGCCCGGGAGTTCTTCGAGCCGCTCGGCGCCCGCAGCCACGCCGTGATGGACGAGTTCAGCGTCGAGGACCTGTCGATGGTCCGGCAGTTCCTCACCGGGATGCTCGAGGCGATCACCGAGCATCACCGGGAGGTTCGCACCCGAACGCCTACCGCCGAGGCCTGACCTGCACCCCGGCGGCGGCCGATCCTTCACACGGTCCCGCTCACACGGTCACGTCGAGGTGATTGCGCAGCGCCCGGCGGCTGTCCATGACGGCGGCCCGGTCCGCGGCGATGACCTTCTTGTCGGCGCCCGCCACGACGTCCGTGGTCAGTTGCAGGCAGTCCTTGCGCAGGTGAACCAGCGTGGTGTGCGTGGCCCAGGGGGAGGGGCCGATGCGCATGCTCATGGCGATTCCTTTCGCTCCACATTTGCAACCGCCTAGATCGGCCGCCCCGATCCGCGGTTGAGCCCCCGTTCCGTGGTCTGTGCCACTTCTCCGCCGGTACGTCGTAACTATGTACCCGGTGTATACCTCCGGTGTATGGTCCTCCGTATGAGTGTCCCCCTCACCCTGCTGGGTCTGCTCGAACGCGAGCCGAGCCACGGCTACGACCTCAAACGCGACTACGACACCTACTTCGGGCGCGGCAAGTCCCTGCCGTTCGGCCAGGTCTACTCGACGCTGGCCCGGCTCGCCCGCGACGGCAAGGTGGTGATGGACGAGGTCGCGGCCGGCGCCGGTCCCGACCGCAAGCGGTACGTCATCACCGACGCCGGCGCCACCGAGGTGAACACCTGGCTCACCGAGCCGGTGCCCGCCGAGCCCCACCTGCAGAGCGTCCTGTTCGCCAAGGTGGTGCTGGCCCTCATGCTCGACCGGCCCGCCGAGGAGTACCTCGACACCCAGCGCCGCGCCCACCTGGCCCGCATGCGCGAGCTCACCGAGATCAAGCGCACCGGCGGGCTCGTCGACGGGCTGCTCGCCGACCACGGCCTGTTCCACCTCGAGGCCGACCTGCGCTGGATCGACACGACGGCGGCGCGCCTCGACGCGCTGCGGGAGCAGGTGCGGTCATGACCGCGATGCTTCGGGCCGCCGGCGTGTCCCTGTCGTTCGGCGACACCCCGGCCCTGCGCGGCGCCGACGTGGCCGTCGACGAGGGCGAGATCGTCGCGGTGATGGGCCCGAGCGGGTCGGGCAAGTCGACGCTGCTGCACTGCCTCGCCGGCATCCTGGTGCCCGACTCCGGCGAGATCCACGTGGACGGTCACCGCATCGACACGCTCGGCGAGGCGGCGCGCAGCGCGCTGCGGCGCGAGCGCTTCGGCTTCGTCTTCCAGTTCGGCCAGCTCGTGCCCGAGCTGACGGCGGCCGAGAACATCGCGCTTCCCCTGCTGCTCTCCGGGGTGCGCCGTGCGCCCGCCCTGTCGCGCGCCGAGGGCTGGCTGTCCCGGCTCGGCCTCGACGGGCTCGGCGGCCGCCGCTCCGGCGAGCTGTCCGGCGGCCAGGCCCAGCGGGTCGCCCTGGCCCGCGCGCTCGCCGGCTCGCCGCGCGTGGTCTTCGCCGACGAGCCGACCGGGTCGCTCGACTCGCTGGCCGGCGAGCAGGTCATGGACCTGCTGGTCGGTGCGGCCCGCGAGCAGGGCACCACGGTGGTCGTGGTCACCCACGACGCGCGCGTGGCGGCGTACGCGGATCGCGAGATCATGGTGCGCGACGGGCGCGTGACCACGCCGGTGGGCACCTCGTGATCCGGCTGGGGCTGCGGATGGCGCTCGGGCGCGACGGCCTGGGCCGGCTCGCTCTGATCGGCGGCGCGGTCGCGCTCGGCGTCGCCCTGCTGCTCGGCGTGCTCGCGGGGGTCAACGCCGTGCAGGCGCAAAATCTGCGGTACGCGTGGCTCAACAGCGCGGTGACCGCGGCGGCCACCGGCCCACCGGTCGCCGATCCGGCCTGGTGGGCGCCGCGGCAGGACTACTTCCACGGGCGCTCGATCATCCGGATCGACGTGGGCGTGACCGGGCCGTCCGGGCCGGTGCCGCCGGGCCTGCCGGAGCTGCCCGCGGCCGGGTCCTTCTCCGTGTCACCCGCTCTCGCGCGGCTGCTCGACGCCACGCCGGCCGATCAGCTGGGCGACCGATTTCCCGGACGGCGGGTGGGCGTGCTCGGCGCGAGCGCGCTGCCGGGACCCGATGCCCTGATCGCGGTCGTCGGGCGTACCCCCGCTGAGGTCTCTGTCCTGGACGGCGCGGTGCGCGTCGAGCGGATCGTGTCGGTCTCGCCGTCGGAGTGCGACGGCTGCTACATCGGCATCGGCGGGGACGGGCTGACGCTGATCCTCGGGGTCGTCGGTGTGGCGCTGCTGTTTCCGCTGCTGATGTTCGTGGGCACGGCGACGCGGCTGGCGGCGGCCCGGCGCGAGCAGCGGTTCGCGGCGATGCGGCTGATCGGGGCCACGCCGCGGCAGGTGGCCACGCTGGCGACGGTCGAGTCCACTGTGGCCGCCGCGCTGGGGGCGGCGGCGGGCTTCGCGCTGTACCCGTTGGTGCGCCTGGGGTTGACGCGGATCCCGTTCACGGGGGAGCGGTTCTTCCCGGCGCAGCTGTCGCTGTCGTGGGTGCAGATCGCCGCGGTGGCCGTGGGTGTGCCGCTCGGCGCCGCGGTCGCGGCCCGGCTGGCGCTGCGCCGGGTGCGGATCTCGCCGCTCGGCGTCACCCGCCGGGTCACGCCGCGCCCGCCCCGGGCCTGGCGGCTCGTCCCGCTGGCCGCCGGGCTCGCGGAGCTGGCCTGGTTCGTGGGGCGGCGGCCGGAGACCTCGAACGGGCAGCTGCTCGCGTACCTCTCCGGGATCCTGATCGTGATGGTGGGCCTGGTCGTCGCGGGGCCGTACCTGACCCTGCTCGGCGCGCGGGTGCTGGCCCGCGTGTCGCGCCGGCCGGCCGGCATGATCGCGGGGCGGCGGCTGGCGGACGATCCGCGCGCGGGCTTCCGGGCGGTCAGCGGGCTGATGCTGGCGCTCTTCGTCACCAGCGTCGCCACCGGCGTGATCGGCACGATGGTGAAGGACCACGGCGCCGCCGACGCGCAGGCGGGCAAGCTCGGGCTCACCTCCTTTCCCGAGGACCTCGCGCCCGGCGAACGGGGCCTGACGGCTGCGGCGGTGCCGGCCTCGCTGTCGTCCGTGCCAGGTGTGTCACACGTTCAGGTGATTCACTACAACGCCGACCGGGGACAGCAGGGTCTGCCCGGGCTCATCTCCTGCGCCGACCTGGCCGCCCTGCGCGAGTTCGGCAGCTGCCCGCCGGGCGCCGAGGTGGCCCGCGTCTTCTCGGACCTGAGCGCCCCGGACGGCGTGCCCGCCCACTGGGAGGCGGCGCCGATGAGCGCGGCCTCCCTGGCGTCGCGGCCGGTGCTCTCGCTGGTCGTGCTGACCGACGGCTCGGACGCGGCCGTGGAACGGGCCCGCACGATCATGGAGGCGGCCTTCCCGACCCTGCGGCCGCCCCTGACCGACCAGGAGTGGAACAGCGACTTCGCCCGCACGCTGGTCCAGTTCCAGCGCCTGGCGGACATCGTCGTCGTCGCCAGCCTGGTGATCGCCGGCTGCGCCCTGGCCGTGGCGGTCACCGGCGGTCTCAACGAGCGCAAGCGCCCCTTCAGCCTGCTGCGCCTCACCGGGGTGCGCCTCGCCGAGCTCCGCCGGGTCGTCGCCCTGGAGAGCGCGGTGCCCCTGCTGGCGGTCTCGGCGCTGGCGATGGCCGCGGGCTTCCTCTCCGCCCACCTGTTCCTGCGCTCGCAGCTCCAGCTGGATCTGGCGGCGCCGCCGGCGTCCTACTACGCGCTGGTGGCGGTGGGCCTGGGAGCGTCGCTGGCCCTGATCGCCTCGACGATGCCCCTGCTGCGCCGCATCACCGGGCCGGAGATCGCCCGCAACGAGTAGGCGGCTCCACCCTCCCGTCGCCGGGCCGAGCCTCCGGCCCGGCGGCGTGGTGGCGGCGGCGTGGCGGCGACGCACTGGCGGCCTGATCGCGGCGGATCGGGTGTGGACCGGCCGGCGTGCCTACCGGCCCGGCGCCGGCGACACCCGGAACGCACCCGGGCAGTTCTCGACGGGGACCCGAGCGGGGCCGATCTCGTCCGGTGTGCGAAGCGAACTTCTCCTCGACCACGCCGGTGACCTGTTGGGCAACGGGCGCGCCGGGCAGGCCGCGACCCTGCTGGCGCCCGTAGTGGGCGCCGACCCGGGCAACCTCGGCGCCTGGCTGCTGCTGGCCCGGGCCCACCTGGCGCTGGGCCGCCCGGCCGAGGCGCTGGAGGCCGCCCGCACCGCGCTGGCCCTGCGCCCGGGCGGGTTCGAGGCGCTGTACTGGGTGAGCGCGTCCTACACCGCGATGGGCCGCCACGAGCTGGCCGTCACCGCCGCTGCCGCCGCCGTGCAGGACGACCCCGGAAACCCGCGGCTGGCCGAGCGCCACGGCCGCGCGCTGCTCGCCGCCGGCCGGGTCGCCGAGGCGGAGCTGCTGCTGGCCGCGTCCGTCGAGATCGCCTCGTACGACGCGGAGCTGCACGTCGCGTACGGCATGGCCCTGTTCGCCGCCGGTCGCCCGCTGAGCGCGCGTGAGGCGTACGGCAAGGCCCTGGCCCTCGACCCGGGGAACGCGCCGGCGCTGACCGAGCTGCGCAGGCTCACCGCCGCCGAGCGCCGCATCACCGACGCCGCATCGCTGGTGCGCGTCTGCGACGAGTTCGCCGAGACGTTGCGCATCCCCGCCGGCGGGCGCCCGCACCGGGCGGCGGCCCGGGACGCGCTGGGTCACGTCGCCGCTGTCGCGTTCGGCGTCTGCCTGGTCACCCTGCTCGGCCTCGCGGCGGCGATCCGCGTGGCCGGCGTCGAGGTGCCCCTGCCCCTGCTGATCGGCGTCTTCACCGCCGCCGGCGCGGCGGCCTGCGTCACCGCCCTGACTCGCCGGGCCAGGTGACTCTCTCAACCGAATGATTGACTGACCCCGGCGTGGACCACCGCGCCGGGGTCAGCTGTCTTCGCGCAACTTCTCCAGCACGCGCGACAGGTCCCGCCGGTCCTCCGGATCGAGCGCGGCGAAGATCCGGGCGCTCGCGGCCTGGCGCGCCGCCTGGATCTGCGTGTTCACCGACATGCCGTGCGGCGTCAGCGTGACCAGCACCGCCCTGCGGTCGGCCGGATCGGGCCGCCGCTCCACCAGGCCCCGCTGTTGCAGGTCGTCCACCACCTCGGTCGCCGAGCGCGGCGCGATGCGCAGATGGTCCGCGAGGCTGCTCAGCCGCAGGTCACCGTGCCGGGCCAGCACGGTCATCGCGCGCCCCTGGGACGGCGACAGGTCCCACGGCTCCAGCGCGACCTTGGTGCGATGACGCAACCGGCGCGCCACCGCCCAGAAGGCCTCGGACAGGCTCTCCTCTTCCGCGTGCACGGGAATACCGTACCAGCGATTACCGTTGTAGCCTCACGTTGAGGTAACCTCAGTAATCCCGTACGAGAGAAGGTAGCTCTTGGAAAGCCCGGCCGACGGCCGCTCCCGCGGCAAAAAACTGACCAAAGCCGAGATCGCGCAGGCGAAGAGCGTCTCCCTGCGCCGCATCGGCGCCCTGTTCACCGGGCACCGCTGGCCGCTGGCCGTCGTGGTGCTCACGATCGCCGCCTCGTCCCTCGCGGGCCTGGCCTCCCCGTTCCTGCTGCGCGAGGTCATCGACGTCGCGCTCCCGCACAACGACGTCCGGCTGCTCGTCTGGCTGGTGCTCGGCATGGTCGCCGTCGCCGCCGTGACCGCCGCGCTCGGCGTCGTCCAGACCTGGATCTCCACGTCGATCGGCCAGAAGGTCATGCACCGGCTGCGCGTCGACGTCTTCGCCCACCTGCAGCGCCAGTCGATCGGGTTCTTCACCCGCACCCGCACCGGCGAGGTGCAGTCGCGCATCACCAACGACATCGGCGGCATGGAGTCGGTGGTCACCTCCACCGCCACCTCGATCGCCTCGAACCTCACCACCGTCGTCGCCACCGCTGTCGCCATGGCCGCGCTGAGCTGGCAACTCTCCCTGGTCACGCTCGTCGTGCTGCCGCCGGCCATCTGGCTGACCCGGCGCGTCGCGTCCATGCGCCGCGCCATCACCGCCCAGCGCCAGCGCGAGCTCGCCGACCTCAACGTCATCATCGAGGAGGGCCTGTCCATCGGCGGCGTGCAGCTGTCCAAGACGATGGGCACCGGTCCGGCCCAGGTGGGCCGCTTCACCGCCTCGTCGAGCCGGCTCATCGACCTCGAGCTGCGCTCCGAGCTGGCCGGCCGCTGGCGGATGGCCTCGATGAGCATCGTCTTCGCCGCCATCCCGGCGGTCATCTATCTCGCCGCGGGCCTGCCCTTCACGGCCGGCTCGATGAGCATCGGCACGCTCGTCGCCTTCACCGCGCTGCAGTCGAGCATCTTCCGGCCCCTCATGGGCTTGCTGAACGTTCAGGTGACTGTCACCAGCTCGCTCGCGCTCTTCGCGCGCATCTTCGAATACCTCGACCTGCCCGTCGAGGTGAAGGAGCCGGCCGCGCCCGTGCGGCTGACCGCGGCGCGGGGCCACTTGCGCTTCGAGGACGTGACTTTCTCGTACGCCGGAAGCGGCACCGCGGCGGTGGCGGGCGTGAGCCTCGACGTGCCGGCGGGCAGCTCCCTGGCGCTCGTCGGCGAGACGGGCAGCGGCAAGAGCACCATCGCCGCGCTGATCGCCCGCCTCTACGACCCGACCGCCGGGCGCATCACGATCGACGGGATCGACCTGCGGGACCTCTCGTTCGCCGACCTCGCCGCCACCGTCGGCGTGGTCAGCCAGGAGACCTACCTGCTGCACACGACCGTGCGGGACAATCTGCGGTACGCCAAGCCGGACGCGACCGACGCCGAGATCGAGGCCGCCGCGCGCGCCGCGCAGATCCACGACGTGATCGCCGCCCTGCCGGACGGCTACGACACGATGGTCGGCTCCCGCGGCCATCGCTTCTCCGGCGGCGAGAAGCAGCGCATCGCGATCGCCCGCACGCTGCTGCGCGACCCGCGCATCCTGGTGCTGGACGAGGCCACCAGCGCCCTCGACAACGAGACCGAGCGCGCCGTGCAGAAGGCCTTCGACGAGCTGGCCCGGGGCCGCACGACGGTCACCATCGCCCACCGGCTCTCCACCGTCCGCGACGCCGACCAGATCGCCGTCGTCGACCACGGCCGCATCCTCGAATCCGGCGACCACGAGACCCTGCTCGGGGTCGGCGGCCGCTACGCGGCCCTGGCCGCATGACAGACCACCCGGGTGAGTCAGTCATCTGTGTGACTGGCTCACCCGGGTGGCGGAGTCGCTACTTCTTCTTCTTGGCCTTCTTGCCGGGCTCGCCCGGCTTGGGCAGCGGCGGCGCGCTCTTGGCGTAGTCCACCACGATCGGCATGCCGATCCGGACCAGCTCCTTGGCGCGCCGCTGCACGTCCTCCGGGGTCTGCGCGCGGGTCACCGGCACGTGGATCGCGATGTGCCCGACGAAGCTGATCAGGTCGTCGACCGTGCCGGGGAAGATGTGACACAGCTGCGAGGCGGCCAGCAGCTGCGACTCGGGGATGCCCGCCACGTGCTCGGCCATGCCGGCCTTCCACGCCGTCGGGTGCGCCAGGTAGCCGGCCGGAAGCCGCCCCGGCCCGCCGACCGCCTTGAGCGCCAGCTCCCGGTTGTGCCTGCGGGGCCGCGTACTGCCGACGATGTAGAGAAATCCCGCGCCGGCGAGCACACCGCAGACGATCAGCGCGGCGGTCGCGTTCTTCGCCCCCGCCATGATGATCAGGAACAACACCACGATGATCAGCGCGCCGGCCATCATCTCGGCGGTGCCGTCACGCGCCTCGTCGTCCTCGGCGTTCGCCACGGAACGCTCGAGGATGCCCTCGTAGATGCGGTCGTCGGGTTTCCAGTGGTCGTCGCGCACGGGCATGGCGCGCAGGGTCTGACCCATCCGTGGGTCCTTCCTCGTGCGGGGGGGGTTCGTGACCACGGAGATCGGCTACGCCCGCGTGTTCTTTAGTGCTCGCTCTCGTCAGTTCTGGCGTTCGCCAGTTCTCGCCTCTGGTCAGTTCTCGACGCAGAACTCGTTGCCCTCCGGGTCGCGCATCACGACGAGGCCGTTGACCTCCCAGGCGAACGTGGCGCCGAGCTTCTCCAGCCGCGCCCGCTCGGCCGGGATGTCGGCGGCGCGCAGGTCGAAGTGCATGCGCAGCTTGCCCGTCTTGGGCTCGGGGACCCGCTGGAACCAGAGGTTCGGCCCACCCCAGCCCGGCGCCTCGACGTACGCCTTGTCGCTCGTCGAGTCCTCATCGAGCTCGCCGCCGAGGGCTTCCGCCCAGAAGCGGGCCACCACGAGCGCGTCCTGGCAGTCGAAGGTGATGCTCTTGACATACGTCATGACTCCGTACGGTAGCGCTCCTGGAACCCGCCATCGTCCCGAGGCTGCGTCCTCGGCCGCGGCTCGGACATCCAGGCGCGACGAGCGCCATGGTCACCGCCCCCTCGAGCAGCCCGAGCAACTTGAGCAAACGCGGCGGTTGTCGCCCGGTTGTTGACGGACCCGAGCTCTCCCTTCCCCGGGCCGAGTTTCACAGGCCCGTACCCGCCCTCCTCGAGCGCCTCCTCGCCGGGCTTGGCGTGCCGGAGCTGTCCGCTCCGAGCCCCAGGCTTTCCGCGACGCGGGCGACCTGGTCGGCGTAGTGCTCGACGAACTGCGGATCCTTCGGATCGGTCTGGCACAGGCCGGCGATGACCTGGGGCAACGTCGTCGGCGCCATGCAGGCGGCCATCAACATGACCAGGAGGCAATGCGGGTCCAGATCGGGATTGTCGTCGCCGACGAGGCTCGCGATCTGCTCGACGCCGCGCGCCAGCATCGCGGTCCGTTCGGTGCCGCCCGGATCGTCCCCGGTGTACTGCAAACCGTTCCAGGCGACCATGCGTACGCCGTCAGGATTGTGCAGATTCTCCATCGCGTAGCGGCGCAGCTGCTCGGGCAGCGGCGTGCCGGGCTCGGAGATCTGCGCCTGCCGCTGCTGCCACTGCTCCGACATGGCCCGGAACAGGCCCTCCTTGCCGTCGAAGTAGTACGACACCAGCTGCTGGTTGACGCCGGCCCGCTCGGCGATCGCCCGGATGCGGGCGCCGGCGTAGCCGTGAGCGGCGAACTCCCCGGCGGCGGCGTCGAGGATGCGCTGCTTGGTCCGCTCGGCATCGCGCAGACGTTCTTGAGGGGCAGGTGACCTGCGTGGACGTGGCACGGCCGAGATTCTATGCCGCCCTTAATCAAACAAACGATTGACAAACTCACCCGTACGATTGATAGCGTCCCCGCATGCGAATTCTCATCGCCGGCGCGGGCATCGGTGGCCTTGCCCTGGCCCAAGCGCTGCGCCGAACGGGCATGGACGTCTCCGTCTACGAGCGCGACCCTTCGCCGCGCACCCGCAACCAGGGCTATCGCATCCACATCGACCCCAACGGCAACGCCGCCCTGCGCGCCTGCCTGCCCCCGCCCGTGCTCGACCTGGCCCGTGACACGAGCGGCGCCCAGGGCGATCTGGTGGCCTTCTACACGCAGGAGTTGGAGCAGATCTCCGCCCAGGTCTTCCCGGATGTCCCTTCTTCCGACATCACCAATGTGGACCGCGAGACCTTCCGGCTGGCCCTGTTGTCCGGCCTGAACATCACCTACGGCCGCACGGTCACCGGCTATGAGCTGACCCCAGCTGGCCGAGTACGCGTCTTCTACGAGCAGCGCGACCCCGATCCCGCCCCGAGCGCGGCTGAGCCTGTAGTGGGCCGCGGCTCACGAGAGGGTGGTCTGCGCGATCCGAGCGAGGCGGGGGCTGCGGCGAGTGGCGGCTCGCGGGAGGGTGGTCTGCGCGGTCCCAGCTCAGCCGCGGCTGCCGTGGGCGGCGGTGTCGAAGAGGTCGACCTGTTGGTCGGGGCCGACGGTGTCGGATCGGCTGTGCGCCGGCAGCTGGTGCCGTCGGCGGCGCTGCGGGATCTGGGGTTGCGGTGCCTCTACGGCCGCATGCCGCTCGACGGCGCCGCCCTGCCGCCGGACTTCGACCGCGGCTTCTGCTGGGTCTCCGGCACCAATGGCTACGGCGCCGGCTTCGCCCCCGTGCGATTCCGCACAGTCACCCAAACGCCTGACTATCTCATGACGACGCTTGTCGCCCCGGCTTCTGTGCTGGGTTCCCTGGCGCTGCCGTCACCGTCGTTGTGGCAGATCTGCATGGACGCGACCGCGACGTGGCACCCCGCAGTGCGTCGGCTGTTCGAGCAAGCGGACCGGACGTCCTTCTTCCCGATCACCCTCCGCGCCGGCACCCGCGTAGAGCCGTGGACCCCCGGCCCGGTCACCCTGCTCGGCGACGCCATCCACACCATGCCCCCGGCCGGCGGCGTAGGCGCCAACACCGCGCTTCAGGACGCGGCTCTGCTCGCCGCCGAGCTCCTGTCCGGCAAGCCCTTGCGGGAGGCCGTCGCCGCCTACGAGTCCGTCATGCTCCCGCGCGGCTTCGACACCGTCGACAACTCCGTCCGCATGATCGGCCAGATGGTCCCGCAGCCGTCGGGCCGCCCTTCCTGACCGCGTCCTGACCGCCCGCCTCTGCCGCGACGGGTGGGCCGGCGGGCGCCTTCGTCATGGGGATGAGCGCCCCGTTGCGATCTGCTGGTCCTGCGGGCGTTGGCCGCCATCCTGACCAAGCGGGCGTCGGGTGTCTTGTCATGTGGGCGGCCCGCCGCGGTCTGCTGGTCCTGTAGCCGTTGGGCTGCTGGTTCTGGCCGGGTGGGCCGTCGGGCGCCTGGCATGTGGGTGGCCCGTCGCGATCTGCTGGTCCTGTAGCCGTTGGGCTGCTGGTTCTGGCCGGGTGGGCCGTCGGGCGCCTGGCATGTGGGTGGCCCGCCGCGGTCTGCTGGTCCTGTAGCCGTTCTGACGGTATGGGCCGTCGGGTGCCTCGTCCTCTTGATGAGTGGCCGCTGCCTCTGACAGTCGCAGGCGTCGGGCCGCCTGCCGGCCGCCGCGTCATGCGGGTGGGAGGCCCGCGTAGCGGCCCGACGGGCGGAAGCGGGACGGGCGGTCGCCGTACTCCTCGAGCGCGTGGGCCAGCCACCCTGCTGTTCGGGCGATCGCGAAGATGGTTTCGCCGGCGTCCTGGGTCATGCCCCGGTCGAGGGCGAGGGCGGCCAGCGCCAGGTCGATGTTGGCGTGCACGCCGGAACGCTGGTGCATGGCCTCGGCCAGGCGCCTCGCGTTGGTGGCGGCGGGGCTGTCGCCGAGGAGGCTGAGCAGGAGCTTCGCTCGTGGGTCGCCGTCGGGGTAGAAGCGGTGGCCGAAGCCGGGGACGGGCTCGCCGGCGCGCAGTCTCGTGGCCACGGCGTCGACCGGGTCGCGGCGGGTGGCGGCGTCGGCCAGCAGCTCGTACGCCAGGCCGCTCGCGGCGCCGTGCAGGGGGCCGTCCAGGGCGGCCAGGCCGGCGCCGACGACGGCGTACGGGTGGGCCCGGGTGGACGCTGCCACCCGCGCGGCGAGGGTCGAGGCGGCGATGTCGTGGTCGGCGAGGAGCACGAGGGCCGCGTCGAGGAGCCGGTGGTCGCCCGGGGTGCCGCGGCGGCCGGTGAGGGGCCGCCACAAACCGGCGGCGAGGCTGGTCGCGGGGAAGCCGTGGGGGAGCGCGGCGACCATCGTGGCGAGCATGGCGCGGCCGGTGCTGACGACGGCGGAGGGGGTGATGTCGAAGCGGAGAGGGTCCGCGGCCGCTGCCGCCGCGACGATGACGCGGAGACGGTCGGTGTGCCGGGCGGCGGGCGGCAGCGGGGCGGTGACGGTCCGCGCCAGGCTCAACAGCTGAGGCGAGGGCTCCAGGGCGGCGAAGGCGAGATCGCCGGTCCAGAGGAGGTTGACGACCGACTCGAAGGTGACGGTCGTGGCGAGCTCGGACGCGTCGTGGCCGCGGTAGTAGAGGACGCCGTCGCTGATCAGCGTGATGCCGGTCTTGATCGCGGGAGTGGCGCGGACCTTGCGGCCGGCCTCGAAGGCCTCCACCTCCGAGCGCGCGAAGAGGCTGGCCTTGCCGTCGCCGTTGCGCACGCTGCGGAGCAGGCCGCGGCTCACGTAGGCGTACACGGTGGCGGGCTTGACGCCGAGCCGTTCGGCGACCTGTTCGGTGGTCAACACGTCCATGTGGACATGCTCTCATATTGACTGAATCAACATTGACATCAACATAAAGACGACCGACCGTGAAGTCATGTTGACTGTCAATCCAGGACTGGCCGGTGTCGTCGCCTTCGACACCGAGATCGCCGAGCCCGACCGGGACGGCGGAGTGCTGCGCTACCGCGGCGTGGACGTGCGGTCGCTGGCCGGTGTGGCCGGCTTCGGTGACGTGTGGGGTCTGCTGGCCGACGGCGACTTCACCCAGCCGCTCGTCGCGCGGGCGGCGCCGCCCGCACCGGTGCGCACCGGCGACGTGCGCGTGGACGTGCAGGCGGCCGCCGCCGCGCTGGGCCTGCGCCCGCTCATCGACATCGACCACGCGCAGGCCCGTGCCGACCTGGCGACCGCATCGGCGGCGATGCTCGACCAGGTGGCGATCTCGGCGCGCGGTGAGCGGCCCGCCGTGCCTCAGCGACTCGTCGACGCGGGACGGGACGTCACCGAGCAATTCATGATCCGCTGGCGGGGCGAGCCGGACCCGCGGCACGTCGCGGCCGTCGACCGGTACTGGGTCTGCGCCGCGGAGCACGGCATGAACGCCTCCACGTTCACCGCCCGGGTCGTCGCCAGCACCGGCGCGGACGTGGGTGCGTGCCTTTCCGCGGCTGTGGCGGCTCTGTCCGGTCCGTTGCACGGTGGTGCGCCCGCCCGTGCGCTCGGCATGGTCGAAGCGGTCGAGCGAGGCGAGGACGCCAGGCGCTATGTCAAACGAGTGCTTGACAGTGGCAACCGGCTGATGGGCTTCGGGCACGCCATCTACCGGGCCGAGGACCCGCGCGCGACGATCCTGCGGGACGCCGCCCAGGAGTTGGGCGCGCCGCGCTACGAGGTCGCGCTGGAGCTGGAACGGGCCGCGCTGGCCGAGCTGCGCGAGCGCAAGCCGGACCGCGTCCTCGCCACGAACGTCGAGTTCTGGGCGGCGATCGTGCTCGACTTCGCCGAGGTCCCGGCCGAGTTGCTGGCCGCCCTCTTCACGTGCGCCCGCACCGCCGGCTGGAGCGCGCACATCCTGGAACAGAAGCGCCTCGGCAAAATCATCCGCCCGTCGGCCGACTACGTGGGCCCGCCGGAGCGCTCGGCCGCCGACCTCCCCGGCTGGTCCGACACCCTCAAGCGCCGAGCGGCCTGACGCCCGCCGAGCGGCCTGACGCCCGCCGAGCGGCCTGACGCCCGCCGAGCGGCCTGACGCCCGCCGAGCGGCCTGACG
>NZ_BOMI01000108.1 GCF_016862115.1 Paractinoplanes deccanensis
GAGCGGCCTGACGCCCGCCGAGCGGCCTGACGCCCGCCGAGCGGCCTGACGCCCGCCGAGCGGCCTGACGCCCGCCGAGCGGCCTGACGCCCGGCAAGGCGGTGCCTGGCGGCCGCCGGCGGTGGGGTCAGGGTCGTGCTGAGCGCTGGCCGGCGCCGGTCGGGCGGAGGCGCTGGACAGCCATGGGTCGGCGAGGCGCTCCTCTACAGGGAGCGGAGGTCGATCCAGTAGCGGCGGACCGGGCCTTGCGCGGAGTCGCGGATCTCCTCGAGGACGCCGCCGTTGCGTTCGATGGTCCGGGCTGAGGCTGTGTTGTCCGCCAGGCAGGGGATGAGGGCCCGGTCGATGCCCAGGGCGGCCCGGGCCTCCTTCAGCATCTCGGCGAGGGCCCAGGAGGCCAGGCCGCGGCGGCGGGCCGACGGGCGGATGCCGTAGCCGATGCGGCCGAGGTCGTCGTCGTGGAGATGGCGCAGGGCTATGCCGCCGGCGATGCGGCCCTCGTCGGCGATCCAGCGGTAGGTCGCGTGCCGGGCGGGTGGGCACGGTGTGCCGGTGGGGTGGCTGAGGCGCAGCAGGCCGGCAACCCAGGTGGCGAAGCCCTCGGTGGAGCGCACGTCGTCGTCGGCGGCCAGGCCGAAGCCGTCCTCGTGCACGCCGGGGCCCCACTCGTCGTGGCAGTCGAGGAAGGCGGCGTGCAGGCGGGCCGTGGGAACGATCAGCTCGGGCATGCCGGAGACAGTAGGCGAGGCGACGCGGCGGGTGAGGCGGGCGAACCGCCCTCCAAGCGCCGTTCGGGCATCGAGCGGGAGTACGTGGCACGCGCACCAGTCCGTGCTCGACGGTCTCAGAGGGCCTGCGCGGCAAACGAAGGTCGCTGCTGAGGCGGGACATGTGTGAGGTCTGCCACAGCGCGGGTGGAGGTGCCCAGCGCCCTGCTGGGGTCTCTGAGGCCACAGATTCAGCGGGGACTTATCGGGGAAGCAGAGCGGCATGAAAATCTGGCCCGGGAACCCGTACCCGCTGGGCGCCACTTACGACGGCGGGGGCACCAACTTCGCGCTCTTCTCCGAGGTGGCCGAGCGGGTGGAGCTCTGTCTCTTCGACGACGACGGCGTGGAGACGCGCATCGATCTGCCGGAGCGGGAGGCTCTTGTCTGGCACGGCTATCTGCCGCGGGTGGTGCCGGGGCAGCGGTACGGATATCGCGTGCACGGGCCCTACGATCCGGCGAACGGGTTGCGGTGCAACCCGAACAAGCTCCTGCTCGACCCGTACGCCAAGGCCATCGACGGGCGTAACGACTGGAACGAGGCGCTGTTCTCGTACAAATTCGGCAACCCGGACGCCTACAACGACGCGGACTCGGCGCCGTACGCGCAGAAGTCGGTGGTCATCAACCCGTTCTTCGACTGGGGCAACGATCGCCCGCTGCGGATCCCGTTCCACCAGACGGTCATCTACGAGGCCCACGTGAAGGGCATGACGCAGCGGCACCCGGACATTCCGGAGGACGTGCGCGGCACCTATTCCGGGCTCGCCCACCCGGTGATGATCAAGTACTTGAAGAAGCTCGGCGTGACGGCGGTCGAGCTCATGCCGGTGCACCAGTTCGTGCACGACAGCACGCTGGTCGACCGGGGACTGACGAACTACTGGGGATACAACACCATCGGGTTCTTCGCGCCGCACAACGGATACGCGTCGTTCGGCGGGCACGGCGCGCAGGTGCAGGAATTCAAGTCGATGGTGAAGGCGCTGCACCAGGCCGGCATCGAGGTGATCCTGGACGTCGTCTACAACCACACGGCCGAGGGCAACCATCTCGGGCCGACGCTTTCCTTCCGGGGCATCGACAATCCGGCGTACTACCGGCTGGTCGACGAGCAGAAGCAGTACTACTACGACACGACCGGCACGGGAAACAGCCTCAACGTGCGGCACCACGAGTCGCTGCGGCTCATCATGGACTCGCTGCGCTATTGGGTCACCGAGATGCACGTCGAC
Source organism: Paractinoplanes deccanensis (assembly GCF_016862115.1). GTDB lineage: Bacteria > Actinomycetota > Actinomycetes > Mycobacteriales > Micromonosporaceae > Actinoplanes > Actinoplanes deccanensis. The sequence goes on from NZ_BOMI01000108.1 coordinate 2,005, forward strand.
GGTTTCCGGTTCGACCTGGCGGCGGCGCTGGCCCGCGAGTTCCACGCGGTGGACCGGCTGGCCGCGTTCTTCGACCTGGTCAACCAGGACCCGGTCGTGTCGCAGGTGAAGCTGATCGCCGAGCCGTGGGACGTCGGTGACGGCGGTTATCAGGTGGGCGGCTTCCCGCCCTTGTGGACGGAGTGGAACGGCCGCTACCGCGACTCGGTGCGCGATTTCTGGCGCGGTGAGCCGTCGAGCCTCGGCGAGTTCGCGTCCCGGTTCACGGGCAGTTCCGACCTGTACGAGATCGACGGGCGGCGCCCGATCGCGTCCATCAACTTCGTCACCGCGCACGACGGTTTCACGCTGAACGACCTCGTGTCGTACAACGAGAAGCACAACGACGCGAACGGCGAGGGCAACCGCGACGGGGAGAGCCACAACCGGTCGTGGAACTGCGGTGTCGAGGGCCCGACCGACGACGCCGACATCGTGGCGCTGCGCGAGCGGCAGAAACGCAATTTCCTCGCCACGCTGCTGCTGAGCCAGGGCGTCCCGATGATCGCGCACGGCGACGAGCTGGGCCGCACCCAGGGCGGCAACAACAACGTCTATTGCCAGGACAACGAGATCAGCTGGGTCGACTGGCAGGACGCGCGCATGCAGGAGGTGCTGACCAGTTTCACCAGCCGCCTGGCGGAACTGCGCGCCAAGCACCCCATCTTCCGCCGCCGCCGTTTCTTCACCGGCGACCCGGTGACCGAGGACAAGGTGCCCGACATCGCCTGGCTGCGCCGCGACGGCCAGCCGATGACCGAGGCCGACTGGAACACCCGCAGCGGCATGACGATGACGGTCTTCCTCAACGGCCACGGCATTCCGGAACGCGACGCGCTCGGCGAGCCCATCACCGACGACTCGTTCCTGCTCCTTTTCAACCCGCTCGGGGAACGCGTCGCGTTCACCCTCCCCGACCGCGAGTTCGGCCGCACCTGGGAGGTCGTCGTCAACACCGCCGACCCGCTGCTGGCCGCCCGCCGCAAAACCGCCAAGGCCGGCGGCCAATACGAGGTCGGCGGCCACACAATGGTCGTTCTGAGGTGCCGCTATTGAGCGGGGCCGCGGTGGGCGCCTCAGAGGACCGAGAAGCCCTTCGGCAGCGGCGCGCGGCCGGTGAGGGCGAAGAGCACCGAGGGGCCGTCGCCCACGGCCGCGGCGACCCGGGCGGCCAGCACGGTGGCCTCGGTGACGGCGTCCGGCGGGAAGGCGGCCTCGACACCGGCGGCGGCCGCGACGTCGAGGCCGTGGACGACCAGCTCGAACGTGCGGGTGGGCAGCCAGTCGCGGACGCGCATGCCGCCGGCGGGGGTGGACACCACGTCGTCGTCGCCGGCGGCGGCGAGTGCCTGGGTGGCGCGGCCGGCGAGCTCGCCGATCGGGGCGGCCGGGTCGTCGCCGAGCTCGTGGGCGGCCGTGCGGGCAAGGTCGGTCGAGGCGGCGACCGCCGCGGCGTACACCTCGGGGGCGACCGTGCGGGCGAACGTCCAGTAGCCCTCGGGCGAGGCGACGGTCACCGACTCGGCCGGGGTGGCGAGCACGTCGGGCACCTGGCGCAGCGCCGACCCGGCGGTGTGGGCCACCAGGTCGCGCAGGGTCCACTCGCCCAGGCCGGGGCCGTCCCAGCGGTCGCCGGGGATCCGGGCGACGAGGTCGACGAAGGTGACGGCGGCGGCTCGGAAGGTCCGGCGGTAGTCCATGGCGACCAATCTTCCACCGCCGCGGCGGGGCGTCACCTTCGCGGGGAGTCGTCCGTCTCCGGGGCGCGGTGCCGGCCGCCCTCGGGGCGGTTCTCGTAGGAGCGGGCGGCGTAGCCGGGGCTCTGCGGGAACCGCTCGTCCGAGTTGGCCGAGTGGCGCCCCGTGTAGCCGGCAGCCTCACCGCCGGAAAGGTCCGAAGGGGCGGCAGGGCTGGAGGGGGCGGCAAGGTCGTCCGCTGCCGGAGGGCGGGGCAGCCCCGACGGCATCGGCCCACGCCGCACCTCCGCCTGAGCGGACGGCGCAGCCGTGGGCGGCTCCGGCAGGGGCCCTGGTGCGGCGGGAAACGGCTGCCGCTCCGTCTGCGCGTCCCGCATCGCCTCCGCGTACGGATCCGGGGTGAACTTGGCCGCGATCCGCCGCAACCGCATCTCCCGCCGCAGGCAGACCGATGCGTGGATCAGCGCGAGCACCGGCAGCGCGAAGACCGCCCAGAACGTGAACGTGTCGTCCGGGCGGGCGACGCCCAGATAGCCCGCGTAGCCGAGGAAGCCGAGCCCGAGCAGCGCGTCGACGCCGCGCAGGAAGCCGGACTGGCCGAGCCCGGCCACGCCGAGGGCGAGCAGCACCAGGCCGCTGAGCCCGAGCAGCCCGGTGTACGTCCAGAACTCACCGTCCGACACGCCTGGAGCCTAGGACGGTTTGCGACCTTGTGTGCCGGGAACAGTCAACACATGCCAGCACGCGAGGAGATGCCGGCGACGTTGAAGCGCTCGCCGAAGAAAGCACAGGACACGTTCGCCAAGACGTACGACTCGGCGGTCGAGCAGTACGGCGAGGGCGAGCGCGCCCACCGCACCGCCTTCTCCGCGGTCAAGCACTCGTTCGAGAAGGTCGGCGACCACTGGGAGCCCAAGGCGAAGAAGGGCCCGAGCGACGCCAAGGCCGCCGGTGGGCGCGGCACCAAGGCCGGCACGGCGGGTGGTGTCGACGCGAACGCCAGCAAGGAGCACTTGATGCAGGTCGCCAAGCGGCTCGACATCCCGGGCCGCTCCCGGATGACCAAGCCGCAGCTCGTCGAGGCGATCCAGAAGGCCAACAAGCGCGCCGACCGCAAGGCCTAGCGAGGGGCGGCGGGTGTGTCGAGGGTCGCGTGTCGGCGCGATCCGAAGTGGGGAAACCCTCGGCCATGCAGCCAGACAGGATCACCCGCACCGAGTACGCCGCCGAGCTCAACCGCCTGAACACCCGCCGCGAGGAGCTCGAGGAGCAGGAGAGCACCCTGGTCAGCCACGACCACGGCGGCGGCCTGCCGCACGACGAGCAGAACCGCCTGGCCCGGGTGCGCGGCGAGCTCGCCGACGTGCTGCAGGAGATCGGCGACCTGAAGGACCGGGTCGCCGACGGCGCGCTCGGCGACTAGACGAGCCGGAAGGACGCGAACACCACCTGGTGGCTGACCTGGAAGCCGAGCCGCTCGTACAGCCGGATGGCGCCCAGATTTTCGGCCGTGACGTGCAGGAACGGCAGGTCCCCGCGCTCCAGGATGGCGGCCGCCACGGCCATGGTGAGGCGGGCGCCGAGCCCGCGGCCGCGGAAGGCCGGGTCGGTGCAGACCGCGCTGACCTCGGTCCAGCCGGGCAGCCGGAAGCGCTCGCCGGCCATGGCGATCAGCCGGCCCTCGTGGCGGATGCCCAGGTAGCGGCCGAGCTCGACGGTGCGCTTGCCGAACGGGCCGGGCTGGGCGCGCTCGACCAGGTCGAGGATCTCGGGCACGTCGGTCTCGGTGAGCGGCACCGCCTCGTCGTCGGGCACCCCGGTCATGCCGTGGCCGGCCATCTGCACGCCGGGCACCGCCCGCACCTGCTCCCAGCCGGCCGGCGGCCGGATCGACGGGCCGGTCAGGAAGGCCCGGTCGGTGAGCGTGGCGAGGTCGGTCCAGGCGGCGGGGTCACCGAGGTCGGCGACCGCGCAGAACGGCGACACGTCGGGCTGATAGCGGGCGGCGTCCCCGGACGCCTCGGCGAAGCAGGCCTGCGGCCCGGAGAGGGCGGCCCACACGGGATTCTCCAGCACGCCTCGACCCTGCACCGTGACGGCCCATGACCGCCAGCGATTAACCCGGATTACGCTCGTGCCGGGGACGGGACCATGGCGTGCGCCAGCGCCGGGATCTCGCCCGGCCACACCGGCTTCGAGAAGAGATAGCCCTGGCCGTACGGGCATCCCATGCCGGCCAGCGCGGCCCGCTGCCCGGCGTCCTCGATGCCCTCGGCCACCACTGTCAGATCGAGGTTACGGGCCAGCGTGACGATCGCGTCGACCAGGGCGCGCTGCTGCTCGCTGCCGAGGATGTCGTCGATGAACGACTTGTCGACCTTGAGCACGTCGACCGGCATCTGCCGCAGGTAGCTCAGCGACGAGTAGCCGGTGCCGAAGTCGTCGATCGCGATGCGCACGCCCAGCGCCCGCAGCGTGCGCAGGTCGGCGGCCACCTGGTCGGCGTCGCGCAGCAGCAGGCTCTCGGTGATCTCCAGCAGCAGCCACTCGGGACGCGCGCCGGCGTCGGCGATCGCCCGGCGCACCTGGTCGACGAAGCCGGGCGTGCGGAACTGCCGCGCCGACACGTTCACGCTCACGTAGCGCAGCGTGGTGGCCGGGTCGGCCGCGCGCCAGGCGGCCAGCTGGGCGAGCGCCTCGCGCAGCACCCAGCCGCCGATCTCGACGATGACGCCGCTCTCCTCGGCCACCTCGATGAAGTGGTACGGGCCGAGCAGCCCGCGCGTGGGGTGCTGCCAGCGCACCAGCGACTCCACCGCGACGATCTCGCCGGAGTGCAGGTCGACGATGGGCTGGTACATGACGCGCAGCTGGTCGTCCTCGATCGCCTCGTGCAGCGCGGCACGGGTCTCCAGCCGCTTCACCATCTCGGTGTGCAGCTCCGGCCGGTAGCGCTGCCAGGTGCCCTTGTCACCGCCCTTGGCCTGGTAGAGCGCGAGGTCGGCGTGGCGCAGCAGCTCGGTCGGGGAGTCCGCGTCGGCGTTGGTGGCCACCCCGACGCTGGCCGCGCCGCTGACGATGTGGGTGCCGCCCAGGCCGTCGCCGAGCTCCACGGGCACGGCGAGCGCCTCGACCAGGCGCGCGGCGACCTGCTCGGCGTCGTCGGCGACCAGGACCGCGAACTCGTCGCCGCCCATCCGCGCCGCCGTGCCGGCCGTGCCGACGACCTCGTCGATGCGCTGCCCGACGGCGACCAGCAGCTCGTCGCCGACGGCGTGCCCGAGGGTGTCGTTGACCTCCTTGAAGTCGTCCAGGTCGACGAAGAGCACGCCCAGCTCCAGGCCGGACTCCGCGGCGGCCGCGAACTCCTCGTCGAGGCGGTTGCGGAACAGCACCCTGTTCGCCAGCCCGGTGAGGCCGTCGTGGAACGCCAGGTGGGACAGGTCCTGCTCGAGGCGGCGGCGCTCGGTGACGTCGCGCACGGTCAGCACGACCCCGCGCACGGTCGGGTCGTCGCGCAGGTCGCGCCCGGTGCACTCGACCTGCACCAGCGAGCCGTCGGCGCGCAGCACCGCGAGGTCGGGCGCGTCGAGCTCGCCCTGCCCGGAGCGCAGGCTGCCGAGGATCTCGCGCATGGCGTCGTGGTGGCTGACCGCGATGAGCGCGGACAGGGCGGTGCCCTCGAGGTCGTGGTGGCCGAGCACGGTGGCGGCCGACGGGCTCGCGTACCGGATGAGGTCGTCGTCGCCGACGATGAGGATGACGTCGGCGGCGTTCTGGATCAGGGTCCGGAAGTACGCCTCGCTCTCGCGCCGGTTGACCTCGCCGGTCAGCCCGATGCGCTGCATCACGACCTCGATCTGCGCCAGGTACGCCTCGAACGAGGGCAGCAGCTCGCGCAGCAGCGCGCCGTCGCCGCCGAGGAGCCCGGCGCCGAGACGCCCGGTGCCCGGCAGCGGCATGGTCGCGTACAGGAAATGGCCGAAGCCGTGCGAGGGCACGCCCGCCGGCAGCTCGTCGGCGGTGATCAGGCGCAGGCCCGGGATGTGCGGGACGTCGCCGGCGTGCGCGGTCAGGCTCAGCCGGTACGGCTGCCCGGCGGGCACCAGGGTGGCGACGGCGTCGCGCACGGCACGGGCCGCGTCCTGCTCGGTGGCCGCCGAGAAGAGCAGCGTGCCGGCCTGGCGCAGCGCGCGCTCGCGGGCGCGGGCCTGCCGCTGGGCGCCCGCGAGGCCGTTGACCCGGGCCAGCACCAGCAGGAACATCAGCGCCGCGGCGGCGGCGATCACCGGCGCGTCGACGACACCCTGTCGGGCCTCCTCGATCTCGCGGCCGTTCATCCACTCGATGTAGAGCACGACCGGCGCGATCAGCGCGGCGGCCGCCATCCAGACGATGCGCCGAGTGCCCATGTCGGTGCTGACCTGCGGCGGCCGCTCGGCGGAGAGCTCGCGCATCGACGGCATCAGCGCCATGAAGCCCATGACGGCGTAGAAGACGATCCAGCCGAAGTCGACCGGCCCGCCGAGCGTCCAGTCGCTGTTGAGCTGGGACTGGCCGTAGAAGATGTCGGAGACCAGCAGGCCGAGGATGGCCACGCCGATCGCGGTGAGCGCCCGCGGCCGGCGGCCGGGGCTGGTGAGCATGCGCAGCGTGACGGCGAGCGCGAGCACGTCGCCGAGCGGGTAGCCGATCGAGACCAGCTTCTCCAGCAGCGACAGGTCGTGCGAGCGGGTGAACGGCGCGATCCAGTAGACCCAGGAGAGCAGGCCGAGCCCGACGGTGGGCACCAGCGCGTCCAGCAGCGCGGCCCGGTTGCTGCCCCGGTTGCGGTAGCGGACGAACAGCAGGAAACCGCCCGTGAGCAGCGGGTAGACCAGCAGGTAGAACAGGTCGGCGAGGCCGGGGAAGCGCGGCTCGCGGCCGAGCACGAGGATGAGGTTGTACCAGGTGTCGCCGGTGGTGAAGGTGGCCAGCGCGGCGGCGATCAGATACCACGGCAGGCGGTGCTCGGGACGGTGCAGCCGCACGCCGAGCAGCACCATCGCGGCGCTGGAGTAGCCGATGAGGGCCCAGGTGCAGAGGTGACTGGCGGGAAACGCGTAGTAGACGGCGGTCAGCGCCAGGATCCACGCACAGAACCCCACGCGAGCGGCTCGCGTCGTCATCCGCCCTCCGATCGGCTCCTGGGGACGGCTGGCCGGCGCCGTCCCGGATCCCATCGGGTGCCGGTGGCGATGTCTTAGCTTAAGACCAGGGAGGTACGTCAACGGTCACCGTCTCACCGGTATCGGCGGCCTCCTCGATCGCCAGCGCCACCAGGTGATCGTGGGCGCCGTCGGCCAGCGGGTAGGGCGGCGGGCCCTCGCCGCGCACCCAGGACGCCATGCGCCGCAGCATGGTGGCCATCGCGATCTCCTCGTCGTTCCAGCGGCGCCCCGGGAAGGGGTTGCGGAAGAGTACCCGCTCGCCGAGGGCGATGGTGTCGGTGTCGAAATCGTCGAGGTCGAGGTCGTATCCGGTCTGCCGGCGCACCAGCGGGGCCCGCAGGATCGTGCGCGGCCCGGCGAGCCGGACGATCTCGTCGTTCTGCAGCTCGCCGTGGCTGCCGCGGACCACGATGCGCCGGAAGCGCAGCTGGTTGTGCCACTGGTTGTCGGTGAAGTCGTACAGCCCGGACCGGCCGTCGCCGAAGTCGAGGGTGGCGATCGTGGTCGTCGCGGCGCGCGGCTCGGCGTCGTCGGTCCAGCCGGCCCGGGTCAGCGGGTCGACCAGCGGCGCCGTGGTGCGGGTGGCGCGCACGGTGACGGGGCCGCGGCCCACGCCCAGATAGCCGCGGATCAGCGACACCGCGTGGTACATGTGCGTCGAGGAGACCTGCACCTGGGCCGGCTCGCCGATCAGCCCGTCGCGCACCGCCGCCAGGCGCGCCGCGTGCGCCGGTACCAGCAGGTACTGCTCGGCGACCTGTACCAGGCCGGTGTCGCCGGTGAGCTGCCACAGCGCCCGCAGCTTCGCCTCGTCCGGCGCGGGCGGCGTCTCGGCGAGCACGGGCAGCCCTCGCTCGACCGCCTCCATGATCACGCTCGGGTTGGCCGCCCACGGCACGGCGGTGACCACGAAGTCGGGCCGCAGCTCGTCGAGTGAGGTGAAGACCGGCACCGGCAGCTCGCGCGGGGTGCGCACCACAGCGCCCACGCACTCGACGTCGGGCAGCGCCGCCGCCAGCCGCCAGAACATCTCCGCCCGCCACCCGGAGCCGACCACCGCGAACGACGTCATGGGAGACACACTAGATCCACGGTTATGGCCGTTTCCAGACGGGAACGTTCGCCTGGTGACCTCGGATCCCCAGCGCTGGCGGGCGCTCACCGTCGCCCTCGTCGCCGGCTTCATGACCCTGCTCGACGTCAGCATCGTGAACGTGGCGCTGCCGTCGATCCGCGACGAGCTGCAGCTGAGCTCCGGCGAGCTCCAGTGGGTCCTGTCCGGCTACGCGCTCACCTTCGGCCTGCTGCTGGTGCCGGCCGGCCGGTTCGGCGACGCCCGGGGCCGCCGCAACGTTTTCATCGCCGGCCTCGTGCTGTTCACCTTGGCGAGCGCGGCCGCGGGCCTCGCCACCTCGGCGCTGTGGCTGATCGTCGCCCGGCTCGTGCAGGGCGCGGCGGCCGGCGTGATGAACCCGCAGATCTCCGGCCTGATCCAGGAGATGTTCGACCCGCCGGAGCGGGCCCGCCCGTTCGGCCTGCTCGGCGCCACGATCGGCATCTCCACGGCGGTCGGCCCGCTGCTCGGCGGCCTGCTCATCGCCGTGTTCGGCGAGGCGGAGGGCTGGCGCTGGATCTTCTACCTGAACATCCCGATCGGCGTGGTCGCGGTGATCCTCGGGCGGCGCTGGATCCCCGTACGCCGGTCGGAGAAGTCCCGGGAGAGCCTGGACCCCGTCGGCGTCGCGCTGCTCGGCCTCGGCGTCGTGCTGTTCCTGCTGCCGCTGGTGCAGGAGCGCGAGTGGCAGGGCAACGCCAAGTGGCTGCTCGCGGTGGCCGGCGCGCTGGTGCTGGCGCTGTTCGTGGTCTGGGAGCGCCGCTTCGGGCGCGAGCACACGGCGCTGGTCGAGCTGGGCCTGTTCAAGGTCCGGTCGTACGGGCTGGGCGCGCTCATCGGCCTGCTCTACTTCGCCGGCTTCACCACGATCTTCTTCATCTACACGCTCTACCTGCAGAGCGGCCTCGGCTACAGCGCCCTGCTCGCCGGCCTGGCGGTGACCCCGTTCGCGCTCGGCTCCGCGGTGGGCGCGGCGGTCAGCGGCCGGTTCGTCAACCGCTATGGCCGCCACCTGGTCGTGCTGGGCCTGGTCATGGTGATCGTGGGGCTGGCCGGGGCCGACCTGGCGCTGACCGTGGTGGAGGGGCACGCCGGGGGAGCGGCGGCCGCGTTCCCGCTGCTGGTCGCCGGCCTGGGCAGCGGGCTGGTGATCAGCCCGAACCAGAACCTGTCGCTCTCGCAGGTGCCGGTGGCCCGGGCGGGCAGCGCCGGCGCGGTGCTGCAGACCGGCCAGCGGATCGGCACGGCGATGGGCATCGCGGCGGTGGGCGCGCTGTTCTTCGCCCGGCTGGCGGACTCGCGGGGCGACTGGGGCTCGGCGTTCCGGGGCGCGCTGTGGCTGACGGTCGCCTTCGTGGTGGTCGCGCTGGCGGCGGCGCTCACGGACGTGCTGACGGGCCGCCGTCTCCCGGGATCGGCCGGCCCTCGGGACGGCGGCCCTCGGGAGGGCGGTCGCCGGGAGCATGGCCGGCACGAGCCGGGCCGGCACGCAGCAGGTGCCGCACCGCAGCCGTCGTCCGTTCCCGATCGCCGGTAGCGAGCAGGTCGAGCAGGGCCCCGCGCAGCACGGCCAGCACGGCGGTGCGCTGCGCGAGGCCGGGCGCTGTGTCCCGTACCGCGGCGGGCTGGGTCGTCGCGAGGATGCCGAGCCAGTCGTCGACCGTCGACCTGGCGAAGCCGGCCCAGGGGCCCTCGGTCTCGAGGAGCGAACGGGCGTAGGCCTCGGCCCACAGCCGCAGCACCGGGCGGTGGGCGTCGTCGGCGAGCCACTCCCAGACGGCCTCGGCGGCGTTGTCCAGGCCGGCCTCGCTCCCGAGCGACGCCGGCTCGCCGGGGCGGTCCCGGGCGGGCGGCGCCAGCTCGGCGCGAGCCCGGGTGATCAGTGTCAGCTCGTCGGCGCGGGCGCGCTCCAGCAGGGCGCGGATCAGGCCGTCCTTGCTGCCGAACAGGAACAGCAGCACGCGCGGGCTCGACCCGACGGCGCTCGCGAGGGGGCGCAGCGACAGCTCCGCGATGCCGTGGTCGCGGACGTACGCGTACGCCAGCTCGAGCAGTTCGTCACGCCTGCCTTGACCCATGGGGGTCGAGTATGCCCTACTGAAACGAACGTTTCAGTGGGAGGGTGCGATGATCCGCGAACTGGGCCGGCCGGGGGACCTGGGCTGGGTGATCAAGGCACACGGCGAGGTGTACGCGGCGGAGTTCGGCTGGGACACGTCGTTCGAGGCGCTGGTGGCGCGGATCGTGGCCGACTACGCGGGCTCGCGCGATCCCGAGCGGGAGAACGCGTGGATCGCGGAGGTGGACGGGCGCCGCGCCGGGAGCGTCTTCTGCGTCGACGGCGGCGACGACGTGGCGGTGCTGCGGATCCTGCTGGTGCACCCGTCGGCGCGCGGCCACCGGCTGGGGGAGCGGCTCGTCGACACGTGTATCGACTTCGCGCGGCAAAACGGATATGTCCGAATGAAGCTCTGGACGAACGATGTGCTGGTCGCCGCCCGCAAGATCTATCTGGCGCGCGGTTTCAAGCTGGTCGACGAGCAGCCGCACCGCAGCTTTGGCGCCAACCTGATAGGCCAGAATTACGAAATGTCGCTTTAAACCGGCGGCGCCGCTAGCCCGCGGCCAGCGCGTCCACCAGCCGCCGCGCCGACCCCGCGAGGTTCCACCGCTCCGCCAGCGCCAGCAGCGCGTCGGGATCCTTCGGCGCCCGCGGCATCGTCGCATCGAAATCGGGCAGCTTCACGTCGAGCGCCACCTTGCACACCGGCAGTGCCTTGTCCAGATAGTCCCGGGCCGCCGCCAGCTTGGTCTTGAGCCCCGGCGCGAAGCCCGCGGCCGGATCGTCGAGCGCCGCCAGGATCTCCGCCACCCCGCCGTAGCGGGCGATCAGCCGCGCCGCCGTCTTCTCGCCGACGCCCGCCACGCCCGGCAGGCCGTCGCTCGGGTCGCCGCGCATGGCCGCGAAGTCCGCGTACCACCGGGCGGGCACGCCGTACTTCTTCTCCACCAGCGCGTTGTCCGCGTCCTCGAGCTTCGCCACGCCGCGGCCGCAGTACAAAAGCCGCGTTCCACGTGAATCATCCACCAGCTGGAACAGGTCGCGGTCGCCGGACACGACCTCCACGGGAGCCGGCTGGGTGGCCGCGAGGGTGCCGAGCACGTCGTCCGCCTCGTATCCCTCGACGCCGAAAGCGGGAATGCCCACCGCGGCCAGCGTCTCCAGCAGCACCGGGATCTGGCGCTCCAGCGCGGCCGGCACCTCCTCGACGTCGCCGTGCGCGACCCGGTGCTTCTTGTACGAGGGCACGAGCGCCACCCGCCACGCCGGCCGCCAGCTCGCGTCGAGCGCGCAGACCACCCGATCGGGGTGCCGGGTGCGGATCAGCTGGGCGAGCATGTCGAGGAAGCCGCGGATCGCGTTGACCGGCTCGCCCGCGGGCGTCTGCGCCGCCTTCTCCGGGATGCCGTGGAAGGCGCGGAAGTAGAGGCTGGGCGCGTCGACGGCGAGCAGTGGCTTCACGAAGGCCACAATAGGGTATCGCGCACCTTAATGAACGTTCGTTAAGCTGACCCTCGTGACGGTAGACCGGCTCCTGCCCACGCCCGAGGCCCACGACCTGCTCGACCTGACGCGCGAGCTCGCCACCCGCGAGCTGGCCGGCAAGGCGGACGCCTTCGAGGCCCGCGGCGAGTTCCCTCGCGACGTGCTGCGCACCCTCGGGCGCTCCGGCCTGCTCGGGTTGCCCTACCCGGCGGAGGTGGGCGGCGCGGACCAGCCGTACGAGGTCTATCTGCAGGTCCTCGAGATCCTCGCCGGCTCGTGGCTGGCCATCGCCGAATCGGTCAGCGTCCACACCCTCGCCTGCTATCCCGTCTACGCCCACGGCACGGCCCTGCAGCGCAAGCAGCTGCCCGACATGCTCGGCGGCGAGCTGCTCGGCGCGTACTGCCTGTCCGAGCCCGCCGGCGGCTCCGACGCCGCCAACCTCACCACCCGCGCCGTGCCCGACGGCGACGGCTGGCGCGTCGACGGCACGAAGGCCTGGATCACCCACGCCGGCCAGGCCGACTTCTACAACGTCTTCTGCCGCACCGGCGGCCCCGGCGCCAAGGGCATCTCGTGCCTGCTCGCCGACGCCGGCACCCCCGGCCTGCTGCCGCAGAAGCCCGAGCGCACCATGGGCCTGCGCTCGTCGGCCCCCGCCCCGATCGTCTTCGAGTCGTGCCACCTGCCCGCCGACCGCCTGGTGGGCGAGCTCGGCGGCGGCTTCACCATCGCCATGGAGGCCCTCGACGCCGGTCGCCTCGGCATCGCCGCCTGCGCGGTCGGCCTCGCCCAGGCCGCCCTCGACTACGCCTCGTCCTACGCCCGCGAACGCGTCCAGTTCGGCCGCCCCATCGGCGACTTCCAGGGCATCGGCTTCCTGCTCGCCGACATGGCCACCCAGATCTCCGCCGCCCGCGCGCTGCTGCTGTCGGCGGCCCGCCTCAAGGACGCCGGCCGCCCGTTCTCCATCGAGGCCGCCAAGGCCAAGCTCTTCGCCACCGACACCGCCATGCGCGTGACCACCGACGCCGTCCAGGTCCTCGGCGGCGCCGGCTACGTGACCGACCATCCGGTCGAGCGCTGGTTCCGCGAGGCGAAGGTGCTGCAGATCGTCGAGGGCACCAACCAGATCCAACGGCTCGTCATCGCCCGTTCCCTGACCAAGCCTTAGACGTACGGGCGAGCGCCGCCCCAACCGCAGCAGCGCCCGGCCCGCCGAGCAGCGCGACCCGATCACGTCCCGGCCACGTGCAGCGCGTTTCGCGCGGCTGCCACGCCCACCCGATGATCGGCTACGCTGCCGCCGGGCGGTTCACGCCCGGCCAGGCCGTCGTCCGCCGCCACGTGCGCGGCCCGTGGCGCACCCGGGCCCAGGCCATGCGGGTGATCACGGCCGACGAGGACGGCCTGACACCGGCGCTGGCCCACCGGCGCTGGCCCACCGGTGTGGCGTCAGCTCCGGCTCGCGCATGCGGTCGGGGGTCAGGTCGTGGCCGGTCCGGCCGTCCGTGTCGACGATGGTCGCGAAGTCGCTGCCGGCGGGCAGCCGAAGGGGATCGTGTGACGGACAAGGCGCAATCCAGCGGCCACGGTGCCGGCGTCGAGCTCGGCCCGGACGACCTGCGGGCGGTCGCTGCCTATGCGGCCGCCTGCGCCCGACGCGTCCTGGAGCTGTTCGAGCGCGAGCGCCCCGGCGACCGCCGCCCACGCGAGGCGATCGACGCCGCCCTCGCGTTCGCGGCCGGAGGTGAGCGAGTCAAACGGATACGTGACTGTGCTTGGGCCGCGCAGCGGGCTGTCACCGAGGCGCGCGAAGCGGCTCAGCCGGCGGCCTCCGAGGCGGCCCGCTCGGCGCTCGCGGCGGCCGGGGCGGCGTTCCTGCACCCGCTGGCCAAGGCCACCCAGGTGAAGCACATCCTCGGTTCCGCCGCCCACGCCGCGCTGGCGCTGGAGTTGGCGGCGGAGAACGCCCCGGGGCTCGGCGAGACGTCCATCGCGCGGTTCGCGGAGGCGGCGAGCCCGGCCGTCATCGACGTCCTGAGGCGGTATCCCCCCGCGCCGGCCGGCGGCGGCCGCGCCGGCGACCTGATGCGCCGTCTGGACGCGTTGCTGCGCGAGCGAGGCGCACGCCCGGCGCAGGGTGCTCGGCCATGACGCCGGTTGAGGAGGGTCTCACCCGAGGGGGCTGCCCACCGGCGCCGCCGTCGAGCTGGGCGGCGAGGGTGGCCCCCGCAGTCCCCCGACAGGCAAGGTGATTCCTGTCCCGGTGCGGCCGGGCGACATTGAGCGCATGGACATCACGAAGAGCACCGTTTTCGTCGTCGGCGGCAGCACGGGAATCGGCGCCGGGCTCGCCCGGCGTTTCGCCGCGGCCGGCAGCACCGTCGTCACCGGCGCCCGCCGGAATGCCGACGTCGTCATCGACGTGACCGATTCCGCGTCCGTTCTGCGGGCCCGTGACCGCGTGCTGGCGAGCCACCCGGAACTGTCGGCCGTCGTCATCTCCGCGGGCCTGATGGCGACCGAGGACCTGTGGGACCCCGCCCATTTCGACACCGCCCGCACGACCGTCGAGACCAATCTGCTCGGCACCATCCGGGTCGTCGACGCCTTCACCCCGCACCTGCGCGAGCGCGGCGCCGGCACCTTCGTCACCGTGACCTCGGGAATTGCTTTTCTCCCGTTCCCGCTCATGCCGTCCTACGCCGCGTCGAAGGCCGGCGTGCACGCCTATTCCGAGGCGCTGCGGGCGCAGTTGGCGGGCACCGGCGTCGAGGTCGCCGAGCTCGTTCCGCCGGCCGTCGCCACCGTTGCCGAGGCGAAAGCGATGAACCCGAGCGCGCTGGACCTCGGCGACTTCCTCGACGAGGTCATGGCCCAGCTCGCCGAGAACCCCACGCCGCGCGAGATTTTGGTCGAGGGCGTGCTCATGCACCGGTGGGCGGAACGCGACGGCACGTACGACGCATTGGTGCGCCGCCGGTCCGCGGCGCTCGCGAATCTGCCGGGCCGGTCCGTTCGGTAGGGTTGCGGCCGTGGAAGAGATCGACCGGGCGATCGTGAGCGCCCTCACCGCTGACGGCCGCCTGTCGTACACCGACCTCGCCGAGCGGGTGGGGCTCAGCGTGTCGGCGGTGCACCAGCGGGTGCGGCGCCTCGAACAGCGCGGCGTGATCTCCGGCTACACGGCCAAGGTCTCGTACGAGGCCCTCCAGTTGCCCCTGACCGCGTTCGTGGCGATCCGGCCCTTCGATCCGTCCCAGCCCGATGACGCCCCGGAACGGCTGGCCCACCTCCCCGAGATCGACTCGTGCTACTCGGTGGCGGGCGAGGACTTCTACATGCTTCTGGTACGGGTGGGCAGCCCCGCCGATCTGGAACGCCTCCTCCAGGAGATCCGGACCGCCGCGAACGTCACCACCCGGACGACCGTCGTGCTTTCCACGCCGTACGAGAACCGCCCGCCCCGCATAGCGCCCGCCGTCACCGAACCGGCCGACTGAAGGTTCGGTTGTCACGAAGCACGCCCGCGTCTGGTCCGTAGGGCGTGACTCTTCGAAGCAAACGGTTCGCGGCGGCGGTGCTCGCCTTCCTGGCAGCGGTTCTCGGCGTGTGGGCGGGCGGTTTCCCGCTGTCGTTCTACACCGACTTCCCCATCGGCGGCTGGCAATGGGTGTCGCTGCTCGGCCCCTACAACGAGCATCTGGTGCGCGATTTCGGCGCCACGATGCTGGCCCTGCTCGTCTTCACCGTGTGGGCGTGGCGCACCCCGACCGCGGAGAAACTGCGGATCACCGGCTGGGCGTGGCTGCTCTTCTCGGCCGTGCACTTCCTGTGGCACCTGCTGCACCTGGACGTGTTCACCACGTTCCACAAAATCGGCAACGTGGTGGCGCTGGCCCTCATCCTGCTGCCGGCGGTGTTGCTCGTCCTGCCCGGCAGAAAGGCCGAGATTAGGGGTCAATCCTGATTCTTCTCAGCACGCCGGATCGAGAAGCATCGACCCATGAAATCCCTTCTCGTCCTCGCCATGGTGGCCGCCGGCCCGATCCCGGCGGCCACCGGCACTCCCACCCTGCGGTGGCACCCATGCCCCTCGGCGAGCCGCGCCGTCCCAGCGAGTCCATCCGGCACGGCGAGCCACACTGCGCCGGCGGGCTCCGTCGCCTCGGCGGAGCTCATCGAATGCGCGAGCCTCACGGTGCCGGTCGACTGGCAGCGGCCGCACGGGCAAACGTTCGAGCTCGCCGTGGCCCGGCACCGTGCGCCGGATCCGGCGAAGCGCGTCGGCACGCTGGTCTTCGGCCCCGGCGGGCCGGGTGACTCGGGCGTCTCCCAGGTCACCCAGCGGATCACCCGGTTCAGCGAGCGGCTGCGCGACCGCTTCGACATCGTCAGCTTCGACCCGCGCGGCGTCGGCGGCAGCGCGCCGATGACCTGTGACCCCGTACTGCTGAAGTCGGGTCCCGCCCCCGTGCTCGAGTCCGCCGGGGACTATCAGGCAACTGTCGAACACAATCAGGCGCTCTGGAAGGACTGCGCGGCCAGAACCGGCCCGGTGTGGGACCACGCCGACACGCTGAGCACCGTGCGCGACGTCGACGCGCTGCGCAGGGCGCTCGGGGAACGGCAGATCAGCTTCCACGGCAGCTCGTACGGCACCCTGCTCGGCCAGGAGTACGCGTCGCGCTATCCGGGCCGGGTGCGCGCGATGGTCCTGGAGAGCGTCACCGACCACAGCAGCCGCTCGACGGCGTCGTTCCTGAGCGCACAGGCGTGGGCGCTGGAGGACGCGTTCGACGACTTCGCCCGCGAGCAGCCCGGCACGAGACAGGTGTGGCAGCGGCTGTACGCCGATCCCGGGCGCGCCGGCATCACCCGCTTCGACCTGGTGGCCATCACCCACAAACTGATCAAGGACGGCGAGTACGCCCGGCTCGCGGACCTGCTGCGTGCGATGGACGGCGGCGCCCCCGGCCAGTCCGTGGGCAAGCTCAGCGTTGTCATCCCGGCGTTCTGCGCCGACTGGTCGCTGCCCGTCCACTCGTACGCCGACTACCAGCGCCTGCTGCGCGTCGCGTCCCGGGCGGCGCCCGACACCCACTTCCCGGCGCAGGTGTTCGCCCTGACGACGTGCCTGGGCTGGCCGCACGTCGCCAATCCCCAACACGATCTCTCGGTACGCACGAAGACGCCCCTGCTCCTGCTCAACTCCCGCCACGACCCGGCAACGGGCGTCAACTGGGCCCGCTCCGTCGAACGCCGGCTCGGCCCGCGCGGCGTCCTGGTCACCTACGAGGGCACGGGCCACGCCTCCTCCACGCGGAGCACCTGCATGCGCGACGTCGCGGACGCGTACCTCATCGACCTGACGGTCCCCCCACGCGGCACCAGCTGCCCGCGTCTGCCGTGAGCCCGAAGGAGCGTCCGCTGGTCAGGCGGGATCGGTGAACGAGATCGGCTTGCCGGCGGCCCGGGCGTAGGCGATCTCCCTGCTCGTGGACTCGCCGATGTACCCGCCCGGGTTGACGACCAGCACCCGGTCAGCCAAGTCGATCTTGCGGAGGTGGAGGGCCGCCAGCGCGGCCTTCTGCTCATCGGTGATCGGCTGCTCGTCGGTGATCGGCTCGCCGGCTTCGTGGGCCGCGGCGCGAGGGAAGACGCCGGGCGCGACGACGATGACGCCGGCGAAGGTCAGATCACGGGTCGCCGCGCTCATCTCGTCGGCGAACCGGATGGAGCCACAGAGGCAGACGATCTCAGGCCGGTCGGGCACGGCTCAGTCCTTCGGGTCGAACGGGAAACATCACAGCGGGACATCCTGCCTCGCCGGCCGGCCACCCGTCACCCGCGTCGGCAACGCGGCCGGACAACAAAGCTAGAACTCGATGGGCCGGGCCGGCACGCCGCCGGCGATCAGCGCGGCGAGCCGCCCGGCCAGGTCCCGGGGCCCGAACAGATCCGGCCCGCGATAGCCGGCCATCTCGGCCGGCGACCACCAGCGAAAGGCGTCGATGCCCTCGGCGCCCACGTCCACCGTGGCGCGCGGCTCGAACCGTTGCGTCCGCACGAGGAAGTAGTCGTGGACCGTCCCGTCGTATCCCGGCACAGCCCGCCCGCTGGTCCGATGCCACACGTGCGGCGGCCGCCCGGCCAGCACGAAGCCGGCCTCTTCGAGAAGCTCCCGGCGCAGCGTGTCCACCAGCGTCTCGCCGTCCTCGACGCCACCGCCGGGCGCGGTCCACACCCCACCCGTGCCGTCCAGACGGTGCCGGCAGAGCAGCACATGCTGGTCCGGCGACATCAGGATGCCGCGAACGGAATGCCGCAGCCTCACAACCTCACCTCACCCCATGGCGCGATGCGCACAGCGGCACCGAAGCCCCTCCGCTGACCGGCGCGGCGACGACCGTCGTGCTTCACCCCACCCGTGCCGTCCAGACGGTGCCGGCAGAGCAGCACATGCTGGTCCGGCGACATCAGGATGCCGCGAACGGAATGCCGCAGTCTCACCACCTCCGGCGCATCACGATGCCGCTGATGCGCCCGGCAGGGAGGCGCGGGCGCACTCGGTGATGTAGGGCAGCTCGAACTCGGTGCGCCCCACCAGGTCGGGGTGGGTGGCGATGAGCTTGCGGACCTCGCTGAGCAGGGCGGCGCGCTCGGCGGCGGGCATGAGGATCACATAGCTGCGCGAGGCGACCATGTCGATCAGGCGTTCCGGGCCGAGGATCTGCGTCCATCCGAAGTGGGCGATCTCGACCGGGCCGAAAGGCTCGCCGATCGTCGCTTCGCGTTCCTGCTCGGTGCTGCCGATGATCTCGCCGAGGCGGCGCACCCAGTCGGCGCGTTCGTCGCGCAGGTTCCAGATCAGGCCGAGGCGTCCGCCGGGGGAGAGGACCCGGGCGACTTCCGGTACGGCCCGAGCCGGGTCCACCCAGTGCCAGGCCTGCGCCACCAGCACCGCGTCGGCCGACCCGTCGGGCAGCGGAATCTGTTCCGCGCTGCCCACCAGGGCCGGCACCTCCGGCACCGATTGCCGCAGCTGGGTGAGCATGCCCTCCGACGGGTCGACCGCCGTCACGGACAGCCCGCGGTCACGCACCTGCCGGGTCAGCTTGCCGGTGCCCGCGCCCAGGTCGACCACCCGAGGCTGCCCCGCCGGCAGCAGCCAGTCCAGCGCCGCGTCCGGATAGGACGGCCGCCCCCGCTCGTAGATCTCAGCGGCAGGCCCGAACGAGTTGGCATGAGCGGCGCGATCAGTCACCAGGAGATCGTATCTATCTCAGTATCCTAGGATGCCGTACGCGACGTGCGCCGCCTGACTCTGCTCGTCATGCGCATGACAAAAGCAAAAAGGCGCTTCGCCGAATTACTCGAAGGACAAGCCCTGTAGGAATGCGGCAGGTTGGCGGACGTCAGCGCCCTCGACGCCGTGGGCCGGCTTCGGTTGGTGGCCGGCTTAATGGCTGTGGGCTCGGGACGCCGTGGGGCGGCTTCGGTTGGGGGCGTGGGCCCGGGACGCCGTCGCCGGAGCGGACGTGGCTGTTGCGGCCCTCGGTACAGCGGACGCGGCCGGAGCGGACGTGGCTATGCGGGTGTCGGTGGAGCCGACGTGGCTGTTGCCGCCGTCGCCGGGCAGGGGTCTGTGGGGCCGAGGCGGGTTTTGGAAACGGCGGGGTCGGGCACGTTCGGGGTGACGGGCACAACCACGGAGGTTTCGATGAGCTTCACCGACAAGGTCAAGAATGAGACCGAGGAGCTGACCGGCAAGGCCAAGCAGGCCGTGGGGCGGGCCACCGACAACGAGCGGCTGGTCGCCGAGGGGCAGGCCCAGGAGACGGCGGCGCACGCCAAGAAGGCCGGCGAGCACGTGAAGGATGCCGGCAAGGACGTTCGCGACGCGTTCAGCTAGGTCGCGTGCCGCGCGATCGGCGATAGACGGCTCACGGCCGACGGGACAAGTGGGTGTGAGATCCGGAGAACAACGGCCCCCGGGACAGCTGTCCCGGGGGCCGTTGTCGTCTCAGGCCGTTTCGTTCGCCTGCTGTTTGCGCCACCAGTCCTGGCCGGACTCGGGGAGGGTGTCGATCGGGTCGTAGTAGGCGTAGAGCTTCGACAGGGCCTCGGCGTCGTCCTGTTCGATGGAGGTGCGGTAGTTCTTGGTCCAGTAGGAGATGCCGTGTTCGCGGTCGTACTCGGCGACCATGTGGACCCAGCGCTTGCCGACGAAGGGTACGTCGCAGACGATGCGGGGCGTGGCGTAGCCGGGGAGGTAGCCCATCATGTCGTGCTGCAGCTGCTGGGCGTGCCAGACGGGGACGCGCCAGTGCTCGGCGTTGGGGATCATGTCGCACATGTAGAAGTAGTACGGCAGGATGCCGGCCTCTCCTTGCAGGGCGAAGCACAGGTCGAGCAGGTCCGCGGTGGTGGCGTTGACGCCGCGCATGAGGACGCCCTGGTTGCGGACGTCGCGGACGCCGACCTCGAGCAGGGTCTGCGCGGCGCGGGCGACCAGGGGGGTCAGCGAGTTGACGTGGTTGACGTGGGTGTGCACGGCCAGGTTGACGCCGCGGCGCTGGGCGGTGATGGCGACGCGGTGCAGGCCCTCGACGACGTCGTCCTGCAGCCAGTGCTGGGGCAGGCCCATGAGCGCCTTGGTGGCGAGGCGGATGTCGCGCACGGTCGGCACGGAGAGCAGGCCCATCAGGTACGTCTCGAGTTGCTTCCAGGGCACGTTGGCGACGTCGCCGCCGCTGACCACGACGTCGCGTACGCCGGGGTGGGCCTTGAGGTAGTCGAGGTGGGCCTGGTAGCGGTCGACGGGCTTGAGGGTGAGGCGCAGCTTGTCGACGGTGGGGGTGCTGTTGCCGACGAGGTCCATGCGGGTGCAGTGGCCGCAGTATTGCGGGCAGGTCGACAGCAGCTCGGCGAGGACCTTGGTGGGGTAGCGGTGGGTGAGGCCCTCGGCGACCCACATGTCGTGCTCGTGGAGGCTGTCGCGGGTGGCGTGCGGGTGTGACGGCCAGTCGAGGTGGCGGTCGGTGGCGACCGGGATCATGTAGCGGCGGATCGGGTCGGCGTAGAACGCGTCGGTGGTGAGCTCGCCGGTGGGCACCATGGTGTTGAGCATCTGGGGCGGGACCAGCATGGACATGGTGGCGAGGCGCTGCTGGTCGGTCTCGAGGTCGGTGTAGAAGCGCTCCTCGAGCAGGTCGCCCATGACGGCGCGGAGCTGCTTGATGTTCTTGACGCAGTTGACGCGTTGCCATTGGGCGGACTGCCACTGCTCGTCGGTGACGTCGCGCCAGCCGGGGAACCGGGTCCAGTCCGGTTCGATCAGGGGGCGTCGCTCGTACACGTAGGGCTGGTTGTCGTCCAACGGTGCCTCCTGATCGATCGTTCGGACCGCCTCAACGTACAAGATGATTTTCGGTCTAGTGAAGGTCTGCCCGGAGGATTTACGGTATGGATACGTGCTGGGCTCCTTGATTTTTACGATGGGTGGGTGTGATGGCGTCTGTGGGACTCGATCGGGTGGTGGAGCCCGAGGGGGTGCTGCCGCAGGCGGCGTGGCGGCTCGACGCGAGCCCCGAGGTGGGGCCGGACGAGGTGCGGGTGCGGGTCGAGCGGCTCAACCTGGACGCGGCGAGCTTCCGGCAGTTGTCGGAGAAGCACGGCGGTGACGGGGCCGCGGTGCGCGCCGAGGTGCTGGAGATCGTCGGGTCGCGCGGCAAGATGCACAACCCGGTGACCGGCTCGGGCGGCATGCTGATCGGTGTGGTCGACGAGGTGGGCCCGCGGTCGCCGCTCGGGGTGAAGCCGGGGGACCGGGTGGCGACGCTGGTGTCGCTCACGCTGACGCCGCTGGCGATCACCGATGGCCTCGCCGGGTGGGACGGGCTCAGCGAGCAGGTGCCGGCGGAGGGGACCGCGATTCTCTTCGGCCGCTCGATCGTCGGTGTGCTCCCGGACGATCTCGCTCCGGAGCTGGCCCTGGCGGTGTACGACGTGTGCGGTGCGCCGGCGCTCACCGACCGCCTTGTCAGGAAATATCGGACAGAAGCGCCGAGGTCGGGCGCGGGCGAAGCGGTCGACGCTCCCTCCGTGGCGGTGCTCGGCGGCGCCGGCAAGAGCGGCTCCCTCGCCCTCACCGCGGCCCGGCTCGCCGGCGCCCGGACTGTCGGCATTGTCCGCGACGAAGTCGAGCGCGCCGCGATCGCGGAGATCGCGGACGTGGCACGGGTGGCCGATGCCCGCAATCCGGTCGAGGTGGCGGCCGCGGTCACGGACGCGCTGGGCGGGCCGGCGACGATCACGGTGGTCTGCGTGGACGTCCCCGGCTGCGAGCACGGTGCGATCCTCGCCACGGCCGAGGGCGGCACGGTGATCTTCTTCTCGATGGCGACGAGCTTCCCGGCGGCGGCGCTGGGCGCGGAAGGCCTGGCAGCGGACGTGACGATGCTGATCGGCAACGGGTACGTGCCGGGGCATGCCGCGTTCGCCGTCGATCTGCTGCGCCGCGTCCCGGCGGTCCGGTCCCTCTTCGAGGCCCGCGTCGCGGGACACTAACGCCCATGATTGAGGTGCTCTACACCCACGGCCGCTTCTACTCACCCGCCGACCCGCGTGCCACCGCGATGCTGGTCCGCGACGGCAGGATCGCCTGGCTCGGATCGAGCGACGACACCCCGTCCGCCGCCGCGACCGTCGATCTCGGGGGTGCGCTGGTCACGCCCGCTTTCGTCGACGCGCATCTGCACGCGACCGACACGGGCCTGGCCGCCGAGGGTCTCGACCTGTCGGGTGTGCGGTCGGCCGGTGAGCTGCTCGGCGCCGTGGCCGCGTTCGCCCGGACCCGCCCGGCGGACGGTGTGGTGCACGGGCACGGCTGGGACGAGTCGACCTGGGCGGAGCAGACCCCGCCGACGGCCGAGGAGCTGGAGCGGGCCGGCGAGGGCCGCCGGGTCTATCTGTCGCAGGCGTCGGTGCATTCGGCGCTCGTGTCGGCGTCGCTGCTGGGCGCCGCCGCCGGCGAGCCGGGTTTCGACGCTTCCGGCTGGGTGCGGGAGCAGGCCCATCATGCCGTACGGGCGGTAGCGCTCGAGTCCTTGACGCCCGCCCAGCGCACGCGGGCGCAGCGGGCCGCGCTGGAGCTCGCCGCGTCGCGGGGCATCGCCGCGGTGCACGAGTGCGGCGGGCCGGGCACGTCGAGCGAGGACGACTTCCGGTCGGTGCTGGCGCTGTCCGGCCGCGGCCTGCCGCAGGTGTTCGGCTACTGGGGGGAGCTGGGCGCCGCCGAGAAGGCCCGCGAGCTGGGCGCGGTGGGTGCGGCGGGGGATCTGTACGCCGACGGTGCGCTCGGGTCGCGCACCGCGTCGCTGCGGGAGCCGTTCGCCGACGGTGACCACGGGCACGGGGAGGCGTTCCTGACCGCGGAGCAGGCCGCCGAGCATCTGGTCGACTGTGTGCGGGTGGGGGTGCAGGGCGGCTTCCACGCGATCGGCGACGCCGCGATCGAGACGGTCCTGGAGGGGTTCGCGCTCGCCGCCAAGCGGGTCGGCGTGGACGAGCTGCGCGAGGGCCGGCACCGGGTCGAGCACGTCGAGCTGATCGACAAGGCGATGATCGCGCGGATGGTGGAGTTCGGGGTGATCGCCTCGGTGCAGCCGGTGTTCGACGCGCTGTGGGGCGGGCCGGATCAGATGTACGCGCAGCGCCTGGGCGTGGAGCGGGCGATGGCGTCGAACCCGATCGGGCAGATGCACGCGACCGGGGTGCTGCTGGCGTTCGGCTCGGACTCGCCGGTGACGCCGCTGGACCCGTGGGCGGTGGTGCGGGCCGCGTCGGCGCCGCGCAACCCGGTGTACCGGATGAGTGTGCGGGCGGCGTTCGCGGCGTCGACCCGGGGTGGGTGGCGCGCGGCCGGGGTGGACGGGGCGGGGGTGCTGGCGCCGGGCGCGTCGGCCAGTTTCGCCGTGTGGGAGACCCCGGACGGCGTACGCGACGGCCTGCCGGATGTCAGTGGCGGGGCGTCGCCGGTGTGCCTGCGCACGGTGCTGCACGGCGAGACGATCTACGAAAAGGGATAGGTGGATGGCGGGGAAGCTGGATCTGGATCCGCGGGTGGTGCGTGAGGCGCGCGCGCTCGCGGCGCGGGCGGGGCAGCCCGTGGTCGACCTCGCGCGCTCGCACACGACGGTGTCGGTGGAGCGGGCGGTGCTGCGCCTGGCCGGGGTGCGCGGGGCCGACCAGGACGGTATTCCCTGGGTGAACCGGCTGGTCGACGCGGTGCGCGCGGACGTGGGGCTGGAGCACGGGGTGGCCGTGCCGGTGTTCCACGCGATGCGCGCCACCGGCGTCGACGACGTGACGGTGCTGGCGCAGAAGGCCGCCGCGGGGGCCGTGCGCTTCGGCGTACCGCTGAAGAAGGCGGACGTGACGGCGGCCCGCAGGATGGCGCGCAAGGCGACCGGCGACGGCCTGCGGACGATCGACCGGCGCCGCGCCGAGCGGGAGCGGATGATCAAGCGGTACGGGGATCCGGCGCAACGGCCGTGGATCTACCTGATCGTGGCGACCGGCGACATCCTGGAGGACATCCCGCAGGCGCAGGCGGCCGCGCGGGCCGGCGCGGACGTGATCGCGGTGATCCGCTCGACCGGGCAGTCGCTGCTCGACTACGTGCCGGAGGGGGCGACCCGGGAGGGCTTCGCCGGCACGTACGCGACGCAGGAGAACTTCCGGCTGATGCGCGCCGCGCTGGACGAGACGTCGAAGGAGCTGGGCCGCTACGTGCGGCTGACGAACTACGCGTCCGGGCTGTGCATGCCGGAGATCGCCGCGCTGGCCGGCCTGGAACGGCTCGACATGATGCTCAACGACTCGATGTACGGCATCCTGTTCCGCGACATCAACCCGATCCGCACCTTCGTCGACCAGCGGTTCAGCCGCCAGGTGCACGCCCGCGCCGGCATCATCATCAACACCGGCGAGGACAACTACCTGACCACGGCCGACGCGGTCGAGGCGGCGCACACGGTGACGGTGTCGCAGCTGCTCAACGAGTTCTTCGCGCACGAGGCGGGCCTGGCCGACTGGCAGCTCGGCCTCGGCCACGCGTTCGAGATCAACCCGGAGCTGCCGGAGTCGTTCCGGCTCGAGCTGGCGCACGCGCTGCTGGCCCGCGAGCTGTTCCCGGACGCGCCGCTGAAGTGGATGCCGCCGACCAAGCACATGACCGGTGACGTGTTCCGCGGCAACCTGCTCGACGGGTTCTTCAACCTGGTGGGCGCGCTGACCGGGCAGGGCATCCTGCTGGTCGGCATGATGACCGAGGCGGTGGTGACGCCGTGGCTGTCCGACCGCGACATCGCCCTGCAGAACGTGCGGTACGTGCTGACCGGCGCCGGCAACCTGCACGAGGACTTCGTCCCGGCGCCGGGCGGCTTCATCCAGCGGCGCGCCCACGCCGTGCTCGCCGAGGCGGTCGACCTGCTCAAGCGGATCGAGGGCGACACGCTGCTCAACGCCATCGCCGACGGCACCTTCGGCATCATGAAGCGCCCCGCGGACCGCGGCAAGGGCCTCGACGGCGTCGCGAAGCACGCCGAGGACTACTACAACCCCGTGACGGAGGCGCTGGAATCATGAGCATCGTCAGGCCGTACGGGGACACGACCGGTGACGGGATGGTGCAGCTGTCGTTCACGCTGCCCGTGCCGCACGACAAGCGCGCCGAGGGCGCCGCGATCCAGCTCGCCAACAAGATGGGCATGGACCCGGCGCTGCTGGTGCACGCCAAGCCGATGGGCGACGGGTTCACCTTCTTCGTCGTGTACGGGCGGGTGAGCCACCTGGTCGACACCGGCCAGGTGCAGGTGGTGGAGCGCGACTTCCCGCTGCTGAGCGCCAAGGAGGTCAACGCGGTGATCAAGCGGCGGCTGCGGCGCCGGCTCAACGTGGTGGGCGCCTGCATCGGCACGGACGCGCACACGGTCGGCATCGACGCGATCCTCAACGTCAAGGGGATCGCGGGGGAGAAGGGCCTGGAGTACTACCGGGAGCTGTCGGTGACCAACATGGGCGCGCAGGTGTCCGTGCCGGATCTGGTCGAGACCGCCCGCCGGGAGAAGGCCGACGCCGTGCTGGTGTCGCAGGTCGTCACCCAGCGCGACGCGCACCTGCAGAACACGCGGGCCATGTCGGCGGCGTTCCGCGAGGCGCTGCCGGCCGGCAAGCGGCCGCTGCTGATCGTGGGCGGGCCGCGCTTCGACGAGCTGATGGCGGCCGAGCTCGGCGTCGACCGGATCTTCGGGCGGGGCACCACCCCGCGCGAGGTCGCCTCGTATCTCGTACACGCGCTCGTGGGAGGCAGCAAGTGATCACTGTGACGCATCGGCGGTACGTGCCGTACTCGCACGCGCACTACGCGGGCAACCTGGTCGACGGGGCGTACTCGCTCGGGTTGTTCGGCGACGTGGCGACCGAGGTGTGCATCCGGCTCGACGGTGACGAGGGGCTGTTCGCCTCGTACGACGACGTGCAGTTCAAGGCGCCCGTGCAGGCCGGCGACGTCCTGGAGGTCACGGCGACCGTGGTGCAGATGGGCACCCGGTCGCGCCGGATCGCGTTCGAGTCGCGGGTGGTGTGCCGGGGCACGGGCGGGTCCGCGGCGATGGTGCTTCCGACGCCGATCGTCGCGGTGACCGCCACCGGCACGGTCGTCGTGCCGCCGAAGAATTGACGGCGGCGGTCTGCGTCGACGTCGGCTCGACGTACACGAAAGCCGCCCTGATCGACCTGGACGGCGCCCGGCTGGTGCGCCGCGCCGAGGTGCCGACGACCTCGGCCGGTGACGTGCTGACCGGCCTGGACCAGGCGGTGGCGGCGGTGGGTGGCGGCGATCAGTTGTACGTGTGCTCGTCGGCCGGTGGCGGGCTGCGGCTCGCGGTCGTCGGGTACGAGGCGCTGGTCACCGCCGAGGCCGGGCACCGGGTGGGGCTGTCGGCGGGCGCGCAGGTCGTGCACGTGGCCGCGGGCCTTCTGGACGCGGCGGGGTTGTCCGCTCTGCGCGCGGCGCGGCCGGACGTGATCCTGCTCGTCGGTGGGACGGACGGCGGCGACGGCGACGTGCTGCTGCACAACGCCCGGCGGCTCGGCACCGCCCGGATCAGGGTGCCGGTGGTCGTGGCGGGCAACGCGGACGTGCGCGACGAAGCGGCCGCGCTGCTCGGCGGCCGGGCGACGATCGCCGGCAACGTCCTGCCGGCGATCGGCGTGCTCGACCCGGGCCCGGCGCGCGCGGCGATCCGCGAGGTGTTCCTGCGGCACGTGATCGGCGGCAAGAAGCTGTCGAAGGGCCGCCGGTTCGCCGCGCTGGTGCGGGCGGCCACGCCCGACGCCGTGCTCGCCGGCGTGGAGGTCCTCGCGGACGTCACCGGCGCCGGGGTGCTCGTCGTCGACGTGGGCGGCGCGACCACGGACGTGTACTCGGCCCTGCTGCCGGACGCGGAGAGCGAGTCGGGGCCGCGCCGGGATGTGGCGGGCACCCTCTGGCGCTCCCGGACCGTGGAGGGCGATCTGGGGGTCGCCGTGGGTGCCGCCGGCACGGCCGAGGCGGCGGCCGCCGAGAAATTGGCACTTCCGCTCGCCGGTGACCGTGGGTTAGCCGCGGCGGCCGCCACGATCGCGTTGCGGCGGCACGCGCGCGGCCACTCGTCCGGTCCCGGTCAGCCGCGCACCGGCGGCCGGGACCTGCGCGACGTGCGTCTCGTGGTGGGCTCCGGCGGGGTGCTGCGCCACGGCGGCGGCGCATATGTGCTGGACGCGGTGCTGACCGACACCGCCGGCGGCTGGGCGGCGCCCACCGGCGCCCGCGCGGTGATCGACGATCAATACGTGCTCGCCGCCGCCGGGCTGCTCGCGAATGATCACCCTCACGTCGCGGCGGCCCTGGTGAACAGCCTGTAGCCCGATCGGGTACAGGCCATGACACGCCGGGGAACGCGACACGCCCGAGGGCGGGGACGCCGGTTGACAGGTGGGCGGGGGAGCGACGTACCGTCGTCGAATCCTCAGGCACGGCAGCGACTCTGTTCGCTTCGTCCCTTCGCCCACTGGCCAGCAGTCCTCGCAGGGGTCGCGCGTTCAGCCAGGACCAGGGGGCGGGGGTCGGCGGGGCGGCGGCGGACCGGTCGCGACCGCGGTGGGACACCGGGATGAAGCGGCGCCAGTAGACAACGGCGCGACCGCGGGCAGCCAGCGCGCGGCGGGCCGGTCCGAAGGTGACCGCGACGTCCGGCTGTTCCACCGGCCGTGCCCAGGAGACGGGAAGCACTCGGGGCGTGGCTCTTCGCAGGGGCCGCGCCCCGGCCTGTGTCCGCACTGTGCATCGGGCCGTTATCGGGCCCAGGTAGCCTCTCGCGGGTGGAGATGACGTTGCAGCCCCCCGCCGAGGCGCTGGTCACGGCGCCCGGCGACCCGCCACGCCCGGTCCGGCGGTGGCTCGCGCTCGCGCTCGCCGCGCTGGCCGGCCTGGCCCTGCTGCTCGCCCTCCCGCCGTACGGGCTGTGGTGGCTCGCCCCCGCCGGCGTGGCCCTGCTCGCCGCGGCGACCCACCGGCGCCGGCTCGGCGGCGCGTTCGGCCTGGGCTTCGTCGCCGGGGCGGTGCTGTTCGTGCCGCTGCTCGACTGGACCCGCATCGCCGCCGGCTGGCTGCCGTGGATGCTGCTGTCGCTCGCCGAGGCGTGCTTCCTCGGCCTGCTCGGCACGGCCACCGCCTGGCTGTCGCCGCTGCTCGACCGGTGGCGGGCGCTGTGGCCGCCGGTGCTGGGCCTGCTCTGGGTGGCCCAGGAGGCGCTGCGCGACCGGGCCCCGTTCGGCGGCTTCCCGTGGGGCCGGCTCGCGTTCAGCCAGGACGAGGCCCCGGCGTTGCGCCTCGCCGCGTGGGGCGGCGCCCCGCTGGTCACCTTCGCCGTCGCGGCCGCCGGCGGTGCCCTGTTCGCGCTGGTGTGGCGCCGCGGGCTCCCGGCCGGCGCGCGGGGCTACGCGGCCGCCCTGGGCTACGCGGCCGCGCTGGCCGCGCTGATCGCCGGCCCGATGCTCGTGCCGGTCGCCACCGCCTCCGGGCCCACCCGGACGATCGCGCTCGTGCAGGGCAACGTGCCGCGCCTCGGCCTCGACTTCAACGCCCAGCGCCGCGCCGTGCTCGACAACCACGTCAAGGCCACCAAACAGCTCGCCCTCGACGTCGCCGCCGGCAAGCAGCCCCGTCCCGACCTGGTCGTGTGGCCCGAGAACTCCAGCGACATCGACCCGCTGCGCAACGCCGACGCCGCCCAGCAGATCTCCGACGCGGCCGACGCGATCGGCGCGCCGATCCTGGTCGGCACGGTGCTGCGCACCGACAACCCGGCCGACATCAAGAACGCCGGCATCCTGTGGAACCCCGGCACCGGCCCCGACCTCGCCCAGCAGTACGTCAAGCAGCACCCCGTGCCGTTCGCCGAGTACATGCCGCTGCGCTCGGTCGCCCGGCTCGTCTCCGACAAGGTCGACCTGGTCAAGAACATGCTCTCCGGCGACCGCACCGGCATCATCAGCACCGGATCGCTGACCCTCGGCGACGTCATCTGCTTCGAGGTGGCGTACGACGGCATCGTCCGCGACACTGTGCGCGGCGGGGCGCAGGTGCTCGCCGTGCAGACCAACAACGCCACGTTCAACGAGGCCGAGGCCCGTCAGCAGCTCGCCATGGTGCGCCTGCGCGGCGTCGAGCACGGCCGCGAGTCGCTGATGGTCTCCACGGTGGGGGTGTCCGCTTTCACGGGCACGGCGGGTCAGGTCTACAGTTCGAGCGGCTTCAACGTCGGAGCGGTGATGGTGCGTGCGATGCACCAGAGCGCAACGACTACGCTGGCGACTCGCTTGGGCCATTGGCCCGAGATGGCCATGGTCGCCCTCGCGGTTGTGGCCTTGGCCGGCGCGCTGCCCCTGCGTCGCCGCCGGCGCACCACCAATGACGATGCGGAGGCACGGTGAGCGAGACGGAAGGCTACCCGGGGGTGGGACGGGTCCTCGTGGTGATCCCGACCTACAACGAGGCGGACAACATCCGCCTGATCACCGGGCGGGTGCGCCGCGCGGTCCCCTCGGTGGACATCCTGGTCACCGACGACAACTCGCCCGACGGCACCGGCGCGATCGCCGACGAGCTGTCCGCCGCGGACGACCACATCTTCGTGCTGCACCGGGCCGGCAAGGAGGGCCTCGGCGCCGCGTACAAGGCGGGCTTCGCCTGGGCGAAGAACAAGGGGTACGACGCGGTCGTCGAGATGGACGCCGACGGCTCGCACGCCCCCGAGGAGCTGTCCAAGCTGCTCGACGCGCTGCGCGACACCGACGCGGTGCTCGGCACCCGCTACATCCCCGGCGGCAGCGTGCACAACTGGCCGATGCACCGGCTGCTGCTCTCGCGCGGCGGCAACATCTACATCAAGATGGCGCTGGGCATGCCGTTCAAGGACGCCACCGGCGGCTACCGCGCCTACCGCATGCCCGTCCTCGACGAGATCAACGTCGAAACGGTCGCCTCCACCGGCTACTCGTTCCAGGTCGAGCTGGCCTGGCGCTCCTACCGGGCCGGCTTCCGCATGGCCGAGGTGCCCATCACGTTCACCGAGCGCGAACACGGCGTCAGCAAGATGAGCGGCAACATCTTCAAGGAACAGCTGCTCAGGGTGACCCGGTGGGGTGTGCAGGCGCGCCGCGACAACCTGCGCGCCCGCCTCGGCAAGCGGCAGCGCGAGGGCTCGACCTGGCCGTGACCGGGCGCGGGCGTGTCATGCTTGAGCGGTCGTCCTGACCCTGGAGGTCGCCATGCGTCGTCGAGGCCTGGCTCTGCTGCCCGTGGGGCTGTCAGTGCTGGCGGTCGCCGAGATCGTCGTTTTCCTCGTGGTGGCCCACGCCATCGGCGGAGGCTGGGCGGTGCTGCTGGCCGCGGCCGCGAGCCTCGCCGGCATGGCACTGCTGCGCCGTGAGGGCATGAAGGGGTGGCGCCGCTTCCAGGCGGCCGCCGCCGAGGGCCGCCCGCCCGGCTCCGAGGTGATCGGCTCGCTGGTCGGGCTGCTCGGCGCGCTGCTGCTGGCCGTGCCCGGCTTCGTCACCGCGGTGGCGGGCCTGCTGCTGCTCCTGCCGCCCGGCCGCCAGCTCGCCCGCCGCGGCGCCGAGCGCTTCACCGAGCGCCGCGTCGGCTACGACCTGTTCGGCCCGCGCAAGGTGCGGGTCCGCCCCGGCGACCCGATCGTCGTGATCGACGACGAGGCCCCGGTCCGCACGCCGGCCGGCGCCATCGAGGGCGAGATCGTCGACCGCTGAACGAGCACGAAAAAAGGGGGCCCGTGTCGGGCCCCCTTTTTTCGTCTGCTTCTTACCTGCCGCGGCGGGTCCGAACCTCTTGGAGCCGCTCGTTGAGGATGTCCTCCAGCTCCGAGATGGAACGCCGCTCGAGCAGCATGTCCCAGTGGGTGCGCGGCGGCTTCGCCTTCTTCTGCTCCGGCTCGCTGCCGTCGACCAGGCGGGCGACGCTGCCGTCGAACTTGCACTCCCAGGTGGTGGGCACCTCGGCGTCGACGGCGAACGGCACCTCGAACTGGTGACCCTTGACGCACAGGTACTCTCGGGTCTGCCGGGGCGCCAGCTCCGTGTTGCGGTCGGACTCGTAGCTGACCGCGCCAAGACGGCTGCCGCGCAGCATGCGTTCGCCCATGATTGGCTTTCCCCTCGCTCGTGGTGCTGCTCTCGTTCGGTGTAACGAAAGGGGCGGCCGCGGGATTCCTGCGGTCGCCGGGCTACAGCGTTGTCGGTGTGACAGGTTGTCGGTATGACAGGGTTTGTCGGTAGGTATGGCAGCACTGCCGTTGTGACGGCGGTGTTAACGCTACGAGCGTAGCCGCCCGCGGCCCTTACCCGGCATACCGCACCCCCGCCGAAGTGGACCTTGGTCCACTTTACGGCCTATGGGAGTTCTCCATGTGGTGCGACTTCGGTCACTCGGTCGGGTAAACCGTGAATCGGCGTCCCCGTTTCGCTCCTCGCCGGGCATTATTCGTCCGCGCGTCGCCCGAGATGAGTACTCTTCACTTCGGTGCGCATCACCGGCCGGAAGGCAGCGGACGCCTGCTCAGAGGCGGTGTGGCCGGTGCCGGGCGGCGCTCGGGGGTGAGGCCGGCGGGCCGCTATACGCCGAGATCCCGCGAGCCGCGATGTGTATTGCGTCACGATCGGGAGTCGGCGCCCCCTGACGGCGTGCCTCCATGTTCCACCTGGCGCCCAGCCTCCTGGTCCGTCGTCGTCCTCTTGCCATGCCTCTCCCTCTCCTGCCACGTTCTGTCGCCCGCCCCCGCCGGCCCCTGCCGCCCCCGCCGGTTCCGCGTGCCCTCGCCGCCCGGCTGCTCGACGTCGACCTGGACCGGGCCCGCGCCGAGCTGCGACGCGGGCTTCGGCGACTGCCGCCCGCAGCGCGCCCTCGCCAGTTACGTCTGCCCCGGTTCCGCGCGCCCGCCGCCCTCGCCAGTTCCGCCTGCCCCGGTTCCGCGCGCCCCCGCGGCCCCGCCGCCCTCGCCGGTTCCGCCCGCCCCCGGCGCTCTCCTCTTCCCGCCTTCCTCCGTCGTCTCCTTCTTGCGCCAAAGTATTCCTTGACAAGAATATTCTTTGCGGGGAATGATTCTCTGCATGGATGTTGTTCTGGTCGCGCTGGCCGATCCGGCTCGGTGGCGGCTCGTCGAGTTGCTGGCGGAGCGCCCGCGCCCGGTCGGCGTGCTCGCCGAGCTGGCCGGGGCTCGGCAGCCGCAGACGACGAAGCACCTGCAAACCCTCGAACGCGCCGGGATCGTCGCTTCCGAGCGCAGCGGCCAGCGGCGCATCTATGCCCTGCGGCCGGGCCCGCTGCGCTCGCTGGCGTCGCTGATCGCCGGGCTGGCCGACACCGCCGAGCGTGCCGGGGGCCCGCTGGAGACCTACGGCGAATACCGCCGCGCCGTGCTCGCCGAGCGCGACGCGGCGGACAAGGCCGGTGCCGGGTGGGCCGACGGCCGTTCACTGCGGTTCCGGCGCTCGGTCGCGGCGCCGCCCGCCCTGCTGTGGCGCCACCTCACCGAGGCGGCCCTGCTCGCCCGGTGGTGGGCGCCCGACGACCTGCGCGTCTCCGAGCTGGTCTTCGAGGCTCGTCCCGGCGGCCGCATCGTCCAGGAATACCGCGACGCCGACGACACCCAGCCGTCCGCCGCCCACTCGTCCGGCGCTCAGCCGTCCGGCGCTCAGCCGTCGGGCTCCGAGCCGTCCGGCATCCAGCCGTCGGGCTCCGAGCCGTCCGGCGCCCAGCCGTCGGGCTCCGAGCCGGACGGTGCGGTTGTCGGGCGGGCCGTCGGCGTGGTGGAGGCCGCGGAGCCCGGCGCGCGCCTGGCGTACCGGATGACGCCTCTGCTGCCCGGCGGCGCCCCCGCCTTCACCGCCCACGTCGAGATGGTGCTGACGCCTGTGGGCGCCGGCACCGAGCTCGGCGTCGACTACCGCATCACCGGAAGTGCCGTCGACTCGGCGGACTTCATCGCCGGCATCGAGATCGGTTTCGGCCAGTCCCTCGACAAACTCACCGCCGTTTTCGAATCAGGGAGCACGAAGTGACTGCACAGAACGCCGGCCGCCGGGTCGTCACCAACATGAGCCTCTCGCTGGACGGCCGCTACGCCAAGCCCGGCGCGCCCGAGGACATGAGCTGGGTGATGCCGTACGCGGTCTCGGACGTCGCCCGCGACCACCTGACCGGCTTGTGGGAGCCGGCCACCACCGCGTTGCTGGGCCGGGTCAACGCCGAGGGCTTCCTCGGTTTCTGGCCCACCGTCATCGGCATGGACGGGGTGGACCCGCGCGACGAGGCCTTCGCGAAGTGGCTCGTCAGCACCGACAAGGTCGTCCTGTCGTCGACGCTGGCTGAAAGCCCGTGGGAGCGGACCACCCTCGCCGACCGTCCCGCCCCCGACGTGGTCGCCGAGCTCCAGGCGACCCCCGGCGGCGACATCCTGGTCCTGTCGAGCGCCAGCGTCATCAAGGCCCTGCTGGCCGCCGACCGCGTCGACCGCCTGTGCCTGATGATCTTCCCGGTCTTCCTGGGCGGCGGCCCGGCCCTGTTCGACGACGGCCTGCCGCCGGCCCAGTGGACCCTCGTCAGCCAAAAGGCGGGCGAGCACGGCGAACTGTCCCTCGTCTACGACCGCACCCGCTGAACGCTCCCGCCCGCCGTCTTCGGGGCCGCCTCACGCCGGGGTGGCTTGGGCGGGCGCGGGCGGGGCCGGGGCGGGCCGGGCACCGCCCAGCGAGGCGAGTGCTGAGGCCAGGTCGCTGACCTGGGTCGACAGCTGGGCCGCCCGGGTCTGCGCGGCCTCCGCCTCGGCCTGGGCGGCGGCGAGGCGGCGCTCGAGGTCGGCGCGGTCGCGGCCCGCCCGGTCGAGCTCCTCGCGCACGGACAGCAGCGCGTCCCGTTCGGCCTCGGCCCGGGTGGTCGCACGGCGGGCCTCGGCCAGCTCCGCGTCGGCGGCCTCCCGCGCGGCCGCGGCCTCCCGGCGTACCTCCTGCAGCGCCTTGTCCGTGGCCTCGCGCTGCTCGGCGGCCTCCCGGCGGGCGGCGGCCAGGTCAGCGTCCAGCCGGCGCGCCTCCTCGCGGGCGGCGTCGCGTTCGCGGCGCAGCTCCTCACCCCGTTTGGCGGCGGCGTCGGCGTCCTTGAGCGCGGCGGCGAGGTCGCGCTCGGTGGCTTCACGCTCGCGGCGTACGTCCTGAAGCTCCGCCCGGGCCACGGCAAGCTCGTCGCGGGCCGCGTCACGATCGGCTTCGGCGCGCTCCTGCAGAGCCACCGCCGCGGTGGCCTCACGGCGGGCCTCGTCGCGGGCGGCGCGCGCCTGCTCGGCGTCACGCCCGGCCTGCTCGGAGGCGCGCGCCGACTCCTCGGCACGATGCAGCGCCTCGTCCCGCTCGGCGGTCGCTGCGGCGGCCAGCTGCTGGGCCGTCGACGCCTCGGCGGCGGCCCGCTCCGCGTCCCGGCGGGCATCGTCGCGCTCGGTGTGCGCCGCGGCGATCTGCCCCGACGTCTCGGCCCGGATCTCGGCCACCTGCCGTTCGACCCCGGCGGGGGAGAGCTCGGAGTGCAGCGCGTCGCTGAGCGTCTCGACGAGCTGATCGAGCCGATCGACGACCTCCCAGGTGCGCGCCACCTGCCCGGCCAGCCCCGGCGACGACCGGTGCCGCATCCGCACGTTGCGCGAGGCACGCTGG
This sequence comes from Paractinoplanes deccanensis, assembly GCF_016862115.1. GTDB lineage: Bacteria > Actinomycetota > Actinomycetes > Mycobacteriales > Micromonosporaceae > Actinoplanes > Actinoplanes deccanensis. The sequence goes on from NZ_BOMI01000108.1 coordinate 36,940, forward strand.
CATTCCCCGTCGTTGTCCCGGCAGTACCGGAACGGCCGCCCGGCGGACGAGCGCTGCGGCACGGGCCGTCCACAGTGGGCGCAGGGACGGGTCTCGGGAGCGGTGTCGTTCTCTTTCATCGCAGGCCCACCCTAGGCCGAGATCCACCACAGTTCGCGCCACCACACCGACCCCCATTCATCATCCTAGGACGCTCTACACGGTGTGCGCTTCGCCGCACACCCCAAAAGATCAAAACCAAAAAGGAATCAACGGCATCCCACCTTTGAATCTCGGCCGTTCGCGATCCGCCGCCGTGGGCCGCGAACGGCCTGGTGGAAAGCCCATGCGGCATGCCAACTGAGTTGTCGTTTCGGCGCGCCGGGCAGCGGCCCACGCGGGTCACGCCAGGCATGCCGGGGGCCAGCCCAGCGCGCGCCGTGACCCACGCCGGTCGGTCGGGCACGCCGGGACGCTGCGCGCAGCCCACGCCCGACACGCCGGAACGCCGGCCCGCAGGTCGGGCGGCCCGGGACGCTACGCCGCAGGCAGCGCGACACTGCGTGGACGCTGCGCCGCGACCCACGGCGGCCAGCCAGAGACGATGCTGCCCGGGGCCCACGCCGGTCAGCCAGAGACGACGCTGCCCGGGGCCCACGCCGGTCAGCCAGACGCGACGCTGCCCGGGCCCACACGCTGGCAGGCCGGGTCGCTGCGCTGAGGCTCTCTTGCCTGCGCTCCCTGGGCAATGATCGGCCCGGGCGCCCCGCCCGGCCGCTGGTGCGCCCGGGCCGCCTGCCGGCACGGCGATCACATCCGCCTGCCCCTAACGGCCGGCGCGGACTGTGGCTGGTCCGCCCGGCGCGAATGCCGACCAGCGAGTGTGGGGCGCAGGCCTCGTTGAGTTCACCGGGCTCTCTACGGTTGCGGAGCGCGCTCACCTCCGTTCGACGGCGGGGTGAGGGTGGTGGCGACGACGGCGCGGGTGAGGTGGGCGTCGACCAGTACCTCGGTGTTGTCGATGATCTGGTCGGCGCAGCCGGTGAAGGGCAGGGCGCGCAGGGCCGGGTCGGTGATGGCATCGCGCAGGGCGTCGGCGTAGCGGGCGGCGCCGATCACCGCGTATCCGCGGTCGAAGAACTCGCGGCGTATCGGCGGTTGCTCGGCGCTGAGGCCGAGCTCGTTCTGGCGGGTGGCGGCGTGTTCGAGGGCGGTGCAGAGGGCGTTCTCGCGGTCGCGGGTGGTGGTGGCGTGCAGGGCGGCCAGCAGGGAGTCGGTGGCGGGGCCGGGTGGCAGGGCGCGGGTGAGCCATTTGGAGTATGGCGGCCAGCGTCGTTGCTGGAGCAGGAGCAGGCGGGCGACGTCGCGGCAGAGGCGGGCGGTCAGGACGCGGGCGCCGAGCTCGTCGCCGGCTTCGGCGGCGCGGGCGGGAAAGGGCTCTTCCTGGTCGATGCGGCGCCATTGGCAGGCGAGCACGTAGCGCCACAGGTCGGGTGGGTACCAGGTAAGGCGTGCGCGGGCGGTGGTCAGCAGGCGATCGGGGTCGTGGAAGACGGCGCCGCCGGTGAATTCGGCGAAGCGCTGCCAGGGGGCGCCGAGCCAGTCGAGGGGGCGCACGTCGCCGGTGGGGGTGAAGCCGAGCAGGTCGCGGCTCCAGGCGGGGAAGGACAGGATCTGGATGTAGTGGTCGACGGGGCCGTCGGTGGGCTGCATGGAGCGGACGCGGGCGCCGGGTGGGACGAAGTGGGTGGGCCAGCCGCGGATGCTCTTGGGGAGGCGGCGGGTGAGCATGTCGCGCAGGTCGCCGGGGTGGTCGACGAACAGTTCGAGGCGTGGGCCCCAGTCGTGGTCGGTGGAGCGGGCGGTGTCGAAGCCGAGCACGTCGGAGCCGGGGCCGAGCCGGGCGGCCGCGTGGGGCAGGCCGCCGAGCAGGGGCCGGACGGCTTCGAAGTAGTAGTGGCGGGCCAGTTGGACGCCGGGGAGGAAGTCAGGCATGGGCGCAATCTAGCGGCCGGCCCTGACGAGAATCGGGGTTTTCCACAGGGCGCGGAGGCTCCTCGGGCGTTGTCCACAGGCGCCCCACGGCGAGCTCGGCGGCCGGTAATCTCGGGGCCGTGCCAGTGCTTGATGATCTGATTCGTCCCGGTTGGACCGTCGAGGAGCTGGTGCACAGCACCGCGAACGAGGTGACCGGTGGTGTGTGGCGGGTGCGGCGTGATGACGGGACGGCGGTGTTGAAGGTGGCCACCCCGAGGCGCAGCGGGGCGGCGGAGCATTTGGCGGCGAGTGACGACCCGGGTCACTTCAACTATTGGCGGAGGGAGGTCGAGGCCTATGCGTCGGGGTTGACGGCCGAGGCGCTGCCGGGTTTGCCGGGGCCGCGGTTGTACGAGGTGGTGGAGCGGGCCGACGGGTCGGTGGCGTTGTGGCTCGAGGATGTGCGGGGTGTGCCCGGTCCTGCGGCGGGGCCGGCGCGGCTGGGTGAGGTGGCGTTCCGGCTGGGTGCCGCGCAGGCGGCGTGGCTCGGCTCGACGGGGATCGGCGGGCGGTGGGCGGGGGAGAAGTGGCTCGCCCGGGACTGGTTGCGCGATTACACGCTGGCGCAGCCGGTGGTGGAGGATCTCGACTGGGATCATCCGGTGATCGTGGCGGGCTGGCCGCGGCCGGTGCGGGAGGGGCTGCGGCGGCTGTGGGAGCGGCGGCACGAGGTTCTCGCCGTGACCGACGGGTTGCCGTGGACGTTGTGCCATCACGATGTGTGGCCGATGAATCTGGTGTTCGCGGAGCGGGGGCCGGTGCTGATCGATTGGGCGTTCGTGGGGCCCGGGGCGATCGGGGAGGACGCGGCGAATCTGGCGCTGGACACGTTCCTCGACGGGCTGATCGACATCGGGTTGCTCGACGAGGTGCTGGCCACGGTGGCGGAGCAGTACAGGCGCGGGCTGGGCGGTGCGGTGGACGACGGCATGGTGCGGCGGGCGGTGATGGCGTGCGGGGCGGCGAAGTATTTCTGGCTGGCGCCGCGGATGGTGATGGCCGCGGCGGCCGGGTTCGGGCGTAAGCCGGGTTATGACAGCCGGGGGATCGAGGCGATGGTGGCCGGTCGTGCGCCGGTGCTGGCGGTGGTGGCCCGCTGGGCTGACGAGGTTTTGTGAGCGGCGGGTGGTGGGTCAGGCGTTGGTGACGGTGCCGGCCCGCGGTTCGGGAGCCTGGGTGCGGCGGCGGGCGGTGAGCAGGGCGGCGAAGGTGAGGCCGAGGGCGGTCCAGAGCAGGACCTGGGTGCCGAGGGAGGCGATGCGGAAGTTCCAGAGCAGGCCGGCGGGGAACGTGTCGGGGACTTCGTCGACGGTGGGCAGCAGGACGTAGCCGACGACGACCACGACGAGGAAGCCGGTCACGGCGGCTGTCGCCTGGCGCCATTCGGCGTGCTGGGTGCGGGCGGCGACGACGGAGGCCCAGACGGCGACCAGGCCGATGACGAGGATGGCGAGGTAGCTGATGGTGCGCTGGTCGATGGTGGCGGGGTTGCCGACGGCCGGGGGGTTGGGCGGGTATTTCGCGTACGGCACCAGGACGATGCCGAGCAGGGCCGCGCCGGCGAGGCTGAGCGCCGCCCGGGTGTCGCTGGGGGTGCGCAGGCGGCGGCGCAGCAGCGTGTAGGCCGTGGCGAGTAGGCCGCCCATGGCGGCGCCGTAGAGGGCGGTGGCGAGGAACAGGCCGCCTTTCTGGCCGTCGCGGCTGACCAGTTCCTCGTCGTGGTGGCCGGCGGCCGTGGGGTCGGCGTGGGTGGTGGCTTCCTCGATGGCGATGGCGGCGTCCACATGGGGTTCGCCGAACGCGTACGCGAAGCAGCCGGCGAGCAGGCCGGCGACGAGGCCGGCGAGCAGGCCTCTGAGGAGGAGGGCGCCGTATCCGGGCGTGGTCTTGGGGCCGGTCAGTGACACGGGACGCCGAGCAGGTGGCGGCCGTCGTGCATGAGCTCGTGCAGATACATGCCGCTGCGGGAGACCGCGCCCTGGTCGAAGGCGACCAGGTAGGTGATCAGCAGCAGGAGGGCGGTGACGGCGATCGCGGTCCAGAGCAGCCGCGCGGAGACGGCGGGGGTGCTCAGCGGGCGGGCCGGCTGTGCTTTGGCCATGGTGGAACCTCCTAGCGGGATGACGCGTCCCGTTCGAACAGGCTGCGACGCGTGAGCGTCCTGACTCACGGGCTCCGTTGCCGGAGGCCGTTCACAGTGGCGCGACCGCACCGGAGTTTCACCGGTTTCCCTCGCGACGCCGCAGATGGTTCCCACAACCTAGCTGTGAGCGACCTGAACGCACAACCGGCGCCCGCCGAACGTGTCGCACCCTCCCGATACGATCCAGCCGAATCGTCGGAGGAGGTGTGTGATGCGGTGGCGTGGGGCCGGTGCGGTGGTCGGGGTGGTCGCCGCGTTGCTGGCCGTGCCGGCGCCGGCGGGGGCGGCGGTGGTCTGTGAGCAGGCCGCGAGGCCGCAGCCGGTCGCGTCCGGGGTTCCGGTCGAGGATCAGGTGTACGCGCCGAAGCGGCTGGCCGGGTTCGCGACCGGGCGGGGTGTGCGGGTCGCCGTGATCGACTCCGGGGTGGACGCCACTCATCCGCAGCTGCGCGGCCGGGTCGCCACCGGCGCCGACTTCCTGCACGGGGACGACACGGGCCGGCAGGACTGCAACGGTCATGGCACGGCCGTGGCGAGCATCATCGCGGCGGCGCCGGTGCGCGCCACCGGGTTCCAGGGTCTCGCGCCCGACGCGGCGATCATCCCGTTCCGCATCAGCGAGCAGCAGGAGATCGACGGCAAGGCGGTCGGTGACCGGGGCACGCCGGCGCAGTTCGCGCAGGCGATCGATCTGGCCGTCGCCCAGGACGCCGATGTGATCAACATTTCGCTGGTGATGACGTCGGACAACATCGCGGTACGGGCGGCGGTGGCCCGGGCGATCCGGGCCGGTGTGGTGGTCGTGGCGGCCGCCGGCAACCAGGCGGGCAACGGCAACCCCGACCCGTTCCCGGCGAAATATCCCGGGGTCATCGGCGTCGGCGCGCTCAAGGCCGACGGCGGCATAGCGGGGTATTCGCAGCACGGCGACTACGTCGACCTGGTCGCCATGGGTGACGGCGTGACGGTGGCGGCCCGCGGCGGCGGGCACACGACGTTGCAGGGCACCAGTTTCGCCGCGCCGTTCGTGTCCGCCACGGCCGCGCTGATCAAGCAGCGCTTCCCGGGGCTCACGCCGGCCCAGGTGCGGCAGCGGCTGATCGCCACTGCCGACCCGGCCCCCGGGGGCAGTGTCAGCGCCGAATACGGGTTCGGCTTGCTCAACCCCTACCGTGCGCTCACCGAGAACCTGGGCCCGCAGGAGCAGGCGCAGCCGGCCCCCGAGTCGATGACCATGAACGATCCGGCCGCCGTGGCGCTGGCCGCCCGCCGCGCCGAGTCCCGCGACCGTGCCTTGGTCTTCGCCGCCGCCGGCGCCGGCCTGGTGCTGCTGCTCGGCCTGACCGCGGTGATCGTCCGCCAGGGCCGCCGCCGCGGCTGGCATCCCGCCACCCCGGCCGCTCCCGATTGACCATTCTCGATGGCTCGCTGGGCGCCCTGAACCGCCGCGCCCAGCTTCATCACGTCCTGCGCATCCCAGGTGGCCCGGCCCAAAGATGACTCGCGGGCGCCCTGAACCGCCACGCCCAGCTTCATCACGCCCTGCGCATCCCAGGTGGCCCGGCCCAAGGTCGACGCCGTGCGGCACCTGCACGAGCTGACCTGCGGGCGGGACATGTCGGGCGGCGTGGCTACAGCGGGTGCAGGGTCAGGAAGGCTATGCCGGGGTTGGGCAGGTCGAGCACGACGTCGGCGCCGGGGGGTATGCGGCGGGAGGGTTCGGACTCGGGGAGGTGGTCGGCTTGCTGCAGGGTGTGCCATTGGGCGGGGGTGGGCCATTCGCCGGCGAAGTGGGTGGTGATGTTGCCGTGGGTGTGGTCGACGCGCCAGGTGCGCAGGCGGTGGGGGATGGCCAGGTCGAGGGTGAGGCGGACGGTGCGGGCCAGTTCGGGGGCGCCGTGGGCCTTGGTGTGGTCGAGGGTGCTGTTCCAGAGCAGGATGGCGAGGCTGCCGTCGGGGTGGCGGGAGGCCCAGGCTTCGACGAGGCTGCCGGCGCCGTCGCCGGTGAGGGCGACGGGCAGTTCGTGGGGGCCGAGGCGTTCGGCGAGGGCGAGGGCCCAGAACTTGGGTTTGGCGAGGTTGCCGACGGTGAGCAGGCCGAAGCCGCCGTGGAACAGGCGTGGCGGGCGGCCGAGCTCCTCGAAGTGGTCGGAGGCGACCCAGGGGGCGAGGGCGTGCAGGCGGCCGGCGGCGGAGTGCATGCCTTTGAGCAGGAACGCGGCGGCGAAGACGGTGTCGTTGATGTCGCTGCCGTGGGTGGCGGTGACACCCCATTCGGTCCACAGGACGGGGCGGTCGCCGGCCAGCGGGCGCAGGTCGAGGGGGATCGTGCCGTAGACGTGGGTGGACAGGAAGTCGACCGGGGCTTCGACGCCGGTCTGGTCCTCGACCCAGCCGGCGGCGGCGGTGGCGGGGCCGCCGACGCGCAGGGCGGGGTGGACGTCCTTCACGGCGCGGGCGGTGGTCTCGTAGAGCTGCCAGTATTCGGCGGGGGTGCCGGACCAGAAGACGGACAGGTTCGGTTCGTTCCACACCTCGAACCACCAGTGGTCGCGCACGTCGTCGAGGCCGTAGCGGTCGACGACGTGGGCGGTGAAGGCGCGGATCAGGCCGGCCCAGCGGTCCCAGTCGCGGGGCGGGGAGATGACGCCGCGGTAGGTGAACACGGTGCGGCCGGGGTCGCGGGCCAGGTCGCGGGGCATGTAGCCGAACTCGACGACGGGAGTCATGCCGAGCTCGCGGACGGTGTCGTAGATCTGGTCGACGCGGGTGAAGTCGTGCACGGGTTCGCCGCCGGTCTCGCGGTAGACGCCGACGTCGTCGCCGAGGATGTGGTGGGCGCGGACGGTTCGCACGCCGATCTCGTCGCGGACGCGGCGCAGGGCCTCGCGTAGTTCGGCGCCGATGGGGCGGCCGCCGGTCTCGTCGGTGGACAGCAGGTGGCTGAGGTGTTCGGAGCCGACCATCGCCTGCCAGATCCGGTGCAGCGGCCGGGGCTGGGCGCCGACGGCGACGGTGACGCCCGGGTCGCCGGACACGCCGGGCGGAGAAGCGGCGCCCGGAAGAATGGCGCCCGAAGAAACGGCGCCCGAAGAAGCGGCGGGCGGAGAAACGGCGCCCGAAGAAGCGGCAGGCGAAGAAGCGGCGGGCGGAGAAGCGGGCAGAGCCGCGGACGGAGGGGCGGGCACCGGCTCCGACAGGGGGCCGATGGCCGTCACGGTTTGCAGGGCCGCGACGGCGTACCAGCCGCCGCGGCCGTCGGTGGTGTCGGCGTAGGGGCCGTGGGGGACGGCGAGGACGTCGCCGCCGCCGTGGTCGACGACCTCGAACGGGCCGGCGGGGGACGCCGCCCGGTGCACGGCGTAGCCGATGGCGCCGGGCACGGGGGTCCAGTCGACGGTGACGTGGCCGTGGCCGGTCGCCGCGGTCACGCCGGTGACGGCCGGAAGGGCGGCGCGCTGTGGGACGCCGGGGGTGCGGTCCTGGGCGCCGCCCGCGCCCATCAGGGCGGCCCAGCTCGCGCGGGCCTGATCTTCGATGGTCATGTGAGTTCCTCGGAGTGGGCCGGCCGTCAGCGGGCGCGCAGTTGGGGGAGTTCCTGGTGGGCGGGGACGTTGAAGGTCTCGGCGGCCAGCAGCGGCCGTACCGCGCGTTCGAAGGCGGGGGTGACGAAGGCCCGCTTGAGCACGTCGCGGGCGAGGTGGTTGCCGATCGCCCCCATGATCATGGATTGGTCGAGGGAGAGGTACCGCTTGGCGACGGTGCCGCTGCGCACGGCGATGGCGTCGTAGAAGCCGCCGGGCCCGTACGCGTCGAAATCGTTTTTGATCTTCGAGAGGTTGCGGAGCACCGGGCCGGGGGCGTAAGGCAGGGCGAGGAACGCGGCGTGCGGGGTGACCACGCCGTCGCCGTAGACGGCCGGCGGGCCGGGCGGGCGGCAGTCGCCGAAGCCCGCGTCGTAGCGGCCGCCCTGCACGTCGGACGGATAGCCGTCGGTGTCCATGCCCATCGCGTCGACGCCGTAGACGCCGTACCTGCCGAACGGGTTGGACGCCGGGGAGAACCCCCAGTAGCCGTAGCGGGCGTCGGCGAGGCCGTGCTCGATCTGCGCGGCCACGGTCGCCGGGTGGTTGCGGCCCCAGCTGCGCGGCCCCCACGCGGTCTCGGGCACGAACAGGTCCGGCATCAGCGCCTCGAACATGTCACCGCCCCAGCTCGGCACGAACGTGATGCCGCGGTAGCGGTACGAGCCCTCGTAGACGCCGCGGCCGAGGTGGGTGGTGCTGAACCCGGTGGGCCGCATCTCCTGCCACGCGTAGTCGCAGCTGTCCGGCAGGGTGCGCATGGTGTCGTAGTAGGCGGTCGGCGGGATCTGCCCGGCGCCGATGCCCAGATAGGTGGCGATGCGCGGCTCGGTCACCGTGATGTCGTAATGGTTGCAGGTGAACCAGACGCCGTTCTGCGGCACCGAGCAGCCCGACGGTGCGGTGTCCCAGAATCCGCCGCGGATCAGCCCGCGCGTGCCGATCGGTGACACCGCGGCCGGGTTGAAAGAGAACCCGAAGTCCATGTTGTTCACAATGGCGCCGGCGCGGGCGCGCAACGACGGGAAAGCGCCCTGCACGACGCGCAGGGACGCGGCGAGCCATCCGTTGTCGACCGACGACAGAAACGGTGTCACGGCGGTGCCGTCGGGCAGGACGGTCAGCACGGCGCCGGTGTGCGGGTCGTACCAGTTGTAGAACATGCCCGAGGCGGTGTGACGCCGCAATGCCGCCAAGGTCGACAGGGTTTTCGACACGCGGGCGGTGGCTTCCGCCGCCGAGATGATGCCCAATTCGCGGGCCACCACGGCCGACCACATGAAGCCGCCGATATTTGTCGGGGACGTGTACGCCGACGGCGCCGACAGGTCGCCGGGAATGTTGTCGGCGACCAGGCCCGTCGCCGGGTCGGTCATCGCCACCAGGGAACGCCACGTGTCGCGCGCATAGGCCCGCAGCGGATCCGGCGCGGCCTGCGCCACGGCCGCGCCGGAAAGGACCAGAACCAGGGCCAGCAAGGGTACGAGCAGACGTCTCATCGGAAGGAAGCGCTCCTCACTTGAGTCCGGTCGTGGCGATGCCGCGCATGAAGTGCCGCTGCAACGCCAGGAAGACGATCAGAACGGGGACGACCACCACGACCGCGCCGGCCAGCAGCAGCCCGTAATAGGCGCGGTTCTGCCCGATGCTGTAGAGCGCCAAAGCCACCGGCAGCGTGTATTTGTCGTCGGTCGTGGCCACCACCAGCGGCCACAGGAAGTTGTTCCACGACGCCAGGAACGTCAGGATGCCCAGCGTCGCCAGGGCCGGTTTGCACAACGGCAGCACGACCCGCCAGAAGATGCGCCATTCGCCGGCCCCGTCGACGCGGGCCGCCTCGATCAGGTCGTCCGGTATCGACAGCAGGAACTGGCGCATCAGGAACACGCCGAACGGGCCGGCGAGGAACGGCAGGACCAGCCCCGCGTACGAGTTGGCCAGGCCCATGTTGCTGATCAGCACGAACTGCGGCACGAACGTCACCATGCCCGGCACCATCAGCATGCCCAGCACCGCCAGGAACAGCGCCTTGCGGCCCGGGAAGTCCAGCTTGGCCAGCGCGTAGCCGAGCAGCGAGCAGAACAGCAGATTGCCGGCGGTCACCAGCACGGCCACGATCGCCGAGTTCGCGAAGTACTGCGGGAAATCGAGCCGGGAGAACAGGTCCCGGTAGTTGCCGAGCGTCCACGTGTGCGGCCACCACGTCGGCGGCACCGCGCGGATCTCGGCCTCCGGTTTGAACGAGGACAACAGCATCCACACGAACGGGCCGACGACGACGAGCAGGCCGAGCGCCAGCACGGCGTACAGCAAAAGCTTGGCCCTAGTCATCGCGGCTCCCGAGCAGGCGGAACTGCAGCACCGACAGGGCGACGATCGCCACGAAAAGCACGTAGGACGCGGCGGCCGCGTAACCGTAGTTGCCGAAACCGAACTGGTTGTAGATGTGGTACGACACCGACAGCGTCGACGACAGCGGGCCGCCCTGCGTCATCACCAGCGGCTCCTCGAACAATTGGAGATAGCCGATGCCGGTGATGACCGCGCCGAACAGCAGCGCCGGGCGCATCAGCGGCATCGTGATGCGCCGCAACTGCTGCCAGCGGCCGGCGCCGTCGAGCGTCGCCGCCTCGTACAGATGGGCGGGAATGCCTTGCAGGGCCGCGAGGAAAATCACCATGAGCGACCCGAAGTTGCGCCACGCCGCCATCACGATGATGGACCCCAGCGACGTGCCCGGATTCTGCAGCCAGGCCGGCCCCTCGACGCCGATCAGGCCGAGCAGATTGTTGACCAGGCCGGCCTCGGGGTCGAGCAGGAAACGCCACACGACGGCGATCGCGACGATGCTGGTGACCACCGGCAGGTAGAACCCGACCCGGAAGACCGCCCGGAACCGGATCAGCCCGGAATTGAGCGCGTTCGCCGCGGCCAGCGCCGCCACCATGGTCAACGGCACACCGACGGCCACGAAGACGATCGTGTTGAGCGCCGAGCGCAGGAACAGCTCGTCGGAGAACAGCCGGGTGAAATTGCCGAACCCGACGACATTGACGGCCAGCGGCGTGCGCAGATCGGTCGCGCGCATGTCGGTCAGGCTCATCACCAGCGATGCCAGCACCGGCAGCAGCGCGAACACCAGGAACAGCAGGGTGAACGGCGCGGCGAACGACCAGCCGATCCAGGCCCGCCGGCGGCGGGCGCGGGTGGCCCGTCCGCGGGTGGCGGCGGCCGGGCGGTCGAGGACGGCGGTCACGAGCCGGTGCCGATGGACGACGCCTGGTTCTGCACCGCCTTGAGCGCGGCCGCCGGGTCGGCCCCGGCGACGCAGACCTTCTCGGCCTGCACGTCGAACGCGGCCGCCACCTGCGACCAGGTCGGGAACGCCGGCGGCGCCTTGGCCGACTTGAGCTGCTCGCCGAAGACCTGCAGGATCGGGTCGCCGGACAGGGCCGGGTCGCTCCACGCCGACCGCACCGCGGGCAGGTCGGCGACCGTCTGATACCAGCGCACCTGCACGTCCGGCTTGCTCAGCCAGGCCAGGAACTTCCACGCGGCGTCGCGGTTGTTCGCGTCCTTGAACACGGCGATGTTGCTGCCGCCGATGAACGACGTCGACGACTGCTTCGACGGCATCGGCGCGACGGTGTACTTGCTCGCGAAGTCCTTGCCGCCCTGCTCGTTGAGGATGCCGACATGCCACGGCCCGGACATGAACGCGCCGATCTCGCCGCGCACGAACGCCGGCTCCAGCGCGCCCTGCGGCAGGTCGGTGGGTGCCAGCTTGCCGGTGAAGAACGACTGGTAGTAGCGCAGCGCCTCGGCCAGCTGCGGCGTGTCGAACGTGTACCCGTCCGCGGTGGCGATCTGGGCGCCGTTGGACCAGCCGAACGGCAGGATCGACTGCCAGCTGCCCGTCTTGCCCGGCTGCAGGCTGATGCCCCACTTCGCGCCGGCCTTCGACCGCATCGCGGCGGCCATCGCGGACAGGTCGTCCCACGTCTTCGGGCCGTGCGGGAAACCGGCCTTCGCGGCGAGGTCCGTGCGGTAGTAGATGCCGCGCGTCTCCACGTACCACGGCACCCCGTAGGAGGTGCCGTCGACGACGGTGGTGTCCCACGCGCCCGGGAAGAACGAGTCCTGGGCGAACAGGCCGGCCGGGGTCGGGTCGAGCGCGCCGGTCTTGGCGAACTCGCCCTGCAACGTCGTACCGATCATCGACACGTCCGGGGTCTGCCGCGCCGCGATCGCGCTGGAGATCTTCTGCTGGGCGGAGTCCCACGGCACCGCCGTCACGGTCACCTTCGCGTCCGGGTTCTCGGCGGTGAAGCCCTTCGCGAACTCGGCGAGCTTCTCTCCCTCCGTACCCATCGCCCAGACCGTCACCTCCCCGGTCGCCTTGCCCGCACCGACCGCCTCGGCGGTCTCGCCGCTGTCACCCGCGTCGCGGCCGCACGCCGTCAACGCCAGGGCCGCCGCCACACCGACGGCAAGCACTCTTCTCACTGCTGCTGCACCTCCTCATGGGGGCCGCACGTGCGCCGGACCACCACTTCGGTGGCGAGGATCCGGCGGCGCGCGGCCCGGGCGGGCTCGTTGCGCTTCGTCTCGGTGATGCGCCGGTGCAGCCAGCGGGCGGCGGCCGCGCCGAGCTCACGCATCGGCTGCCGCACCGTGGTCAACCCGGCGAAGCGGGCCGCGAGCAGGTCGTCCCAGCCGGTCACGGCCAGATCGCCGGGCACCCGCAACCCCGCCGCCTCGGCGGCCAGCAGCACACCGAGCGCGACCTCGTCGTTGGCGCACACCACCGCGTCGGGCCGCCGGCCCCGCAGCAGCGCACGCGCCGCTTCCTCCCCCGCTTGCAGATCAAGACCCCGGGGCCGTACGAGGTGAAGCTCCGTCCCCGCCTGCCGGGCCAGGCCCGCGCGCAGCCCCGCGAACCGGCCCGCCACGTCCGGGGACCCCTCCGGGTCACCGAGGAACGTCACGTCGCGGTGCCCGTGCCCGGCCAGATGCGCGGCCAGGGCCCGCGCCGTGCTCGCGTTGGCGGCGCGCAGCGAGTCCACCCCCGGCACCGGGTCACGGGCGAGCAGCACCACCGGCACCCCGGACGCCGCGATCTGCCCGATCACGTCGTCGCCGACGGTGCGGCCCAGCACGGTCAGCCCGTCCACCCGCCCGGCCAAATCCCGCACGGCCGCGGCCGGGTCCCGCCGGCCGTGGGTGGCGAGGATCAGCACGCTGCTGCCGGTGGCCGCGGCGGCCGCCTCGTACCCGAGGATCACCTCGGCGTAGTAGGGGCCGACCAGATCCGGGAAGACGATCCCGTTCGCCGCATGCCGGCCCTCGGCCAGCGACCGCGCCGACCCGCTGGGGGTGAACCGCAGCTGCCGGGCGGCGGCGCGCACCCGCTCCCGGGTCTGCTCGGTGACCAGCTCGGAGTCGCGCAATGCCCGCGACACCGTGGCGATCGAGACACCGGCCAGCTGAGCGACCTGATAGATCGTCGGCTTTGTAAGCGCTTTCATCGCCATGGCCGGACCGTAACGCCGCCGCAACATCGCGGAAACCCGTGGTCCGCGCGTATTCGTCATCAGCGATATGGGTCATATCTTTTGACCATGGAACTGCAGGAGTGGGACGAGCGCGGCCTGTGGCTGGAGCGGCAGGCCAACACCGCGGCCATGAAGGAGCACCTCGGCGGCGTCGAACCGCCCGGCAAGCTCGTCGAGCGGCACGAGAAGTACCTGGCCACCATGCGCGGCGCGGACGGCTGGATGTGGCTGGTCGTGCTGCCCGGCTCGCCCGACCCGGTGGGCAGCGTCGGCTACTGGCGCCGCGAATGGCGCGGCGAGCCGGTCTACGAGATGGGCTGGAAGATCCTGCCCGCCCATCAGGGGCGCGGCCTGGCGGTGCGGGCGACGGTGGCCGCGCTGCGGCGGGTGGCCGCGATCGGTGAGAGGCGCTACGTGCACGCCTATCCGTCGGTGGCGAACACCGCGTCCAACGGGGTGTGCCGGCGATCCGGCTTCCAGCTGCTGGGCGAGACGTCGTTCGAATACCCGCGCGGCCACCTCATCGTGTCGAACGACTGGCGCTACGACCTTTCAGCACCGCTAAACAATCCGGCAAGGACAAATCAATAGACCTTAGGGGTACGGGCTGCGACGGTGACCCGATGACACTCACCGGCCTGTACGTCCCCCTGATCACCCCCTTCGACGCCGACGGCGCGGTGGCCACCGGCGCGCTGGACACGCTCGCCCGCGACACCCTCGACCACGGCGCCACCGGGCTGGTCGCGCTCGGCACCACCGCGGAACCGTCGGCCCTGACCGCGGCGGAACGCGCGCTCGTGCTCGACACCGTCGCCGCGGTGTGCGCCTCGCGCGGGGCCCCGATGCTCGCCGGGGCCCACGACGCGGCGGCGCTCGGCGCGCTCGCCGCGCAACCGGCGGTCACCGCCGCGCTGACGCTGGTGCCGCCGTTCGTGCGGGCCGGTGAGGACGGCGTGGTGGCCCACCTGAGCGCCCTCGCCGGCGCGAGCCCGGTACCACTGGTGATCTACCACGTGCCGTACCGCACCGCCCAGCCGCTGCCGGCGGCCGCGCTGCGCCGCATCGCCGCCATCCCCGGGGTGATCGGCATGAAACTGGCCGCCGGCGGCATCGACGCGGACACCGTCGACCTGCTCGCCGACCCGCCGCCGGACTTCGCGATCCTCGGCGGGGACGACCTCTACATCGCGCCGCTGCTGGCGATGGGCGCCCACGGCGGCATCCTCGCCTCGGCCCACATGGCCACCCGCGCCTACGCCGACCTGATCACCGCCCGGGGCCCGCTCCCGCTCGGCCGCGGGCTGGCCCGCCTGTCGGCGGCCCTGTTCGCCGAACCCAACCCGGCGGTGATCAAGGGCGTGCTGCACGCGCACGGCCGCATCCCCACCCCGCACGTACGGCTGCCGCTGCTGCCCGCCACGCCGGCGGCCGTACGCGCCGCCGGCACAGCGGCGGGCCGGCAGCTCGACGACCGCGCCTACCATGCGGTGTGACCTTCACACCCCGCGCCGCGTGGGCCGACACGCCGCACCCGGTGCGGGCCGCCGTCGCCGGCGCGCTCGGCGCCCCGATCACCGCCCACACCGACCTGCACGGCGGCATGTCCCCCGGCCCCGCCGCCGGCCTGCGCCTGGCCGACGGGCGGCAGGTCTTCGTCAAGGCCGTCTCCGCCGACGTCCGGGCCCACAACCACGCGATGATCCGCCAGGAGTCCACCATCCTGGACGTGCTGCCGCCGTCCGTGCCGGCACCGCGGCGCCTCGCCACCGTCGAACACGGCCCCTGGATCGCGTTGGCCACCACCTGGGCCGCCGGCGCCACCCCCGGCGCGTGGACCGACACGGCGATCGCCGCCGTCGCCGTCGCCTGCCGCACCGCGAGCGCCCACCCGGCCCCGCCGGCCCTGCCACCGGCCGCCCAGCGCATCACCGACTTCGACGGCTGGACACGGCTGCTCAAGACCGGCACCGCCGACGACTGGGAGACCACCCACGCCGAGCACGCGGCCGGCGTGGTGGCCGGCTGGCAGGACTGGACGGCAGGCAGCGCGCTGGTCCACCGCGACATCCGCCTCGACAACACCGCCGTCGGCACGTCAGCGGTGCTGCTCGACTGGGCGTACGCGGCCGCCGGCGCCCCCTGGATCGACCTGGCCCAGCTCGCCGCCGACATCGTCGCCACCGGACACACCCTCGGCCCCGCTGCCGCGACCGACCGCGCGTACCGCCTGCTGCGAACCCTGCCACCGGAGGCGTCCCGTTTCGTCGTCGGCCTCACCGGCATGTGGAGCATCCGCGCCGCCACCATCCCCGACACCGTCATGCCCGAGATCTCCCAGTGGCGCCGCGCGCGGGCGGCGGCCCTGCGCCCGCTCGTGTCCCGCCTGATCAGCGACTTGCGCGGCCGGACGCCCGGCGATCCGTGACCCGGGCGATTTCCGCCCTGTCTCGGTCTGCGGCAACGCCGACAGCTCGTGGCTCCTGCTGGCCCACGGACCTCCCGGCGCGGTTGCCGCCTTGCCGTCGAATGTCGCGGCATCGGCTCAGGCGGCCCGTGCCGCCGAAGCGCTGACGCCGTGAGCACCGCCCCACCACCCCGGCCACCGTGCCCCGGCCACCGTGCCCCAACCGTCAGCAGACCTCGGCGACCGCCACCGCGACGTTGTCCGGCGCGCCCGCCCCATGAGCCAACGCGATCAGCTCCCCGACCGCCTCCCGCGGCCCCGCCGCCGCGCCCAGAGCCGCACCGATGGCGGCCGCCCCCGCCACCGCCGACAACCCGTCCGAGCACAGCAGATACCGATCACCCGGCACGGCGGTGCGCAACCCCAGGTCCGCCTCTCCCGGCGCGCCCCAGCCGACGGCCCGGGCGAGCAGCGCCCGCTGGGGATGCGCGGCGGCCTCCGCCAGGGTGAGCCGGCCCTGGTCGACCTGCGCCCGTACCCACGTGTGGTCCTGGGTCAGCTGGGTCAGCTCGCCGTCGCGCAGCAGGTAGGCGCGGCTGTCGCCGACGTGCACCAGGGCCAGCTGGGTGCCGCGGCGCAGCAGGGCGGTCAGCGTGGTCACCGGGCCGGCGTCGAGGGCCCGGATCCGCCGGTCGGCCGCGCGGACGGCGCCCGCCAGCAGGGACAGCGGCTCGGCCCCGGGGGTCTGTTCGACCGCGCGGACCGCGGCGACGGCGGCCGCGGCGGCCTGTGCACCGCCGGGGCCCCGGGTCCCGTCGGCGACCGCGAGGAGTTGATCGCCGGCGTACGCCACGTCCTCGTTGGTGTCGCGGCCCCGGCCCGGGTCGAGGCCGCAGGCGTGCCGGAAGACGATGCCGGGGGTGGCCGTGTCCTCGCCGGTCAGGTTCGCCACGAGCAGGGCGGCACGCCGGGCCCGGGCCGCCGTGTCGGCCGTGACCTCGCGCCAGTAGGCGTCGACCGCTTCGGCGGCGGCCGCCGGGGGGAGGGCGCACACGTCGGCGATCTCGGTGAGGGGCATGCCGATGCGGCGCAGCTCGGCGATCAGCCGGGCCCGGGCGAGCTGTGCGGGGTCGTAGAAGCGGTAGCCGGACTCCGGGTCGACCGCGGCGGGGCGCAGCAGGCCCGTCTCGTCGTACAGCCGCAGCGCCTTGGGGGTGAGCCCGGCCTCGCGGGCGAACGCGCCGATCGTCAGCAGGGACACGGGCCGCTCACTTGCGCAGCAGGCCGGTCACCGGGATCGGCGGGACGTGACCGGTGCGCGGGCGCTGCCGGTGCAGGGCGAGGCCGACGTCCACCAGCGCGGCGCGTTCCAAAGACGCCACCTCGGCCAGCGGCACCCAGCGGGCCGTGTCGGTGGAGCCACCCGTCTCGTCGCGCAGGGCGCCGCCGGTCAGCGTGACCTCGTAGAACACGCCGATCGCGTGCATCGTCAGGCCGGGCGGGTCGCTGTAGTCCATGGTGAACACCCGCGAGTCGACCCCCAGCAGCGCGTCCGCCCGCGCCCGGTAGCCGGTCTCCTCCTCGACCTCACGGACGACGGCGTCGACCGGGTCCTCGCCCTCCTCGACGCGGCCGCCGGGCAAAGTCCAGTGCCGCACGGCGGCGTCCGGGGACACGAAACGCGCCAGCAGCAGACTGCCGTCACGCACGCAGATGCCGTACGAGGCGATGCGCTGCACCATCCTCAGAGGCCGATCATCGCGAGCAACTCGGCGTGGGTCCGCTCGTCGGCCGCGGCCAGCAGACCCTGCGAGCCGGTGTGCAGCGGGCCGCCGTCGAGGGCGGTGACCACACCCCCGGCGGCCCGGCACAGCGCGACACCGGCGGCGAAATGCACGCTGTCGCGCACCGACCCGTCGGTGACGTACGCGGCGCGCCGCCCCGCCGCCACCCACGCCACGGCGAGCGTCGTCGACACCACACGCGGGCGGAACCGGGCCCCGAAGCGCCGGTCGGCGAGCAGGTCCACCGCCCGGAAACGGGGATCGTTGAGGAACGGCGGATCCAGGTTGACGTCCACCAGAGCCGAGACCGCGGACGGCACCAACCGCTCGTCGCCGCCGTCACGGCGCACCCACGCCGCCTTGCCGTCGGTCCAGAACACCTCGCGGGTGAACGGGTCGGCGACCGCGGCGGCCGTCACGTCGTCACCGGCGCGCAGGGCCACGTTGACGGCGACCAGCAGGGTCCGGGCGGCGTAGTTGAGGGTGCCGCACAGCGGGTCGACCAGCCACGTCCGGTCGTGACCGGCCGGGCCGCTGTGGCCGGTCTCCTCGCCGAGCACCGCGTCGCCCGGGCGGGCCGCGCGCAGCACGCCGGCGATCACCCGCTCGGCCTCCAGGTCGGCGGCGGTCGCGAAGTCGCCCGCGCCCTTGTCCACCCGGTCGAGGGCGGCGCCGAAACTGTCGCGGACGACAACCGCGCCGGCCTCGGCGGCCGCGATGGCCAGGCCCCCGTCGTCGATCATGGATGCACGATAGCCGCCGTCCGCCAGTCCGACGCATCGACGACCACATCGGCGCGCGAGCGCGGGTCACAGGCGGCGAAATACCGGCGCTGCCCGCCGACGTACCGGGCCTGGCTCGGATGATCCGGGTCCGGGTGCGAGCCGTCGCGGCGCGCCATCCGCGCGACGGTCACCTCGAACGGCGCGTCCAGCAGCACCGACAGCTCCCACCTGCCGGCGAGCTCGTCACGGTGCAGGAACAACCCGTCGACGATCAGCACCGTGCCGCGCGGCGCCACCTCCCAATCAAGATCCAGGACCTGGTCGGTACGGAGATCGTGCGCGGCCCGCCGGAACCGGCGCGACCCACCGGGGGCAAAAGGATCGAGCACCTCGCGTACGAGGGCCGCATAGTCGTAACTGTCCAGCCAGAACCCCTCCGCCGAGTCACGCCCCCGCCGATGCCGCACGGCCGCCGGGTGGTGGAAGTCGTCCACCGACACGTGCACGACCGGACGGCCCCGCGCACGCAGCACCCCGGCGAGCGCGGCCGCGAACGTCGACTTGCCGACCCCGTCCACACCGTCGACACCGACCCGCACGGCATCCAAGCCGACCGGCACAAGATCGGCCACCTGCTCGAGCAGCCGCGCGGGCAGGCTGGCGATACTGGCGCCGTGGAGATCACCGACTGGGCGCTGCGGCCGGCCGGGCCCGCCGACGTCGAGGCCGTCGCCGAGCTGCGGGCCGTCGTGCTGCGCCCCGACCTGCAACGGCTCGGCCGCTACGACGAGCACCGCGTCCGCCGGCGCCTCCGGGACTCCTTCTCGCCGCGTCATACCTCCATCATCGTGCACGCGGGGGAGCTCGCCGGCAGCATCACCGTCCGCCCGTCCGCGTCCGGGCGGTGGCTCGAGCACTTCTACATCGCGCCCGGGTTGCAGGGGCGCGGGCTCGGCTCGACCGTGCTGGGCACCGTCCTCGCGGGCGCCGACGCGGACCGGGCCGTCGTCCGGCTCAACGTGCTGCACGGCAGCGCCGCGGTGCGCCTGTACGAACGGCACGGGTTCACGGTGGAGTCGCAGGACCCGGTGGACGTCTTCATGGTCCGGCATCCCGTCCGTGCTCGTGCTCGTAGGCTGTCCGACCCCGGGATTCCCGGCGCTGGGATTCCCGACGCCGACGACGTGCAGACCGGACACGACCACCTGGGATGTCCGGCCCTCGGATGTCAGACCTCGGGTTGACGCGCCCCGGAGGCGGCGCGCGCTAGCGTTCTCGCACCTGGCCGGCTTCGTTGCCGGCTCTCCCGCTACGAAGCCGGCTGGTCGTGGGCTGGCTGGTCATGGGCTGGCTGGTCGTGGGGGCCGTCTGGGCGAGAGGAGGCGGTGCGGTGGGCTGAGGCTGCTTTGCTCATCTTGGTTATCGGGCTCGCCCAGCTTTGCATCGGCTTGGCCCGCGCGCAGCCTTGCTCCGGCGCGGCCACCGGCCGTTCGGCACCGGCCCGGCCCGGTCTTGCTCGGACGCCGGCCCCTCGATGCGGCCGCTCATCGGCTGCGGCCGCTCATCGGCTGCGGCCGCTCGGCGGCCTGCTCGACCTCGGTGCGGACACCCGCCGGCAGCGCCTCGACCATCGCCTGCCGGGTGGCCTCGCGAGCCTGCCCGAGCGCGTCGTTGAGCAGTCCGGTGAGCAGCCGGTCGAGCTCGTCCGGTTCCGTGCGCAGAGCGTCGGGGTGCAGGTTGAGCTCGATCACCCGCGGCCGACCGTCCACAGTCACCGCGGCCAGGCCCCCGGGATCCGCCGCACGAAAGTCGCGCCCCTGCGCCGCGTCGGTGGCGTACCGCAGGCGTGCGCTGAGATCCCCCAGCTGCTCGGCGACGGACCGCAGCCGCCCGCCGAGCTCATCGAAATCGGACATTGGCCGACTCTAACGATCACCGCCGTGACTCGGCCGGCGCGGGTGGCGGAACTGTCGTACCCCGGCACTAGCGTTCGGGCATGACCGAGTCGCCGGCTGCCACCCAGCTGTGTCCTCGATGCGGCAAGCAGCGTGCGGCCGCGCTGTTTATCGGGCGTTCCGGCAAGCGGCTGAAGAGTTGCCGGCCCTGCCTCGACACGGCTCAGTCGATCAGCCGCCGGCATCGCGACCGGATCGGCGCGGCCGGGGTCCGCGCGGCGAACCTTCGCGACAAGTACGGCATCACCGTGGAGGAGTACGACCGGCTGCGAAGCGCCCAGGACTACCGCTGCGCGATCTGCCGCCGGCACGAGGACGAGTTGCCGGCAAGCTCGGTGGGCCGGCCGCGGCTGGATGGGCGGCCCACCGCGACGGCGTTCAAGCTGGTCGTCGACCACTGTCACCGCAGCGGATCGGTGCGGGGCCTGCTGTGCGTGGGCTGCAACGCGGCGATCGGTCATTTTCGCGACGACCCGGCCGTGCTTCTCGCCGCCGCCGCATATCTGAGTCGCTAGCCGCCTGCGGTGTCGGCGGCGCGCTGTGTGCACTCCGCGGCGCCGGAGATTGGATGCCTGACGGCGACGGCGACGGCGAAATCTCAGGAGAACGCTTCTGACAGAACTCGAGCAACGCAGGGAAATCCTGATGGGCGCGGGCGGCGGGCCTTATCCACATTCCTGCGTGTCCACAGGGCTCGAGCGCCCACGGGCGGTTTTCTGGGAGAATGACCGACGGGGGCTCCCCCTTGGGAAGGGCGGGCTGTGTGTGGGCGGCGAAACTCGTTAACGCCCCGCGGCCGCCACTACGTCAGCGTTGAGCCCGCCGTTGGATCGAGGACTCCTCACCTTTGTCGTCTTGCTCCGGGGGCGTCGAGGAGTCGCCGTGCGGGTGCTGGGAGCGTCCGCAGCCGTACCGAGTCGTTCGCCGTCTCGACCCGAGAACCAAAACCTACTTGACTTGTAGGGATACCACATAGCAGTCATTATGGTGCACCTGACTTTATGTCCGTTTTTGGATTGACGGATTGCCGGTATTAATAATCCGATAATTCGGAGGAGCGTGAAGGAGCGCGGGATTGCGTCGTGACAGGCGTTGGGCTGCGCGCGAAGGGTGCTGCACGGCGTGGACTGAGGCGGTGTGGGGCGAGATCCTTGCGGGGTCTGAGCCGCTTACTGGGGTGCCTCTAAGAAACGTGTCACCAGATCCCAGCGGGCATGGTCCTGGCACCCCATGCAGGTCGGCCCTGTGTCGCTGGTCCAGGCGGTCGAAGAAGGAACCGACAAGGCGCTCGGCGGCTCGGTGAGTTCGGCGCCGCGCCGCAGCCCGCTCAGGCAGGAACGCACTCGGCGGGTGACGAGGACTCGGGGCGGGAGCGGTGAGTAGCCGGCCCGCTGACCCGGACGGTTCGTCACCGCGGTCACCCGGGCTGGTGGTCACCCGCTGGTTGCGGGCGGGCATGGTGAAGCGGTTGTGCAGGTCGTGGCCCTATGACGTTGTGGCCCTTCTGCTTTCTCCTCCGGGGTGGGCGCGGGTGCGGTGAAGTCGTCGGCCAGTAATGGCTGCCGCTGGTAGACGACGGGGATCGAGGTGATGGGGTCGTCGAGGTCGACGCCGGGGCGGCGGCGGGCGACGGCGCGGACGTAGCCGAGGTGGCGGCCTCGGTCGGCTTCGAGTGCCCCGATCTCCGGCGCGTTGTCGGGGGCCACCGCGCGTTGCCACTGCAGCCAGAGTCGCCAGCCGTCGTCCATGGCGTCGGCCCGCTCGACGTCGACGATGCCGCTGCGCGACCAGTGGCGGTGCCACCACTCGGGTGAGTGCAGGCAGGCGAGGCTCGGCTCCCACCACTGCCGCAAGTGTGCGGGCGGGTCCACTGGGGTCTCCCGCAGCACGCCGGCGCCGGCGATGCCGATCTGGCCGCCGGGCTTCACGAGGCGGGCCAGGTAGCCGAGGTAGAGGTCGTCGGTGCCGTAGTAGACGAAGGAGTCGATGCTGACGATGACGTCGAAGAAGTCGCGGGCGAAGGGCAGGGCGCGCGCGTCGGCGTGGATCGGGAAAACGCCGTCGTCGACGCCGGCGTCGCGGATCCGCTGGGCGCGGTCGTCGACGCCGAACCACAGGTCGGTCGACCACACCTGCACGCCGAACTCGCGGCGCAGGAAGACCGAGGACGCGCCGCGGCCGCAACCGAGGTCGAGCACCTGCAGGCCCGGCCGCAGGCCGACGGCCTCGGACAGCCATTCGGTGAGCCAGAGCGAGTGGGCGCCGCCGCTGACGTTCGACCGGATCCAGTCGGGGTGATACCGGGACGAGCGGGGGAACCGGGGCGAGTCGAGCGAACCCGATCGCGACGTCATGTCGCACCCGCCATGGTCGTCGCCGGGAGGCCGAGGACGTCGCCGACCGCGCGCTCGAGCTCCGCCGCGGCGCGGTCCACGCGGGTCACGCGGTACCACCTGGCCACGGGGACGGCGTCCGGTCGTGCCAGCAGCCCGCTGCCGGCGTGCAGGCCGAGCGCGTGGGCGGTGGCCGGAGGCAGCGTCACGGCGTCGACCGGCACTGCGTGATCGAGCCTGGCGGCGGTGCGCCAGGCGGAGTCGTCCTCGCCGAGGAACAGGGTCAGCCCGTCACCGACCAGGTCCAGCGTCGAGACGGGTGACCGGCCGGGTGCACCGGGTGCGAGCCAGGCGTGCTGGAGTCGCCCGCCGAGGTCGTGCAGGAGTTCGGTGAGCACGGCGTGGCAGCGGCCGTGCGGGTCGGCGGCCCGGGCGACGTCGGTGGCGGCCAGGGGCCGTACCTCCGTCTCGTAGGTGTCGAGGAAGTGGGCCGGCGCCCAGCCTCGCAGGACCCAGGCGAGGCGCCACCCGATCGCGAGCCCGCCCCGCACGGCCATGGCCAGGCCGTTGCCGCCCCGCGGTGTGACCCGGTGTGCGGCGTCCCCGGCCAGGAACACGCGGCCGGACGAGAAGGTCGCCGCCAGCTTGGCATCGGCCGTGAAGGCGCCGCAGCGCACCAGGTCGACGGGCAGATCGGGCAGCCCCGAGGCGATCCGGATCCGGTCCGCGAGTGCCCCGGGCCGGGTGAGCGCCGCCACGTCGTCGTTGGGCCCGAGGACCACGCCGTACTGCCAGCGGGTGCCGTCACCGGAGGGTATGAGCACGCCGGCGCCGTCCGGGTGGCTGATCGAATAGAGCGCGTAGCGGTGCGGGCCGAGGATCGGCCACAGCGGGGCACGGAACTCGGCGCCGATCCCGCGCATCAGCGCATCCGGCCCCACGGATTCGATACCCACCTGCTCGCGGATCGGGCTGTGCGCGCCGTCCGCCGCGACCACGTACGCCGCGCGGAGTTGTTCGACCGCGTCGCCGCCGAGGCCGGTCGCGTCCCGGACCGCGAGCGTCACGCCTGCCTCGTCCTGGCTGAGCCCGATGACCTCCGTGCCCCGGCGGGCCGGGCGGCCGGTCAGGCGGGTGACGTGGTCGGCGAGCACCTGCTCGAGGTGATCCTGCGGCACCCGGGCAGACGCGGTCGGACTGACCACGCTGCTTTGCACCACATCAGGCACGTTGATCGGCACCCGGGTGCCCTCCCCGGCCTCGGCGACGGTGCGGGTCCGCAGGACGGCCAGGTCGACGTCGTCGGTCCCGGCCCGCAGTCTCTCCTCTAACCCCCAGCCGCGGAAGATCTCCATCTGCCGGAGGGTCACCCCGACGGCGCGGGGCAGCGGGGAGACGCCGGTCCGCTTGTCGAGCACGAGCACGTCGATGCCGTGCCGGGCCAGTTGCGCGGCCGCGACCAGGCCGGCCGGTCCCGCGCCGACGACCACGACGTCGTGGTCGCGCAGGCCGGGAGTGCGGTGAGTCATCTCGGTAACCTTTCGGAGTGCAAACTGTACGGTGAAATCAGGCTCGCGGTTCGTTGGACATGGTGTCAAGTCAAATCCCTGGCGCGCGCCGGTCTCCCTGCGGCGAGTTGAGCAGACTGCTTGTCGGGCCAATATGCGAAGATGGGGGTATGGCACCCCGAAAGTACGAGCAGGTCCTCCGCGCCGAGGCCGCGGAGGAGACGAGGCGCCGCATCCTGGACGCGGTCGGCCAGTGCCTGCGCGAGACCCCGACCGAGCAGCCCAGCCTGGGCCGGGTGGCTGAGCTGGCCAAGGTGTCGCGGTCGACGATCTACGCCGACTTCGGCTCACGGTCGGGCCTGTTCGACGCGTTCGTGGTGGATCTCTGGGAGCGCACCGGTCTGGGCGAGCTCGGCCGGGCGGTACACGCCGCCGGCGCGCGCGACCACCTGCGTGAGGGGATCCGGGCGGCCAGCCGGATGAAGGGCAGGGAACTGGCGGTCTACCGGGTGCTGCACGCCATGGACCGGCTGGATCCCGAGTCCGCCGGCAGCGCCGTACGGCACATGGAGACCGACCGGCGGGCCGGCATGCAAAGCCTGGCCGAGCATCTCGAGCGGGAGGGTGAGCTGCGCGACGGGCTCACCGTTGACGAGGCGGTCGACTTGCTGTGGGTGCTGACCAGCTTCGAGAGCCTCGATCTGTTGGTGACCGGCCGCGGCCGCACCGTCGAGGAGGCGACGGAGATCCTGGTGGACATGGCCGAGCGAACCGTGTGCCGGACACTGCGCGCTGCGGCTGCGCGCGGCCGGGGTGCCTGACTGCCGACGTACCGGCTGCCCTCGACGTGGTCCGCGGTATTGGGCTTAGCGCGACGGAAACAGTCCGGATCCGGGCGCCCTACCTCGTCATGTGAGTGTTCGCCCAGGCGATCAGCTCGGGTAGGGCGGCTGCCATCGGTCCGCTGTGGTCGGCGCCGGGGTAGAAGCGAAACGTTACGTCGGTGCCGGCGGCGGCGAGCTGGTCGGCGGTGGTCTTGGATGCGGTCGGGTAGACGACGGTGTCGGCGGTGCCCTGTGCGATGAACACGGGCCGGCGGTGGCGGACGATGGGGATGTCGGCGTCGCGTTCCATCAGCCGGGTGAGCTGTTCCCGTTCGGCGGCGTCGACGTCGTACACGTCGGCGGTGGTGCGGCCGGCGAGCAGTTCGGCGAGTTCGGCGAAGCACAGTTGCGTGCGGGCCCGGGCGAAGAGGTCCGCGCCGGCGGGGGTGAGGTAGCCGGTCGGGTCGAAGGTGTGTGGGTGGGCGGCGCGGAGCATCTCGAGGATCAGCAGGACGTTCGGGACCGCCGGTGCGGTGGGCTCGAAGGCGCGGGCGACGTCGATGAGGGTGCGCCATTGCGACGGCGGCGCGGTGGCGATGGTGCCGCGG
Organism: Paractinoplanes deccanensis; assembly: GCF_016862115.1. GTDB lineage: Bacteria > Actinomycetota > Actinomycetes > Mycobacteriales > Micromonosporaceae > Actinoplanes > Actinoplanes deccanensis. Next base: position 62,382 of record NZ_BOMI01000108.1, read on the forward strand.
TAGTCGAGCTCGGGTGCGTACCGGTCCGTCATCGCGCCGGTGAACAGGGCCGCTTGGCCGCCCTGTGACTGGCCGACCGCAAGCCAGGCGCGGCTCAGCGACCGGTGGACCGCTCGGGCGGCGCGGACCATGTCGATGACGCCGTATGCCTCGGAGGCGCCGTGCAGGTAGGGGTGCGGGCCGGGGGTGCCGAGGCCCTCGTACTCGGTGGCGACCACGGCGTATCCGGCGCGCAGCCACGCGGACAGGTAGGTGACGTCTCGTGGCGAGCGGCCGGCGACCGACTGGGCGCAGCCGTCGGCGACGCCGACCGTGCCGTGTGCCCAGCTGATGACCGGCCACCCACGTTGCGGTGCTTTGCCTTCGGGGATGAATACCGCGCCGGCCACCACCACGGGACGGCCGTGCAGGCCGGTGGAGGTGTACCGGATCCGGTGCGCGGTAGCGGTGCCCGGCAGCCACAGCGAGGCGGGCAGCGGCTCCACCAGGACCGGCCGGCCGGGCCGGTGGTGGGGGCCGCCGGCCTGTGCGGGCGCGGCGGGCATGGCCGCGAGTGCGGCAGCGGTCAGCGCCGCCGCCATCCACTTGACGATCACAGCGATGTCTCTCTTTCGGGTGAGCCGGTGTGGGGTTCAGGACGCGAACGGGTCGGTGTCGTCGCGGCACGTGGTGCCGGCCGGTGGCAGGGTGGCGCCGTCGGTCAGGTAGGCCAGGGCCGGTCCGACCAGGCAGGGGTTTCCGGAGGTGAGGCTGGCATGGCCGTCGGCCTGATGGGTGAGCAGCCGCGCGTTGCCGAGGTCGGTGACGAGTTGCCGGGCGCCGGCGTACGGTGTCGCCGGGTCGTGGGTGTTGCTGATGACGAGGATGGGTGCGGCCTGGCCGGGATGGTGGATGCGGCCGCGGAACGCGTCGGCGTCCTCGACCGGCCACTGCGCGAGGTTGAGGTTGACCAGCCCGTTGACCCACCAGAAGTGCGGGAACATCCGGTAGGCGTGGACGCTGTCGCGGACGTAGCCGGCCACGGGTCCGCGAGGAAACCGCTGGTCGACGGCGAGGACCGCGAACCGCTGGTCGTAGCTGCCGAAGTCGTTCTGCTCGGCGAGGAAGTCGAGCATGGCTGACGGCCGGCCGTCCGTCGCGGCGGTGAGTGCTGTGGCGAAGTCGCGCCACCGCCGCGGCGTGTACATCGCCGCGAGCGCGGCCTCGCGGACGTCGTCTCCGCTGAGCCGGCGGTGTGCCGGGTCGCCGGTGGGCAGCGGCTGCCCGTCCAGCCTGGCCAGCAGCGTGTCGAAGGCGTCCTCGGGGTCGGTGCCGCCGAAGCCGCACCGTGGCCCGGCGGCCGCGCAGCGGGCGAAGAAGCGGTCGAGCTCGCCCTCGAAGGCGGCCGACTGCTCCTCACCGGCGTCGACCGGGTGGTCGCGTCCGGTCCGCACGTCGTCGGCGCTGCCGAGGACCATGGCCCGGACGCGGCCGGGAAACATGCTGGCGTAGGTGGCGCCGATGTCGGTGCCGTACGAGATGCCGATGGCGGTGAGCCGCTCGTCGCCGACGGCCCGGCGCAGCAGGTCGACGTCGCGGGCGACGTTGGCGGTGCTCATGTGCGGCAGGATGGTGCGGTTGTGGCGTAGGCAGGACAGTCCGTACGCGCGTGCCGCGGCGGCGTACGCGTGGGGCTCGACGGCGTCCGGGCGGGCGAAGAACGACGGTGGTGTCGCGTGACAGTCGACGGCGGGCCGGCTCGCGCCGGTGCCGCGCTGGTCGAAGCCGATCACGTCGAAGCGGGCCAGCAAGGCCAGCAGTTGCGGCGGGGAATCGCGCAGCACGCGGACGCCGGATTGGGCGGGCCCGCCGGGCAGTTGGAACAGCGAGCCGATGCGATGCGCCGCATCGGCGGCCGGCTTGCGGATCAGGGCGATGGTGATCGTCGGTCCCCGCGGGTCGTCGTAGTCGAGCGGCACACGGGCGTCCGCGCATTGGAAGCCGTCGCCACAGTCGGCCCAGAGCAACTCGGGCGCCGTATGCCCGGCCGCGGTGTGCGCGCCCACGGCGAGCGTGCCCAGCAGGGCCAGGCAACCGGCGGTGGCTCGGCGCAAGAATGACTTCACTGCAATGCCTTTCCAGGGGGGTTTGACGCAGCCGTCACCGCAACTGCGTGTTGTCGGGGCGCCGGCTTCGCACGGCGCTCGAGTGGCGCCCTCGGATCGTCCTCAGCCGGCGCGGCGTAGGAGATGGACGCCGACCGCGGCGAAGCCGAGGCCCTGCACGGCGGCGCCGGTGACCTCGAACCACTCGACACCGGCGGCCAGGCCGGCGATGTGCATCGGCGGCCAGATCATGATTGCGGCCGCGGCCCAGCGGGTGATCGCCCGCGACCGCCACAGGGCGAGGCCGAGCAGGAATGTGCCGACGACGTTGCCGAGGACGAACAGCAGGAATACCCAGGTGCCGGCGGCGTCCTGCTGCCGCGTGTCGAGCACGGTGGCGAAGTCGGCCATCGGCCCGCCGACCCGCACCATCGCGATGGTGGTGAGGTCGGTGAGCAGGACGGCGAGATAGCAGGCGTATCCGGCGGCCACCAAGGTGCCGGCGATGAACGACAGTTTCGCCGCGCCCCGGCCGGCCAGCCGGGCGGCGCCCAGCCCGGCTGGGATCATCAGCAACGCGCCGAGCATGCCGAACAGGACCACGTTGTGCAGCAGGGTGGGGTGGGCCGCGGCGGCGGCCAGCGCGTCGGCGCCGGTTTGGTCGCTGGCGCCGGCCGCCTGGGCCATCGCCCATCCGAGGTTGCACGCGACGATGCACCACGGAGCGAGGAAGGCCGCCGCGGCGAGCCCGAACCGTCGCAGGCGGGTGTCGTACGTGTCGGCGGACGGATGAGAGTCGTTGCCGGCCTCGCCGACGGATGAGGCAACAGGGATCATCAGATCCTTCTTTGAGAAAACAGGGTGTATGGCGAATTCAGTGTGAATTTGGCAGGACAGGCTGTCAAGCGAAGTGTCCGCCGAGTCTGGGACACGACAGATGCCCGAACCCGTCCTCGTCGCGCTCGTGCGCCACTGGTCACTGACCCATGCGCTGGCCCGGCGGCGGGAAACTCGCTGTCGGTTGCCGGAGCGGGGTGGTAGAAAGCCGCGGTGGACACGACTTTGGAGTTCGCCGACCTGGTGCGGCTGATGGACGAACGATCGGGCGCGTTCCGGGCGGCGGTGGCCGCGGCCCCCAGCCTCGACGTGTGGGTGCCGACCTGTCCCGAGTGGACGCTGTTCGACCTGGTGCGGCATCTCGGCGAGGGGCGCCGCAGGTGGGCGGCCATCGTGGCCGCCGGGCCCGCCGACGCTCCTGTGGTGTTGCCCGACCCGGTGGTGCCGCGCGAGCGGGAGGCGCTGCTGGGCTGGTTCGCCGCGTCGACCGGGGAGCTGCTGGACGCGCTGCGGGAGGCCGGCCCGGATCGTGGTTGCTGGACGTGGTGGGGTCCGTCGCAGTCGCCGCGGACCACGGGAGCCGTTGCCCGGCACCAGCTTCAGCAGGTCGCCGTGCACACGTACGACGCGCAGGTCGCCGTGGGCGCCCCGCAGCCGCTGCCGGACGAGGTGGCCCTCGACGGTGTCGACGAGTTCCTGACCACCTGCGTCGCGACGACGGCCGCGTGGCCGCACAAGCCGGCGGTCGCCGACTACCACGCCACCGAGGGCGGCTCGTGGCGGCTCTGGCTCTCCGCCGACGGTGCCCGGGTCGCCCGCCTGCCCGCGCCGGCCGCCGGTGAGGGCCCGGAGGCGGTCGACGTCCGCGTCCGGGGCACGGCCCATGAGCTGGTCATGTTCTGCTATGGGCGGATCACGATGGACGCGCTCGACGTGGACGGGGACCGGCGCGTCTTCGACCAGCTGATCGCCTGGGAGCCGGAGGTATAGGGGGTCGGCGGAGGGCATGGGGGCGGAGCGGGTCGACAGCTATTTCGTGTGTGCCACGCCGCGGACCGGCAGTTCGCTGCTGCTCGGGCTGCTGGAGTCGACCGGCGTGTGCGGGCGGCCGCAGGCGTACTTCCGGGCGCCGGACGAGCCGCTGTGGGCGCGGCGGTGGCAGCTTCCCCGTACCGCTGACTATGCCGGCTATGTGCGGGCGGCGCGGGTGGCGGGCAGCGGCCCGAACGGGGTGTTCGGGGCGAAGCTGATGTGGGGTACGGCCACCGAGCTCGCCGGCAAGCTGCGCCAAGGACGGGCGGGCAGCGATGTGCAGGTGCTGGAGCGGGCGTTCGGGCGCTGCCGGTTCGTGTATCTGACGCGGCGGGACGTGCTGGCGCAGGCGGTGTCGTGGGTGCGCGCCGAACAGACCGGTGCGTGGTTCGCCGGCGGCAACGGCGAGATCAGCGGGAACGACGGCGGTGGCGGGCGGGAGCCGGTCTTCGACGCTGAGGCGATCGGGCGGTTCGTGGCCACGATCGCCGAGCACAACGCGGCGTGGGAGGCGTGGTTCGCGGCGTGCGGGGTGCGGCCGCATCGGGTGGTCTACGAGGATGTCGACCGGGATGCGGCCGCGGCGGCGTACGGCATCATGGCGTGTCTTGGTCTTGCCGGTCGCCCGCCGGTCGCCGCGCGGCACCGGCGGCAGGCGGACGGGCTCAACCAGGAGTGGATCGCGCGGTATCGGGCGTGGGCCACTCGGGTTCCCCGGCGATGAGCTGGTCGACGCCGGCTAGCGGTTGGCGCGCCGGCCGCGGGCGCCCAGCGGGATCGCGGCCACGTCGACGGCCTGCGACGTCACCTTCTTGATGGGGTAGCCGTGCTCGGCCATCCACGCGGTGGCCTTGGCCTCGGCGCGCTCGGTGGCTTTGGCGATGCCGGCGTCGTCGTCGGCCTGCTCGGCGAACCGGAACGTGAAGAACGGCCGGGCGGGCAGGTCGTACGTGAGATGGCCCTCCGGCGTGTACTGCGTGTGCAGGAAGTCGTGGTCGGCCTGCGCGGCGACCAGCTCGGCGAGCTGCGGCTCGGTGAGGTTGTCGAAACTGCCACGCACGGTGACCCTGATGGTGCGGCTCATGAGGGGCAGTATCGCGGCCGCATCCGCCTCAGGGCCACCCGATTTCGTCGAGGAACTCCTCCATCGCCACCACGATGCGGGCGAGCACGGCGATCGAGTCGGTGAGCGGGCCGGGCACGAACATGCCGTGGTCGGCGGTGGGAATCTCCACCACGTACGGGCTCAGCCGGCGCGCGGTGGCGCTGTCCCACTGCCGGTCGGCGGTGCCGCCGACGAGCAGGCACGGCGCGGTGGCGCGTTCCAGGGCGGCGACGATCCAGGGGGTACGCAGCAGCGGGGTCAGCCACACGGCGGGCAGCCCCCGGTCGGCGGCGATGGCTGCGGCGTTCGTGCCCAGGCTCTTGCCGATCAGCAGGGCGGGCCCGGGCAGCGCGTCGAGCACCGGGTGGATCTGCCGGCAGGCCCATGCCTCGACGTCGGGGGAGTCGGCCGGCGGCGGCGCGGTGGTCCACTCGTGGGCGTGGGCGGTGGCGCCGCGCTTTTCGGGGACGGTGCCGGCGTACGCGAGAAGGCCGGCTGCGGGGCCGTACCGTCCTCCGGGGATCACTACTGCGTCGGCCATGATTCACGCTAACCGGGCGCGAACCGGAACGCGATGCCCCGCGGGTCCGGGATTTCGATCAAGCCGGTGGTGTCGGTGTGCTCGCCGAGGCGGGCCAGCGCGGCCGCGGCGTCGTCGACCCCCTTGAGCTGGACGGCGATGCCGGTGAACCGCAGCCACGCCTCGCCGCTGATCTCGGCGGGCCCGAGCGCGTCGAGGTCGCCGGCGGCGTGCACGGCCACCCGGATGCGGGCGCCGTCCTGTTCGAGCACGCGCACGTCGACCCGGTCGTAGCGGTGGTGGCCGCTGTGGTGCACGACGGCCTCGGCGGGTTCGGCGAACGAGCCGCTGCTGACCGTCTTGCCGGCCAGGTCGCGCCAGCCGCCGGTCTCGATCGGCAGCCATTCCACCTCGAGCCGCACCGGGTCGCCGCCGACCGGCTCGAACGGCAGGCGCAGCGTCCAGGTCAGCGCCGGCGGCAGCCCCACGGCCGGGTTGTCGAACAGCAGTCCGTCCCACTCGCCGCCATCGGCGGCGATCAGTGCGCGGGCGTCCAGCCCGCCCTTGTCGTCACCCACGGCGGGAGTGTGCCACAACGCCCGTTTCGGCCCGGCAGCCAGGGCGGCGCACGAGGACCGGCCGCTCGAGCCGACACGTCGGCGGCCTGCCGTGCGGCCGGGGTCAGCCGAGCGGGAACTCGGCGAGGGTCTGCCAGGGCTCGCCGGGCTCGGGGCGGCCGGCGATCAGCCGCATCGAGGTGACGCGGGCGTGCACGGGCAGGTGGCGGGTGACGTCGGCGGCCGCGGCTTCGAGGACGGGGCGGGGGTGGTCGTGCCCGATGGTGAGGTGGGGTATCACGTCGTCGTGCTCACCACCGTACGGCAGAAGCCCGAAACGGGCCGTGACGGCTGCGGTGAGGGTGACGATCGGCGTGGCCGGCGTGGGGGCGAGCCACACGACGCGGTCGCCGAACCAGCTGACGCGCTGCAGGGTGAGGAAGAACGCGGGCACGGACGCGGCGACGCCGGTCAGCGCGGCGGTCGCCCGGTCGTCGATCTCGTGCGGGGGCAGGAACGGGTAGAGGACCGTGATGTGCGCGGGGATGCCCCAGCCGGCGGCGCGGTCGAGGCGCTCGCGGTGGGCGGCCACGGCGGGTTCGGCCTCGCCGATGGCGAGGATCAGGGCGCTTTCGGTGGGGGTCACCGCGCCATTGTGGACCACTGACGGATGTCATGGGCCGGTGGTGACGGGCGTACGGGGGCCGGGCGGGCGCGCGGGCCGACGATGGGTGGCATGACCCTCACGGCTTCACCCGATCTCACGACCGCGCCGGCCGCGGTCGAGCTCGACGGCGTCGTCAAGCGCTTCGGCGCGGTGACCGCGGTCGACGGCGTCAGCCTGACGATCCGGCCCGGCGAGGTGGTGGCGTTGCTGGGGCCCAACGGCGCGGGCAAGACCACCACGGTCGACATGCTGCTGGGTTTGCAGCGGCCCACCGACGGTGCGGTCCGGGTGTACGGGCGGGCGCCGCACGAGGCGGTGGCGCTGGGCCTGGTGGCGGCGGTCATGCAGACCGGGGCGCTGCTCAAGGACTACACCGTGGCCGAGACGGTACGGCTGACCGCGGTGCTGTTCGGCCGCACCCGCGCCGAGGCGCAGGCCGCGCTGCGGCGGGCCGGGCTGGCGGACGTCGCGAACCGGCTGGTCGGCAAGTGCTCGGGCGGGCAGCAGCAGCGGCTGCGGTTCGCTATGGCGTTGCTGCCCGATCCGGAGCTGCTGATCCTCGACGAGCCGACGACCGGCATGGACGTGGCCGGGCGGCACGAGTTCTGGTCGGCGATCCGGCAGGACACCGCGCGGGGCCGCACGGTCATCTTCGCCACGCACTACCTGGAGGAGGCGGACGCGTACGCGGACCGGGTGGTCTTCGTGCGCCGCGGCCGGGTGGTCGCCGACGGCACCGCCGCCGAGGTCAAGGCCATGGCCTCGGGCCGTACGGTGCGCGCGACGCTGCCGGGGGCCGCCGAGTCGCAGCTGCTCGCTGTGCCGGGGGTGGACCGGGCCGAGGTGCGCGGGGACACGGTGCTGCTGCACGGCGGCGACAGCGACGAGATCGCGCGGTACCTGCTCACCCGTACCGCCGCCCACGACTTGGAGATCACCAGCCGGAACCTGGAGGACGCGTTCCTGGCGCTGACCGCGGAGGACCCGGCATGACCGTCACGACTCGCACGCTGCCCCGCTTCGGCGGCTTCTCGCTCGGCATGATCGCTCTGGAGTTGCGGCGGCTGATGCGCAACAAGCGCACCGTGGTGTTCACTCTCGTGCTGCCGGCGGTGTTCTTCCTGCTGTTCGGCACCAGCTCGCAGTACAAGAGCGAGCGGGTCGGTGGCGGCAACGTCACCGGTTACGTGCTGGTCAGCATGGCCGTGTACGGGGCGATGCTGGCCACGACCAGCGGCGGCGCGATGGTGTCGATCGAGCGTGCCGCCGGGTGGAGCCGGCAGCTGCGGCTGACCCCGTTGCGCCCGGCCGCCTACGTCGCCACCAAGATCACCCTCGCGATGATCATCGGGGCGGTGTCGGTGGCCGTCGCGTTCGCGGTCGGCGCGCTGTCGGGGGCGCGGCTGCCGGCGTCCGCCTGGGTCCTGTGCGCGCTGCTGGCCTGGGTGTGCGCGCTGGTGTTCGCCGCGTTCGGCCTGTTCATGGGCTACCTGCTGCCCAGCGAGAACGTCATGCAGATCCTCGGCCCGGTGCTGGCGGTGCTGTCGTTCGCCGGCGGGCTGTTCGTGCCCGTCGACGACCTCGGCCACACGTTCGCGACGATCGCGAAGTTCACCCCCGTGTACGGGGTCGGCGAGCTCGCCCGCGCGCCGCTGACGCACGACGGAAACCTGTGGCTCGCCGCCGTCAACGTCGTCGTGTGGACGGCCCTGTTCGCCGCCGGTGCGGTGTGGCGGTTCCGCCGCGACACCGCCCGTGTCTGACGCCGGCGGTAGGTTCACAGCCATGACGGCAGCAACCCCGGGGCCCGGCCGGTACGGGCTGATCTTCGCCGCTGTCTGGCTGTTCTACCTCGCCGAGAACGTCAAGGCGCTGCTGGCCGCCCCCGACCCGTGGTGGCGCGGGATCGGCCTGGCGGCGGTGGCCGCGTTCGCCGCCGGCTACGTGCTGCTGGCCGGGCGGGCCCGGCTGGCGCGCCGCACCGCACCGCCGCCGCGGTTCACCGCGTCGATGTGGCTGGGCATCGCCGTGCTGCTGGTGCTGTTCGCGCTGCAGATCCCCGGCGCCGGCAACCACGCCCTGCCGTGCCTGGTCTACATGGCGGCGCTGGCCATGGTGAGCCTGCCGCTCAAGCAGGCGGTCCCGTTCGCGGTGGCGCTGTTCGTGCTCGCCGAGGCGCTGCCGGCGCTGGTGCCCGGCTGGAGCGACAACGGCTACGGCCTGGCGGTGCTGCTGGGCTCGGCCGCCACGTACGGCATCCGGCTTGCCGCCGAACGCCAGCGCAGCCTGGCCGCCGCCCAGGGCGAGCTGGCCGATCTGGCCGTGCAGAACGAGCGGGCCCGCATCGCCGCGGACCTGCACGACATCCTCGGGCACTCGCTGACCGTGGTGGCCGTCAAGGCGGAGCTGGCCCAGCGGCTGCTCGACGTCGACCTGGACCGGGCCCGCGCCGAGCTGCGCGACCTGGAGGCGCTGTCACGCGACGCGCTCGCCGACGTGCGCGCCACCGCGATGGGCATGCGCGGCATCTCGCTGCCCGGCGAGATCGCCGCCGCCCGCGAGGCCCTCGCCGCCGCGAACGTCGAGGCCCGGCTGCCGGGCGCCGCCGACGAGGTGCCCAGCCGCAACCGGGAGCTGTTCGCCTGGACGATCCGCGAGGCCGTCACCAACATCGTGCGGCACAGCGGCGCCACCCACGCCGAGGTGCTGCTGGGCCCCGGCAGCGTCGAGATCCTCGACGACGGGCCCGCCGCCGCGCAGCCGTGCGGCACGGGTCAGGGCCTCGCCGGGCTGCGCTGGCGTGCCGAGGCCGCCGGCGCCACGTTCACCGCCGGGCGCCGCGACAACCATCCCGGCTTCCGGGTACGCGTGGAGGTACCAACATGATCAAACTGTTGCTCGCCGACGACCAGGCCCTCGTCCGCGGGGCGATGGCGGCCCTGCTCGACATGGAACCCGACCTGAAGGTCGTCGCCGAGGTCGGCCGCGGCGACGAGGTGGCCGCCGCGGCGCTCGCCCACCAGCCCGACGTGGCGCTGCTGGACGTGGAGATGCCCGGCCTCGACGGCATCGCCGCCTGCCGCGAGCTGCGCCAGGCGCTGCCCGGCTGCCGGGCGCTGATGGTCACCACGTTCGGCCGGGCCGGCTACCTGCGCCAGGCCATGGCCGCGGGGGCCGGCGGGTTCATCGTCAAGGACACCCCGGCACGGCAGCTCGCCGACGCGGTCCGCCGCGTGCACGACGGGCTGCGCGTGGTCGACCCGGCCCTGGCCGCCCAGTCGCTCGCCCAGGGCGACTCGCCGCTGACCGAACGCGAGACCGGGGTGCTGCGCGCCGCCCGCGACGGCGGCACGGTCGCCGACATCGCCCGCGAGCTGCACCTGTCCGAGGGCACCGTGCGCAACCACCTGTCCGCCGCCATCGGCAAGACCGGCGCCCGCACCCGGGCCGAAGCGGTGCGCCTGGCCGTGGAGAACGGCTGGCTGCTCACTTGAGAACTCCTTTTCGAGTGCAACCAACCGGCAACCGTAAGTAACCGCCGGCTGCACCCGGCACCCGAAAAAGTTCTCCCCGTCAGCAACGACAGGGGGGAACCACCATGCGCACGACCATCACGACCGTCACCCGCGAGCAGGAGACCCTGATCCGCGAGAACATGGCCCTGGTCGGCCACATGGTCCGCGAGATGCTGTTCAAGGTGCCGGCGCACGTGCACCGCGACGACCTCGCCTCCGCCGGCTACGCGGCGCTCACCACGGCCGCCAAGGCGTACGACCCCGCCCGCGGCGTCCCGTTCGGCCGCTTCGCCGCCACCCGCGTGCGCGGCGCCCTGCTCGACGAGCTGCGCGGCATGGACTGGGCCAGCCGGTCGGTGCGCGCCCGCGCCCGCCGCGCCGAGCAGGCCCGCCAGGAGCTGACCGCCCAGCTGGGCCGCACCCCCACCGACACCGAGCTGGCCGAGCTGCTCGGCGTCGGCGTCAGCGAGCTCGCCACCATCGGCGACGACGTGCAGCGCGCCGCCGTGCTGTCGCTGCAGGGCTTCGCCGCCGGCACCGCCGAGGACATGGTCACCGAGGCGTCGCTCAACCCGGAGGAGATGCTGCTGCACCGCGAGCGCATCGGCTACCTGCACGACGCGGTCGCCGTGCTGCCCGAGCGGCTGCGCTTCGTCGTCGAGGCGTCGTTCCTGCGCGAGCGCCCCCTGTCGGAGGTCGCCGCGGAGCTGGGCGTCACCGAGTCGCGCGTCTCGCAGCTGCGCACCGAGGCGCTGGCGCTGCTCAAGGACGGGCTGAGCACGCACATGGAGCAGCAGGACACCGGCGTCGCCCGCGGCGGGGCGGTGGCCCGGCGGCGCGCCGTGTATGCGGCGCAGATCGCGGCCCGCTCGACGATGACGACGCGGCTGCGCGCCACGGACACGCAGGGCCTGCTGACGGCCGCGTAGGGGCCGCTTGCGCTTATTCTGCAATTCTTGGCGAGCTGATCCCGTAGCCCTTTTCGCGCGCCGGGCAGACCCGTGGTGGTCTGCCCGGCGCGCTTGTTCCATTCTTCCTGGTGCAGAGGAAAAGGACTAACAGCCCTTACGTGCTCCCGTCGAGCCGCTCCTCAGAGCCCACCGTCAACGACGGGGAAGCTGCCATTGCGGGCGAGAGTCACCCCAAAGCAGTTCGACAAGGTCGCGGGAAAAACCGGCGTCAATCATGCGTGACTGCAGCTCCGCCCGCGCCGCCGCCTGCAGGACGGCCTGCAGCGAGTCGTATGCGACAGCTCGAACGTCGTCGCGGTTCGAGCTGCGGAAGCAGTGAGTCACTTTGTAGCCGTTGGGCGTTTCGATCGTGGTCTCGAACTCGGCCATGGGCGAGGAATAGTCTGCCGAGAAGCCGAGGCCCGCAACTCCGATCCGCACCCCTGCTTGGCGAACATTCGAGTAGTAGCCGCCCGGCGGAGGGGGAGCAGGAAGGCTCATAAGTGCTCCAATATGCGGAGATTACGTCTAGGGACAAGTAAGGAAACAGGCTAGAAAAACATACCTTCCGCGTCATCGTGATCGCCATGAACCGTATTGCAGATTGCGCGTTATGGATGTTGAGTGCGGCACTTGACGAACAGGTCGAGGCCGAGGAAACTACCGGCCGCCGCAGCGATCCAGCCGGCATCTAGGATCGGCGCCATGGTGACGTTGCAGGACATCCGGGAAGCCGCCAAGCGTATCGACGGGGTCGCCCACCGCACGCCGGTGATCCACTCGCGGACGCTGGACGCGCGGGTGGGGGCGCAGGTGTTCCTCAAGGCCGAGAACCTGCAGCGGATCGGGGCGTTCAAGTTCCGCGGCGCCTACAACGCCATCGCGCGGCTGTCCGCCGAGCAGCTCGCGCGGGGGATCGCCGCCTACTCGTCGGGCAACCACGCGCAGGCCGTCGCCCTGTCGGCGCGGGAGCTCGGCTCCACCGCCGTGATCATCATGCCGGCGGACACGCCCGCCTCGAAGCTCGACGCGGTCCGCGAGTACGGCGCGGAGATCCTCACCTACGACCGGTACAGCGAGGACCGGGTCGCCATCGGCAACCGGCTCGCCGCCGAGCGTGGTCTGGCGCTGATCCCGCCGTACGAGCACCCGGACGTCATCGCCGGGCAGGGCACCGCCGCGCTGGAGCTGCTGGAGGAGACCGGCGAGCTCGACGCCATCGTGGTGCCCGTGGGCGGGGGCGGGCTGATCGCCGGCAGCGCCGTCGCCGCCAAGGGCCTGCACCCGGGCATCGAGGTGATCGGCGTCGAGCCCGCCGAAGGCGACGACACGAAACGGTCCCTGCAGGCGGGGGAGCGGGTCAGCATCCCCGTGCCGCGCACCATCGCCGACGGGCAGGCCGCCCCTATCCCCGGCGAGCTCACCTTCTCGATCAACAAGGAGCTCGTCGACCGGATCGTGCTGGTCAGCGACGACGAGCTGCGTGACGCGCTGCGCTTCGCCGTCGACCGGCTCAAGCTCGTCATGGAACCCAGCGGCGCCAGTGGCCTGGCCGCCCTGCTCGCCGGGCGTCTCGACCCGCCGCCCGCCCGCATCGGCGTCATCGTCTCCGGCGGCAACGTCGGCGCGGCCCGCCTCGCCTCACTGCTCGCCCCGTAGCTGCTCGCCCTGTAGCTGCTCGCCCTGTAGCTGCTCGCCCAGCAGCTTCGCCTCCACCGCCGGGTCCAGACCGACCCTCGGCCGGTCGTCACGCTGCGGGGCCACCCCCGCGTCCCGCAGCCACGCCCACGTGTCCGCGACCGTCTCGCGCGCCGGGCGGCAGCGCAGACCGGCCGCCACGGCCTTCGACACGTCACCGGTGTTCATGAACTCGTGCTCCGGCCCGGGCGGGAACCAGATCGGCAGCTGCGTCCACGGCTCCACCCCTGCCGCGACGATCGCATCCGGATCGGTCCAGCGCAGCAGCGCCCGGCCACCGGTCACCTCGTTCGCGGCCTCCAGCAGCTCACCCATGCTGGTGTGACCCGGCGGGCTCACCACCGTGTACGGGCCCGCCAGGCGCCGCGCCGCCGCGTCCAGCACAAAGGCCGCCAGATCCCGTACGTCGATCAGCTGCACCGGCAGGTCCCGCGGCCCCGGCGCCAGCGTCGGCCCGCCGCGCGCCATCCGGTTCAGCCACCACGGCAGACGGCCGACATCCTCGTACGGGCCCAGGATCAGCCCCGCCCGCGCCAGCAGCACCGGCCCGCCGAACGCGGCCGCACCCCGCTCACCGCGCAGCTTGTCCCCGGCGTACCCCGGCTCGTCCGCATCCACCAGCTCGGTGTCCTCGGTCAACGGCGGCGGCGCCAGCCACCGGTACACCGACCGGCTCGACACGTACGTGTACTGCCCGGCACGGCCGGACAACAGCTCAGCCGTACGCCGGACCGCCTCGCCCTGCGCCGACCACGTGTCCACCACCGCGTCCCACTCGCCGGCACCCAACGCGTCCAGCCCGTCCGGCGCCAGCCGATCACCGACCAGCGACACCGCACCCGGCACGCCGCCGCGCCGGCCCCGGTTGAACAGCGTCACCTCGTCGCCGCGGCGCGCGGCCTCCTCGGCGACCGCACGCCCCACGAACCCCGTACCGCCCAGAATCAGGACTCTCATGCCAGGCGACTCTTCCCACCCGTACGGCCGCAGGAAAGCCCTGATCGCGCACAGCGAAAGCGAAACGTCAGGCGAACTCGCCCAGCGCCTCCACCACCAGCGCGTGATCATCGGCCTGGGGGAGACCGGAAACGGTCACCACCGCCACCACACCCACGTCCTTGATACGGATCGGGAACGCCCCGCCGTGCGTCGCGTACAGCGCCGGGTCGACACCCATGCCGGCGTCCAGCTGCTGACCCTTCGCCGCCAGCCGCCGGCCCACCAGGTACGACGACGCGCCGTAGCGCTCCACCACCCGCACCTTGCGCTCGATCCACGTGTCGTTGTCGGCCACACTGCCCGGCAGCGCCGCGTGGAACAGCTGCTGCGTGCCCCGCCGGATGTCGATCGCCACCGGCAGCTCCCGCTCGGTCGCCTTCGCCACCAGCAGGCAGCCGAGCCGCCACGCGTCGGCGTTGTCGAACCGCGTGAGGACCAGGTCACGTTCCTGTTGTTCCAGCCGGGCGATCAGATCATCACTCATGCGCAGCATTATCGGCCGCGGCGGCGCTGCAACCAGATCCCGAAACCCGCCAGTGCGATAAAGATCATCATCGAGCAGCAGAGCGTCTTGATGAACACCGGCGCCTCCTCGTTGGCTAGGTTCGTACACGTGCGCCTGGCCACCTTCAACCTCTTGCACGGCAGATCACTGTCCGACGGGACGGTACACGCCGAACGCGTCGCCGCCGCCGTCGCGCAGCTCGACGCCGACGTCCTCGGCCTCCAGGAGGTCGACAAGGCCCAGCCCCGCAGCGGCCTGCTCGACCTCACCGCCGTCGCCGCCGAGGCCATGGGCGCCACCGTGCACCGCTTCGCCGCCGCCGTCGTCGGCACACCGGGGGAGACCTGGCAGCCCTGGCGCAGCGACGACGACAACATCCACCCCCTGTACGGCATCGCCCTGGTCAGCCGCTACCCGGTCACCCGCTGGCAGATCACCGCCCTGCCCGGCGCCCCGATCCGCTCCCCGCTCTACGACCCCGACAACGGGCTGCGCCTGCTCAAGGACGAACCCCGCGTCCTGCTCGCCGCCGTCCTCGACACCCCGCACGGGCCGCTGACCGTCGCCACCACCCACCTGTCGTTCGTGCCCGGCTGGAACCTGCGGCAACTGCGCCACGCCGTACGCGCCCTGCGCACCCTGCCCGGCCCCCGCGTGCTGCTCGGCGACCTCAACATGCCGGTACGCCCGGTGCGCGCCGTCACCGGCTGGCGGCCCCTGGCCCGCGCGGCCACCTTCCCGTCGTTCTCGCCGCGCGCGCAGCTCGACCACATCCTCGCCGACCCGCGCGGCGGCGACGGCCTCGGCCGCGTCGTGCAGGTCGCCACACCCCGCGCCGGCATCTCCGACCACCTACCCCTGGTCGTGCACCTGGACCGGGCGTAGGTAGACGTCCTCCAGCCCGTCCTCCGGATCCCACTGCTCGCCGATCTTCTTGAACCCGAACCCGGCGATCGTCGCCTTCGAGCCCACGTTGTCCGGGCGGATGCTCGCCCGGACAGCCGTCACCCCCGGCTCCGCGTCGGCCCGCTCCAGCAGCGCCCGCAGCATCGCCTTGGCATAGCCCTTGCGGCGGTGCTCCGGCGCCACCGAGTACGCCACCTCGACGATCCCGTCGGCGTCCGGCGGCCCGTGGAAACCCCCGTGCCCCACCACCACACCCTGCGGCTCGGCCACAGCGGCCCGGGCGATCCAGTCCGCCGCCCGCGGATCACGCTCGATGTCCTCCAGGCGCACCCGCCACAGCCACGCCTCGTCGACCAGGTACTGACTCAGCTGCTGCCCCGCGGCGGCGCTGGCCGCGGCCAGGTCACCGGCGACCAGAGCGGTCAGCGCGGCGGGGGAGAGCTGTACGAAACGGATATCCGGCACGCGCCGATGATCACACAGCGTGTCCACCGTTACTAGTTGCGCACAACTTAATTGCGCACTACCGTTTTCCGCATGGTCGAACCCACCGGACTCGAGCAGATGGTCTGCTTCCAGCTCTACGCCGCCAGCCGCGCCATGACCGGCCTCTACCGGCCGGCCCTCGACGCCCTGGGCCTGACCTACCCCCAATACCTCGCCATGCGCGTGCTCTGGCAACGCGGCGACATCACCGTCCGCGACCTCGGCACCATCCTCGACCTCGACAGCGGCACCCTCTCACCCCTGCTCAAACGACTCGAGACCCAAGGCCTCGTACGCCGCGAGCGCGGCACCACCGACGAACGCACCGTCATCGTCGGACTCACCGACCGCGGCACCGCCCTGCGCGACCAAGCCGCCCACGTCCCCGAACGCATCGCCTGCGCCGTCGACCTCACCGACGACGAATTCGCCCAACTGCACCACCTGCTCGGCAAAGTCCGCGCCTCCGTCACCACCACCATCTAGAAGGGATCCACCCGCATGCCGGCGATCTACACCGCCTCGGCCACCGCCACCGGCGACGGCCGCAACGGCCACGTCCGCTCCAGCGACGGCGTCCTCGACTTCGACCTCGCCGTCCCCAAGGAGATGGGCGGCCCCGGCGGCGCCCTCACCAACCCCGAGCAGCTGTTCGCCGCCGGCTACGCCGCCTGCTTCCACAGCGCCCTCAAAGCCGTCGCCCGCGCCCAGAAAATCACCCTCACCGACACCGCCATCACCATCGACGTCGGCGTGGGCCCCAAGGCCGACGGCCCCGGCTACGTCCTCGACGTCACCATCGAAGCCGAGATCCCCGGCCTCCCCGAGGACCAGGCCCGCACCCTGCTCGACGCCGCACACCAGATGTGCCCCTACTCCAACGCCACCCGCGGCAACGTCGACGTCAAGCTCAGCCTCGCCTGAGCCGTTCCCCTAGGACAGACCCCGCAGCGCGCGGTTGGTGCGATTCGCCCGCACCGCCGCGCGCTGCTGCCCCGCCGTCACCTCGATGTAGTTCTGCGACGTCGCCAACGACGCATGCCCCAGCAACCGCATGATCTCCGACGCGTTCGCCCCGTCCTCCGCCAACCGCGTCGCGAACGTATGCCGCAACGCATGCAACTGCGCACCCCGCGGCACCCGATCATGAATCCCCGCCCGCCGATAACACGACTGCACCAGATACTGCAGCCCACCCCGCTTCAACGGCTCCCCACGCCGATCCACCAACATCGGCTCATCCGCGTCCGCCCGCCCGAACCGCTGCCGCCGCGACCCCACATACCGATCCACCACCGCCTCCAACTCCGGCTCGATCGGCACACTGCGCGGCCGCCCACCCTTACCCGCCACCTCCACCCACCGCTCACCGGGACGCCCCAGAACCGACCCGATCCGCAACGCCAACAACTCCGACAACCGCAAACCCGCACACAAGGCCAGCGCCAGAACCACGAGATCACGCTCCGGCCACGGATCCCGCTGCCGCTCATCGGCCCTGCTCACCGCGTCGAGCAACCGCTCCGGCGTGTCCTCACCACGCAACGGCTTAGGGGAGTGGGGCGGCAGTTTCGGCTTGTCCACGGCCGACATGGGATTGCCGGCCACGACCTGCTCGGTCACCAAGAAGGTGAAGAAGGCGTTCCAGGACGACCAGGCCCGGGCCACGGAGGCGGGGGCGCGCTCGGAAGCGAACCGCGCGAACGCGATCCGCAGGGAACGAGGGGAGAGGTCACTCAGAGTTACTGGCTGCTCGCCCGGGTCGCGGATCAGCGCGATGATCGAGGTGAGGTCTCGCTGGTAGGCCTGCAGGGTGTGGGTGGAGGGCTTGCGGACGGCTCGGGCGGCTAGGAAGTCGGTTATGAGCTCGGTGACCGGAAAGTCTTTATCGTCCTGCATAAGGAATATTATGCAGGATTGTTGGTTCCTAAGGGCAAGCGCGGCGGCACGAGGCTCAATCAAGTTGGCAACACTCAAGGGGTCACCGAAGCCTGCATGGCTGCTGGAGGATCAGGCTCATGCCAACACACAACGCTGCCGATGGGCCCTTGCCGAACATTCAGACGCGAATTTGTTCGGGGAAGCGCGGGTGTGGGCAGTCCAAACCACGCTCAGAGTTCGGCTGGCAGGCGAGCGCGACGGATCCGCTCTGCCTCCAATGTCGGCGCAAGGTGTACGCGGAGGCCCAGCGAAGGCGACGCTCGGCCGACCCCATGGCGGTTCGGCGAATGAATCTTTGGAGGCTCTACCGTCTTCGGCCGGAAGAGTACGACGCCTTGCGAGCTGACCAGAAATACCGATGCGCAGCGTGCGGGACTCCCGAAGACCAGATTCAGGTCTCGCGCGTTGGCAGACCACGCGCAGACGGCTCAACAACGCCCGCGTTCGCGTTGCAGGTAGATCACTGTCACGTGTCAACCGAATCATCGGCTTGGCCGGAGAGAGCCCGGCGGCACTGGAGGGGTGTGCGGCCTACCTCCGCAAGCACGCTACTTAACATAAGATAGATTATCGACCTGGAATATCGTCGATAGCTTGGGTGCCGGTAAGCGCGGATTTCCGATCCGTCGCAGCGCCTGGCGAGGGTCGCGGGAAATGCGCGTTCGGAGCTCTCGGACTACCGGCGTGCACGGCTGACGGCTGTCCGGGGTCCACGGTCGGCGATCACCCGAGCGCGGCGGCAGCGCGTTGTCGGGGCGCGCGCTACTCCCCTGTCCGACTTGTCCCGTCGGCGATGCGGGCGTACAGATAGGCGTCCCGCCGCTCCCCACCGATCGGGGCGAACGATCTTATGAGCCCCTCCCGGGTGAAGCCGGCCTTCGAGGCCACCCGCTGGGACCCGACGTTCCAGGGCTCGATGTAGGCCTCCAGCCGGGCGACACCGCCGTCGGTGAGCAGCCAGTCGGCGGTCGTGGTGACGGCGTCGGACGTATGGCCGGTGCGGCGGGCGGTCGGCGCTGTCCAGTAGCCGATGGAGGCGCGGCCGGCGGTGCGGGCGGTCCAGAGTGCCCCGACGTAGCGGATCGGCTCGTCCTGGTGGCGGGGTACGACTGCCCAGGCCCAGCCGATGGCGCGCGGGTTCAGTCACGGGTTCGGGGCGTCGGCGGCGAATCGTGAGCTGGTGCGGTGGATGCGGGCGTACAACGAGGGCCGGCCGGTGGCGCAGCGGGTGCGGTTCGCGGGGTTCGACGGGCCGTGGGAGACGGTGTCGGCGCCGAGTCCGCGGCAGGCGCTGCTCGGGTTGCACGGGTATCTGCGTGATGCGGGGCCGTGGGAGGTGCTGGATCGGCTGTCGGGTGCGGACGAGCGGTGGGCGGAGCCGGCGGCGATGCGGGATCCGTCGCGGTCGGTGGGCCGCTCGGCGCGGGCGCGGGAGTTGCGGGTGGTGGCGGACGAGCTGGTGGCGTTGCTGGAGTCGCGGACGCCGGAGCTGCCGCGGGAGGAGCGGGATCGGGGTTGGTTGTACGCGCGTACAGCGGTGGGGTTGTTGCGGTATCACTTCTGGAGGGGTGCGGTCGTCGTTGATGGCCGCGAACCTGATGGCGCTGGCGGAGCGGGGGCCTGTGGTGGGGTGCGGGGTCGATCGTGGCGGCGCGGCTGGGTGGTGACTACGCGTTCGTGCCGATGGCGCTCGGCACGATCGGGCATCGTGGGGTGCGGGTTCCCGAGCCCAACACCTTCGAGGGCATCTTGTACGGGGTGCAGCGCGGCCGTTGTCTTGTGGATGCTCGTGGGTTGGTGGCCGCGGCGGGTGAGGTGGTGCCGCGCAGCTCGGGGTGGTTCGGCTACTCCCCCTTGGATCCGGCGCAGGTGGCGGGGCTGGACGCGCTGGTGTTCGTGCGCGATGCGCCGGAGGGTCCGGTGTGGTGGCCGCCGGCGTGATCAGGCTTTGGTGGTGCGCAGGAGCAGGCCGGGCAGGAGCAGCTGCTGGTTGTCGACGTCGGCGTGGATGCGGGTGCGGGTGATGTGGGTGCCGGTCCAGGTGGGTTCGGCGAAGGCGGCGTTGAGGTAGTCGGGGGTGAGTCCCCAGTCCTGGCCGGGTTCGTGGGAGATGGCGAGCACGAGGACGGTGGCGCCGGGTGCGGCGAGCTCGGGCAGCCGGCGGAGGTAGTCGGTGGCGCGGGTGCCGCCGCGGCGGTGCAGGTTGTGCAGCAGGCCGCTGTCGATGAGGGTGTCGAAGGGCCCGGACGTCAGGGTGAGGGTGGTGGCGTCCTGGACGTCGAAGTGGATGTCGAGTCCGGCGGCGGTGGCTTTGGCGCGGGCGGTGTCGACGGCGGTGTGGGAGACGTCGACGCCGGTGACGTGGTGGCCGCGGCGGGCGAGGGCCAGGGCGAGGTCGCCGGTGCCGCAGCCGAGGTCGAGGACCTTGGGGCCGCGGATGCCGGTGTCGAGCAGTTCGGCGAGGGCGGGTTGGGGTGCGCCTATCTCCCAGGGTGGTTTGGTGGCGGCGGTGTAGAGGGCGTCGAAGTCTGCGGCGTCGGTCATGGCCGTATTGTTCCCGCTGTGATCGGGGTGCGGTGGGTGACGGGGTTCCTGGATTCGCCGTCGCGGGCGGCGGAGTCGTTCTGGGTGGCGGTGACCGGGTGGTCGTTGTCGCCGCGGCGTGGGGCGGGCGGGGAGTTCGCGACGTTGGTGCCGCCGGACGGTGACGCGTATCTGCGGGTGCAGGTGCTGGCGGGCGCGGCGCCGCGTACCCATCTGGATTTGCATGTGGAGTCGGTGCCTGAGGCGGCGGCGCTGGCGGTGGGGTGCGGGGCGTCGGTGGTGTCGGACGACGGTGAGCTGGTGATTCTGCGGTCGCCGGCGGGGGTGGTGTTCTGCCTGGTGCCGTGGCATGGGGAGGCGCGTCGGCCGGTGCCGGGCGGCAGTGTGGTGGATCAGTTGTGTGTGGACGTGCCGGTGGCGGCGTTCGAGGTGGAGATCCGCTTCTGGCGGGCGCTGACGGGCTGGGAGCGGCGGCCGTCGGATCTGCCGGAGTTCGAGCATCTGGAACGTGGTGCGGGGATGCCGTTGAAGTTGCTGGTGCAGCGGGTCGGGTCGCCGGTGGCGGGCTTGCATGTGGATCTGGCGTGCGTCGATGTGGACGCGGAGGTGGCGCGGCATGTGGCGTTGGGCGCGGCGGTGGTGCGGCGGGTGCCGGGCCAGTGGACGACGCTGCGTGATCCGGTGGGCCGGGAGTATTGCGTGACGGCTCGGCTGCCCTCTCCCCTGCCGGGCTCGCCCTCCCCGAAAAGTGTCGGAGGGGCCTGATAGAACTGTTCAAACAAACGTTCGAAGAGGTGGGGTGGGTCGAGATGGCGGCGGTGGCGCAGGCGAGTGGCCGGGGGCTGAGCGACGGTGATCTGGAGGCGATCCGCGACGGTCTGGCCGCCGGGCGCAAGCCGCGGGTGCAGTTCACCGACGCGGCGGGGCAGATCGCGGGTCAGATCGGCCAGGTGGTGAGCCTGGGTGATCCGGCGGAGTCCGACGAGTTTGTGATGGTGCGTTTCGGCAAGGACGAGTTGCCCTTCTCCCCCGGTGATCTGCGGGTGGCGCCGCGCGGGGCGACGGCCCGCAAGGCGGCTCCGGCGCCCGCGGTGCCGGAGCCGGTGGTGCCGCCGGGTCCCGCTTTCGTGCTCGATCAGCCGGTGGTGCCGCCGGTGCAGCGGTCGGGCGGCGACGATCAGACGGGCGCGCCCGCGCCGCGAAAGGGTGGGGACGAGGTGGCTGCACCACGCAAGAACGCCGACGAGGGTACGGCGCCGCGCAAGGCGGCCGGGCGCTCGGCCAAGGCGAAACCGGCGCCGGGGCTGACGGTCACGCTGGCCTACGCCGAGGGCGAGTGGACGGTGGCGGCCAACCAGGGTGCCAAGGCGCTCGCGAAGCCGTACGTGGTCCGCCCGGCCGAGGCGCTGCGCATGGTGGCGCTGGTCGACGTGCCCGGCGTGCAGGAGGCCGTGGAGCAGATCATGGCCGCCGAGCGTGCCGAGGCGGAGGCGCAGGCGCAGCGGTTGCGTGCCGAGCTGGCCGAGGTGGAGGCGCGGCTCGCGGAGCTGGGCGAGGCGGGCTGAGGCCCTCTTGCCGCATCGAGGGCACGGACGGGTGCCTGTCCGGGCGGGTCAGGGGCGGCTGATGGGGTTGCCGGCGGGGCGGCGCGGGCGGACGCGGGACAGGTCCGGTGGGCGGGTCCTGTCGATGTGGTGCGGGGTTTCCATCTCGCCGGGGCGCAGGGCGGCGAGGGTGTCGTGGATGCCGTCCATGATCAGGCGGGTGGCCTGCATGGCCTGGGCGCCGGCGGTGCCGGTGACGCCGGTCAGGTCGACGGGGGCGTCGCCGAAGCGCACGTGCACGACGGGACGGCGGCGCAGGGCGCGCAGCAGGGAGGGCAGCAGACGCTTGGGGGTTTCGTAGGGCAGCACGGCGTGGGCGCCCCATTGGGCGACGGGCAGCACGGGGGCGCCGGCCAGGGCGGCCATGCGGGCGACGCCGGTCTTGCCGCGTTCGGGCCACATCCACGGGTCGAGGCCGATGCGGCCTTCCGGGTAGACGAGCACCATGGCGCCGTCGCGCAGGGCCTGGGCGGCGGCGGGCAGCGCGTCGGCGACGTGGGCGGTGTTGCGGTCGACGCGGATGTGCCCGGCGGCGCGCATGGCGGCCCCGGCGATTGGCGCGTCGAAGATCCCGCCGGTGGCGAGGATGCGCGGCGCGATGCGGGCCTTGTGGCAGGCGGCGGTCATCACGATCGGGTCGAACGGGCTCACATGGTTGGCCGCCAGGATCAGCGGCCGGCCGCGCAGCTCGGCGGGCACGGTGCCGCTGACACGCAGCCGGCACAGCGGAGCGACGACGATGCGCGCGAGCACGAGCATGAAGCGCCACATGAAGGGCGTTCGCGGGGGTGAGCTGTCCATCAGGCCGCCTATGATCGCACGCTGCCGCTCGCCGCTCGCCCCGGCCGTCCTCGCGACGTCCCGCCGGCGGTCGTGGTCGAACTGTGTGCGCGTCGAGCCCTTCTCCCCCGCGCCGGCACCGCCCGGTTTCGCCGCTGGTGCGCTACGCGGACCTCGATCAGGCAGAGGTGCTGACGTCACAGCAGGAGCAGGGTCTTGCCGAGGGCAGTGCGGTTCTCGACCGCTCTGTGGGCGTCGGCGGCCCGCTCCAGCGGGAAGGTTTGCCCTATTACCGGGCGGAGGGACCCGGTTGCGGCGTGCGCCATGATTTGTGTTGCCCACCGTCGCACGTGTGCGGGGAAGTCGAACAGCTGCTCAATGCCGATCACCTGCACGTCTCGTTCCTGGGCTTCCGCCGCTTCGATGCGGGTGACCTCTCCGCTGGAGGCGCCGTGGATCGAGGATCGGCCGCCGCGGGCTGTCGCCTCGAACGCGGCCCTGCCGATCCGACCGCCGACGCCGTCGAAGACGACATTCGGCCCGGCGTGACCGGTTGCGTCGAGCACCCGTTCGGTCCAGTCCGGTTCGGCGTAGTCGACCACGGCGCCGGCGCCGAGCTGCCGGACCAGATGCCCCTTGCTCGGGCCGCGGGCCGCGCCGATCACGTCGGCGCCCGCGGCGAGACACAGCTGCACCAGTCGGCGAAGCCGCCGGTCTCGCCTGTACCGGCGACGACTCGCCGGCCCAGCCAGGCCGGGTCAACCCCCTGCCCGGTCGAGATCACCGTCCCGGCCACCAGGCCACCGGGCACATAGGGCAAGGGGGGTCGTGCGTGCCACGGGTCCACTCCCCGCCGGATCTGGGTCTCCACGAAGGTCGTGCTCGCCACCGCCACCTCGACGACGACCTGGCCGGGTCCGGCAACCGGGTCCGGGGCCTCACCGGGAACCAACAACTCGGGGCCACCGAACCCCATCGCCCGTACTACGCGCATTCGCCTGCTCCGTTCGCTCGCCGGCGCCACGCAGGATCCTCGAACATGAAGTGCGGGAGAGGTCAACCACACGCTCGCAGGACGGATCATTCCACTCCCGCGAACGGGGGAACCGGGTGCCGGGTGCACCGCGCTCGGCCTGCGGAAACGGGGACGGCGGGCCGGTTCGGGCGGTGGGCTGACGGGAGGCGCCGGCCGGGTCGGGCGGTGATACTGCGGCCATGACTCAGGTGCTTGCCGGGCTGATGGACGAGGTTCGTGACGATCCGGGGGTGGCGGGGCTGGTGCTGACCGGGTCGCACGCGCGGGGCATGGCGACGGCACGGTCGGACGTCGACGCGTACGTGATCACGGGGGTGCCGGTGGTGTGGCGGCCGGCGTCGGTGGTGCCGGGGCTGGACCTGGCCGTGTTGTCGGTGCAGCAGCTGGCGGACGTGTCGGATCGGTGGCAGCGGTACGCGTACCGCGGGGCGAGGGTCTTGCTGGATCGGCTCGACGGGCGGATCGCGGAGCTGGTGCGCCGGCAGGGGTCGTTGAGCGCCGCGGAGGCCGGCGTGCTGGCGCGTGAGCAGCTCGACGGGTATGTGAACTTCGTGTACCGGGCGGTGAAGAACCGGCGCGACGCTCGGGTGGACCTGGCGCGGCTGGAGGAGATGGAGGCGGCCGGGTGGCTGCTGGAGGCGCTGTTCGCGATGTTCGGGCGGGTGCGGCCGTACAACAAGTATTTGCGCTGGGAGCTGGACCACCACCCGCTGCCGGATCCGTGGACGGCCGATTTTGTGATCGCGCGGGTGGCGGAGCGGCCGTCGATGCTCTTCGGTGACCTGGAGCGGCTGGCGCGCGAGCGGGGCTTCGGGGAGGTGTTCGACCAGTGGCCGCAGCTGGCGATGATCCGTGCCGCGGTGGCGCCCTAGGGCAGGCCGGACTCGGCGACGTCGAGCCAGTGGGTGACGGTGGCGTCGTCGTGGTGGCGGATCGACCAGTCGACCAGGCGCAGGCTCATGTGCGCCCAGTAGGCGAGGCGGCGCCGCTCGGAGATGGCGTTCAGGCGGGCGTCGATCGGGCGTACGAGCCCGGGATCGTGGCCGGTCAGCATGAAGCGCAGGGTGACCAGGTCGAAGTGGCGGTCGCCGCGGGTGGCGCCGTCCCAGTCGATGACGCCGGTGAGCCGGCCCGCGTCGACGAGCACGTTGCCGGGGTGGAAGTCGAGGTGGACGAGGTCGTCGCCGACCATGGCGGCGTGGCGTTCGCCGATGGCGTGGATGCGCTCGAGCAGCCGGGCGGTGCGCTCGCTGTGCCGGGCGAGGGGTTCGTGCAGGCAGAAGCCGGGGCCGTCGCCGGTCAGGTAGAGGTCGGTGGGGCGTGGGGCGGGTTCGGCGGCGAGCAGCCCGGCGAGCCGGTCGTTGACGGCGATCATCTGGTGGACCAGGGCGGTGTCGACGGTCGTGGGCGGGGCGCCGGGCAGGCGTTGCTGCACGATGACGCGGGCGCCGTCGACGTGGGCGGCGAGCTCCTGCCGGGCGGTGGGCACGCCGGCGGCGCGGGCCTTGTCGACCAGCGGGCCGGTGCGGGAGCGGCCCTCGGTGAGCACGGAGCGGCGCCCGTCGGGCCAGCGCACGTAGGCGGCGCCGACCTCTCCGCCCGGGGCGGGTCCTTCCAGGCGCAGGCGTACGCCGGTGATGTCGGCGATCCGCTCGAGCACGTGCGGTGCGTCGAGGCGGGCGCTGCGCGGCCACTCGTGGGTGGTCACGCGGTCGGCAGGTCGCACCCTCGTTGTCTCCCCCGGTGACGGTAAACGCTCTCCCGAGCAAAGACCGTAGCGCCGCGGTCAAGCGGGTTTTGTCGCCTACCGGACTTTGTAGATCTTCAACCTGCGTGGATCTTCAATCGGTCCGCGACCTCGGCGGTGAGCTCCTGTTCGGTCATGCCGGGCTCGACGGTGATGGCGTGCAGGCCGAGCCGGCCGGTCTCGGCGCGCAGGTGCTCGGTGAACAGCCGGTCCCGTTCGAGCAGGTTCGCCAGGGCCCGCCGCGGGTCGCTGGTGCGCCCGGCGATGTGCCAGGTGGAGCCGCGGCTGTCGAACGCGGCCCGGCGGAACTCGGGCGTCGGCAGCAGCCACACGGCGTGTGCCGGGTCGCGCAGATGAGGCCGTACGAGGTGAGGAAGCAACCGGAACCCCTCGGCGATCACCCCCGGTGTGGCGGGCAGCCGCCGCAGGTCCTCGGTGATCAGGTCGAAGCCCTCACCGCGGTACCAGTGGAAGGTCTCCAGCATGACGTGCGGGGACCGGTCGACCCACCGCTCGTCCATGGTCATCGCCGAGAACTCGGCGAGCCGCGGCGCGTCGGCGGCGCTGCTGCGCGTGGCGTGCTCGGCCATCATCGCGTCGGTGTCGTACAGGCGCAGCCCGTACGTCGTGGCGAGGGCGCGGGCGATCGTGCTCTTGCCGGCGCCGCTGGCACCGCCGATCCAGCGCACCTGGGACAGAGACATCCCCGTAGTGTCGCCTGGGCGGGTTCGGCCGTCTTCGACGACCGGGGCGCGCTGATGTCCTTCGGCTGATCCCCCGGGGTGGCTATCTAGACTGCGGGGCATGGCCTTCACCGAGCACGAGATCGCCTACCTGCGCTCGCAGCCGCTGGCCCGCCTCGCCACCGTCGGCGCCCACGGGCAGCCCGACGTGGTCCCGGTGAGCTTCGAGTTCGACGGCGCCTCCTTCTGGGTGGGTGGCCCCGGCGAGCCGGTGCTGCGCACCCGCAAGTTCCGCAACGTGACCGCCGGCGCCGCCGAGGTCGCCCTGGTCGTCGACGACCTGATCTCGCTCACGCCGTTCGCGGCGCGCGGCGTGCGCGTCTACGGCCACGCCACCGGCCCGATCGAGCGCACCGGTCTGACCGGCCCCGGCCACTACCTGCGCATCACCCCGACGGTGTCGTGGAGCTGGAACCTGAGCGGCGAGCCGGTGGGCGCCGAGTGGTACGACTCGCCGAAGACGGTCCACCAGGCCCCGTGATCCGCCGGCGGTTGCTCGGTCATGCCCGCATCGTCCCGGCGAGCGTGACCGAGCAACCGGAAGTGCGGGCGGCGGGCTCAGCGGGGCGGCGGGGCCGAGCGCGGTGGTGGCGCCGTGCCGCGCTGGCGCAGGTAGGCCAGCACGGCCTCGCGGGTGGTGCGCACGCCGAACAGGGCGCGGGCCTCGGCGATGCGGCGGTTCGCGGTGCGCAGGCTCAGGAACTCGGCGGCCGCGGCGGCGGCGATCGTGTCGCCGGCGGCGAGACGGTCGAGCAGGGCACGCTGCTCGGGCACCAGGTCGGCCACCGCGTTGCCGCCCGGCGGGGGCGGGTCGGCGACGCCCTGCTGCACGGGGCCGAGACGGGACAGGTCGTCGACGAGGGCACGGCCCAGCGGGGACTCGGCGTCGCAGACGGCGACGATGCCCGCGCCGCGGGCGGCGGCCAGCACGGCCAGCTGCAGGGTGTCGGCGTCGCCGATGCGGCCGTGCAGGACCAGGCGGGTCGTGGTCACGTCCCAGCCGGGGTCCGTCAGGGCGAAGCCGTCGCGGGCCACCCAGCCGTCACGGGTGAGCCGGCGCAGCACGGTGTCGGCGTCGCCGGCGGTGGCGACGACGTGGCGAGGGGCGTCGGTCTGTCTGGTCACCGGCCATCCTTCAGCGTGTCAGACGTGTCGGGACGTGCGGGGTTGGCGAAGGCGAGAGCAGCTGCTTCCGTACGGGTACGAGCGCCGAGCTTGCGCATGCCGGCGCGGATGTGGGTGTCGACGGTCTCCGCGGAGATGCCCAGCTGCCCGGCGATGCGGCGGGTCGGCTCCCCCGCCGCGACCAGGCGCAGCACGTCGGTCTCGCGGCGGGTCAGCTGATCACCGGAGCGAGGGCTGCGGGTGTCGCGGTGCACGTTGTGCCGCCGCAGGCCCCGCCGCGCCCGCCCGGCGAGCACGGTCAGCCCGGCCGCGTCGGCGAGCTTCTCCGCGGTCAGCAGGGCGTCCACGGCCCGCGCCGCGTCGGTGTCGGTCAGCCCGGCGGCCAGCAGGCAGCGGATCCGCTCGCGCAACGCGACCGGCCGCCACCCGTCCGCCGCGGCGGTGAAGCCGGTCCCGGTGGCCCACGCGGTCAGCGTGCGCCGCGCCGCCGCCGGCAACCCCGCCGGCATGGCCGCGGCCGGGTCCGCGCCGAGATCGTGCGACGCCCACCGCGCGGTGATCGCATGCAGCCCCGCGAGCAGGCCGCTGTCGTCCGCACCACCCGGGAGCACGGCACGGTCGGGCTGCCCGTCGAGCCAGGCGGTCTCCTGCGCCACCCACGACGTGGCCGGATGAGCCGGCCCACCGTCCAGATGAGCCCGCGCGGCGGCGAGCAGACCGGTGTCCGCCTCGATCAGAGCGGTCGCGGCGGTCGCATACCCGCGAGCCTCGTCGGGCAGCGCCCGATCGGTCAGGTTGGCGGCGCGGCGCAGCACCCCGTCGACGCCGTCCCACAGCTCGGCGATCACGTCATCGTTCGGGGGTACGGCGCCCGCGCGCCCGGAAGCCGCGGACTCGGCGGCCCCACGGTCAGCGGCTGCCTGGGCCGGGCCACGCGACGCGGTAGTGCCGTAGATGCCACCAGGCCGCAGATGGCCCAGCCCTTGCGGATTCTCACCCGGAGTGTCGCCAGTGGGCGGGGTGACGCTGTCAGCGGCGGTCCCGTGCGGCTGTCCGGTCTCCGGAACCGGGGGCTGGGAGCCTGTGGCCGAGAGAGGGCTGGGGGCCCACAGCGGGACGCCCCGTTGCCCGGGACCTGGCAGCGGGTGGGCTGCCGACGCCGGCGTGGCCGATCGTCCCTCCCGCCGTGTGGGGGCGGCAGAAGCCGAAGCCGGGCGGGCGGCGGGACGGTGCAGGGCCGCGGCCGGGTCCGTCGTGGCGGGGTCGGTGGCGGGGCCGTGCAGGGCGAGGGCCCAGTCGGCGGCCGCGGCGAAGCGGGTCTGCCAGCCGTAGGCCAGGTCGGCGGCGCAGTCGCGGGCCGCGCGCAGGGCCACCGCGGCGGACTCGGTCAGGCGGCCGTCGGCGGCGAGCCGCTCGACCAGCAGCCACGCGGACCAGCGGGAGATCAGCGGGTCGGCCGCCGAGGTGGCGGCCGCGGCCAGCGCGGCGTCCCAGCCAGGCGTGCGGAAATGGGCCTGCACGGCGGCCAGGGCGGCGGCGACGCCGGGTGCCGGGGCCGGGTGCCGGGCGGCGATCTTGTCGGCGAGGTCGCGGGCGGCGGGCGGGTCGGTGGCCAGCTCGGCGAGCAGCAGCACCCGGTCGCGGCCGGCCACCACGGGAGCGGCCGCGGCGTCGGGCACGGACCGCACGGCGGCGCGGGCCGCCGCCGGTTCGCCGGCTTGCAGCAGCGCCTCACCGAGCAGGACGTCGATCTCCAGGGCGAGCGGGCTCGCGGGGCTGGCCTGGGTGCCCCGCGAGGGGAAGTCGAGCTCGGCCGCCAGCACGCGGGCGGCGTCAGACTGCCCGATCTCGGCGCCACCCTGAGCAGCGGCCGGCCCCGCAGCGCTGGAGATGACCAGGCCGCCGGAGCCGCGGGCGGCGGACAGCACCCGGGCGGCCGCCGCGGGCCGGCCCGCGGCGAGCAGGGCGTCGGCGGCGGCCAGCCGGACCCGCGGGTCGACCGGCACGGCGAGCTCGCAGGCGAACAGCAGCAGCGCCGCCCGGTCGCCGCCGGCGGCCTGGTCGGCGGCGGCGAGGGCGCGCCGGTGCGCGCCCGGCAGGTCACCGGCGGCGGCCAGGTGGCGGGCCGCTTCGGCGGGTGGGGTCAGGTCGGCGAGGCGGGTGTGCAGGTCGACGCGGGCCGCGCTGTCGAGCAGGCCCGCCGCGGTCTCGGCCACGTAGGTCGACACGGGCAGCAGGCCGCCGTCCTGGTCGGGCACCACGAGCCCGGCCGCTTGCAGGTCGGTGGCGCCCGCGCCGAGCAGGCCCGCGGGGGCCGGCCGGCCGAGCAGGCCGAGCGCCGCCAGGGCCGTGCGGGCGGGGCGGGGCAGGTCGGCGAGGGCGGTCGCGATCGCGTACGCCACCTGGTCGATCTCGGCGCCGGCCGGGCGCGCGCCTGCCGCCGGGCGCGACTCCGACGCCGCGTTGCGGGCCAGGGCGGTCACCGCCAGGGGGTTGCCGCCGGCGCGTTCGGCGACCGCGGTCAGGGCGGTGTCGTCGAGCTGGGGGGCGGTGCGCCGGGCCAGGTCGTGGGCCTCGGCGGCGGTCAGCGGCGGCACGGGGATCCACGCGGTCGCGGCGGCGCGCAGGGCGGCCTCGGTGGCCGGGGGCAGCCGGTGCGGCGTGCGCAGGGCCGCCAGCACGCGGCAGTGGGCGGCGAGCAGCGGCAGCGCCGCGAGGGTCGCCGGATCAACGTAGTGAAGATCGTCGATGACGAGCAGGCCGCCGCGGACGCGGGAGCGCACGGCCTCGGCGAG
Source organism: Paractinoplanes deccanensis (assembly GCF_016862115.1). Taxonomy (GTDB): domain Bacteria; phylum Actinomycetota; class Actinomycetes; order Mycobacteriales; family Micromonosporaceae; genus Actinoplanes; species Actinoplanes deccanensis. The sequence continues at coordinate 92,558 of NZ_BOMI01000108.1, forward strand.
CAGGTGGATGTCGTGGGTGGGCAGCTTGGCGCGCACGGCGCGCGACAGGGCCAGCGCGGGCACGGTCTGCAGCATCGCCAGCCCGCCGCCGGCGTGCACGGGCCCGGCGGTGGCCAGCCGGCGCAGCAGCGTGGTGCGCCCGCAGCCGGGTGGGCCGGTCAGCACGACAAGACCAGGGCGTTGCAGCATGGCGGCGGCCGAGTGCAGCGCTTCCGCCACCTGACCTCCTCCCCTCCTCGTCGGCTGGTGCCTGGCACGAACACGGGATCCCGCGCCGGGACGCTGTCCGTAGGCTGGTGCCTGCGGCGGGTGCCCCAGCGCGCCCGCCCTCGCGCGAAACAATGGGGAAGGACGGCCGTGGTCTGCACATTCTCGCCGACAGTGTGCCCGGCTGACGAGTCGCGGTGAGCGGCCCGCTCAGCGCCAGCGTAGCGACGCTGTGTGATCAATTGGGGGGTCGTGTCGGCCCCGAGGCCGGTAACCAGGTCAGACAGATCCACGATCGTCTCGGCGAGCCGCTGCGGGTCGCGATCGCCGGCCGGCTGAAAGCCGGAAAGTCGACACTCGTCAACGCGCTGATCGGCCGGCGGGTGGCGCCGACGGCGGTCGGCGAGTGCACGCGGGTGGTCACCCGGTTCCGGTACGGGCCGGCCGACCGGGTCGACGTGGTGTGCCGCGACGGGCAGCGGCGCAGCCTGCCGCTGGACGACGACGGGATGATCCCGCAGCGCCTCGGCGTGCCGCTGGCCCGGGTCGCGTACGTCGACGTGACGTTGACCAGCGAGAAGCTGCGCGAGCTGACGGTCGTCGACACGCCCGGGCTGGCCTCGACCGACACGGTGGTCAGCGACCGGGCGGCCGAGGCGGTCGGCACGGCCCCGTTCGACGCGGACATCGACGCCGACTCCGCGTCCGAGGTCGCCGCCGCCGAGGCCGTGGTGTACGTGTTCACCCAGGCGGTGCGCGCGGACGACGTCCAGGCGCTGGAGGCCTTCCGGGACGCCTCGGCGCGGCTGTCGTCGAGCCCGATCAACGCGCTCGGGGTGTTCGGCAAGGTCGACACGCTGGTCGGCGGGGCCGGCGATCCGTGGCCGGTGGCCGAGCCGCTCGCCGCGCAGCAGGCCGGGCTGCTCGCCCGTACCGTGTCCGATGTCGTGCCGGTGGTGGGGCTGCTGGCCGAGACCGCCGAGGCGGGCCGGCTCACCGGCGCGGACCGCGACGCGCTGCTGCGCCTGGCCGCGCTGCCGGCCGGCGAGGTGCGCCTGCTGCTGGCCTCGGCCGACCTGTTCCGCACGAGGGAGGCGCCCGTGCCCGCCGACCACCGCGAGCGGCTGCTGGGGCTGCTCGACCTGTACGGCATCGGGTTCGCCCTGGCGCAGCTGGCCGCCGAGCCGCGGCTGCCCACCGGTGAGCTGGTGCGCCGGCTGGTGGCCGTGTCCGGCTTCGCGCGGCTGCGGCACACCCTCGAAGAGACGTTCCGCTGGCGCTCCGACGCGATCAAGGCCGGCTGGGCGCTGTCGCGGCTCGAGCGTCTCGCCGGGCACACCCGCGACGCCCGCGACCGCGAGACCCTGCGCGACGCGGTGGAGCGGCTGCTGCGCGACCCCGCCTACCACCGGCTGCGGCTGCTCGACGCGGCGCAGCGGGTGGCCACGGGCGCGGTGCCGCTGCCGGTGGAGTGGGAACAGGAACTGACCCGGCTGGCCACGTCGCAGGACCCCCGCTGGATCCTGCGGCTGCCCGAGGCGGGCACCGACGAACTGGCCGCCGCGGCGGTGGCGGCGGCGAACCGGTGGCGGGTGTACGCGGTCGCGGGCGCCGGGCCGGCCCAGTCGCGGGTCGCGCAGGTCGCGCACCGCGGCTTCCACCTGCTGGCCCAGCAGGCCCGCGCGGAAGGGGCCCGCCCGTGACCGCCGACCTGACCGGCGTCCTGGACGCCGCGGTGCGCGACACCCTCGCCTACGTGCGCGGCCAGGACCCCGACGCCGGCGCCGAGCTGGCCGAGCTGCGCCGCGTGCGGCTCACCCGCCCGCAGGTGGTCGTCGTCGGCGAGACCAAGCGCGGCAAGAGCTCGCTGATCAACGCGCTGCTCGGGGTGCCCGGCCTGTCGCCCGTGGACGCCGCGGTGGCCACCGCCACCTACCTGCAGTTCGTGCCCGGCGAGTTCGCGGCGAGGGCGTGGCTGCCCGGCGCCGCCGAGCCGATCGCCGTCGACGACCTGAGCGCGTGGGCGACCGGCGCGCAGCGGGCCCGGCGCATCGAGGTGGCCCATCCCGCGCCGCTGCTGCGCTACGTCAGCCTGCTCGACACCCCGGGCGTCGGCGGCCTCGACCCCGCGCACGCCACCGTGGCGCTCGCGGCGGTCGAGAAGGCCACGGCGCTGATGTTCGTCGCCGACGCGTCGGCGCCGCTGTCGCGTCCCGAGCTCGACTTCCTGGTCGCCGCGAGCGAGCGCGTCGACGCGGTGATCTTCGCGCTCACCAAGATCGACGTGTTCGGGGGGTGGCGGCGCATCGCCGAGGACAACCAGGCGCTGCTGCGCGCGCACGCGCCCCGCTTCGGCGACGCGCCCTGGTTCCCGGTGTCGTCGGCCCTCGCGGAGCTGGCCGTGCACGCGGGACCGGGCGAGCAGGCCGGCCTGGTGCAGGCGTCGCACATCGCCGAGCTGCAGCACGCTCTCGTCGAGCTCGCCGGCCGCGGCCACCAGCTGCAACTGGCCAACGTGCTGCGGGCGGCGCGCGCGGAGCTCGTACGGCTGCAGGAAACCGCCACCGGCCGCGTGCGCGCCGCGGACGCCGACCCGGCCCGCACCGCGCAGGTCCGCGCCGAACGGGCCGCCCTCGCGGCCCGCAAGCGCACCGAGTCACGCCAGTGGACGCTGCTGCTGTCCACCGAGACCCAGCGCGCCCGCGTGGAGACCGTCGGGCACCTGCGCACCCGCATCGCCGCCCTGCAACAGCAGTTCTCCACCCGCATCGACGCCGGCCGCGGGGACGCGCTGGCCCGGCTGCCCGAGGCGCTCGACGCCGAGTTGCAGGCGCTGTCCGTCCAGCTGTCGCAGCGCCTCGAAGAGACCTTCGCGCAGGTCGGCGACCGTGTCCTCGCGTCGGTCTTCGACTCCGCCGAACGCGCGGCCATGCTCGGGCAGCTCAACGCGTCACTGCGGCACGCGATGGACGCGGCCCCGCCGCGCGACGGCTCCGCCGACAACCTGCTGATCGCCCTGTCCGCCGGCGGGATCGCGTTCATGGCCGGCCGCGGCGCCATCCTCGGCGTGTCGGTCTTCGCGGCGGGCGGGCTGCTCGTGCCGGTCGCCGGCATCGGGCTGGGCCTGGCCGCCGGCGGCTACGTGCTGTACCGCCGCCGCGTGCAGCAGGACCGCCAGCAGGCCCGGATCTGGCTGCGCGACGTGCTCGGCGAGGCCCGCGCCGCGCTGGCCGACGAGATCGCCAACCGGTTCACCGACCTGCAGTACGCGCTGTCGGTGGCCGTCGACGACGCCGTCGAGAAGAGGCTGCGCGACCTGGACGCCCAGCTCGCGGAGATCGACGCGGCGGCCGCGGAGGACGCGGCCGGGCGCGCCAAGCGGCGTGCCGCCGCACAACAGGAGCTCGACACGGTACGCGCGAGACTGCGCGCCGCCGACGCTGTGCTTGTCCGGGCCCGGGCACTGACGCCCGTCCCCCACGACGAGGAGGACCGATGACGGATCACCACGACTTCGGCGACCACGAGGACTTCGGGTTCTACGACGAGCACCCGCTGCCCGAGCATCAGGAGCCGGCCCCCTTCGAGGACCACCTGTTGTCGTACGACGAGGACGACCACCACCCGTACGAGGAACCGCCCGTCCTCGATGACCACCACGAGCCGCCGGAACCCGAGGCCCCGGCCGAGGAGCACACCGACCTGGCCGCCGACGCCGACCCGGTCGACGTGTTTCCGCCCCAGGTCGACGTCGGCGACCTGCCCGAACCGGTCGACGGCTTCCCGTGGATCGACACCGGCAGCCTCGGCGTCGTGCCCGCCGAGGCGCTCACCGCCCCGGCCGACCCGGTGAGCCCGCAGGAGCTGGCCGAGTACGTCGGCGAGCAGCTGCCGCCCGGCGCCGACCCGTGGGCCGCCCTCGCCGACTCCGAGGACCCGGCCACCAGCACCCTGGCCCGGTGGTGGCAGGAGAACTGAGCGGGACGGCCGTGCGGTGCGGGAGCTCTCAGCGCCCCACCCGGGTGGGTGCACCGCGATGGGCCGACCTGACGTGTAGCCGGGCTGCGGGCTCAGCTGTTCGGTGGCGCGTTCCAGTGAGCGAGCTCGCCGTCGATCTCCCGCTGATCCATCTTCGCCTCGCGCCGGTCGGCCGCCTGGTCGCGTTCGCGGGCCGCCTGGTCGCGTT